>MHGH01000013.1:152362-154070 GCA_001805465.1 Omnitrophica WOR_2 bacterium RBG_13_41_10 | reverse complement strand
AGGAGAGATATCTTCTAGTGTGCAGCCGGGAATCGGTTTTTTAGTAGCAAAACTTAACGTGCCGGTAATTCCGGTTTTTGTCAAAGGGGCCAGGGAGGCTTTGCCTCGCGGCGCTAAATCTTACCAAAAAAATAGAATTTCTGTTTTTTTCGGAGAACAAATTTTTATTGAAAGGAGGATGCCTTACCAGGATATAGCGAAAAAAATTATGGAAGAAATAAGGCATCTTTCGTGCAAAAATTAAAAACATCGTTTTATATTAATAATATCGTACAGTTTCTTGGCTTTAATAGTCGTCTCATCTATAGGTGAGACTTTTTTATTATCAATTTAAAAATAAATAAAAGGGGGAAATAAGAAATGAAGGAAAAAAATTCTGAACTGGAAAAGCTTTACAATGAAAGTATCAAGGTAATCCATGAAGGGGAGGTGGTAAAGGGTAAGATTATTTCCATAAGGCCCAAGGAGGTATTGGTAGATGTGGGTTTTAAATCAGAGGGAATAGTCTCTACTACGGAATTTAGCAAAGAGGATTTAGAAGTAGGTAAAGAGCTAGAGTTTCTTATCGAATCGATAGAGAATGATGCAGGGATGATTATACTCTCCCGGGAAAAAGCATTGCGATTGCAGGGATGGGATAGGATTGTAAAAAATTCTCAGGAAGGGGATTTAGTGGAAGGCAGGCCTATAAAGAAAGTCAAAGGCGGATTTTTAGTAGAAGTAATGGGGGTGGAGGGATTTTTGCCGGCATCTCTATCTGCCTTTAAAAATGTTCTTGATAAGGATATCATTAATAAACTTTTTAAGTTCAAAATCCTGAAAGTCAATAATCTAAGGCGTAGCGTGATATTATCCCGCCGGGAAGCCATGCAGAAGGAGAAAGAGGAGGTAAAATCTAAAGTTTGGGAGAACTTAAAAATAGGCCAGGTATCTTCCGGCATGGTTAAGGCCATCACTGATTTCGGGGCCTTTGTAGATTTAGGAGGGGTAGACGGGCTTTTACATATCACCGATATGTCTTGGTCAAAAACCAGCCACCCTTCGGAAGTAGTAACCTTAGGGGATAAAATTGATGTGATGATTTTAAATTTAGATAAAGAATCGGGAAAAGTGTCTTTAGGCCTCAAGCAAAGGTTTCCCGATCCCTGGAAGGATGTAGAAGTAAAATATAGCGTAGGCACAAAGGTAAAGGGTAAGGTAGTAAATATTTTAGCCTACGGTATATTTGTGGAATTGGAAAAAGGCATTGAGGGCCTGATTCATGTCTCAGAGATGTCTTGGTCAAAGAGAGTGAATAATCCGGGGGAAATGTTTGCTATAGGGGATATGATTGAGGCTTTAGTAATGAATATAGACAAGGAAGCCAGGCGTATCTCCTTAAGTATAAAACAACTGGAACAGAATCCCTGGTTAGAAGCAGAGGCCAAGTATCCTGTCGGCGGAAGAATAGAAGGCAAGGTCAGAGGCTTTACGGATTACGGCGCTTTTATAGAGCTGGACAATAATTTGGAAGGGATGATTCATGTATCTGATATGTCCTGGACCAAAAGAATAGAGCATCCGCAGGATGTTTTAAAAAAGGGCCAAAAAACAGAGGTAATGGTTCTTTCAGTAGACCCGGTGAATAAACGCATTGCGCTGGGTTTAAAACAATTACAGCCTAATCCTTGGACTGATATTGCGGTAAAATATCCCTTGGATTCTGTTT
>MHGH01000013.1:133818-152354 GCA_001805465.1 Omnitrophica WOR_2 bacterium RBG_13_41_10 | reverse complement strand
GAGGTGGCCAATATTACCGAGTTTGGCGTGTTTGTAAAGATAGAAGAGGATTTGACCGGGCTGATTTATACCAGCGAAATAGATAAAGATACCTTAGAAAAATTAAAAGTAGGAGATAAGATAAAAGCTAAGGTGATTAGGGTAGAGGTTGAGCAGGGTAAGATTGGCCTGTCGGCGAAAATATAGCTTAGTTAGGGACACCCTTCTAGCCAAAGCTAAGGGTGTCCCTAAAATAGCCAACTAGGGGACACTCTTCCGATTAGCTGAAAGGGTGTCCCTAAGATTCGAGGTGCGAGATGGATATTAAAAAACAGCTCGAGATTATAAAGCGCGGGGTAGTAGAAATAATCTCAGAAGAGGAATTAAGGCTAAAGTTAGAAGAAAGCAAGCGTTTAAACAGGCCCCTTAAGATAAAAGCAGGTTTTGATCCTACAGCAGCGGATATACATCTGGGGCATGCTGTTTTGTTAAGGAAGCTAAAGCATTTTCAAGATTTAGGCCACGAGGTAATATTTTTAATCGGAGATTTTACCGCGCGTATCGGAGACCCCTCGGGCCAAAATAAGGCAAGAAAATCTTTAGATACAAGAGAAATTAAAAATAACGCTGCTACTTATAAAAGGCAGGTATTTAAGATTCTCAACCCCAGGAAAACCAGGGTGGTTTTTAACAGTACTTGGTTTGATAAGATGTTGGGGCTTGATTTCGGAAAACTACTTACCCATTATACGGCTACGCGGTTATTGGAGCGGGACGATTTTTCTTTAAGGCTTAAAGAGAACAAGCCGTTATATATGTCGGAATTGATTTATCCTATATTACAAGGCTATGATTCTGTAGTTTTAAAGGCAGATATAGAAATTGGAGGTACAGACCAGAAGTTTAACTTGCTTGTGGGAAGGGACCTACAGAAAGATTTTGGACAAATGCCTCAGGTGATTATTATGATGCCGCTATTAGAAGGAACTGATGGCGTGCGAAAAATGAGCAAATCCCTCGAAAATTATATCGGGATTGATGAAACAGCTGATAGCATATTCGGCAAGGTTATGTCCATATCGGATGAATTAATGTGGAAATATTATGAATTATTAACGGACGAAGATTTAGAGACCGTAAAAAAGATGCATCCTAAAGAAGCAAAGCTTAACTTAGCTGGTGTTATCGTTTCTAATTACCATGGCAGAGATGATGCCAGGAAAGCAAAAGATGCCTTTCAGCAGGTCTTTAGCCGTAAGGAACTGCCGGATGAGATGCCTCAGTATGAAATTAAAGGGAAAAGCCTTTCTATCGTAGAAATTTTGACAGAAAGCGGCTTAGTGGGATCAAAAAATGAGGCACGCCGGTTAATCCAGCAGGGTGGGGTATATTTAGACGGAGAAAAAATCAGCAAAGAAGATACGGTTATCAGTAAAGAGGGAATTTTGAAAGCCGGGAAAAGGAGATTCTTAAAACTGATAAAATAATGCGTGGAAAAATAGGGCATTTTGAAAAAAACATCATCCTCGTTTTTTTAGCAACCTCCCTTGCAAATGTTTTTAATTTGGTTTACCAATTATTAATCGCGCACCGCCTTTCGCCGATTGATTTCGCGGCGTTTAATTCTTTGTTGGCTGTGTTTGTAATGGTTGCCTCTCCTTTAGGCACTTTACAGATGGCCGTAGCTAAATATACTGCAGAATATAATGCCCATCACCAGCCCGCTAAAATTAAAGCATTAGTATCCGGGTTACTCAGGAAAGTTTCGTTGCCGGCTTTAATCAGCCTACCTGTTTTTTATTTTATTGCTTTAGGGCTGATCGGAAAGGCCGATTATCTAACCGGGTATTCAGTAAATATATTGTTGGCATTAATACTTTTAGCCTGGATAACACCGGTTTTGTTGGGAGGTGTCCAGGGATTAGAATCATTTAAGTGGCTCACCGCAGGTTCGGTTATATCTGGATTAATAAAGATTATTTTAGCTTTTATTTTTATCAAACTAGGGCTTAATATAGCCGGAGCGTTAAATGCTTTTTTATTGTCTAGCGTAGCTGCGATTATTTTCTTCTCGGTGCCTTTACGGAATTTCATTTCTTTTAAAAAGCCGGAAGAAAGAATTAATTTTCAGGAAGTTATGCTTTATTTGTGGCCTGTAGCCGTAAGCACCTTTTGTTTTATGGCATTGGTAAATTACGATATGCTTTTAGTCAAATTTTTCTTTAGCCCCGCCGAAGCCGGCATATATTCTTTAGCGCAGATGGTAGGCAAAATTTTCTTATTTTTGCCCGCAGCGATAAGCGTAGTATTATTTCCCCGCATTAGCGGACTCTATGCAAAGAATGAAGATACGCATAACGCCCTAAAAAGATCTCTTTTATATGCCTCTGGTTTATGCATAATCGCCTTAATTATCTATAATACCTTTCCTGTTTTTATATTGAAGCTGCTTACGGGAAAGGCATTTAGTGAGTCTATTCTTTTGGGCAGACTCTTTAGCATTTCAATGAGTTTTTTTGCGCTTTTTTATGTGCTTATTACTTATTTTTTGTCCAAGGGGGATTTAAGGTTTATTAAATATCTGGTTATATCAACTGCTTTAGAGTTTTTAGCCATTATTTTTTTACATAACAGCTTAGAGCAGGTACAAATAATTATCTGCCTGAATGCCATTTTTATCTTTTTAATCGGCCTTAAGTTACTAAAGAAAAAATGAGGAACCTAAAAGAAAAAGTATCCGTAATCATGCCGGCTTATAATGAAGCAAGCCGCATTGCTTCTAGTATGCAGGAGGTGACAAACACCTTTTCTAATTTTAGCTGTCCTTGGGAACTCATTGTCATCGACGACGGATCAGGGGATGATACTTATAATATAGCTATAAAATTTAGCGAAAAATACCCGGACAATATTATAGTAAAAAAGAATCCCATGAATATAGGCAAGGGCAGGGCACTTAAAAAAGCCATACATTATGTAAAGGGCGACTATATAGTCTTTCTTGATGCTGATATGGACCTACACCCCAGCCAGATTCAGATCCTTTTTGATATCTTGCGTTTAACCGATGCTGATATAGTAATAGGCTCTAAAATGCATCCGAATTCTTTGGTAGATTATCCGCGCCAACGTAAAATAATCAGTCTCGGGTATTATTTTTTGGTGAGGCTTTTATTTAATCTTCCTTGCCATGATACACAGACCGGCCTGAAATTATTCCGTACTGAAACCTTAAGGAATGTTTTCCCCAGGATTTTGGTGAAACAATTTGCTTTTGATTTAGAGGTTTTGGTGAATGCCCATCATTTAGGTTATAAAATTGTCGAAGCGCCCATTGTTTTAAATAGCCAGCGGAAATGGAGCAGAATTGGTTTTCCTGCAATATTCAGGACCACCTGGGATACCTTAGCCGTATTTTACCGGATGCATATCTTAAAATACTATGACCGTATCGATTATCATCGCAGTAAAAACTTGGCAAAAGAATTTAGAAAGTTGCGTCGCGGCATGTCAGGGTCTTGATTATCCAGATTTCGAAATTATCATCTTGCCTGATTTGTTGAATAAGGATTGCCTTTGGCAAAAGAAGGCATCTTTGGGTGAGGACCGGAGCGTAAAAATTATTCCAACCGGCGTAATTACTCCGCCTAAAAAGAGAGATATGGCCTTAGGTTATGCTAAAGGAGAAATTTTAGCTTTTATAGATGATGATGCTTACCCAAAGAAAAATTGGCTAAAAAATGCGATAATTAACTTTCAGGATGAGAGGGTTGCCGCGGTAGCAGGGCCGGCAGTGACACCGCCGGATGATAATTTAAGACAGAAGGCAAGTAGCGCCATATACGAATCAATTTTAGTAAGCGGCCCATACACTTACCGTTATTTGCCTCAAAAAAGGCGGGAAGTAGCAGATTACCCCTCATGTAATTTTTTCATCCGTAAATCCATTATGCAGGAATTGGGTGGTTTTAATACTAACTTTTGGCCGGGAGAAGACACTAAATTGTGCCTGGATATAGTGTATAAGCTAGGTAAAAAAATTATTTATGACCCTAAAGTTTTAGTTTACCATCATCGCCGGCCGTTATTTGTAGCGCATCTAGCACAGATAGCTAATTATGCTCTTCACCGCGGCTATTTTGCAAAAAGATATCCTAAGACTTCGCTTAGATTAGCTTATTTTATCCCCAGCCTATTTTTAGCTTTTTTACTGATAGGAGGTTGGCTGTCTTTGAATATAGCGCCTTTTAGGCCGCTTTATTTTTTCAGCATTTTTTCCTATCTTGGTTTAGTCTTTATCTTTAGTATTCCTAAAGGGTTACGTTTGATATCTTTAGTATTTTTTGGTATAATATTTACTCATTTTACCTACGGTATTTACTTTTTACGGGGATTATTTTCTAGAAAACTAAAGGAAGAATAATGAAAATTCTCGTTTCTTATCCGCCTTTCAATAAAGGAAAAGGGTGTCCTACCCTTGGGCAAAACCGCCAATTTCAATTTTTTAAAAAGCCGCTATATATCTATCCGGTAGTCCCAGCTATTGCAGCAACTCTTCTTAGGCAAGAGGGCCATGAAGTTATTTGGAACGATTGTATTGCCGAAAATTGGGATTATCCGCAGTTTCTAAATTTTATCGAAAAAGAAAAACCGGATTTAATCGCCTTTGAAACCAAAACTCCAGTAATCAAACAGCACTGGAAGATAATTAATGAACTCAAGGCTTACGACTTTCGACTTACGACTATTTTATTCGGCGACCACGTCACTGCCCTCCCAGAAGAATCTTTTATGCATTCACAGGTAGATTATGTCCTTACCGGAGGAGACTATGATTTCTTGCTTTTGAACCTGTGTAATTTTTTAAATATCACAAAAAACGAACCAAGCACTATGAACCAAGAACTAAGAACTAAATTAGAACCAGGTATTTACTATCGGGAAAATAACCGCATAAGAAACACCGGCCATTTTGAGCTTAATCATGACTTAGACTCGCTCCCCTTTATTGACCGCGATTTAACTAAATGGCAGTTATATGCTTTTAACAACGGCAATTTTAAACGTACCCCCGGTACTTATATAATGTCAGGCAGAGACTGTTGGTGGGGGAAATGTAAGTTTTGTTCCTGGCCGGTACTATATCCTAAGTTTAGGGTGCGGTCGGTAAATAATGTTTTAGAAGAAATAGGTATTTTAATAGATAAATATAATATTCGAGAGATTATGGATGATACCGGTTCTTTTCCTATCGGTGAATGGTTAAAAAAATTCTGCCATGGCATGATAGAGCGAAACTACAATCAAAAATTATATATAGACTGCAATATGCGTTTTGGGGCACTTTCTTACGAAGATTTTCTCTTAATGAAAAAAGCTAACTTTCGCTTGGTGCTTTTTGGATTAGAGTCAGCAAATCAGGATACTCTGAATAGAATAAATAAGAATTTACAAGCGGAAAGAATTATCCAAGACTGCCAAATGGCCACTAAGGCCGGCCTTTTCCCGCACATTACCATAATGTTTGGTTATCCATGGGAAAATTATGACGATGCGTTAAAAACCTTAAAGCTTGGCAGGTGGCTGCTTAAAAAAGGCTATGCCTATACTATGCAAGCAACAATAGTTATACCTTATCCGGGCAGCCCTTTATTTGAAGAATATAAGAAAGATAAGACGCTGAAGACTTTTGATTGGAATGATTATGATATGAAACAACCTGTAATGCAAACGCCAATTCCTAATGCTAAGATTATGAAATTAGTTCAAGGGATGTATAGGGTGTCTTTTCAGCCTGAGTTTGTATTAAGGAAAATTTTTTCTCTGAGAGATATGGATGACTTGAAGTATTCTTGGCGTGCCTCAAAGAAGGTTTTAGGCCACATCTTTGATTTTAAAAAAGACACTGTCCAGAAGACGATATGAAAAACCAATATTCTATAAACAACAGTAACCAACTTATTATCAGGCCGCCGAAATCTAAAGTGGCACTTCCAGTAAATGGAAGTTTTAGCATAGATAATGATAACCGTCTTAGTTATTGGCTAAATGAAACTCTCACTTGGCGTAAGCAATACGCTTTGCCTCCTAAGGTTATTTTTAAAGGCGTCTGGAATCTGGATGCAAACCACGACTTAACACTTATACTGGATAAGAATAAAAACCAATTTCAAGGAGATATTTTAACTATTAAAGGCAATATTATCTCTGGCGATACAGATATACTGGCTTTCCAGGTGAAAAGTTATGATCGTGATGGCCTTTTAGATATCCGGATATTAAAGTTAAATATAACTTTGTTTGCCGATGAAAGCAATCGATTATGTTTTATGATTAAAAAACTTCAGCCAGATATCTTAACTTTAGAAGGTAGCTGGCAGATTAACGATAATCAACAGATTATTTATGAATACCAGAGGACGGACCTGGAGACTAAAGTCAAGATTTCTAATACTTTAATCTTTCGGGGATTCTGGCAGATTACGAGCGTAAATAAGTTAACTTATATCTTGAAACATGGTTCAGATTCCCGTTTTGATTTTCGGGCTCAGATAGAAACCCCTACTATTTACCCTCAGGAAGGCCTAATAAAATACCGTATAGGTATAGGTGTCAAGAAAAGTAAGGCATACCATCACAAAGTTATATCTCTTTATGGTACCTGGAAATTTAACCGTAGATTAACTTTGATTTACCAGATGAATTATGGGCCAGGCGAAATTTATGATATTGAGTTTGGGGCAGAAGTGAATTTTAATAAAGCGGATAAGCTGGAATTTTCTTTAACTAATCAAAAGAAAGAGCCGTTGGGGTTACGCCTTAATTTTACCCATAGGTTTCTTAAAAAACTAGATGCCGAGACATATTTAAGGCTGGAAAAGGCCAAAGAAGAAGCGAAGGCAAGTTTAGGGATACGCCTTCCCTTTTAGGAGGATAATTTACCAATGTTCTGGATATTAATCGGGGGTAGTGCTGCAGTATTGACCATGTTTGCATTTGTCCCCCAGATTTTTAAAGTAACTAAAACTAAATCCGCCAAAGACGTCAGTATTGTGACTTTACTGCAGCTTTCTTTGGGTGTTTCTTTGTGGATAGCTTACGGTATACATTTAAAGAACATCATTGTCAGCACCGCCAATACCGTCACCCTAATTACTTTGATTATTTTATTGTTGCTTTATTTTCGTTATGGGAGGAAAAGCAAATGAAAGGAATAATTTTAGCCGCAGGAAAGGCCACTCGGCTGTATCCTATCACCAAAGGCGTCTGTAAACAAATGCTTCCCATATATGATAAGCCAATGATTTACTATCCTTTATCGGTCCTTATGCTTGCAGGTATAAGGGATATTTTAATAATTTCTACGCTTAAAGATATACCCAGGTTTAAAGACCTCTTGGGAGACGGAAAAGAACTAGGGATAAGATTCTCTTATGCTGTTCAGGACATGCCAAAAGGAATAGCCGAAAGTTTCATTATCGCCCAAGATTTTATTGGAAATGATAATGTCTGTTTGATTTTAGGAGATAATATATTTTATGGCAATACTTTGGTAGAGATATTACAAGAAGCAGTAAGGTTAAAAAAAGGGGCTTTTATTTTCGGTTATTATGTCAAAGACCCGCATAGATACGGCGTGATAGGTTTTGATAATAAATGCCGGGTTAATTCCATAGAGGAAAAGCCTAAAAAACCTAAATCTAACTGGGTAGTGACAGGCCTGTATTTTTATGATAACCGGGTAGTAAGTATTGCAAAAAAAATAAGGCCTTCTAGGCGCAGGGAATTAGAGATTAGCGATATCAATAAGGAATATCTAAAGAAAGGCCGGTTAAAAGTGAAGTTATTAGGCCGCGGTTATGCCTGGCTGGATACCGGGACATATGATTCTTTAATTGGCGCTTCGGTTTTTATTAAGACCATAGAAGAAAGGCAAGGATTAAAGATCGGGTGTATTGAAGAAATAGCATATCGTATGGGATATATTAATAGAAAACAGCTGGGGCAGCTAGCTAATAAAATAAATACCAGTTATGGTGATTATTTAAAAGATCTCCTAAACGATGAATCGTAAAATACTGATATTAGGCAAGGGTTTTATTGGCTCAAGGCTAAAAGAGGCCTTAAATTGCAATATATCTACAGAAAAAATATATTCATTAAATGATGCTGAAAGATTAATGAATATATTTAAGCCTAAGATTATCATTAATTGCATCGGCCATATCGGTATAAATGTCGATGACTGCGAAAAAGACTTAGATAAGACTCTAATGTCTAATACTTTCGTTCCTATTATACTTGCCGAAGCAGCGATTAGGAACAAGATTAAGCTTGTCCATGTTAGTAGCGGTTGTATCTACAAATATAATTTTACTAAAGATAAACCGATAACCGAAAATAAAACACCTGATTTTTTCGATTTATTTTATAGTAGGTCTAAGATTTATACTGAACGAGCTCTGGAAGTTTTAGCTAAAAGATTCAATATTTTGATTGTACGGATTAGGATACCCTTAGATAACCGGCCGCACCCTCGGAATATTCTTGCCAAAATAATTAAATATCAAAAAATCATCGATATCCCTAATTCAGTTACTTATCTGCCAGATTTTATAAAGGTTCTGCAGCATTTAATAAAAATCAACGCCAAGGGAATCTATAATATCGTCAACAAAGGCTCATTGAGATATTCTAAATTAGCCGGCGTATATAAAAAATATATTCCTAGCTTTGAGTATAAAGTAATTCCTTTTAAAAAATTAAATTTAATCAGGACTAATTTGTTGCTATCTTCTGGAAAGTTGGAAAAAAGCGGATTCAAAATAAGAAATATTCAAGAGGTGTTGGAAGAATGCGTAAAAGATTACCTAAAATATTAGTTACCGGCGGCGCTGGTTTTATGGGCAGTGAATTTGTGCGGCAGGCAATAAACAAGGACTGTCCCCATAGGGGACTGTCCTTGATAGTGGTCGATAACCTTACCTATGCAGGTGATTTAAGAAGATTAGAAGAGGTAAGGGGCCGATATAAATTCTACAAAGCAGATATATGTGATAAGAAAAAAATCAAAGGAATATTTAGAAAAGAAAAACCAAAAGTAGTAGTGCATTTTGCCGCAGAGACCCATGTAGACAAAAGTATTCAGGAATCTACGCAGTTTTTAAAGACTAATATTAAGGGTACTCAGGTACTCTTAGAACTTTGCCGGTTATTCAAAATTAAAAAGTTTATTCAAATTAGTAGTGATGAAGTGTATGGCGAAATAAAGAAGGGAAGGTTTTCTGAGTCCTCACCTTTAAAACCTAATAGCCCCTATGCGGCATCCAAGGCTGCCGCGGATTTGCTGATTAAATCCTATATCAGGACTTATAATTTCCCTGCAATAATCGTGCGGCCCTGTAATAACTACGGTCCTTGGCAATATCCTGAGAAATTAATTCCTCAATCAATATTAAAAGCGATAAAAAATGAAAAAATCCCTATTTATGGGAGAGGCAAAAATATCCGGGAGTGGCTCTATGTATCAGACTGCGTAGATGCGATACTTCTGATTTTAAGGAAAGGAAAAAAGGGGGAAATTTATAATATAGGGAGTGGGCAAGAGAGAAATAATTTAATGGTGGTAAAACAGATTTTAAGGATTATGCGTAAGCCAGAAAAATTGATTAAATTTGTAAAAGACAGGCCCGGACACGATTTCAGATATTCTTTAGATTCATCTAAGATAAGAAAAGAAACAGGTTGGAAACCGAGAACTAATTTTACAGAAGGGATAAAACTTACTATTGATTGGTATCTGGAAAATAAAAAATATTTAACAAGGCTTACTTAATATGAAAAAAATTAATATCGGCGTTATCGGTTGTGGCCATTGGGGACCTAATTTTATACGTAATTTTAGCCGTATGGCAGATGTGAATATGCAGGCAGTCTGCGATATTAATCCTGATAAATTGATACAGATAAAAAAAGAATACAGGCGCATCCATACTTACAAAGATTATCATAACTTGTTGGATAACAATAAGTTAAATGCAGTAGTAATTTCTACACCGGCTGATACTCACCATAAAATAACTAAAGAAGCACTAGAGAAAAATAAACATGTACTCGTAGAAAAGCCATTGAGTTTAGAAATTGCAAAAATAAAGGACCTCATTAGAGTGGCTAAGCGAACAAAAAAGATTCTTATGGTAGGACACACCTTTCTCTACAATCCCGCAGTGAATAAAGTAAAAGAGATAATTGCAAAAAAAGAGTTAGGGAAAATCTATTACATCCATTCACGCCGGACCAATTTAGGCCCTCTAAGAAAAGACGTAAACGCTATTTGGGATTTATCACCTCACGATATCTCTATAATAAATTATTTACTCGGCCAAATGCCTGAGCATGCATCTGCTTACAGTCAAAGATTTTTATCGCATAAATTAGAGGATGTAGGATTTATTATTTTAAAATATCCCAACCGCGTACTCGCGCATATTCATGTAAGTTGGCTCGATCCTAAAAAAGTTAGGGAGATGACTATTATAGGAAGTAAAAAAATGCTTGTATATGATGATACCAGTGTTAATGAACCTATTAAGGTATACGATAAGAAGGTAATGGCTAGGCAATATAAGAGAGAGTATCATTCTTTTAAGGAGTTCCAGTTAATTATCAGAGATGGCAAGGTAGAGATGCCTAGGGTGAATATAGAAGAACCACTAAAAATAGAATGCCAGCATTTTATTGATTGTGTAACCCACGGAAGAAAGCCTTTGACTGCCGGAGAAAATGGTTTGGCAGTACTCAGGATAATGGATGCGATTAATAAATCTATTGTTAAAAAAGGAAGTTTTATAAGAATTCCATGAAAGAAAAAAGAATTATTATAACTGGAGCCGGTGGCAGCCCTTCGACAAATTTTGTACGGTCCTTAAGATTAACTCCGGAAAAGTTTTTTTTAATCGGCGTAGATTGTAATGAGTATTATTTACAAAGGGCTGAGACAGATTTAAAGTTTCTTATACCCACTGCTAATGATAAATACTATTTATCTATACTTAAACAAATTATAAAAGAAACAAAGGCAGAATTTATTTATTCTCAACCCGATTCCGAAATATTTCAAATTTCAAAATATCGTGATGTCCTAGGGATAAAAACTTTTTTGCCTTCCCATAAGACAATAGAGGTCTGTCATGATAAATTAGAGTCATATAAAATATGGAAAAAGGCAAATATAAGAGTACCCCAGACGGTATTAATCCGTGATATACCTGATTTAAAAAAAGCATTTTCGAACTTAGGTAAGACTATTTGGTTACGCGCAATTATAAGTCACGGCGGCGGCAAGGATAGTTTCTGTACCGATGATTTTGAGGTAGCTAAAGCATGGATTAAATATTGTAAAGGATGGGGCAGTTTTACCGCTAGTGAATACCTTACTTCAGACACGGTGACGTGGCTATCTATTTGGAAAGATGGTAAATTGGTTGTTGCACAAGGAAGAAAGAGGTTATACTGGGAGTTTAGTAATCGTGCACCATCGGGCGTAACCGGCCTTACCGGTACAGGAGTGACAGTTTCAGATACGCTTGTCGATAAAATAGCGCAAAAGGCGATTTTTGCTATTGATAACCAGCCCAATGGGATATTCGGCGTCGATCTAACGTATGATAAAAAAGGTACCCCTAATCCTACCGAAATTAACATAGGCCGTTTTTTTACGACGCACCTATTTTTTACTAAAGCAGGGTTAAATATGCCCTATATATTTGTTAAGCTTGCATTTGGCGAAAAAATACCCCGCATAAAAAAGAAAATAAATCCACTTCCGGAAAACTTGGCCTGGGTAAGAGGCATGGATTTTTTGCCAATACTTACTGATCTTACAAAGATCAAAAAAACATGCAAAGAATTAAAAAAGAGAAGAAATGAAATTGGGTATGATACGAAATGATATACTATTAATAACTGGCTCAGAAGGGTTTATTGGTAAGCATCTTTCCCATAGGATTAAGGATTTGGGTTGTAAAGTTATCTTACTCGATAAAATTAAGCCTAAAAATTTTTCATTTGGCCATCGCATTAATTTTATTCAGTGTGATATAACCAAGAAAGATGAACTAAAAAAACTTAAGAACATCAAAGGACGTATAATTCTGATTCATCTTGCGGCGTGCGTTCCACACATACCAGATAAAGAAGACAAAGCTTTAGATAGTATTTTTGAGGTCAACATAAAAGCAACGATTAATATATTGAATAATTTTCAAAATAGATTAAGTAAGGTATATTATGTAAGCACTTTAGAGGTTTACGGTGTACCTATTTATTTACCGATAGACGAAAAACATCCCACAAATCCGACTTCGTTTTATGGAATAAGTAAACTCTCTGCGGAGCATTATTTAAGAATATTTTGTCGGTGTAATCGCATTCCATTTGCAGTTTTAAGGCTTTCCTGTGTATATGGCCCCGGCGAGAATTACGACAGGGCGATCCCCAATTTCATAAAATCCGCAATAAAAAATGAACCTATAATGATATATGGTGATGGATTAGACACGAGGGATTATTTATATGTAGATGATGCCATAAACGCATTATTATTGAGTATCAGGGAAAAAAGCGCGCAGGGGGTATTTAATATTGCCTCTAGTAAAGGTTATAAAATAAGAGATATTGCTAAAACAATAATAAAGTTATGTAATTCAAGATCAAAAATAAATTTTTATAAAAGAAGAAAAAAGTTTTATAATTTATTTTTTAATATATCGAAGGCAAAAGAAAAAATAAAATTTTTACCTAAGACGACAATAGAGGAAGGGTTACTTAAAGAAATAGCTTGGTTTAGATGGAAGAATAGATTGAGATAAAATAAATGAATACGCAATTACCGAAATTCACCTTCTTTTTGCCGGTATATAACGAAGAAAAACGCATAGTAAATTGTATCAATAGCATCTTAAATCAAGATTACCCTCAAGATAATATTGAGATTTTGGTTATTGATGGCGGGTCTATAGATAAAACTAAGGAATTAGCATCTAAATATGCATGCGTAAGGATATTTGATAATCCTTTAAAGTTGGCTGACTTTGGGGCCAAGATTTCGGCAAAAGAAGCGACGGGAGACCTTTTTGTTATTTTTGCTGCCGATAATGAGTTGGTCGGAAAAGATTGGCTTATGACTACAGCTTTAATTTTTAAAAAAGAACCGAAAAATTTTGCTCTTTGGGGCAAAATGATTTCTTCAAAACAAGATCCACCGTTAAACAGATATTATACCCTTATTCAGAATGATCCGCTTTCCTTTTTTATAAATAAGAACCTAAAATATTATCTTAAAAAATCAGAGGTAGAGTTAATAAGCGGGAAAAAAGTTTATCTCTTTAATGTGAATCCTGAAAAACCTTTAATTTGGGGAGCAAATGGATTAGTCTACCGCACTGATATAATAAAAAAAATAATTTTGCAGGATAGTTTTCTAGCGGATAACGACGTATTCCAAATAATGTTAGAAAGAGGTTTTATCAGGGTAGCCTATATACCAGAGCCTTATATATATCATCATCATGTTAAGCAAATAAAGGAATGGGTTAAAAAATGGAAGAGAAATTATGTTTATCATTTTTTGAGCAAAATAGAACAACGTAACTTAAGATGGGTTTTTGATAAAAATTTTAATAAGAAATTATTAGCTTGGATAATTTATAGCGGATTACCCGTCTTTTCTGTATCACACAGTATTTATTTAAGTTTTAAAGATAAGACCCGCTATTGGTTATATCATCCAATTATGAATTTTGTTCAAATGGGAACCTACTTAGTTTTAACAATCTTTACTAAAGAAGGCCGTATATTTCTTAAGGCAAGATTATTAAGATGATAATGGGCAAAATAAAATTAATGTTTAGCAAAAATTTAAAACAACAAAATAGTATTTTATTTATAGTTCTGGTTTACGGCTTAATTTTACGTCTCTATAGCATAGGGTATGGTTTGCCATATATTGTAGGCCCGGATGAAAAAAGGCAGGTTTTGGATGCATTATCTATGCCTGTCAGGCACAGCTTGGTACCTTTGGAATATACTTATCCGGTATTGCATAAATATCTTTTGTTATTTTGCTTTGCCGTTTATTTTATACTTGGTATTATCTTTAGGATATTTTCAAACACCCACGATTTTATATGGAAATTGCTCGTTGATCCCGGCCAAATATTCCTTATCGCCAGATTATTGAGTGTATTTTTTGGTATGGCATTGGTTTTACCGGTTTATTTATTTAGCAAAACTTTTTTTTCTAAAAATGTAGCTATAATCGCCGCTATATTTACGATGTTTATGTTCAATTTGCTCATTCATTCGCAATGGTCAACTTCAGATATTATATTGTGTTTTTTTTCTACCTTTGCTTTTTACTACATCATTCGTTGCGTAATGTTTGGTAGAACAAAGGATTTTATTTTTACAGGTATATCAATCGGATTATCTATAGCCACAAAGTATCAAGGCTTTTATCTATTGGCGCCATTTTTAGCGGCGCTATTCCTTAATGTCAAAATACCTGTTTTCAAAAAAACAATGCTGAAGAATTTATTTTTAAGTTTTCTTATAATAACAGTCATTACGATTTTAGGAAACCTTAGTTTTATTTTCAATGCCAAAGAAAGTTTTGCCAGGTTCATAGAACTCAAGGATGAAGTGATGGGTATTTCTTCCATGGCGCCCTTTACGCATAGCTTTATCAGTGTCGTATCTTGGTTTATGAAAGAGATGATTAGGCAGGAAGGGGTTCTGGGAGTTATTTTATTATTGGGTATTTTTTATTCTCTCTTCAAACATTCTAAGATAGATTTAATATTTTTAAGTTACATATTTGTTTGTCTTTTTTCTTTGGTAAATTTCGGCTTTCGGTTTTTACATTTATTGGTTTATACTTTCGCAGTTATGTGTATATTTGGAGCGCGGTTCTTAGAAGAACTAATAGGTAAAGTTTTTAAAGCTAAATACAGATCCTCATATAGTTTAGTTTTAGTATCAATAATTATATTGCCATCATTAGCTACAGGAGTTTATTCGGATATCAAAAGATCCCATCCCGATACCAGGATATTAGCGAAAGAATGGATTGAAAAAAATATTCCCCTTGGTTTAAATATCGCAGAAGATTGGCTTGATTTTTCAGTTCCATTATATAACGAATACCCTAATTTATTTCAGGACGAGAAGGCCAAGGTATATTACAGTAACTATTTATCTAAAGATCTAAGGCGGCGCTATCTAGATTTTACTACCAGTAAACGGATGTATCGCATTACTCAGGTAAGATATGAAACCAAGGAGCCGTTTTGGCCAATGGATATGCCAAAAGACATGATAAGCCGGGCAGAACAAGCCCCTCTTATAAAAAGACTCTATCGCTGGTTTAACTTCTATAACTTAAAAGAGTTAAAAAAAATGGGGGTATCATATCTTATTATTTCAAGTTATGCCTATAACCATTTCTTAATAGATAGCGATCCTAATAAAAAAACAGGATTATTTAATCCCCTTTTTGTAGAAGATACCTTGAAAAGCAATAGGCATGCTGATACTTACGATAAGCAAAGTAAATATGGATTGCTTTTTTACTTAGCCAAACGCGCACGAGAGTTCTACGTTCCTATATTAACCCAAAAAGATAATAGGGTTACTTTTATTAAAGAATTTTATCCCAGTAATTTTAATTTGGGGCCTGTGATTAAAATCTATAAATTGGAAGATTGAGATGGAAAAAATATATAGCAACCTAAATAAAACAGTTTCTATTTTAATGCCGGCTTTTAATGAAGGGCAGAATATAGAAAAAGTTATTCGCAGTTGCATTGATATGCTGGATAATCTCAAAATCAATGGAGAGGTAGTAGTTACTAATGACGGCAGTTTAGATAATACTAGGGCCATTTTGAATACGCTCAAAGAAAAAATATCCAATCTCGTTATAATAAATCATGAAAAAAACATGGGTTATGGAGCCTCGTTATATGATGCTATTTTTGCCTCTAAGGGGGATATCGTGGTAACTATAGATTCTGATGGACAATTTGATATAAAAGAACTACCGCTTTTTTTGGATCTCTATGTTAGCGGTCGTAAAATAATTACCGGATACCGTAAAGAAAAGAAAGATTCTTTTATGAGGATCCTTGCCAATAAATTCCAGAATTTTTTAGTAAATCTTATCTTTGGCCTAAAATTGAAAGATGCAAATTGCGCTTTTAAACTATACGAAAGCGATTTTATAAAATCTTTAAAGATTGAATCCAAAGGTTTTCAGACTCCAACCGAAATTATGATTAAGGCTAAAGTATTAGGTTATGACATTGCTGAAGTGGGTATTACACATGCCTTCCGAGAAAGGGGGCGTTCCGCTTTAGGTTTAATTAAAACAACAATAGATATGCTGACGTTCATTATTTATTTAAGATTAAAGATATTTCGTTATAGAAGAGACACCTTAAATAATATTTGAGAGAGGCAGGTATGAAAGAAAACGTAAATAATAATTTTTTAGGCGTAATTTTAGCGGCAGGAATAGGTGAACGCATCAAACCGTTAAGCCTATCTATTCCAAAACCGCTATTACCGGTATGTAATAAACCCATAATGCAATATCAGATAGAAGAAATGGAAAGGATCGGCATAAAAGACATTATTATTGTAGTGGGGCACTTAAAAAATAAAATAAGGGAATATTTTAAGGATGGAAGAAAGCTCGGAGTAAAAATTTCTTATGTAGAGCAAAGACAGATGCTAGGTATTGCCCATGCTGTTGGGCAATTAGAAAGATATATTCAAAAGCCATTTTTACTTTGGTTAGGTGACATATTTTTTATTCCTAAAAATATAAATTTAATGCTTAAGATTTATCAAGAAAAAGAAGCATCTTGTGTATTAGCGGTAAAAAAAGAACAGGATTACCAGCTTTTAAAGAAAAATTTTGCTGTTTTGGTTGACGAAAAAAGCATAGTGAGCCGCGTCGTAGAAAAACCCCGTTATTTTCATTCTCATCTAAAAGGCTGCGGTATTTATCTATTTGATCTAAATATTTTTGATGCCATCCGCCGTACGCCAAGAACAGCAATGAGAGATGAATATGAAATTACAAATTCTATACAGATACTTATAGAAGATGGCCTATCAGTTTATCCGGCAGAAGTAATTGAGTGGGATATGAACATCACCTATGCAACCGATCTTTTAGAGTGCAGTAAATTTCAGCTTAAGTGGTTAAAGAAAAGTAACATTATTGGAGATAATACCAAAATTCACCGTAACGCCAGAATTTATAATTCAGTTATAGGAAACAATGTCGTAATTAAGAATCCGATAGAAATCAGGGATTCTGTTGTTTTGGATAATGTAAATTGGGTTTTAAAGAAAGATATTCAGGCTTCATTAGTGACGCCTAATTCAGTTATTGCAGATAATAATATCTTAAAAATAAAATGAAATATAAAAAGGCTTTAGTGACTGGTGGAGCAGGTTTTATCGGTTCGCATATTGTTGATCGGTTAATCAAAATGAACATAGAAACACTTGTTATGGATGATCTTTCGGTTGGATGCCGTAAGAATGTAAACAAAAAGGCGAAGTTAATCATCGGCAATATTTTAGATTATAATAAACTAAAAAAAGTAATGAAAGGCGTAGATATAGTTTTTCATAATGCCGCTAAGGTGAGTATACGTCATTCATTTGCTAATATATATGAGGATGCCGATACCAATATTATGGGTACGATTAATGTCTTAAAAGCAATGGTAGAAAATAAAGTAAAAAAGGTTATTTATGCTTCATCTATGGCTGTATATGGAGAAAATAAGTTGCCTATTCCGGAAAGCGGTATTTTAGAGCCGATTTCGCCATATGGAGTAAGTAAATTAGCAGCGGAAAAGTATTGCTTATTAATGGGTGAAATTAATCATTTTGATGTTGTATGCTTGCGTTATTTTAACACCTATGGCCCGCGTCAGACTTTTACTCCCTACGTAGGGGTAATTACGATATTTATTAACCGTTTATTAAAAAATGAACCACCAGTTATTTTTGGAGATGGAAAACAGATACGCGATTTTATAAGCGCCTGGGATGTTGCTAATGCCAATATATTAGCAATGAAAAGTAATATAACGGGAAAAACCCTAAATATAGGAACTGGTAAGGGAACCAGCGTAAACCAGATAGCCAGCCTTTTGATTAAAAAAATAAATCCAAAGATTAAGCCGAGATATGCCGCGATCCAGTCAGGCGAGCCCAGAGATTCAATAGCAGACGTACGTAAAGCTAAGAAGTTAATAGGTTTTGCAGCAAGGTTTATCCTAAAGAACAAAATTAGTGAAGTTATTGATTGGTTAAAATAATTGAATGGAAATACTTCTAGTAGCACCTTATAAAAAGTCTTATTTGGGCTTAGCTAAATTTCCTCCTATTGGCCTAGGTTATTTAGCTACTGCTTTAAGAAAAAATGGATATGATGCGATAATTTTAGATTGTCTTAAAGAAGGCCTGGATAGTAA
>MHGH01000013.1:124660-133798 GCA_001805465.1 Omnitrophica WOR_2 bacterium RBG_13_41_10 | reverse complement strand
TTAAAAATAAACCTGGTTTTGTAGGTATAACAACATGGTCATGTTCAATAAATGAGGTTAAAGAAATTCTCAGCATAACCAAAGAAATAAATAGCCGTATAATTACAGTTATTGGAGGGCCGCATCCATCTAGCATATTGCCTGAAGAATTAAACTTTTTTGCTGATATAGATTTTTGTTTTAAAGGAGAAGGAGAAATAGGCTTGCCGGTTTTACTTGATAAACTGAATAATAAAAAAGAAATCAATTTAAGCCAAATACCCGGGCTTATCTGGAAAAATAACGGAAAATGGAATACTAATGAACAACTGTTCTATGAGAATTTAAGTGAGCTTGGTTGGCCTGCTTGGGATTTAATTAGGCCGGAAACTTACTCGCAGCCGGGCACCATTACTGCTGCAAAGACAGCCCCTATTATTACAACCCGGGGATGTCCTTATTTATGTACATTTTGTTCACCGCACATAATCTCTGGTCGCAATATTAGGTATCGCTCAACACAAGATATAATACAAGAAATTGTCTCGCTTAAAGAAAAATATGGAATAAAAGGTATCGCTATTATGGATGAGAATTTTACTTTTAGTAAAAATCATGCCGCTACCTTATGTAATGAAATAATCAAGGAAAAACTAAATATGAGATTTTCTTTGCCTAATGGAATCAGGCTCGATACTTTAGATGAAGAACTTTTAACTTTAATGCGCCAGGCTGGCTTTATTTCTAATATCGCAGTAGGCATAGAATCAGGGTCAGAGAGGATCTTAAAAATGATTAAGAAGCATTTAAATAAAGCGACTATAACAGAAAAGATAAAATTAATGAAAAAATGCGGCTTTCATCCAATAGGCTATTTTATTTTGGGATTTCCAACAGAGACTGTTAGCGAAATGTATGAGACTTTAAAATTCGCAAAAGAACTAGGGCTTTACCGGGCAGCATTTATACCCTTGCTTATCCTTCCCGGCACCCAAATATATGAAGAGTTAAAAAGGAGGGGAGAGCTACCGCTAGATTATAACTTTGCATCGCTTTATACCGATGCTGTAACTTATGCACCCAAAGGATTAAGCCTTCAAGATTTAGAAAGAATCAGGAAGCATATTCTCTTAAGCTTTAACTTACAGCCCCGTGTGTTGTTGGATTATATGCAAGATTTTAGTTCTTTTACATTTGCTATTAAAAAAATTAGAGGGATATTTTTTAAAAAAGAAAATTATGCAGCCCAAAGTAAGCATCATTATAACTAATTATAATGGTAAGAGATATTTGGAAAGATGCATTGAATCCCTTAAGGATAATACCTTTAAGGATTTTGAGATGATTATAGTAGATAACGGATCAGCTGATGATAGCATTAATTTTATTAAAAGAAAATATCCAGAAATTAAATTAGTAGAATTTAATTCTAATCATGGCTTATCTATAGCTAGTAATAAAGGTGCACGGTTAGCTCAAGGCGAATATTTATTTTTTTATAACAATGATACTATAGCAGATAAAGAAATGCTAAATGAGTTAGTAAGGGTTGCTGATTCGGATTCTCATATAGGTGTATGTGGTTGTAAGACTCTTACTTATTCTGGCGACCAAGTAATAAATTCCGGAGTAGAAATGGACATTTTTGGCTATCCATATGGCAGGGGGCGCACTTTTTATGTAGACGCAGCTATCTTTATAAAAAAAGACCTACTTGAAGAAATAGGAGGTTTTGATGAGAAAATGTTTTTATATTGTGAAGATAGGGATCTTTGTTGGAGGGTATGGTTACATGGATATAAGATAGCTGTTGTGCCGCAGGCTATTTTTAAGCATGATAGCTTCTGCCTTGTGGATGGGGATAAATTTACTACTAATCCAAGGCGGCGTTTTATGAATGAAACTTTTACCATAAGAATGCTTCTTAAAAATTACAGCGCTTTTATACTTTTTTTAATTATGCCCCTGTATTTATTCATCAACTTATGCGAAATTTTAATATATTTTATTAAGGGTAAGCCGGGTTTTGTGTTTAATACTTATCTAACTGCTTATTACTGGAATCTAAAGAATTTAAAAGATACATTAAACAAAAGAAAAATGATACAGAAAACAAGGCGTGTATCCGATATTAAGATAATGAGAAATTTATATAAATTTAGCGGAAAAGCATTATTATTTACAAAAATCGGCATACCAAAAGTAGCTCTTATATGAAAAATAGACAAATTAACGATATGGCCTGTGAACTTAAAACTATTTTTTTAAAACCGAATTTTATAAATTTATTAGTCCTTTTATGGCTGACGATAATCTGTTTTTATCTATATGCAGGCTTTAAGAATATTTTTTATTCTATTACTTTGGACCAAGTAGCATATTATGGAGGGACGAGATATGTTATGGCGCATCTGGGTTTTAATTTCGCTATCGATTTTCCGCATTTTTTCCCTCTAAATTATCCTTTTTTATGGGTTATATCAAAGTTGACTAATGATACTCATTGGTTGGGTGTTTTTGTTTCTTTGTGCACCCATATTATTAGTGCTTTTATGATTTTTAGAACTTCCGAAATTTTCTGTAAAAAGAATCCTTTATCCAGTTTAATCGCAGCAAGTTTCTATCTTGTTTCGATGAGAAATATGGATAGTATTTTAAGCTTTCCGCATTCCCCGGTTCTGAGGGCTTCTTTTTTTGGAATTTTGTCTCTTTATTTATTTTTAAAAGTTATTTATGCTCCTGAGAATTATAAAAAGAAATACCTATTTTTGTCTTTTCTTTTTTATTTCATATCCATTCTTATTTATGAAACCTTCCTAGGCATGATTTTATTTTATTTTTTAATAATCTTATTTAAGATAAAATTTTTTAAAAAGGATTTTTTTGCTTTAATGTTTATTACATTAAGTTTTTTTATAACCACGTTTTTTTTACAAAAATATTTTTTGCAAGTTTATCGCATCGAAACTACTCCACTTCCCATTTCGCTCGATTGGTTAGTGTTCAGAATTAAAAATCTTAATTATTCTTTCCTGCATCTTACGGCGCACTTTTTTCTTAATTTTTCAGTGACTTTAGCTACCTTTTTTCATAAAACCAAAACTGTTTTAGCTAATGGAGGAACTTTTCATACAAAATATTACCCTTATTTTTCTATTTTTATTCTTACTGCCCCCCTGCTTTTTTGCAATAAGAGGAAAATATTACAATTATACAGTTTAATATCTTTAATATATATATTATTTTTTCCATATCTTTTTTCGCGAGTTCCGCTTGCTGATAGGCAGATAAGCGCCACGTTGATTCCTGCAACCTTATATATCGGCTTATTTGTTTGCTATACATTTGAAGCGATAAATAAGATTAAGATAATCTTTGTTAAAAAATGCTGTTTTATTCTACTGCTTAGTTTTATTTCAGTATTCTTTTTTAGGCTTACGGCTATTACGAGAATAGAAGTAAAAAAGTTCATTGCACGTGATTCATCATTCTCGCCCTATATAGCGAAGTTTATGCAAGAATTTAAAAGTATTAAAGTGCCCAATGCTTATAAACAAATCTATTACCTCGAAAATGATATCCCCGGAGAATATTCTTTTATAGGAGCAGATCACAATATGCATTGTTATTATTTATTTTATTTAGCAATAAAATATAAAGGATTACCGGTTGACTTATATTTTCCAGTTCATGCAGAAATTACTTCAGGAAAGCCATTAGACTTAGAAAGATGTAAAAATTATTTTATAAGAATACCTAATGAAAAAAGTTTTGGATTTTATACGAATAAGGCAAAACTATTAAAATTATTAATTGACTACCCAGATATAAGTTCGCAAGATGTGATTGCATTAAATCGGAATGGTAACTTACAACAAAAATCTTTTGATACAAGAGGACAGAGATAAAGTTACAAGAATATGAAAAATAATTTTAAAAAATCCGTTTATAATTTTTTAAGCAAATTCGGCGTAAAAGCTTTTTATACGCTTTTTCCAGAATATTTCGCTAAAGAACCCCTTGAGCCAACAGATAGATATATTGAATATCCTTTTGTAATAAGAAATTTACCCAAGCCTCCAGCGAAAATTTTAGACGTAGGGTGCGTAGGAAGCTTTTTCCCTTTGATTTTAGCTAGCTTTGGCTATGAGGTTTTTGGAATAGATATAAGAAATTACACGATAATTAATAAAATTAAGTTTAATAACTTTCGTTTTATAAAAGAAGACATAAGAAAAGCTACCTTACCTGATAATTATTTTGATATAGTTACTGCCATATCTACCTTAGAACATATTGGTATCGCAGGCCGATACGGGACAGATGAATATTTAGATGGCGATTTACTAACAATGAAAAAAATTACTAGGCTCCTAAAGCCCGCAGGAATGGCTTTAATTACTGTTCCTTTTGGCAAAGCAAAAATAATCAAGCCATATACAAGGATTTACGATGACTTACGCATAAAGAGAATAACGAATAATTTTCAAATTAATAAAGAAGAATATTATTGGTATGACGAATCGGATAACTGGTTTAATTGTTCCAAAGAGACTGCTAGTTTAGTGGAAGCGAAATCAGATAAATACCCTTTGTGTTTATTAAAATTAATTAAATTAGAAAAATGAATTTATTTAAAAGAGCAAAGGTATGGATAGTTTTTTATATAAAAAGGAATATCCGTAGGTTATTGCATTCAGGGATAATTTTAGAAAATAAATTTTATAGAAACACGCTATATAAAAAAGCTTTAAAAAAGATTTCTGATTTGGAAAAGAAAAATAGAGGTAATTTGTTTTATCCGTTAGCGTTAGAGATAGAATTGACAAACCTTTGTAATCTAAATTGCGTTTTTTGTCCTAACTCTATCCATGACAGAAAACGAGGCGTTATGAAGCTAGATACTTTTAAAAGAATAATTAGAGAAGCAAAATCATTCAAGATGCCATATTTAATAATAAGCGGTTTCGGAGAAGCTTTTTTAGATAAAGGGATTAAGGAAAAGTTGGAGTATTTATCGCAAAATAAGCCTGATTTCGTAGAATTAGTTACTAATGGTTATGCCTTAACCAAAGATATTATTTGCTTCATAATAAACAAAAAGGTGATAGATAAGATAGATATAAGTATAGATGCGGCAGATGAAGAAGTGTATAAAAAAATTCACGGCAAAGAAGGATTAGAGGATATCGTTAAAAATATTTTATTCTTACAATCAATGAAACGAAAACAGAAATTAGCAATCCCGTTAGTAAGTATAAGATTCAAAGATTTTTCTCTAAATAACGGCCGGTTTAAACATTTTTTACACAGATTTAACCCAATAGCTGATGATATATATACTTATGCGAACATCTTCCATTGGCCTGGTTTTAAAAATAATTTTACCCCTGTTGATAAAAACCATATTATCAAATTACCCTGTATTGATCTTTGGAGGGGAATTAGGATAAATTGGAACGGTGATATAGTATTGTGCTGTATGGATTATGAGGGAAAAATTGTCTTAGGAAACATATTAGAGAAACAGCTAATAAATATTTGGAATGGCCCGACCATTGGATTTTATAGAAAAAAACACAAAGAGCTTAAATTTAATTCTTTAGAAATCTGTAGGGATTGCGATATAAATACTAATTTTATTACACCGTGGTAATTTATTTTTTTGAATAAGAAAGGAGAGTAATGGATAGAATAAAAAAGATCTCAGTATTTGGATTAGGTAAGTTGGGTTTATGTATTGCTGCCTGTTTTGCAGATAAAAATTATAAAGTAACCGGCGTAGATATCGATAAGGACAAAATCGATGCCATTAACAGAGGAGAAAGCCCCGTTCAGGAAACGGCGCTAGCTCAATTGATAAAGAAATGTAAAAATAATCTTACGGCCACAAACGATTATAGAAAAGCAGTAAAGAATTCCGATATTACTTTCGTAGTAGTGGCTACACCCAGCGAGGCAGATGGAGCATTTTCTAACAAGCAGTTAGAAGAGGTATTAAAACAAATTGCTATTTCTTTAAAGGACAAAAGGGCTTATCATTTGGTAGCTATTACTTCTACGGTTATGCCCGGCACTACCGAGCATGTTGCTAAGTTTATTTTGGAAGATTTAAGCGGAAAAATTTGCGGGAAGGATTTCGGTCTTGCTTATAATCCCGAATTTATAGCATTGGGTACGGTTATACATGACTTCTTAAATCCCGATTTTGTTTTAATAGGAGAGACTAATAAAAAAGATGGCGATATCTTAAGGGATTTATACAAAAAGATATACGAGAATACTCCTAAAATAGCACGTATGTCCACTATTAATGCTGAAATTGCCAAGATTTCACTCAATTGTTATATTACTACCAAAATTACTTTTGCAAATTCACTAGCAGCAATCTGTGAACAGATGCCTGGAGCAAATGCAGAAGTTATTACTAAAGTAATAGGGCTAGATAGTCGTATAGGCAGTAAATATTTTAAACCGGGCTTAGGTTATGGTGGTCCCTGTTTTCCTAGAGACAATGTTGCTTTTGCGGCTTTTGCGCGCAAAGTAGGACAAAGGGCAAAGTTAGCAGAGATGGTGGATGAAGTTAATAGGGATCAGGCATTGAGAATTGTAGTTAGGATTAAAGAATTAACTAAAGATATAAAAAAGCCCAGAAATAAAATAAAGATCGGAATTTTAGGTTTATCTTATAAGCCAAATACGCCAATTATAGAAGATTCCCAAGCCGTTGATATTACCGAATATTTAGTTAATGAAGGATATCGAATCAGAGTATACGATCCTATGGCCATGGATTATGCTCGAGGAATATTTGGAGATGAAGTAGAATATACTAAAAATGTCAATGATTGTTTAAAGGGAACGGACATTGGAGTAATCGCGACTTCTTGGGATGAATTTAAAGACTTAAGTTTTGAAGGCATAAATAAAAATTTTATAATTTTAGACTGTGGAAAAGTTTTAAAAGAAAATCAAAGGATAAATATTAAATACTTAGGAACAGGATATTAATATGGAAGAAAAACGAGTTTTAGTAACCGGTGCAGGTGGTTTTATCGGCAGTCATTTAGCCCGAGAGCTTTATAAACAAGGTAATTTTATAAGAGCGTTAGATATTAAGTGGGATGGGTATATTGAAGATAAATATTGTTCCGAAAAATTAACTTTAGATTTAAGAGATTTTTCTAATTGCCTTAAAGCCACGCAAGGTATCGATTATGTCTTTAATTTAGCTGCGAATATGGGAGGGATTGGCTTTATTACTGAAGTGGGAGCAGATGTGATGCGAGACAATGTTCTTATCAATACTAAAATGTTGGAGGCATCACTAAAAAATAAGGTAAAACGTTTTTTCTTTTCATCTTCCGCCTGTATTTATCCTACTTACCGCCAGGCCTCACCGGATATAAAAGGTCTAAAAGAAGAAGATGCTTATCCTGCGGATCCAGATAACTTTTATGGATGGGAGAAACTATATACAGAAAAAATGATGGAGGCTTATAATCGGGATTACCATTTAGATATAAGAATAGCGCGTTACCACAATATTTATGGGTCTGAAGGAACATATAAGGGGGGCAGAGAGAAATCTCCCGCAGCATTATGTAGAAAAGTAGCCGAAGCTGCGGATCCGGGAGAAATTGAAATATGGGGAGATGGAAAACAGGCTAGGTCATATTGTTATATCGATGATTGCGTAAGAGGAACAATTATACTTATGGAGTCAGATTATACTAAGCCTTTAAATATCGGTTCAGATAATCTGGTAACCATAGATAAACTCTCCGATATCATTATTAAAATTTCCGGTAAGAAAATTAAAAAGAAATATAACAGTTTGGCTCCCCAGGGCGTTAGAGGGCGCAATGCTGATCTTACTTTAGTAAAGAAAATACTTGATTGGTATCCCAAGGTGAGTTTAGAAGAAGGCCTTAAAGAAACTTATAAATGGATTAGTGCGCAGTTAAAAAATACAAAAGTATAATGGCTAAATTAGGCGAATTAAACGTTCTTATTGCCGGTCAGGTAATTACCAGTCGGACAGAAACCATAGAGGATTATCTTAAAGATAAAGTTAATTACCTCGGTATAGTTGGCATCAGTAATCCTTTTGCTATTAAAGGAATAGCAAGATGCACATTATATAAAAATGGTAAACGAATTAAAGAATTACCTCTTTTAAGTGTTCAACTTAAAGGAATTTATTGGTTTAATCAACTTTTAATGGGACCAGTTTTTTTGCTATATATTTTCTCGATGTTCTTAGCTGTATTGAAATTGAGAAAGAAATTTGATATTTTTATCGGTATTGCCTGTTTTTCCACGCTGTTTGGGATATTGCTTAAGCAATTAGGTATTGTTAAGCATGTAATTTACTATACGTTGGATTACTATCCTGCTCCGGCCAAGTTACACATTAATACAGTAATCAATAAAAGCATCTGGTATCTTGATAGATACTGTTGCAAACAAGTTGCTATGGTGTGGAATTTGAGTCCTCGTATCCCTGAAGCAAGGGAAAAGTTAATGAATTTTAGTCGTAATCGTTATCGCCACCTGATTGTGCCTTTAACATATGGGGAAAAAACATTAAGATATAGACCGCTAGAAGAGATTGAAACAGATACATTGGTGTTTGTTGGTACGCTTTCGTGGAATCAAGGATTACGAATCGTTATAGAGGCCATGGCTGATCTTATTAAAATTAAACCGGCTTTAAAAATTAGGATTATTGGAAAAGGGCCGGATGACAAGGCAATTAAGCAAATGGTAAGTAATAATGATTTGCAAGGTAAATTCATTTTCCATGGGTTTATCGAAGACGATTCAGATGTTTTTGAGATTGTAAGCCGTTGTACGGTTGGTATTTGTACATGGACCAATGAAAAAGATAATAATGTGATTTATGCAGATCCGGGCAAGCCAAAACTCTATGCTTTTTGCGGTATCCCTATCGTCATTACTCGTGTAGCTGCTGTAGCAGACGAGATAGATCAATTGAAGGCAGGCATAGCTATTGATTATGATAAGGGTAAATTTATTAACGCTATTTTGAAAGTATTAGCTAATAGAAATATTCTTGAAGAATTCCGCAGAAATGCTTATAATTTTGCACTTAAATATACAACCGAGAATGTATTCAAGTCAGTAGATAAATAT
>MHGH01000013.1:102680-124553 GCA_001805465.1 Omnitrophica WOR_2 bacterium RBG_13_41_10 | reverse complement strand
TAAGGCATTTTTTTCTTATAAAAAATTCAGATAAGATCAAAAAAATTCTTATAATAAAGTTTTGGGGAATGGGAAGTATTTTACTTGCCTCACCAGTGTTAAGAGCCATCAAAAAGAAGTTTCCAGAGAGCCAATTGTATTTTTTAACTCTAATTCAAAATAAAGATATATGTAGGACATTAAAAATTATAGATAATACGATGTGTCTTGATGTTAAAAATTTATCCACTTTTCTTATTGGCCTATGGAGATTATTCCGTACTTTTCGAAAAGAAAAATTTGATTTAGTAATCGATTTAGAGTTTTTTACTAATTTCACTGCCTTAGTTACTTTTATTACAGGCTCTAATTATACTGTTGGTTTTCAGACACATAAGCGTTGGCGAAATAAATTTTATACTCATAGAGTTACTTTTGCTCATGATAAACATATCAGGGATATATTTCTTAAGATGGCCCACGTATTAGACATTGATACTAAAGATAAATCTTTAGAAAGGCCCTTTATTTCCGTAAAAGAAAGGAAGGCAATTGAACAATTATTTAGAGCTAACAATATTAGGGATGACGAAATTTTAATTACTCTGAATATTAATGCCCATCCTTTATCCTATAACAGACGCTGGCCAAAAGAAAATTTTGTTCGGTTAAACAAGGGACTGTTGGAAAGAAAGAACGTAAGAATATTTTTGATTGGAGGCAAAGATGATAAAAGGTATGTTGACGATTTTAAGCAGCTGTTTGAGCATTCACCCAGGGTAATAAATCTTTGTAATCGAATTTCGCTAGAAGAGCTAGTTGCTCTTTTAGAACGCTGTGATCTTTTAATTACGAACGATAGCGGACCACTTCATTTAGCGACAGCATTAGAAATGCCCACGGTATCATTTTTTGGACCGGAAACCCCTTCATTGTATGGCCCTATAGAAAACGAACACATTATTTTTTATAAGGATTTACCCTGTAGCCCCTGCTTAAATGTTTATACCGTTAAGACCAGCGATTGCCAAGACAATAAATGCATGAAGGCAATTACCGTAGAGGAAGTTTTGGAGAAGGTAAATATTTTTCTAGAGAAATTTAATAAGAAGCGAAAGAGAAATTTTTATAAATGAAAAAAGTAATATTAAAACAGAAACATGTTTTAGGAATTTTGTTAAAGAAGGCCGCATCCTGGCATTTTTCTTATTATTTTTTAAAAAAAGCACGGCCTATTGCTTGCGGTATCTATGTTACGAATAGATGCAATCTGCGTTGCCAAATGTGTAATATTTGGCGAAATCCCCAAGAAGAAACAATTCCCCTCGCTTCTTATAAAAAAATTATAGACGATTTGAAGAATCTAGGGTGCTATTACGTTAGCCTTTCCGGAGGAGAACCATTATTGGTCAGCGATTTAGATGAACGTTTGATTTATAGCAAGAAGAAGATTCCTTATCTACATATGGTAACTAATGGTTTTTTGCTAGACGATGCTTGGGCAAAGAGATTAGCTGGCATAGGAATAAATGAGGTTTCTATAAGTCTTGACGGTCTAGAGGAAAAGCATGATGCTATTCGAGGAATAAAAGGTTCGTTTACCCAAGCATGGAAAGCGATCCATAATCTTAAAAAGTACGCGCCTAAAATTACTATAGTGGTTAATTCAATTATTTCTCCGAATAATATTTCTGACCTTTATGAGATTAGCCGGTTAGTTAGGAAGAATAATTTACTTCATAAATTTCAGCCCCATAATGACCATCCTGTATTTGACAATCAAAAAGACGAGAGCGCAAAAGTAAGATGCAGTAGAGAAGATATCGAGGAAATTAAAAAATTTATTCAGTTTATTTTACCTTTAGATAATATAGTAAATAGTCGATATTTTTTAAAACAGATACCTAATTATTTTTCTCGCCAGACCAAGGGGGGTATTTTTAATGAAGCTTGTATTTTTGGATACCATCATTGCGAGATAAAAGAAGATGGTACGCTTTTTCCTTGTCTGACAGGAATGGATTGGCGTAATGGATTCGCATTAAATGCAAGTATAATGAGTATCATTAACAGTGAAAGATATCGGAGGAAATTGAAGGAATTAAAGAAATGCAAACTTTGTAAGAATAATATGTATATTTGTTATTTTGAACCAAGAATAACCTTTCCTTTATCGCACTACTTTAAATACCATTTTCTGGAAAAAATTATTCCATGATCATTAAACGTTTCTATAATGAAAGAATTGAAAGCCTATGTACGCGACTGCTTTACTTTATGAATACCATTGACTCATACTGCATTGTGGCCGGTGTCTTGAGTTTCTTGGCTATGTCGTGGATAAATGGAAAGGAAATCAATTTTCCATTTTTTATAGCGCTTTCAATAGCGATTTATCTCTGTTTTAAAATTTCAGATTTTTATCCAGCATATTTATTTTTTACTCCTTTATTTTTATTCTTTTTTTATAAATTACCTACTTTTAACATACTCCTTACACTGAACTTATTGGGGATTAATATAATGGCTTTTGTTATTATACAAACTCTTTTTATGGGAATTCCGGATGCTATTATTGCTCGGGATTCCACTATTCCCATAAGAAAAATATACAATTCCTTTTTTACTATAGCTCCTACTACTGTTAGTTTTTTAATGTCAGTTTATTTTTCTTCGCTAATATCATTTACACTGTATTACAATCCGAATCCGTTTATAGATCCGTGGCAATTAGGTTTATGGATGAGTCTTTTGGGAGCCGCCTTTATTACCCGTATGCTCAGACCGAAAAATTTTATTTCACTTGATTCTAGGCCCTCAATTACTAAAAGTCAGGTAAACAGAGTAATTTTGCTTAATATAGATGGTTGCCGTTTAGATAGATTTCAAGAAGCAAAACTCCCATTTTTATCTTCTTTAGAGAAAGAATCCAGCTACTTTCCTAGAGGTTTACAGACGGTGTATCGGGCCTTAACTAACCCGGCATTTGCCAGTATTTTGACTGGAACCATTCCACAGGTTCATGGAATTTTAGATAACAATCTTGGCGGATACATTAAGGTTGAAGCCATTCCTGATTTAGTTGAGACTATTCTCTATGGTTCAATGCACGTTAAACATTTTTCTAAGACCCACTGGAAAACAAAAATCGTTTCTTTACCCACTCACAGTATATATCGAACTGATGATATTGTATTTGATATGTTGAAGAAAGATTTACTTAATAGTAACGGTACCAGACTTTTTATTGCAGATTTAAGTGAGGTAGACTTTTTAGGACATGCTTATGGTAGCGAATCCTATCAGTATCTACAAGCATTACAACGTACCGATACAAGGATAGCGGATTTTTTTAGTTGGATAGAAACACATGGCTTGTTAAAAGATGCAGTAGTAATTATTTGTTCTGACCATGGGATAATTAGGATTGATCATTCTTATCTCTTATTTAAAGCAGAGAAATTCGTTCCTTGTATTGTTGTAGGTAAAGGTATAAAAAAGGACAATACCTTGGTTTTTGAAGCTTCTATTATGGATATCGCGCCAACAATAAGCTATCTTCTAGGAATAAGATACCCCGACCACTGCCGTGGACATGTATTACTGGAGGTTTTAGACGAAAATGAAAGTAATGTTAATTCGTCCCCGCATTGTAGAGAGGGTTTAAGTATTACCAATGGCTAAATTTTTACTTTTAATAAAGCATTAAAAAAAGTTTGGGGTAATGATAGAGAAATCACATTACTTAATCAGAATATAATTCAAAAAAAAACTGCTTTTAAAAAGTTACTTACACTTTACTACCAAGAAATAATTTCTTTTATAAGGACTGATGGGCTTACTGTAGAAATAGGCAGCGGAGGGGGGGTTTTAAAAGAGACTTTTCCCAGCGTAATTACTTCGGATATTTTGTTTATACCCGGTGTCAATATTATCTTTGATGCTACAAAAATGCCTTTTAAGAATCAATCCGTTAAAAATATTACTATGAGAGGAGTGTTGCATCATCTCAATGATCCATTTGCTTTTTTTGAAGAATGCGAAAGAGTGCTTCAATCAGGAGGAAGGATTATAATTAATGAACCTTACATTTCGCCATTTTCTTATATAGGATATAAATATCTTCATTTTGAAAATTGTGATTATTCATGGCAGACAGAATTTAAAAAAGGGCAACCTTTTATGGACTGTAATTCAGCATTACCTACAATAATATTTAAGAAAAAGTTACCCTATTTCAAAAATACTTTTCCTAAATTGCAAATTATCCACACAAATTATCATACATTTTTCATCTATTTTTTGACCGGTGGTTATAGTTATCCCGCTTTAATACCAAACCGGTTATTCAATATTTTTATATCTATCGAAAAGGGGCTTAGGCCTTTGCGTAAGTTATTAGCAAATATTATGTTTATTGTAATTGAAAAAAGTTAAACTAACAAAAATAAGTAATACATCTATTTTGGTATTTTAAAATGGAAAACCCTCGCGTATCTTTGTTATATCTTTATTACTTTGATACCGAGGTAAAATATTATAGGAGGTTTTAATATAAGGTGAGAGTTTTGTTGATTCGCCCTCGCATTATAGAATATATTAGTAGTCAGTCAGCAGAGAGTTTTGAGAAAGCGATTGGATTAGTGCTACCTTTAGGTCTTGTGTATTTGGCAGCATCACTAGAGCAAAAAAAACACGCAGTTTCTATTCTTGACTGTGAAGCCTTGGGTTTAAGTAAAGATGAAATTAGGGATGAGATTATAAAGCGGCAACCCCAGGTTGTAGGAATAAGCGCGGTAACGACTAATATTCGAGGCGCTCTAGAAGCAGCAAAGATTGCTAAAGAATACGGGGCCATAACCATAATAGGTGGGCCCCATATGATGATTTTTCCTCGCGAAACGCTTTCTTACGATTTTATAGATTACGGTATCGTAGGCGAAGGGGAATATGCGCTCAATGAGCTTCTTTTTACATTAGAAAAAGGAGGTAACTTTAGGAATATAAGAGGAGCCATCTATAGGGATAACAATGAAATAGTGGTTAATGAACCGGCAATTGTTAAAGATTTAGATCAGCTACCTATTCCCGCGTATCATCTTTTACCTTTAGAACGATATGAGATGCCAAACACTGGCAAGAAATTAGCTTCTTTAATTACTATTCGAGGATGTCCTTTTAAGTGCGGTTTTTGTTATCGCAGCCCGCTTTCTTTTTTTATTCGCAAGAGAAATCCAATAAAAGTAGTGGACGAGATCGAATATTTGTATAGGACATATGGAATACGAGACATTAACTTTGTGAATGAATCTATTACACTTGATAAGCAGCATCTTGTTAGTATTTGCCAAGAAATTATTAGGAGAGATCTTAAAATTGAATGGCAATCGCCAGCACGCGTTGATCAAGTAGACGAGAGCCTTTTGAAAATAATGAAAGAATCCGGGTGTCGAACCCTAAGGTTTGGAGTAGAATCTGGCAATGATGAAATTTTACGTATAATCAACAAGAAAACTACCTTATTAAAAATAGAAAAAGCCTTTTTTCTATGTAATAAGATTGGGATCGATACCGTGGCCTATTTTATTATCGGCTATCTTGGTGAAACAGAAGCAACGATTAAACAAACAATTGCTTTTTCTAAAAAAATACGGCCTACCTACGCGGCCTTTTTTCCTGCTACTCCAATGCCCCAGACAGCCCTATTTGAGTCATCAGTAAGGGCAGGACTTATTGACAAGGAGTATTGGCGAGATTTTACTTTAAGCAGAAGAAGCGATGGCCTTCCTTTTCTTGTGCCAGAAGCCGGTGACTGGGTAGTTAAGGCATATCGAACATTCTATTTCCGCCCAATTTATATTCTAAAGAATCTTAGAAAAATTAGCTCTTGGAAGAGTTTTAAAAAATATTGCCTGGGAGCCTTGGCTTTATTGAAGATGAGGTTTAAAAGAAAAGCATGAAAACGGTTCCTAAAAATTTAGTAAAGAACATAAATAGAATTTTCTACGAGGTTGAAGCTGTTGATTATGATAAGCGACACCCTGAAATCATGAAAGGAGATTTTTCTTGGTGGAGCGATATAGCAAAACAATATCTAACTAGGATGAATCATTTTTCTCTTTTGGATATCGGAAGCGGGACCGGATTCGTCATAGATATTCTGTGTCGACATATAAAAGATACTTACAGAATTATCTGTTATGACTTAAGCCCAGAGATGCTCAATAAAGCCAGAGAAAAACTTAGTAGCCTTTCCGATGTTTATTTTATAGCCGGGGATGCCGAAAGCCTACCTTTTTATAATGAAAGCATTGATGTTATTTGCATGAACTCTGTTTTACATCATGTGCCTAATTACCCGCAATTATTGAGAGAAATAGATCGTGTTTTAAAGAAAAAAGGTATATTTATTATGGCACACGAACCCAATAAAATTTTCTTTAAGCCTTTTTTGGTAAGAATGCTAGCTTCTGTATATAAAATATTAGGCGGTAGGATAAAAATTTCTAATAGCATATGTACCCAGATTAATCTTCGACTAAAAGAAGAAGGTTTAATTGTTAATACTCTTTCAGAAGAAGAAATAATGAGCATGGTTGATTACTATTCCCCCATAGAACAAAGAAAATTTAGTATTGTAGCTGATAAAGGTTTTGTTCCTCAAGACTTAATTGCGAATTTTTTCTCCACGTATAAAATTTTAGAATTAAATGAATATTCTACTTTTTTTTACAGGCCATTTATTAAAAAAGCATCTATTCTGTCTTTTTTTCTAATGAGAGTTTATAAGATATTTTTTCGCAAAGGCAATCTTTTTAGCTGGAGAATTCAGAAATGAAAGTAATATTTGTTGCTATGGGTTCGGAAATAATATCATTAGAAGCGCTTTCTGCTATGTTAAAAAAGTATGGTCATCAGACTCAATTAGCTTTTGACCGAGCTCTTTTTGATGATAAGCAATATATCACCGTTCCTTTTTTAGCAAAGATTTTTGATCAAAAAAAAGAGGTAATTAAGAAAATTCTAGAATCTAACCCTGGTTTAATTGGATTCTCCGTGTTTGCTGATAATTATCAGTGGTGTCTTTCTATAGCTCGCGAAGTAAAAAAGATGACGAATGCGCCTATTATTTTTGGAGGGATTCATCCTACCAGCGTGCCAGAGAAAGTAATCGCTGAAGATTGCGTTGATATTATTTGTCTTGGTGAGGGAGAGTATCCTCTCTTGGAATTGGTAGAGAGCATAAAAAAAGGAAAGATCGATTATGGGATACAGAATCTTTGGTTTAAGAAAAACGGTGCAGTTATTAAAAATCCTATTAGGACGCTCATTGAAAATCTTGATGACCTTCCTATGATTGATAAGGAGTTATTTGAAAAAGTCGTTCCTATTAAAGAATATTATCTCACCGTTACATCCAAAGGCTGTATATATGCCTGTTCTTATTGTTCGCAGAATTTTTTAAAAGAATGGGAAAAAGGAAAAGGTAGGTTTTTACGCGAAAAAAGCGTTGATTGTCTGCTAAATGAATTAAAAATAATGAAGGAACGCTATAATTTTAAAAGAGTCGATATTAAGAATAATGTTTTATCCGGATCAAAAAAATGGACACTCGAATTTCTTAATCGATACAAAGAAGAAATTGGGGTTCCTTTTCGCATTATGGGCCACCCTAAAACTATTGATAATGAAGTTGCCCATGCCTTGAAAGATGCCGGTTGTTGGCATGTTCAACTCGGAGTGGAAACTTTAAATGAAAAACTGCGTAAAGAAATTCTATTGCGGAATGAAACCAACTATGACATCTTTACTACTCTTAATGCTATGGATCGCGAAGGATTGCATTATTCAATTGATCTTATGATTGGTCTTCCTGGTGAACAAGATGAAGATATAATTTATGCAATTCGTAGTTTCGTAAAATTGAGATACCTTACAAGAATAAGCGTATTTTGGCTCGAATATCTACCTAGGTTAGCTATTACACGTATAGCCAGAGAAAAAGGCATTATAAATGATAGCAAGATTATTGAAATTGAAGAAGGAAGACAGGAGCATTATCTTTCTACGGGTTCAGTGCGAGAACAGGAGAAGCAGAAAAAACTGAAAAATTACCAATTAATGTTTCGCATTATTCCTATTACTCCAGAATCATTTATTAATTTTATTTTAAAACATAACCTATATATAGCTTTCAGATTTATGCCTCAAACTATAATTCTTATTTTAGTTGATGTTATTGTTTCTTTTATAAAAAGAGATTATTGGGCAATTTATGCTATGCAAAGCTATGTATGGGAGATAAAAAGAAGATTTATGCTTAAATTTAAATAGGCTGTTTATTCCTTAAATTAAAAAAATGAGAAAAATAGTGAAAAAATATATTTTTTTATTTATTAATCTAGCTTTATTTGCTTTTTTTTGGCATAGGTTTACTTTTGATTGCAAAGGCCAACTATATTCTTATCAAGGAACAATAAAGACTTACGATAATAAACTAATTTTGAATTATCAATTACCGTATAAAGAAACATTATTTTTATCAATCAAAATGCCCAAAAGCACTACTATTAATACAGCTGCTTGCAATAATAATATCCTTCAACCAGCTCAGCTATATTCCGATACCACCAACACCTATATTTTTGATATACCCAAAGAGTATATTTTTTCTGGCAAAAATACGCTGTTAATTACTTTTTTAAAGTCGGCAAATTTTAATATAATTATAAAAATCTTTAATTATAGAAAAAAAATTTCTGAAAATATATTCATTCTTTTTTCCGATAACCATATTTTTCAAATGCAAAAACATTCATATTATATTTTTTCTACATTCATAGTATTTCTTATATTTTTTGCTTTACTTTTTTATTTCCGCAAGGCATCCTCTCTTTTAGAAAAAATTTATGGTTATGCTTTCTGGTTCTTTTTATCATTAAATATAATTTTAGGGGCTTCTTTTCTTGTTTTGTCTATTTTAAAATTTAGTCTTGCTGTGCTAATAAATCAACTTTTTATATTTCATATTGTTTTCACCATAATATTGCTATGGCTAGCTTTTCTTTTTGGAACTGTCTTATTACAGTATTATAAAAGCATAATAAAAGAAGGTTCAGCATTATTTAAAAATCTTTATGAGTCGCTATTTAAAAAAAATGAAGGCTTATCTGTTATCCATGGGAAAAAAGATCATCGAATATTGTTAAAAAATAATTTTATGTTGTTTAAGTATTTCTATGCTTCAATTAAGAAAATATTTATGGATCGAATCCCAATAAAAAATCCCATATTTTTTATTACTGTTATCTGTTCTTTTATAACATTGTGGTTTCTTTTTCATCTTCCTTCAAATCCCCCGAGTATGACAGATTCCCATATTTCTTATATTAATATGACTAATATGTACATATATTTTTTTATTTTACTCGCATCCCTTTTCTTAAGTCAATATAAAGAAACCAATAATACATTTTTACTTTTAGCAGCATTACTTATGGCATATCCTTTTTTGTTTATGAATTCACGTTATCATGATTATCTTAATCCTACTGACGGTATCTTTCCGTATTTTAGGGCTATTTTAGAAGCTAAAAGACATTCATGGTCATATATGATTAATCATGCTTGGCATACTTTTCAAGCCACGCATCCATACCATGTAACTGGCAATTGGACAACGGTTGAACCATTATTTAAATCGAAAATTGTTGGTTTTACCATAACTGCCAAAGCCCTTTCTTATTTTATTTTTAATGAATTGACCTATATGATATCTATAATTTGTTTGACTCTAAGCGCATATGTACTTTTGATAAAAGCCTTCTTTAAACCATCTGGCGATAATAAATGGTTTATTATATATATGTTTGCTATCCCATCATTTCTTATTCAGCCATATGGCGTAGAACAGATTTGTACTTTCTATTTAGCCTTATCTATCTTTTTTCTGTATAAGTTTAAGCAAAAGGGTAATCCTTGGTGGTTATTAGCAAGTATATTTTTTGCTATATTTTTATTTTTAGACCTAAATACAGCAGGCTTTATTCTGCCTTTTATTATGATATATGCTTTTATGGATAACAAATATTGGAAGAAGATGTTGATATATAGCCCTATTTTTGCAACAGTTATTTTAATTCCCATTGCTGCTTACTTTAAATATATCCTTGGGGTTCCACTATTATACTATTATAAATATCATAGTAGTACAGTATTTGTATATTTTTATAATGGAGGAGGTTTAGTAGGGAAGAATTTCTTTTACCGTCTCGGGGCTTCGATAATTTGCACATGGATAATGTATGGGCAGCTTTTTTTAATAGCGGTAGCCTCTTTATTTATAAAGCCCAAGATTAAATTATCGATATTGACCCTTTCGGCACTTTTACCATTAATAATTGTAAATTGGATCTTGATGCCGTCGGAAGCATATCGACAGTTGCATCTTAATTGCGTTCTATCTTTTATAGTAATTTTGGCATACCTTTACACTTTTAATAATCAACAACACAGTAAAATTAGCCAATTGTGCATGAGAATTCTGGTAGGTTATTCTATGCTCCACGCAATAATGTTCCATAAATTCTACCCCGTTCCATATATGACCTTAACTGGATTTGGGCCTGAAGTTCCTCCTAGTGCTTGGTCTGAGTTAACAAAAGTTCAAACTATAACTCCAATATATTTTAATTTAACATTTATAATCTGGCTGTTTATTTTTATTTTATATAATATAAGGAAAGAGTTTAAAAGAATAATATGAATATATTATTAATCTTTCCGCCTATTACTTTATATAAGTTTGATGTAAGCACGCCCACAAAAAGTTCTCTAATAGGTTTAGGATACATCGCTGCGGTTTTACGCATGTCAGATCATACGGTTAAAGTATTAGATTGTTTGGTTTCATCTGGATATAGTTATCCAGTTGATGAAAATTTTACTAGGTTTGGTCTTTCTGATACTCAGATTCTCGAGAGAATTAAATCATTTAATCCCGATGTAGTGGGTATATCCTGTATGTTCACTTCTTATTTTAAGGATGCCCACACTATTGCAAAAATAGTTAAGAGTTATAATAAGAATATCTTAGTAATATTTGGCGGTGCTCACGCTACAACTTTTCCTGATATTGTAATGAAAGATAATAATGTTGATTTAGTAGTGATAGGGGAAGGAGAAAATACTATATGCGAGGTTTTAGAGCGTTATCAAGAAGGAAAGGATTTTAACGGAGTTAAAGGGATTGTGTATAGGTTTGAGGGAAAAATAAAGAAAGAAGAGCCTCGAGAATATATCCGTAATCTCGATGATATTCCTTTTCCTGCTTGGGATTTATTAGAACAGGATTCAGCAATTATTCAACAAGAAAATAAAAAAAATAAATTTCTCATGCGGAAGCACTTAGGGCAGATTTTAACAAGTAGGGGCTGTCCTAATGAATGTTATTTTTGTTCGGTTAAACTTATTTGGGGTAGGCGTTGGATTGCCAGAAGTGCCAAGAACATAGTAGATGAGATAGAATTTCTTAAAAATAAATATAATTATAAAGAATTCCATTTTGTTGATGATAATAGTTCTGTTTCAAAACAAAGAACACATGAAATCTGCGACGAATTATTAAAGAGGAGATTAGATATAAAATTAGCTACGCCTACTGGCATTGCTATAGGGACCCTAGACAAAGAAATTTTGGTTAAGATGAAACGCGCCGGTTTTTACCGATTATGTTTTGGCCTTGAATCCGGAGATCCTAAGACTCAAAAGATAATAAAGAAAAAAATTGATTTAAATAAGGCAAAAGAAACAATTGCTATAGCTAATAAATTAGGGTTTTGGACAAGCGGGACTTTTATAATCGGATTTCCCCACGAAACTATGAATGAAATTAAAAAAACCATCCTATTTACTAAGTCTTCCAATCTTGATTTTGCGATTATTTACTTATTGACTCCTCAACCGTCAACAGAGGTATATGATATTTTGAAAGAAAATGGCCTAATAGACCTGGATAAATACATTGATCCATTCTCTGAAGAATGGTTTAAAATAAGCATAACCTATAATAACGGCTTTAAAACTCAATTCTTTTCTAATTCACAACTACAGCAAATTCTTTCGAGTTATTACAGGGAATTTATTATTTATAAGATTTTTTCGTTAAAAACCTATATAAATTTAATAAAGAAGATAAGGTCTTTGGAAGATTTGTGCTATGCTTTATCTTTATCAGTCATTCCTATAAAAATGTTGCTAAGAATTGTTACCGGAAAGAAACTTTCTAATATTTCCCTGATTAAGAAAAATAAAGAACTTCAGCATATACAGGCCGAATAAAATATGGATATATCAGTTATAATTCCTACTTACAATAGGGAAGAATACTTAAGCGAGTGCCTAGATGTGCTTATGAAGCAAAATTTTTCCGGAAAATATGAAATAATTATAGTAAATGACGGGTCAACGCAGGAGTATCGTTTTTTAGAAAATTATGATAATAAACAGGTAATAATATATGTTAAAAAAAGTCATAATGGTCCGGCCTCGGCAAAGAATTACGGGATTAACCTTGCGAAGGGAAAATTTATAATATTTATAGGGGACGATATTATTTGCACTACAGATTTTATAAGGAATCACTATGATTTTCTAATAAAAAATGATAAAACCATTAGTGCAGGTAAAACCGTTTGGCATAATGATACTCCTAATAAAGAATTATTTTGGTTATTGCAGTATACTGGATTAGGTAACTTTGCTACTGAAAATAAAGATGACTGCGGTTTTTATGCTTTTACAACAAGCAATATTGGGATAGCAAGGCAATATTTAAATAAGGAACGGTTCGATGAAAATTTTCCTTATCCCGCATTAGAAGATAATGAGCTAGGTTTACGATTGTATAAACAGGGTTTAAAAATAAAATATAATGAAAAAGCTCTTGCTTATCATAAGCACGCTTATACTATGGATGTTATAAAAATTCGCCAATGGGAGTTAGGTTATTCTTTAGGGTATTTTATTAATAAGCGTCCTGAAGTAAAAAAGGTTTTTCTCAGGCCACAAATTGTTATATTGTTAGCCCGGATATTACAAACAAAACTATTTTTTTTCTTGGGTCCGCTTAATATGCTTATGGTGTGTCTATGTATAAAACAACAGGGAATAAAAGATTTTTCTACAGATGTCCAACCCGATAAATTTAATTAAAATTTTAAATAAGTTAATTACAAAAAAATTTTCTAGAAACCACGCTAATTATATTTTTTTTGTTACCTCTAAATGTAATCAAAATTGTGAATTTTGTTTTTATCGTAATAGTATTAATAAAAAGAATGATTTATCGCTATCTGAAGTTCAGATGCTATCTTCAAAAACAGGCAGCATTACTAATCTTCTTATTAGTGGAGGAGAGCCGACATTAAGAAAAGACTTATTAGAAATAATTGATATCTTTGTAACTAAAAATAACTTAAAGTCATTAACTATTCCTTCAAACGGTATGCTTGGTAATGAATTTTCTAATTTAGCAAGAGAGATTATAACTAAATACCCCAACTTATATTTACAAGTTTGTATTTCTTTAGATGGCCCAGAGTGGTTTCATGATAAAATACGCGGCATAAACGGTGCATATAAAAAATCCATAGAGTCTATTAAGAAGCTGGAAGACTTAGCGCGTAGATATGAGAAGTTGTCACTTAATATAAATACCGTAATTACGCACGAGAACTTATCAATAATTCCCGAAATTATATTTCTTCTGCAAGGATTAGGAATTAAATTTTATACACATTCCTTTGAAATAATGCGGCCCGAGAGTATAACAGATAAAATAATTTTTAATGATGCTATTAGGTTAAAAAAGGCGTATAATACAATTTTAAATTATAAAGATATTCTTTTTTTAAATAAGATTAAAGGGAGCTTTTTTAAAAAAATAACTATGGCAGCTTTACATTACGCTAATATTTATTCGTTATATAAAATACAATTTGACACTGTGACAAAAGGAAAAAAATGGCCAATGCAATGTTATGCCGGATACGACAATAATGTTATATATAGTAATGGCGATTTATCTATATGTGAGTTACGCAAGCCAGTTATAAACATCAAAGATATTCCAGATAACAAGAAGATTTGCGATATTCTTGATAGAGAAAAAGTGAAAATCAAAACGTGTTTCTGTACCCATATCTGTTATATATTGCTGAGTATGTACAGATCAAAAAAAATCCTTTTTTTATTTATGCCCCTAAGAGCATTAAGATATTTTTTAGTTAAGACGAAGCTGTTAGGTTACTTTTAAATAATAAACTTATGAATAGGAAAAAAATAAATAAAATTATTAAAAATAGCATTCCTATATTGGTTATATTATTTATTAGTATTATATTATTTTTAAATGAGAATTTTTTTACTCCTGGAACTATTCGTAATTATGGTGATGATGTTTTTCCGTTGCGCCAAGATTACATCAATACCTATCTTTATTCATGGGATTCTCGTTTGGGCTATGGGTTAGGGCATCCGTCTTTATTCCCCGTATTTCTGCCAACCTATCTTTTAATTAATATCCTTAGTTTTCTAGGAATACCTTTATGGATTATTAATAGATTGTATTTGATAGGACCAAATATACTTATTGGCTTTGGCGCTCTATATTTATATAGATCGCTCTTCAAAGGTAAGTATTCTTGGTTAGGGGGCATCATAGCTTCCATTTTTATAATATTGCCTCCAGAAAAATTTCCTATTCCTGTATATGAAATAGGTTTTGGCAGTACGCTATTTTTTGTCGGTGGTTTAATCAGAGCTTTATTTTGGAAAAAAACTAGAGGCAAGGGAAGAGGAAAATTGTTTATTCTAGTTATTTTGATGACGGCATTGTCGGCTCAATGCATAAGATATTTTTATATTAGTATTATCATAGGCATATTTTTAACTGCTTTTTCTTTCTATTATTATCGTAAAGATAAAGAAAGAATTAAAATGAATATTCGCTTTTTAATTATAGCTATAGTTATCGCTATTTTTATTAATTCTTTTTGGCTTGTTCCGTTTTTCTTTCAATTAAACGATCTTTCCGAAAGCCACTTTTCAGATCCGGAAACATTAAGTTTTCGGCTTAAACATAATACCGAAAATCAGAAAATAACAAATCCTCTTTATGCATTACGTGCTTCAACGGGAGGGGGTAAATTAGGAAGGCCTCCTGATTATTATCTTTCACACCCCTTAGTTATTCCTTTTTCATTCTTAATACCCCTGTATTGTTTTCTACCGCTATTAATAATTAAAATTGAAAAAAAACTAAAATTATTAACCTTGCTTTCTACCTTTTTTATTGTAATGTTATCTTCCTATCATCTTTTCCCTTTAGTTAATGTGCTCTTAAGAAAATATATTCCTACCTTTTGGATAATGAATAGCCCGCAATATTGGGCTTACTATATTACTGTGTTTTACGGATTAATTTTTGCGGGGACAACAGAATATTTTCTTAAAAAAATAGATGAGTTGCGTGGGATACGCTTATACCATAGCTATTTTTCTAGTAGAATCTTAAAAATAATTTTTATATTTTGTTTATTGATAACAATATTTATCTTCAATGGAGGGGTAATATTTGATAAGGCTATCGTAAAAGGTTTTTATAGGCCTTATAGCTTATACGGGATTAGGTTGCCCTATGTCAGAATTCCCGATGAATATAATAATATCGAGGAGTACCTAACTAAAAATGCTAAAACAGGCGACCGTCTTTGGTATATAGACAGAGGCAACTATAAAAAATATACCTGGTTGACCAAAGGGCATATGCCGGAAATTATATTTTTTAAATCCCCTATTCCTACGGTTGGTTTGCCTTTAGCGTTTTATAGTGATATTATCGGTATCCTTTCGGATAGCGTTGCTTTTAATAAATATTCGCCCCAGGAAAGCTTAGGTTTAGTTTTGGATTTATCTGAGGTTTTAAATATCAGGTATATTCTGTTACATAAAGATTACTTTTTCTGGCCCGATATAGATTTAACCGAATATGTGCAAAAAGCCATTATCGATAATAAGAACTTTAAGATAGCCATGGATACGGACCTTTTTACGTTATATGAAAATGTTAATTTTCCTTCTAAATATATATATATTACAAAAGACGTTTTTATTAATACGAGTAATAATATAGATACCCTGCCTTTATTATTACAAGCTATTCCAGGCAAAGATAACACTTTTATTTTTAGTAGAGACAGCCAAGGCAAATCCGATATTAATTGTTCATATATTGTAGAATATCCTAATATTTTCATTAACCCCCTTGTAAACTATATACGAGATCTATCGTATAAATATAACTTAAATAATATAGACAAAATAATTTATATTTTTACTAAGGAAAAGGGTTATTTTGATTTAACCAAATAAAAATGCCTCGATTGATTAGATTATTATTTCTAGTATTTAGCATTATTAGCTACGGCGATAGAGCATTATATGCCTATATTAACCTTAACAAAAATTATATATATATAGATAATCCCAATAATTTACAATACGAATTAAAAATAAAAATAAATCTACTTCCTACTCAAACAACGGTTTATTGGCAGAATAAAGAAAACATAGGCTGGGGAAAGGAGATAGGGCAATGTAACTTTGATTTACTATCACCTAAAGATATCATCCCTCCGATAATTCTTAATAAAGAAGGATTTTTTCTTATTACTTCGGAAAATTCTCTAAAGACTTATCTATGGGGAACGAAAGATATGAAGCTTCAGGTATTTAATCCTTCAGAAGCAAAAATTAAAGCCGCCTTTGTATTTTTTGCCAATTCCTACAAGAAACAGCGAAATTTGAATATTTATTTAAATCAACGTTTTATTGAAAAAATAGTCATACCATCAGCTTATCAATTTAAACAATTTAAAATAGAAAATTTAATATTAGAATCGGGATATAATGAAATACAACTGTTATCCGAAGATAAACTAGATAAATTAACCATAGAAGGAGTGAATGATAATGAAAAAGGCAAGAAAGTAAGCATTAAATTTAATAGTTTTCATTTTATGGATGTTGTAGCCGATACAAAAAATAAAGCAGAAGAAATTCCTGCTAAAACTAAATATTTTTTGCTTAATAACGGCGTGCAGGTTATGACTTATAATAACCCTGGATTTTTTATTTGGAATGTAGATGTAGATTTAGAAGAATACCCTTTTTATAAGTTAATCGCAGCATGTGACGAAAGGTTTAATGCAAAGATAAGTACTTATTTAGGCATAGATTATACAGGGGATGGCATCATTGATGATTATTTAGATGTGCCATATAGCAGTATAAGTAATTTATTTGAAAAGGCCAGAGAAAAATGGGACTTATTGAACGAGTATAAAAGTAGGTTTAAAGTAAAAAATGTAATTTTGGTGTTGTCTCCCAAAAATGTTACGTTTAAACAAAAACGGCCGATTATTCTAGAGGTAAAAAATATCAGTTTCTTTAATAACGCCTCTATCGTATTTGAAAAGCAACATGATAATGTCTTTAGTTTTATGCCTATTAATGTACTCTATGATGTTAGAGAGAAAGAAAACAGTTTTAATGCCTTAGTTTATTTTGATTCCGCCTACTCCACAGATAAAGAAAAAGAATTACGTATTTATAAATCACTTGATTTTAAAGATATCGGTAGTTGTTTTTTGGATTTTAACTATTATCTTGATGATATGCAAGCACAAGATATCGCTCTTGGCTTATCTTATATAGAAAAGAATAAAGAAAAATTAATTACTGTAGCCCCAGATAAATATATAAAAGATAAGAATAAAATTTTTCTTAGCCTGAAAGATAAAATTCCCCCTAAAGCAACAAATAAAAAGTTAGTTATCAGGCTCATGCAAAAAATAAATAATGATGTTTCTTTGCCGATAAAAGGATGGTTCTGTTTTGAAATAAATAATTTTATGCTCTATTCCTATTCCAGCGTTCCTTATTTAAATAATAGCCCTTTTACTCTTAATAATACGCAACATTTTATGCACTTATTCAATCCGCCCTTAGTTAAGATAGACAAAGCAATATTGCGATTAAATGATTTTCAGGTAAATCATGCTGCTGATACTAAGCTTGCTTTATCTAAAATAATTACCTTAGGCTCCGGAAGGCATTATTTTGAAAAGATAAAAAACCCAACTTTTAATGTTGAATGGATGGCACTAAAACCCTATCTTTCTTATCAGATTACTGATAATAACCAATGGCCGGGGGAAGTGAGGTTTCAGAAAATCAACCCCACAAAGTATTTAGTCCAACTTAAAAAAACAATGGATCCGTTTTGGTTAATATTTAAGGAAAGTTTTGACAAAGATTGGAAAATATATCTAAATAATTCGAAGCATAAATTTATCTTTGCAGATATACAGTATCTTTTTCAGAAGCCATTAAATATAAGACACCAGCTCGTTAACGGTTATGCTAATGGTTGGTATATTAAACCAGAGGATATTGGCCTTAGAGAGGATACCAACTTAATTATATACTTCTGGCCGCAAAGCCTATTTTATTTGGGGATAATCATATCCCTGGTAACTTTTGCAGGGTGTTTGCTCTATTTAATACTCCAAATTATAAAAGGACTAAGGAGCCATGGTCAATATTGATACGAAAGAGCAATGCTCTCTTAAGAAAGAGATACAGGAATATTGGACAAAAAATGTCCCGATATTGAATATCGGTTTAGAAAAATTTAGTCACCTAAGTAAAGAATTCTATCTAGAAGTAGACAATCTCCGTTTAAGATATGAACCATTTGCGTTTTCTTTGATTGATTCCTTTGCAGGGGAAGGTCTGTCCATATTAGAAATAGGTTGTGGGCTTGGCTATGATAGTAGGTATATGGCTAAAAAGGGATTAAAAGTTGTTAGTTTAGATTTATCCTTTCGTAATGTTGATTTAACCCTTAAAGGCTCATCCTTATTGGAATTGGATGTTAAGGGTATTTGTGCTGATGGAGAAAATTTGCCATTCCAAAATAATACATTCGATATAGTCTATTCATTCGGCGTATTGCATCATACCCCTAATACCCAGAAAGCTATAGATGAAATATACAGAGTACTGAAACCGCAAGGTAAATGTTTTGTGATGTTGTATCATAAGGGGTATGCTTATTATTTTATTAAGTTATACGGCTGGATTTCTTTAAAATATTTATCCAAGACCGAAGATAGGCTCATCAGTGATTTGTACGACCATACCCCTTTATCAAAGATGTATAACGGAAATCACGCTTACAAAATGTTCAATAATTTTAGGGAAACAAAAATAGGAATTACCACTTATGGCGGCATCCAGAATAATAAAAAATTTAAATGGATCTATATATTATTGAATAAATTTCCCTTTTTAATGCGAATACTCGGAAGTTATTTAATTATAAGGGCAGTTAAATAATATTTATGAACATAATAGAAAATAATGCTTCTTCCATTTCTATTATAATATCGGAGAGCTAAGTGAAAAATAATAAAAATATTCTAATTATTTCATTTGTAATAATACTTATCGTTAGTTTATTGGGATATTTTTACAACATTGTAACCATTCGGTTCCCTCACGATGTATTACAGCAGATACAGAGAAGAGTTTATTTAAAAACGGGTAATGCCGAATTCAACTTAGATTTGAAAAAAGATTCATACCTTATGCGTATTAAGCATGTTATTAATGATGCATACCTTAAGGATATATTAGTTAATGGAATTAAGGTAACCCCAAATATGCCGCCTTATGTTCTAAAAAGAGGAATTATTGAAACTACTTATATATATCTACCAAAAACACTTATTCAAAATGGGGTTAATACTATAAACATATCATTTTTAAGCAATATTTATCCTGCGGATGTCGATTTCAGGCTCTATAATTACCGTAAGATAATAAACGACAGCATATTTATTTTATTTTCTGATTCGATTTATTTAAATCACAATACCTTCCATAGCGGAAAAATATTATTTAGTATTATTTTTATTTCAACATTATTTTTAATCGTAAGTTTTATATTACAGGAGTTTTTATCTCTAAATATGCGGCTGCTTTTTTTATGTCAAATATATTCAGCCGCCCCCTTTGTATTAATTTTGATAATATTTTATACGCTTTCGCTAAAATACCCGCAATATAAAATACTAGTCACCCCTATCTATTTTTTATCATGGGGGTTATTGACTTTTATTATAAGCCAGGCGTGTATTATTTTAAGGAAGATTATTAAAGGATACCAGAATGATAATACTGTTTTTATCCCCTTCTTAGAAAACTTAATTATCAAAGGTCCCCACACGGATAATGCTTTTTTTCTTCATTTCCTCCTTAGGCAGTTTATCTTAAATAGTTTAAAATGGCTTAAGAAAAAAGAAATATCAGATAAACTTCTTATTACTTTTATGGCTTTATTGATTTTAAGTGCTTTTATCTTTATGATTGGTTCAGTATTAGCTGCGGAAAGAATTGCAAGTGTCGCCTTTTTTATTTTAATGATCTCAGTTGCTATCAAATTTAAAAAAATTATGGAGAATATACATCAAGAGTGAGAAAAAATATTTATTTTATAATAATTTTTATTCTTTTAATTATCATCATGACCTTCCCATTGATATGTATAATAAATACCCATATTCCAGGATTTTTTTCAACCGATGAACCTTATAATGTTATTTGGAATAATTGGAGGATAAAATATTCTTTTTTTAACAAAGTTACTTTAACAAAAACGGATTTTCTTGCTTATCCTTCCGGGATTTCTTTCTACAAAGAACAATTAATCGCTTACCAATGGTTTTTTATCCATTTCATTTTTTCTATTTTTACCAACCCCATCCTCAGCTATAATCTACAAGCTCTTATTAATTTTTTTCTAAATACTTTTTTTGCGTATCTATTGGCACTTTATATTACAAAAAAGTATTCATCTGCATTTCTTTCAGCAATTATTTTTGGTTTTTGCCCTTATTTGTTTGCTCGTAGTTGGCAACATTTGGGAGAAACTTATATATGGCCGATGGTTTTGTTTTTATGGGCTCTATTGAAATTGAAAGAAGAGGATAAGTTTAATATAAAACTAATTTTTATTTTAAGTTTTTTCCTTACCATAATTAATTTTAATGTTACTTATTATACGGCTGTCTCTTTTATAGTATTTTTAGTATATTTATGCATTAATTATAAGCTTAATAAAGGGTATATTAATAAAATTGTGTTTTTAATGACAGCTGCAATTATAATATTGTCTCCGCAAATATTTTTGATTTTTTTCAATGTATTAAAATCTCAGCATACCATTCCTAGCGCTCTCAATATGTATCACAGGCCATTTGAAGATTTATTTAGCCAATCAGCAAAGGTATTTAGTTATCTTTTTCCACCAGTAGTGCATCCTATCTTCGGTAAATTTACAATGCAGTTCATTGATTCGCCATTATACGGGCTAAATTTTACTGAACACACATTATATTTAGGTTGGATCCCGCTTATTCTCGCATTTATTGCTGTTAGGCAACTGACCATAAGAAGAAAAGAGCCAGAAGAGAGTGTAGATAATTTTTATATCAAATTCTTTTTTATTTTAGCGGTTGTTGCTTGGTTTTTTTCCCAAGCCCCTTGGTGGAAAATCGGCCCTATAAAGATTTATATGCCTTCATTTTTTATGTATAAGATGCTACCTATGTTTAGGGCGTATTCTAGATTTGGCATAGTAGTAATGTTGGCAGTGGCAATATTATCCGGCTTTGGCTTAAAGTCTATTTTAGAGAAGATTAAAGATAGAAGAAAACAGGTGATACTCACGATATTTTTGTCCATAGGTGTATTTTTTGAATTCTGGAA
>MHGH01000013.1:102251-102664 GCA_001805465.1 Omnitrophica WOR_2 bacterium RBG_13_41_10 | reverse complement strand
ATAATTGATGTATCTAAGGCCCCAGCAGCTTATTATTGGCTAAAGAATGAACCCGCCAATACGGTTATTGCCGAATATCCTTTACACCCTGTTCCTTTAGATGGAATATATAAAATGTATCAAATAACGCATCAGAAAAAAGTTATTAATGGCACCATGCCGGGAACATATGCTAATGAAATCGCCAAGACAATATCTAAATTATCAGATCCCCATACTGCCAGTATCTTAAAATGGCTGGGAGCCAAATACGTGCTTGTGCACCGGCAAGAATATTTAGATACTGAGTTAATTGAATGGATAGAGGAGTTAAACAATATTCCTAAAAATAAAGGCCTAAAGTTTTTAAAAAGTTTTCCCGCCCAAGATTGCTCACCGCCCGATATAAAATGTATCCAGAAAATCGGCCCTGT
>MHGH01000013.1:100085-102236 GCA_001805465.1 Omnitrophica WOR_2 bacterium RBG_13_41_10 | reverse complement strand
TGTGGCTTATCCAGAACAACCCAAGATTGAGTAATACGCTTTCCCTCCAGTGTTTAATTTCATAACTGCTTTATTACTATATAGTTAAGAATGTAGAGATAGGTAATGATAGCTATTGATTTTTTTCTTTGCCTGTGTTAAACTAAAAAGATATAAAAAAGGAGCAAAATAATGAAGCGAAAAATAATTTTTCTCTTAATTTTATGTATTTTTTTACTTTTTGTCCTGGTACAGCTAAATAAAAATACCCCCCAAGCTATTATTAGAAGTATAAATTTAGCAAAAACTAAGATAAATAATACTGAAACTTTAGAATTTGCTGTTGCCTATTTAGGTATTTTCCCATTTATAGAAGCTACCCTGGATATTCTCCCGGATACAGTTTATAACTCAAAAAAGGTTTATCATATCACAGCACAAGCTAGAGCCTTAAAGCTTGTTTCGTTTTTCTTCAATGCCAGCGCTAAAATGGATTCTTATATTGATAAAGAAAAATTATATCCTTTACGCTTTATGCAAACATTAATAATTCCTGATAAGCCCAAAGATGAAAAAGAGGTTATTTATAATCAGAAGAACAATATTATGGAGTTAAGGCAGGTAAGACGGCAGATTCTGCCGGATACTCAGGATTTCTTATCCGTTTTTTTCTTTATCCGCAAACAGCCTTTTAAAGTAGGGAAAGAATTCGATTTAAATATTAATACTAATCAAAAAAATTATAGGTTTTACTCAAAAATAATAGATAGAAAAGAATACGATATCAGGGGTCAAAAAATTGGCGTATGGATTCTAAAGGCCGATATACGCAGGCGAGATAAAAGCCCCCGCCACAGCTCTTCCATAATTATGTGGATTCTGGATAATCAATCTAAGACGCCAATTTTAATGAAGAGCATTACTAATATTGGCTCGATTAGCGCCAGGTTGATTTCTATAGAATAAGAAATTTATAAAGTATGTTAAAAATAGTACTTGCCCGCCCCAATTACAATTCTCATCTAATTACGCCACCATTAGGATTAGGATATCTAGTCGCTTATTTAGAATCCAAAGGTAGGCAGGTTAAAATAATTGATGGACTCAATTTAGGATATTCCAATGATTTAATAGTTGACCATTGCAAAGATGCTGAAATTGTCGGAATTTATTGCCTAAGCGCTTATTTTTTTGAGGTTATAGATTTAACAAAAAGATTAAAAGAAAAAAATAAAATAGTAATCATCGGCGGTCCGCATGCCAGTGTATTACCGGAATTAACATTGAAAGAAACAGGCGCAGACTTTATAGTAGTAGGAGAGGGAGAAGTAACCCTGTTAGAATTAATATCTGCCATAGAAAATAATGCGTCTTCTGAGGCGATTCCGGGAGTTTTTAGTTTAAAAACTAAAAATTTTATAAAAAGAGAGTTTATTCAAGATTTAGACACTCTGCCTTATCCGGATTGGAAGCAATTAGACCCCAGGCGTTATAAAAAGGCACCTCATGGTGGGTTAGTAAAAAAATTTCCCGTAGCCCCGATAATTACCACGAGGGGGTGTCCCTACGAATGCACTTTTTGCGCCAGCCCTAAATTATGGGAAAGGTCCATAAGATATAGAAGCCCGGAAAACATCGTAAGTGAAATTGTGTATCTAGTAAAAAATTTTGGAGTGAAGGAAATTCACTTTGAGGATGACAATCTTACTTTGAAAAAAGAACATGCAGAAAAGATATGCCGTTTATTGATAGAAGCGAAACTAAAAATATCTTGGGCAGCACCTAACGGCATTAGGGCGGATACCGTAACAGAAGAGTTATTAGATCTTATGAAGAAGAGCGGTTGTTATTTTCTTGCCTTTGGTATCGAATCGGGTAATCAAGGCATCCTTAATAAAATCAGAAAAAAAACAAAACTCGAAACTATAGAAAAAGCAATATCCATAGCAAATAAAAAGGGCATTGTGACTCAAGGGTTCTTTATTTTTGGCTTACCCGGCGAAACAAAGGATTCCATAAGAGAAACTATTGATTTTGCCAAAAGAATAAAATTGGATAAGGCGCAATTTTTGTTATTAGATGTTTTGCCTGGTTCTCAGCTATGGGAAGATTTAGAAGGTAAGTTTGTAGCCGATTGGGCAAGGCACAGTTATCAGGAAGTCACTTGGGTGC
>MHGH01000013.1:53630-100016 GCA_001805465.1 Omnitrophica WOR_2 bacterium RBG_13_41_10 | reverse complement strand
AAGTAGTAGAAACTGAAAACCAAGTAGGAGGTTTATGCCGGACTATTAGAAAAGATGATTATTGTTATGACTTAGGCGGTCACAGGTTTATCACAAAAGATGCCGAAATCCAAAAAGAGATTGAAGGCTTAATGCTGGATGACTTAATAGTCCAGCCGCGAAAAAGCGTGATTAGATTACAGGGTAAATATTTTAATTACCCTTTAGACATAAAGGATATCGTTATGAAACTCAGCCCTTTATTTACCTTTAGGGCTTTCCTAGATTATTCATTAACCTCACTATTACAAAAATTATTTCCCCGGCCGGATTCTTCTTTTGAGAGTTGGGTGATAAACCGCTTTGGTACGACTTTATATAATATGTATTTTGGGCCATATTCTAAAAAATTATGGGGTATTCCCCCGAATATGATCTCTAGCGCCTGGGCAGACCAAAGAATATCCTTGATTAATCTTTGGGATGTGTTTATGAGGATGCTAGGGAAGAAAAAAGATGAACCTAAGACCTATGCAGGCAAATTCTACTATCCTAAAAAAGGTATCGGCCAAATATGCGAGAAGATGGCAGAGCGCGTTACTAGAAACGGCGGCAAGATACACCTTAATACGCAAGTCGAACACATTACCATGCACGATAACCAGATAGCCGATATATTATGTCGCAAAAACGGAGAACAGGTAAAAATAAAGGGTGATTATTTTATTTCTACCATAGCTTTGCCTGATTTTGTGCGCGGTATTCGTCCGCGTGTAGATGAAAAATTCCACGCTATTGCCGATAAAATGGATTTTCGCAGTATCAGATTTTTGCACTTAATGATCGATCAGGAACGCATTACCGATAATACCTGGATTTATATCCCGGAAAATAAATACCTGTTCTTTAGAATCCAAGAAATAGTCAATTGGTCGCCACAAGCCGTACCGCCGGGTAAAACCGGCCTGACTTTAGAGATAGCCTGTAACGAAGATGATGAAGTCTGGCAGGCAGAAGACAAGCAGCTATTAGATAGAAGCCTGAAAAATTTAAACGAATTGGGGCTATTAAATGACAGAAACAAAGTACTAGGATATTTTAGTACTAAGGCCAAACATTGTTATCCGATGTACACTTTAGATTATTTTTACAAAACCAATGCTTTATTAAATCTTATTTCCCAAATAAAAAATGCTATCTCTATTGGAAGGCAAGGGCTTTATCGTTACAATAATATTGACCACTCTATAAAAATGGGATTATTGGCGGCACGGCATATTATTGAAGATTATCCTAAAGAAGAAATATTTGAAGTAGCTACAGAAAAGAAAATATTTGACTGGCAGGATCCGGGTAGGTAATTTTATTTAATTGGAGAGCTAAAATATGAAAAAATTAAAAGTAAGTATTATCAGTCCTAATTTAAGCGGGTGTTGTTCGATATTAGATATTGGGGTTACGTGCCTGGCAACTTTTATCAATGAACGCACTGATCATAAGGCTAATGTTTTAGATTACACTTTTAAGGTTAAAGAGTGGAAAGAATATCTTAAAAGAAAATTAGACGAATTTAAGCCGGATGTCATAGGTATTACTACCACCTCGCTTTTTATGAGGTATGTGCGCATGACTATAGATGAGATCAGGAAAAACTATAGCAGTACAGTGCCGATAGTGTTAGGTGGGTACCATACTACCCTAAACTCTGAGTCAGCCATTCAGGAAAAAGGGGTTAATGTAATCATCCATGGAGAGGGAGAGTTTATTATGGCTGATTATTTGAATGCCTTGGCAGAAGGTAAGTCCCTCGATAATATTACCGGACTTTGGTATAAAAAAGATGGCCAGGTTTTTAAGAATCCCAAAAGGCCGTGGATTGAAGATATTGATAGTTTGCCTATTCCTAACTATGATCTTTGGGAAGACATTGATAAATATTTCTTTTTTATCGGACAACTTTGGTTTATGGGCACACGCGGATGCCCTTTTAAATGCACCAATTGTTCAGAAGAACCGATGACTAGGGCACTTCCGGGAAGGCGTTTTAGAATGAGAGACCCTCAAGGATATGTAAAAGAAATAAAGCACCAGTGGCTTAAATATAAAGACCGGGGATTCCGCATGGCTCATCCTTTCGATGCAGTTTTTACGGTAAACGAACCCTGGGTAAAAGAATTCTGCGACGAATATAAGAAAGAGGGACTTGTAGGAAAGTTGCCTTTTTCGGTTTTTACCCACGGAGCAACTTCACAGGAAGATAAAGTAAAGATGCTTGCGGAAGTCGGATGCAAAGAGGTAAGGATAGGCATAGAATCAGGTAGCGAGCGGGTAAGAAATGAAATTTATGGTAAACATGCTACCACCGAACAGATCCGCCAGGCCTTTAAGAATTTCCGTAAATATGGCATAAATACCATTGCGTATAATATGTTAGGGGGACCTACCGAGGCTAAAAAAGAACTCTGGGAGACTTATGATTTAAATAAAGAGGTGGACCCAAATAAGCCGATTTTCTTTATTTTTCGGCCTTTGCCTGGGACAGATATTATCGGTATGGTGGATGGATTAGGTGAAGAGATTGATGCAGCGGCTATGTCTCATGAAATTGATACCTTACATTGGGGTGCAGCTTTAAAATCAAAAAATCGCAGTGAAAATTATGTAGAATACTTTCAGTTACGCTGTTTTGCTTATTTTGTTTCCAGGCGTATTTGGCGGCTGGTCAAAAAACAAAAAATCCGATTCTTCATTAATTTTGTGAAGTATATGTCCAGGGCTGCCAAATATAAGTTAGATATGCGTATCGCCTTTGCTTATTTTCTGGCAAGTTGCGGAGATAATCTATTTTCTTAAAGAGCCTATATGTTAAAAGGAATAATTATTGGGCTATTGTGCTTTTTTATATTTTTATTTTTTAATATTTTTATTTTTCATAGGTTTAATATTAAGCGGAGGTTTTATCTAATAGGAAAAATATTTTTTCTCGTCCTTTTATTATATATAACCCTATTTATTTTTACGCCAACTACCGTATACGCATCTTATCTTTTCCGTTTTATAGCCGCTTTTTTAAATGCCTTTTTCATCTACTTTTTCATTTGGTATTTTTATTTACATTTTATACAGATCATTGACCGGTCTCCGTCTACCAGGATCCTTATTGAAATAGAAAACTCCCTTCACAAAAAATTATCATACGAAGAGATAAAAAAGGTATATACTATTGATACAAAATTTTCCCATGAATTAGAAGATATGGTGATTTTGGGCAGGCTTAAAAAAGAAGAGGGCTATTTTATAAATACTCAAAAAGGGACCCTACACTGCAAGATTTTTAAATTTATTCGAGAATATTTAAAATTGCCAAGGAATTAATAAGGATTTAGATATGGTATTAATAGGGATAATTTTAGCTATAATATTTTCTTTTGTTGGGCTAATAGCCCATCTAATCATATCTTTTTTCAGAAAAGGAAGGGCTCCAGATGAACCCGTGATTTTTGAGTTGTCACGTCAGATGAAGTTATTGATGTGGATATGGGGGATTTTATTGTTGCCTTTTATGTTTTTATTTTTCTTTCCTCCATCAGCCATTATTGTGCTAGCTAACAGGCTTAATTCAGTTATAGCTAAAATAGATTTTAGCTACGGTATAATTATTTACTTATTTTTAGCATTTATCTATTTAACTCTTTATTATTTGGTGAACCGCTCCGTATCGGCTACGATTTTAGAATTAATAGAAACCTCCCAAAACAAAAGATTAAGCGTATCTGAAATAAAACAGAGGTACGATATTGAAAATAAATATCAATCAGAATTAAAAGGTATGCTGGAGGGTGGATTTATAACTCAAGAATCGCAGTATTATTCTAATACCTTAAAAGGAAAAATATTCGCAGCAATAGCAAGCTTTATGAAGCAACAGCTGAAACTTGGAGCAGGAGGTTAATAATGCCGTCCCCTCTAGGTCATACCTTAGTAAGTAGTAGCATATATTTATTTTTTAAAAAGGATTTTTCTTTTAAGAAAGATTTTAGGAACTTAATTCTTTTTATCGGCATTGGCTTATTACCAGATATCGATATGCTTTTAGTATTATTAAGTAGGAATATTGGTATTCACCGTTCAGTGACACATAGCTTGATATTTGTGATTTTTTCCTCTATTGTAGTGTATTTATTTCTCAAAAAGTTAAAAATATTAAGTTTCAAAAATTCTTTCTTGCTTATTTTATCTTTATTATCCGCACACCTGTTTTGTGATTTTTTTACCTTAGACGATATATTACATAATGGTATCAATTTATTCTATCCCTTCTCAAAAGAATATATACCCGCCCCTTTTTATTTATTCATGGGTTTTGACTGGAGGCAATTTTCTACGCTTTTTAGTTTTTATATGCTAAAAGTTATCATTAGAGAATTTATTATAACAGCACCGTTCTTTATTTTGGCACTACTCTATATAAACAAAACTCAGTTAAAAGAAGAGGTTAATATTGAAAGCCAGAACTAAATTACTGATGCTTAAGGGTGCCTTAACTAAAAAAGTGCCTATTTACGTGCAGTTCGCCGTAAGCAATAGGTGTAATTTAAGGTGTAGTATGTGCAGTGCTTTAGATTCCCGAAAGGCGGAACAAGAGCTGGGTTTACCCGAAATAGAAAGATTAGCTGGTATCTTGAAGGAGTTAGATGTCGCTATATTAATCCTTACAGGAGGAGAGCCGTTATTAAGAAATGACCTTGCCGAAATCATTAGATTGTTTGCTAGAAGAGGGCTTGAGGTTAGGTTACAGACCAACGGCATATTAATCAACGAAAGCAAAGTTAAAGAGCTAACTGATGCAGGATTAAAGGAGGTAACGATTTCCTTTGATTCTTTTGATGCTAAAAAATACGATGAGATAACCAGCGTCAATGGTTCTTGGGATAAAATAATTCAGGGTATTGCTTTGTTCTCACAGTATCTGCCCAAAAAGGGAAATATTTCAGGAATAAATACGGTAGTGTCCAAAAAGAATATAGAAGAGGTTCCTAAATTAATAGAGTTTGCTACAAGAATAGGATTTTATATTTCGCTTATACCGGTACATATATCCGGCAGTAACGATAAGTTTATTGTCAGAAAAGATGCCCCGGATTTTAGGTTTAACACTCAAGAATACGAAGTTTTAGACAGAATATACGCCAAAATTGTAGAGATGAAAAGGGAAGGGTTTAATGTTTACAATTCTTATCGTTTCTTATCTGAAAGCAAGGAATTTTTAAAAAGTGGTCAGGTAAATTGGCATTGTGATAGCCCATTTTTGTATTTTTCTATCAGCCCTGCCGGAAATTTTCTTCCCTGCGTAGATATACCTACATCTATTTCTATGTTGGAGGATGACTTTGTGCAGAAATTCCGGTCTAAAGAATTTATAAATTCTATCAGGGATATGGTGAATAAATGTAGCGGCTGTATGTATGGTTGTTATCCGGAGGTAACTTATTTTTGTAATGATGTAAAGGTCTTCATGGAGAGAGCAATGGATGGCATAAGGATGCAGAATTCCCGAAGAAAGCCTTATGAATACAATGAGCTCTTGGGTATTATTGAAGAAATAAAGGCAAAAGAGGCATAAAATGTTACTTTTTATTCTAGGTAACCTTACAGTAATTTTAAGCGCGTTCTTTTGGACACGTACATTTTATTCAAAAGAAAGGCTTGCAGATTTTATGTTAATCTGGTTTTTGTTCTTTTTTATGGAAATTATCTTGGTGGAGTTAGTTTTAGGAATTTTCGGAGTATTATTCCCTACCAACATACTCCTATTACACACTTTAATTTTATTAGTAGCATTTTCTATACTTAAAAGAAAATCACTTACACCGCTTTCTTATCGTTTAGATTTTAGTTTTATCTTCCAAAGTAAAATTTTGCTTTTTGCTATTTCAATTTTTTTAGGATTTTTTGCTCTAAAAATATGGATAAACTTAAACCGGCCGCCTTATGGAGCCGATGCATTAGCATATCACCTTAGTTATCCTGCCACATGGATGAAAAGAGGAGATCTCTATAATCCTATGCTTGTCTTTGGAGTCTACGGAAATTTACTGGCTAATGGCATGCCTTATTTTCCGATTAATGGGGAATTATTTTTCTATTGGTTAATGTTACCATTTCGTAACGCATTTTTAGCTAATATCGGTCAAGTTCTGTTTTATTTTATAGCAATTTTAGCGATTTATTCTATTTTGAAAAAATTTAATCTGGCCTCCAGAGATGCGTTGCTCATAGCTTTTTTATGGGCATTAATACCGAATGTATTTAAACATATTGAAGATGGGGCTTATATTGATATTATCTGTGCGGCGGTATTTCTACTGTGTTTAAATTTTATGCTCCTCTGCGAACGATTTAGTTTAAAAAATGCAGTTCTGTTCGGGATTTCCTTCGGCATATTCTTAGGGATCAAAAGGCATAATATTTTTTGGTCTATTGGGTTAATGCCATTATTTTTGTATATTTATTTAAAAGCCAAAGCGAATGCATCTAAAAAAATATGCGGGATATTTATAATCATATTTTTTATATTTTTATTTGGCAGCTATTCTTATATAAAATCGTATTTTTTAACCGGTAATTTTCTTTATCCCTTCAAAGTTACATTTTTGGGCAAGACAATTCTTCCCGGATACTTAGATAAACAGACCATGGCCCCGTATTACTCTATTAAATATCTTAATTGGGATGAATTACTTTTTGGGGAAGGCCTAGGCTCGCAGCTTTTTATTTTTATTCTTCCCGCAACAATCCTACCATTGGTTCTTTCGCCAATTTTACGCAAAAAGTTTAAACCCTTAGTAAAATTCCTCCTTATTTTTATTATACCTGTTTTTATGTTTCTTGTTTTTTTATTTTGTATTAAAATATATTTTCCGAGGTACTTATTTCCTTATTTTGCTGTAAGTTTTATTTGTGCGGCTTTATTCTTAAACCAATTTAAATGGGGCCCTAAGTTCATACGCTCTATGGGGGTGGTGAGCGTATTAACTTCTTTTGGTGAATTCTGCGGCCATATCCAGTTAGTTGTTTCGTTAATTTTATCTTTATTTATATACCTTATCTTTTTTCTATATAATAAATTTAAAAATAAAATATCAAAAAATTTGAAATTATTTTTTTTAGTTTTATTTTTACTCAGCATCATTTTTGTTTTATGGTTTCTAAGTATTCAATATGATAGCCAAGAGTTCAACCGTTATGAGCTTTTATTTATAGGTAAGGAATCCGAAGACCGGGATGTGGGGAGAGGCTGGAAATGGATGAACGAAAATAGTGCTATAGGCTCTAGGATTGCATATGCTGGTCGAATTAATTTTTACCCTCTTTTCGGTAGGAAAATAAAAAATAGCGTTTTTTATATTTCTGTAAATAATAAACCAAGCCTTCCGCATTATTATCCGGATGGCTTATATCGTCGAGAAAAAGTTTTTTTAAACTGGAGGGATAATTTAAGGAAAGAGGCAATCGATTATCTTTTTATTATGCAGTCGCTTCCTTGCGATAGGGAACCCGATGCTCTTGAGGGCTTTCCTATAGAAGATAAATGGGCCAGCGAACACCCGCAGATGTTTAGGCTTGTCTTTAGCAATAGCAGGGTCAAGGTTTATTCCTTAGTTAAATAATTTTTTTAATCTTTTTCAATAATATTATTGCTAGATAAGAACTTAAAAATAGCTGATGCTGCGGTTTTATGTCCGGTTGCATTCCAATGTTTATCATGTGAAAAATGATAAGGAATATTTTTATCGGATAGTTCTTTGAAAAAAGGATATAAGCTTAAAGTAGGAATGCCTATATCTTTAGTAAATTGGATAATAAAATTATCTTCTATGGGGTTACTGTCTATTAAAATAATAATAGGCTGGGCATTATGCAAAAGGCAAGTTTCTTTAAAATCTTGCAATAAAGCAAAAAGCGATGCATGTTTTTGCTTTAGATAATCTGCGGAAGTTATATTTTCACTTTCCGTTTTATGTTTTTTTAATTTATTCCTAAGATATTTAAACCTTGCCTGCATAAATTGCGGGGTAAGGTAGTAGTGTTTTATTATTGCATCCAGTTTTCCCCAAAAACGGTTTTTAGCACGGGAACTATATAATTTTCCAGAGACCAAATATAACCTATTTAATTTATTACTTTCGACAATATAGCCGTAACAATAGGTATACGGTGTTTCTAAACGGATAGTTTCTTGGGGTAGGAGCCCCATTATTACAACCTTTGGTTTAAAAATCGGAATCAGCCTCTTTAACAAACCAACTTCTTGTTTTGTGCCATATCCGGGTATACCCACTTTAATGATCTCTATATTTTTCTGACCATATTCGTTTTTAAGTTTTTCTTCCAGGACGCTTAAGTACGCATCGTTTAATTCAACCCCTTCTCCAAAGGTGTAAGAGTCTCCTATCGCTAGTATACGATAGACATCTTTTGATAATTCGTGTTCATAATCACGTAGCCCCTGAGAACTTATTTTTATATCAATATGGTATTCTTTGTAGTCATTTGTTTCTTTACAATGAAAATTCGGGTTTAGTAGATACCCCAGTTCTTTATCAGGAATAATTAAATTTCGCGGATGAGCTCCGCCGAACTGTATAGGAGGCATTAAGTTTGGCAGAAAAATTAAGCCTACTCTGATAGTTAATTCTAAAAAGATTAAACCAATCAGAATACTTATGGAGATTTTTGTGACTAGTCTTAGTATCATAGGAAAAATTATATAATATTTTGCAACTAATATCAAGAACTTACTTACTAAATCCTCTATCATTTTGAATTGGAAGTGATATAATTAATAAGTTAGCATAAAATATACGTAAGCTTTTGCGAAATAGGAAACGGTTCATGAAAAAAAACAAAAATGAGGAATTTCCCAATTATATACCCCTATATTACAGAATATTCTGCAAGATTCGTAAGTTAAAACGCCAAACTGGCGTTCGCCTAAACGAATATAAAGCCACAAAAAAAGGTCCAATAGACATTATCCCCGACGGACTCAATGCTTTTACATCACCGTCTGGCTTATCTAAAATTAATCGCAAGGAGGTTATTAACAAAAGCGGAATGTGGATTGAAGAAGATTTATCTTCCCCTGAAATAAAAAAAGTCGTGGATAACATTGAGTCTCTTAAAGAGTTGCTTCGGTCAAAAAACTTGCGCTATACTTCTTCCGCAGGAACGTTCGTTAAAAGAATGTATACGCCCGAATCCGAAAGAAGAAAATTATGGGAAAACGCTTGGGTTTTTTACCATTCCCAAGTCAAGGCAGAGCATAGGGCGTTGGATCTCGGAGGTGCTTCGACTGCCTTCGTATTTTATTTAGCGAGCTTAGGATGTTCCGTAAAAGTAATCGATAACGATTGGTGCTGTTGCGGTACAATATATAATACAAATTATGTAGCAAAAAAAATGAAATGGGATGTGGAAGCAATTGATAGAGACATTGCAAGATCAATCCCGTTTCCCGATGCTAGCTTCGACCGTGTTTTTTCAATATGCACAATAGAGCATTTATCGTCAGGTGTTCGCCGCAGAATGATGAGGGAGGTCAGGCGCGTATTAAAACCAGGTGGCATAGTAGGCATTACTGTTGATTATGACCACAATAGGAAAGTGCTTATATCTGATAAAGGATTGAGATTTGGGTATAGACACAAACTATTTGAAGAAATAATTAATCCTTCGGGACTTTCTCTGTATGGAAACGATGAGCTCGTTGATATAGCTCCTGAGGAAAACTTTATCGGAGCTATCTTTCTTAAAAAATAAGCTAAATAATTTAAAACCCCTTAGATTTCCTCACTTCTTACGTCTATTATAATAAAAAAGATTAGCCTACTCTATCCATACTCCTGTACTAGATCGCCTCAGAAATATGCCCTCTTTTGATGTTCTCGCCCCGGCTAACTAACCCCGGAGTTTTTAATCGCGGATTTAATCCGCTCCCTACCAAGCTTGCTGTGGGTAGGCCCCTTGAGGCATCTACTTCTATTTCGATGGAATATGCTTCTATCCCCAACAGGCCAAAACTAAGTACCTTCGCAATGATTTTTACTCTACTATAAATAGACGTAAGGAACGTAAAATCTAACTAAAAATTTTTGGCAATAAAAGAATTTATTTTAAATAGACAAATATGGCATTCTGGGTTATAATTGTTTCTCTATAACCCTCTAGAATAATTAGAGTTAATAACAAAAGCTATTTTATACATTCGCGGCCAGAAAACCGCACCCTGTAGGGTGCGGGTGAACAATTGAGTCGCTTTAATATTTCGCTCCGCAAAACCGCGGGCTCCAAGCCCGCGGAGCTTCATTATGAATATTTTAGGAATATCTTGTTTTTATCACGATAGTGCCGTATCTTTAGTACAGAATGGCGAGATAATTGCTGCCGTACAGGAAGAGCGCTTTACGCGTAAAAAACACGACTTTAGTTTTCCTATTAATGCTATAAATTGGTGCTTAAAAGAAGGCAATATTAGTTCGCCAGAGTTAGACTTTGTTGTTTTTTATGACAAGCCTTTAATAAAATTTGAGAGAATTTTAGAAACCTATCTTAGTTACGCACCTTCCGGCATAAGGCAGTTTATTCAGGCTATGCCTTTATGGTTAAAGCAAAAACTATGGATTCGCGAATTAATTAGTAAAGAGTTGAGTTATAAGGGGAGAATTTTATTTACCGAACATCATGAGTCTCATGCTGCAAGCGCATTTTTTCCTTCGCCATTTCACGAAGCGGCTATTCTAACCATGGATGGTGTGGGAGAATGGGATACTGCTAGTTTAGGCGTAGGCAAACATAATGACTTCCAGATATTAGAAACGCTAAGATTTCCTCATTCATTGGGGTTATTGTACTCAGCATTTACTTATTATACAGGTTTCAAGGTTAATTCCGGCGAATATAAATTAATGGGATTGGCTCCTTATGGTAAACCTAAGTATACTAATTTAATTTTAAAGGAATTAGTCGACTTAAAAGATGACGGATCGTTCAAATTAAATATGAGATATTTCGGTTATGGTAACGGCCTAAAGATGGTTAATCGGCGTTTTGAAAAATTATTTGGCGGCCCCGCGAGAAAACCCGAAACAAAAATAACTCAAAGATATATGGATATCGCCGCTTCTATTCAACTGGTAACCGAAGAGATTATGTTGCGCATGAGCCGTTATGTGCATAAAATTACCGGTCAGGATAATCTTTGTTTGGCAGGAGGGGTAGCTTTAAATTGCGTAGGTAACGGCCGAATCTTAAGAGAAGGCCCTTTTAAAGAGATTTGGATACAGCCTGCCAGCGGCGATGCAGGAGGCGCATTAGGAGCAGCGCTTCTGGTATGGCATAAATATTTAAAGAATAAAAGAATCACGGATAATAAAAATGATAAGCAAAGGGGGTCTTTTTTAGGACCGTCTTATAACGATGACGCTATTGAAAATTATCTTCTCAAAGAAGGGATGCCATATAAGAAACTGTCTTATTTAGAGATACCGGATATCGTATCAGACTTGATTATCCAAGACAGGGTAATCGGCTGGTTTCAGGGGCAGCTAGAATTTGGGCCCCGCGCCTTAGGCGCAAGGAGTATTATTGGCGATGCCCGTAATCCCCAAATGCAATCAAGGATGAATCTAAAGATTAAGTATCGAGAATCTTTTCGGCCCTTTGCTCCTACGGTGCTTAGGGAATGTGTTTGTGACTGGTTTGACTTAGAAGCAGATAGCCCTTATATGCTTTTGGTAGCGCCGGTTAAATCCGACAAGCGGGTAGAAGGCGATAATGCTGCAGCAAATTTAAGCGGATTCGATAAATTAAAAGTGATGCGCTCGCAAATACCGGCAGTTACCCATGTTGATTATTCGGCTAGAATTCAAACTATAAGGCGCCAGGACCACGCACTTTATTACGATATGATTAATTCGTTTTATAAGAAAACAAATTGTCCGGTGATTATTAATACCTCATTTAATGTGAGGGGGGAACCCTTAGTCTGTAGCCCGCAAGACGCTTTTAGGTGTTTTATGAGGACGGATATGGATTATTTAATAATGGGGTGTTTCTTATTAAATAAAAAAGAACAGAAGCCGATAAAAAAAGATATTAAATGGCAGGAAGTATTTGAATTGGATTAATTATGCAAGATTATAATCTAGATACGAAGGATTTAAGAAAATTTGGCATCACTATGGGTATTGCCTTTGCTGTAATAACATTTTTTATTCTTTTCAGGCATAAACAGGGTATCTTTGCAACCTTAAGTGTTTCTATTCTGTTTTTTATTTTCGCGTTTATTATGACAAATTTATTGAAGCCGGTATATATTTTATGGATGAAACTAGCCTTTATCTTAGGTTGGATAAATACTAGGCTGATTTTAATTATTATGTTTTACCTGGTTTTAACGCCTATGAGTATAGTACTTAGATTATTAGGGAAGGATTTATTAGATAGAAAAATTGACAAGAATAGAGACTCTTATTGGCACAAGAAAGAAGCTAAGGTATTCAACGTATCAGATTACGAAAGGCAATTTTAAAAAGGAGAGATAGCATGGGTAAATTAGCTATTTTAAAAGAACTTTGGGACTTTTTACGGATACGTAAAAAATGGTGGTTAACTCCGATTATCGTTGTGCTTTTATTGCTGGGCTTTCTGATTTTCTTTACCCAAAGTAGTGCAGTTGCTCCGTTTATATACACATTATTTTAGAAATAACTATATTTAGAAAATGATCATTACGCCAAAACGCCAGGCAAAATTATTTAAATTCTTAAAGATAACAAAATTACCCTATTTGCCTTTTAGTTTGGGAGTAGAAACTGGAAATATTTGCAATCTTAAGTGCCCGCTTTGTCCGACCGGCCTGGCTGATCAATCCATGAAAAAAGGTTTTATGGATTTGGCCCTATTTCAAAGCATAATTGATCAACTTCAAAAGAATCTCACAGTTATCAATCTCTATAGTTGGGGAGAGCCGTTGTTAAACCCCGATCTTATAGCTATGATTAAATACGCTAAAAGTGCTAATAAAAACATTAATATAATCACTAGCACTAACCTAAATATTCAAAATGACCAGCTGCTCGAAGATTTGATTAAGTCAGGAATCAATGAAATTATTATCTCTTGTGATGGAATTAATCAGGAAACATATTCTCAGTATCGTAGCGGCGGAAACTTCGATTTACTGATGCGTAATATGAAATACCTGGTTTCTTTACAGAAGCAATTAAATAATAAAACTAACTTAGTTTGGAATTATATCGTTTTTAAACATAATGAGAACGATATAGAAGAAGCAAAAAAAATGGCGTCGTCGTTAGGCATATTTATCCGTATTAGTAAAATGCGCACCTCCATGAAAGAGGAAATTTTAAAACCTCATGCTGAATCTATAGAGAAATATGGAGATTGGATACCCAATAGACCAGAATACAGCGCTTATGACAAAGAAAAAGGTACAACGAAAATAAGTATCAAAACGTGTAGAAAACCCTGGTTTGAAATATCAATTAATTGGGATGGAAAAATATTTCCTTGTTGTGCTGTTTACGGAGATGAGTATAATTTTGGCAGCATAAAAGAAAAAAATATCAGAGATATTTGGAATAATCCTTGTTATATTAAAGCGCGTAAGGAGATAGTGGATAAGAACAGGAAGGCAAAGACTATTTGCGGGATATGTAGAAATAATTGTTTTATGCATATGTAGGAAGATAAATGTTTAACCTATTTTTAATGAATATTAAAATTGGCAATATTAAGATAAAGAATAATTTATACCTTATCTCCAAAGCTAGTATAGGACATTTAAGTTTTAACAAAATAGAAATTTTCCTTTTATCGGTTATCTTAGGCTTTGGTTTAGTAAAAATATTGATAAACTTAATAAATCCTCCTTTTGGATGGGACGACCTTAATTACCATTTTACATTTGCGGTAGAGTGGTTAAAACACCGTAATTTAGAAAATCCTATTGTAGCTTTCTGCGACCCCAGCCCTACTTATTATCCTGTAAACGGCAGCCTTTTTTTCTTATGGTTTATTTTGCCGCTTAAAAATGTATTTATTGCTGACTTGGGGCAGGTTCCTTTCTTTATTATTGCATTCTTTGTTGTTTATTCTTTAGCCAGAAAAATTGATTTATCCAAAGAATATGCTTTTTTTAGTGCCTCCATGTTCGTGTTAGTTCCTAATTATTTTAAACAGTTAAATATTGCATACGTTGATATTATGGTAGCAGCATTATTTTTAGCTGCTTCAAATTACCTTTTTTTAATATATAAAAACAAAGAAAATTATGTAAAAATTACAATACTCTATAGTATTTCTTTGGGGTTAATGTTGGGTACAAAAACAACTGCCTTGCCTTATGTGCCATTGTTATTTATTCCTTTTTTTGTTTTTTGTATAACTAAGCTTAATTTTAAAAAATGCCTGGCAGTGTTAACCGTGAGTGTCTTATTTCTAATATTAATGGGGGGATTCAGCTATTTTAGAAATCTTATCGAAACAGGCAATCCCTTATACCCCTTGAACCTTAAGTTATTTAATGAGGTTATTATGAAGGGGGTTATGGATAGCGCTGTTTATAGGGCGCACACCTTACCTAAAGATTATAGCCTAGGAAAAATACTCTTCTCTGAAGGGCTAGGGGCGCAGACAGTAATATTCCTTTTGCCGGCTATATTTTTAGGGTTGCCTTTAAGTATATTAAAAAGGAAGAAGGATTTAAATTTTAATTTTATCTACTTTATGCTTTTACCATTCTTATTATTTTTGACCTATCGCTTTATAATTCCTTTAGCAAACTTACGCTACATATATAACCTTCTAGGGATAGGATTCATTATTGCCTTTTATGTTGCCGATGTGTTAAAGTTGCCAAAAATACCGCTTAAGATATTAATAATAATATGCGCATTAACCTCATTTCCTGAATTAGCCAAGCGCATAGAATTGGTTATGTCGATTTTACTTGTTCCGGTTTTATTCTTTACGTTACCGCATTTTTTTAAATTATTAAAAAATAAAAATCTTCCTGAATACGTTATTTTTATAGTCATTTTATTGTTTTTATCTTTGGTATTTTTACAGAAAGATTATGTCAGTAACGAATATAGCCGTTATATCAAAATGGTCAAGTATTCCGGTTTTTGGCCGGATGCTGCCAAGGCCTGGCACTGGCTTAATCAGAATACGAAGGGCAATAATATTGCTTATGCAGGCAGGCCCGCTGTTTTTCCTTTATACGGCACTGATTTTAAAAACAATGCCTATTACGTATCAGTAAATAAAATTGAACCAGCCAAAATACACTATTATCCTAATTCAAAGTATGTTTGGGGCTATGACGGTGAAAGCGTCCATAGGGCTTTTGCGGAAGATGTAAATTACAGGGGAAGGCCGGATTATTTTATCTGGCTTAGTAATTTATTAAAGCGCAACACTGGCTATCTTTTTATATATTCTTTACACCAAATCAAAACAATTCAATTTCCTGTAGAAGACCAATGGGGGAATGCTCATCCAGAGGTTTTTGATTTAGTCTTTAAAAACGATACCATTCATATATATAAAATTAAAAAATGAACTTTTCTATTATCATCCCTGCGCATAATGAAGAAAATAATATAGAAAAAACTATACGAACTATAAAAAAAGATGTCTTGGGTAATTATGAAATTTTAGTAGTTGACGACCATTCTATTGATGGAACGGCCAAAATAGTTATAGGGTTAACTAAAGAATATAATAACTTAATTTTGATTAGTAACACTAAACAGGCCAGTTTCGCTAATACCTTAAGGGCAGGATTTGAAAAAGTTAATTCCGATATCGTGATTCCAGTAATGGCTGATTTATGTGATGACCCCCAAGATATAAACAAGATGTATGAGGAAATACAAAAGGGGTTTGATATAATTTGCGGCTCAAGGTATATGCCGGGAGGCAAAAAAGAAGAGGGCCCAAAGTTAAAAAGTTTTTTTTCTAAAATATATAGCCTCTCTTTATATTTCCTGATTAATATACCGACCCATGATATAGCGAATGCTTTTAAAATGTATAAAAAGAAAGTAGTTGATTCTGTTGCGCCAGATGCTAAGGGCTTTGAGATATCTGTGGAGTTGCCGCTGAAGGCATTTTTTGCCGGTTATAAAATTTCAGAGATACCTACTGTTTGGACAGATAGAAAAGAGGGGGAATCGAAATTTCGCGTATCAAAACAAAGCCTCGGTTATCTTTGGCTTTATCTTTGGGCCCTTAAAAGGAGCATATCTCTATGCCTAAAAAGGAACAAATAATCCGCTTCTCTAAAAAATTTATTTATTGGGATATTATTCTAATTCCCTTTGCCGCAAGCTTTTCCTCTGCGGTAGTTAATATTTTAATCGGCTGGCTCATCGCGCTATACCTTTTAAAGAAAATTCTCCTAAGGGATTATCAACTAAAGAATAATGCAATAACTATTCCTTTTCTCTTTATAATTATAGTTTCGCTTATTTCATTTTTTAATTCCGTAAGTTTAAAATCCAGCATAGGAGGCATGGGTAAGCTTTTTATATACGGATTTTTATTACACATTGTCTGGGAAGAATTAAATGATAAAAAACACTTAAAAAGAATAATCATGGCAATAATCTTGGGGGTATATTTATCCTCCCTTGATGGGGTTTATCAATTAGCTTTTGGAAAAGATTTTTTTAGAAATGAGCCTTATGATTATGTTATCGGACTCACTCGTTTAAAGGCAGCTTTTCCTCATACAAATATATTTGCCGCTTATTTGGCATTATTTTTACCTGTCGGCATTGCCTTAACTTTATATTACTTGAAAGGCAGAAGAAAAATACTTTTGGGGTTGGTTATGGCATTAGGTGTTTATTGTTTGATATTTACTTTCTCCAGAGGAGCCATATTTGGTTTTGCGGCTGCCTTATTGTTTATGGCTATTATAAAAAGAAGTAAATTGGTTCTATTGTCATTGGCCATAGCTTTAATAATCTCACCCCTGCTTTTACCAAAGAATATCTATGATTGGATAAAAACGACTGATTCGGTATGGGAAGTTTTATTAAATAAAGAAAGGATTAATATTTATAAAACTTCTTTAAATATGATAAGATCACATCCGGTTATCGGAGTCGGGGTCAATACCTACTGTTTGAATTATCAAAAATATAAAATTAAGGAAACGTCCGGTTTTACCGGTGATGCAAAATACTATGCACACAATATCTTTTTACATATGTCCGGAGAGATTGGATTATTAGGGTTGGCTATGTTTACGTGGCTGGTTTTTATGTTTTTTAAGACATGGCACAGCTATTTTAAATCGGTAAATTCTGATTTTTTAAAAATATGCTGCTTGGGAATAGCCGCGGGAATTATTGCTTTTCTTATAAACGGCCTTACCGAAACTAACCTTTACTATCCTAAAGTGGCAGTATTATTCTGGTATCAGATGGGTTTATCTCTAGGATTATTTAAATTAAACAAGGAGAAGCCAGATGCAGAAAAATGAAAAAATAAAAGTAGTAATATTATGTGGTGGAAGGGGGACTAGGTTAAGAGAAGAAACAGAAATTCGCCCTAAACCTTTGGTAGAAATTGGCAATAGGCCTATCATTTGGCATATAATGAAGATATACGCTCAGTATGGTTTTAAAGATTTCATCCTTTGTTTAGGTTACAAAGGAGAAATGATTAAAGAATACTTCTTAAATTATGAAGCGATGAATAACGATTTTAGTATCAAGCTGGGTAGTCATGATACCATACAATTTCATAGTGGCCATCTAGAGAAAGATTGGAATGTTACCTTGGTTAATACCGGAAACGAAGCCCAGACAGGTGCCCGGATTAAAAGAATAGAGAAGCATATTGATGGAGATATCTTTATGGTTACTTACGGGGATGGAGTAGGCAATATTGATATTGGAAAATTATTGGAACACCATAGAACTTGTAAGAAAATAGGAACAGTTACCGGAGTACATCCTCCTTCGCGTTTTGGAGAAGTGATGATTAAGGGGAACAATATTACTGAATTTAATGAAAAACCGCAGGTAAAAGAGGGTTTTATAAACGGTGGTTTTTTTGTCCTCAATAGAAAATTCTTTACTTATCTAAAAGAAGAAGATAATTGTTATCTCGAGCGTGAGCCACTAGAAAAATTATCCAAAGAAAAGCAGTTATCTGTATATCTGCATGAAGGTTTCTGGCAATGTATGGATACCCAAAGGGAGCTAGACATATTAAATGAGTTATGGAAAAACAAAAAAGCCCCCTGGAAAGTCTGGAAAGATTAATAGGGTGGAGGTACCTCACCATGCAAAATAACTTCTGGAAAAATAAAAATATCCTTATTACCGGTTATGAAGGTTTTGTAGGTTCTCATTTAACTTTGGCATTATTACAATATCAGGCCAATGTATTCGGTTTGGATATATTAACCCGCAGAAAGAATACTATTTTAACCAATGATTCTAGCAAGATTAACATTATAAAAGGAAGCGTTGCAGACTATGATTTGGTTTATAAAATTATTATACAAAATAAAATAGAATTTATTTTTCATTTAGCCGCTACTTCTCTGGTAGGGGAAGCGTTAGCTGATCCTCTGGAGACATTTTCCACCAATATCAGAGGGACCTGGAACATTTTAGAAGCCTCAAGACACTCTAAATTTACCAAAGGAGCCATTATAGCTTCGAGCGATAAGGCATACGGAATCAAGAATAAATTGCCTTATCGGGAAGATTCGTCGCTCTGTGGTTGCCATCCCTACGATGTGTCTAAAAGCTGCGCAGACTTATTAGCTTACACATATTTTCATACCTATGGCTTGCCGGTATGCATTACGCGTTGCGGGAATATCTTTGGACCCGGAGATTTTAATTTTTCAAGGATTGTACCCGATGCTATAAGGTCAATTATAAAAAATAAAACCTTAATTATCCGCAGTGACGGAAAATTTACGCGAGATTATATCTATATAAAAGACATCATTTCTGGGTATCTACTTTTGGCAGAGAACATGCAAAACTTGAAAATTAGTGGCGAGGCGTTTAATTTCAGCAATGAATCTCCTCTTTCAGTTTTAGAATTAGTCAAAATAATATCCCGGTTATCGGGTAAACAAAAACCGAATTACAAGATAACCAATCAAGCAAAATACGAAATTAAATATCAGTATCTTTCGGCTGCTAAAGCTAAAAAAATATTAAAATGGAGGCCGCATCATAAGTTAGAGGCAGCCCTCAAGGAAACAATTAAATGGTATCAAGATTACTTCGCAAAAAGGTCTTAATTACCGGTGCCAATGGTTTTGTTGGCGCAAATCTTACGCGCGCCTTCTTAAAGACAGGTGCCCAAGTGCATATTTTTACCCGTAAAGACTCAAATAAATGGAGGATAGCTGATGTCCCGAATGATTTAAAGCAATATACCGTAGAATTGTTAGATTACCCTGTTTTAGAAAAAAATATTTTAAATATCAAACCAAATATCATATTACATACAGCAGCTTACGGAGGATATCTTTTTCAAAAAGAAGACAGAAAAATTCTTGAATCTAATTTTATGGGCACAGTCAATCTAATCAATGCATGTAAAATGATAGATTTCGAAATTTTTATAAATACTGGTTCTTCTTCGGAATATGGTATAAAATCTAAACCAATGAAGGAAAGCGGCATATTAGCTCCGGTAACCGATTACGGAGTATCAAAAGCCGCCGCCACTTTATATTGTCAAGCAGTGGCTATAAGCGAAGGCCGGCAAATAGTAACACTAAGGTTGTTTTCGCCATACGGATATTACGAAGAAGCTAACCGGTTGATTCCTTCGGTAATATTATCTTGCATAAATGGCGAAAATCCCGGGGTTTCATCTCCGGAACCAGTGAGAGATTTCGTATTTATTGAAGATGTGGTAAGCGCTTATATGAAAACCATAGAAAATAGCAGCAAAGTTAAAGGCGGGATATTTAATATCGGTTCGGGTAATCAGAATTCGGTATATGAGGTTGTCAGCGAAATCATCAAGTTAACAGGAAAGAAAGTTAAGCCTGATTGGGGCCGTATTCCTAATCCGCGTATTGAACCGTCAGTTTGGGTTGCCGATATTTCACAGGCAAAAAAAATCTTAAACTGGATGCCAACTTATTCTTTAAAAGCAGGTTTAAAGAAAACTATTGAATGGTTCAAAGAAAATCTGTCTTTATATAAAAGCGATAATTATAAAATAGGAATAAACATATGAAGCTCTCTGATTATGTTATCGATTTCCTGGTTTCGCAAAATATTCAGTATATTTTTGAAGTTTGCGGCGGAGCAATAACGCACCTACTTGATTCATTATATAAAAGAAAAGATATATCTACTGTCTCTATGCACCATGAGCAGGCCGCAGCATTTGCCGCTGAAGGTTATGCCCGCGCCAGTGGGCATATCGGCGTAGCAATGGCAACTAGCGGACCGGGAGCAACTAATTTAATCACCGGAATTGGCAACGCTTTTTTTGATAGCACGCCTTGTATTTTTATAACCGGGCAGGTTAATACCTATGAGTTCAAATTTAACAAGCCGGTGAGACAAATCGGTTTTCAAGAAACAGATATTGTAAAAATAATCAGGCCGCTTGTTAAAGAAGCGATTCTAGTAACTCAGCCCAATAAGATAAGATATTATTTAGAAAAAGCGGTTTTTTTGGCAAAGTCCGGCCGGCCAGGCCCGGTGTTACTGGATATTCCAATGAACATACAGCGAGCTGATATTAATCCTAATTTATTAAAATCATATCGGGAACCAAAAGTAGTACAATACATTGATACGCGATTAATAAAGAATATAATCAGAACCCTCAAAGAAGCTCAGCGGCCGGTAATTTTGGCAGGTGGTGGTGTCAGAGTTGCTAATGCCTGCGATGTGCTATTAGAATTTATCCGTAAGACAGGCATCCCCGTCGTTACTTCTTTGATGGGGTTAGATTCGATACCCCATAGCGGAAATTATTTCGTCGGGATGATTGGTACTTACGGTAATCGTTACGCCAATTTAACCATTGCAAACGCAGATTTAGTTTTGGCTTTAGGAACGAGATTTGATACGCGGCAGACCGGCACTAATACTAAGACATTTGCCAGAGAAGCTAAAATAATCCATGTTGATATAGATCCCCGTGAACTCAATAATAAGATTAAAGTGGATTTTGCAGTGAATGCCGATGTAGAAAAATTTCTTACGGTGCTAAATAGGCAGATCAAAAAATTCAATAAAGCTAAATTATTGTCTTGGAAAAAAAGAATAAAAGAATATAAGGATAAATACCCTTCCTATAAAAATCCCACCAAAGACAATATCATCGACCCAAATTTTTTCATCCATACCCTTTCTGAATATGCTCCGAGAGGTGCAATTATCTGCGTAGATATCGGTCAAAATCAAATGTGGGCAGCTCAATCCTTTAAGATAAAGGGTTCAGAGCGGTTTTTGACTCAGGGCGGTATGGCAGCTATGGGTTCAGTTTTATCTTCAGCAATCGGCGCATCCTTTGCAAAACCTGGAAAAATCATTGTAGCGATTACCGGCGACGGCGGCTTTCAGCTAAACGTTCAGGAATTACAAACACTATATCACCATCAATTACCCATCAAGATAATACTCTTGAACAATCATTGTTATGGAATGGTGAGGCAATTTCAAAAGCAATATTTTGCAGGTAGGTATCAATCTACAGTTATCGGATATAGTGAGCCAGATTTTCAAGACCTAGTTTCTGCATATAAGATTAGGGCAACACGGATAAAACACAACCGCCAAATTAAAAGAGCGCTAAAAAATATTTTTCACGATACCGAACCAAGTTTCTTAGAAGTTGATATAAAGAAAGGCTGTATGGTTCTACCTAAATTAGCGGTGAATAAGCCATTGGAAGATCAAGATCCTTATTTAACAGACGATGAATTTAAAGCAAATATGATCATTAAACCATTACGCGCTTAGCTTATGAGCCATAAAATAAATAAGACCAAGAAAAAAATTAAAAAAGAAATCTTAGAAAAAGTTTCTATTTTTTATGAGTCAAATAAAAATAGCGAGCAATTTATACCGGGAAAATCCATTATTCATTACGCGGGGCGTGTTTACGATGACAAAGAGTTATCGAAGCTAGTTGAGGCTGCTTTGGAGTTTTGGCTGACCGCAGGTAGATTTGCCAAGCAGTTTGAAGAGGGTTTAGCAAGATTTTTAGGTATAAAATATTGTATGCTTACTAACTCTGGTTCATCAGCAAATCTTTTGGCTGTTTCTGGGCTCACATCCTCTAAGTTAGGCAATAAAACATTACAATCTGGCGATGAGATTATTACAACCGCCTGTTGTTTTCCTACGACTTTAGCTCCCATCATCCAAAATAATCTAGTCCCGGTCTTTATCGATGTTGATTTAGGAACATATAATATTCAGGCAGAAAAAATAGAAAGGGCAATAAGCAAAAAGACTAAAGGATTGTTTATTGCCCATGCCCTTGGTAATCCAGCAAATATCTTAAGAATTATGAAAATAGTAAAAAAATATAATCTGTGGCTTATCGAGGATAATTGCGATGCCTTGGGAGCAAAATATAATGAAAAATATACAGGAACCTTTGGGCATTTGTCTACTTCGAGTTTTTATCCTGCTCATCATATAACTACAGGTGAGGGTGGCGCAGTATTAACTGATGATGTAGCATTGAAGAAGATTCTAAGTTCTTTTCGTGATTGGGGCAGGGATTGTTGGTGTGATTCTGGCAGAGACAATACTTGCGGAAAGAGATTTAGATGCAAGATGGGAAAGCTTCCGTTTGGCTATGATCATAAATATATATATTCTCATATCGGTTATAATCTTAAGTTGACCGATATGCAGGCTGCTATAGGAATAGAGCAGCTAAGAAAGCTTCCTTTTTTTCTGCGCAAAAGAAAGGAAAATTTTAATATCCTCTACAAAGGATTAAGAAAATACGAAGATTTTTTAATATTACCTAAACAGGAACAGTTAGCTCAGCCTTCTTGGTTTTGTTTTCCAATAACCGTAAGAGAAAAGGTAGGATTTAGGAGGCAAGATTTGGTCTCTTTTTTGGAAAAGGCAAAAATTCAAACAAGGCTGATTTTTGCAGGAAATATCTTAAGGCAGCCGGCCTTCCAAGATATCAGATGCCGCATAGTCGGCGGCCTTAAAAATTCAGATATTATAATGACTAATTCATTTTTTATAGGCATTTATCCAAAGTTAGGCCATAAGGAAATGGCCTATATCCTGGATAAATTCCATTCTTTTTTTAGGCTAAGGTAAAATGAAATTAACAGTAGTAATTACCGTATATAATGAGGAATCCACTATCGTAAAAGCAATCGAGCAAGCCAAGGATTTAGCTATAGAGAAACAGATCATTATCGTGGATAATTATTCTACTGACGGAACAAGAGAAATTCTAAAAAAAATAAATGATAGCTCGCTGGAAATAGTCTATCAACCGAGAAATTACGGTTATGGCATGTCGGTGATCACGGGGATGAAGTTGGCTAAAGGCGAATACATGTACGTGCATAATTCTGATTTAGAATATGACCCAAGCTGCGTGTACGAAATGTTGGAATTAGCCGAAAAAGAAAGGCTTGATGCTGTCTTTGGGTCGCGTTTATTGAAAAGAAAGGCCGACTCTAAAATTAACATTGTAGTAGATAGGCCGTTTTATTTGGGGACCATAATCACTACTTCTTTAAACAATCTTTTTTATCATAAGAATTTTACCGATATTATTGGCAACAGGTTTTATCGTACCAGTGCTTTAAGAACCATTAATCCTCAAGCAACCGGTATTGGTTTTGATTTTGAGGTAGTAAGTAAATTATGTAAATATAGATTTAGAATTAAAGAGATAGCTGTAACTTATCGACCAAGGATTGAAGGAAAAAAAGTTAAAGCCAGCGATATAATACCAGCGATTATAGCAACTTTGAAGGTAAAATTCTTTGGATAATAAAGAGCCCTTAGTTTATTTATGAAGATAGATGCAAAGGAAATTAAAAATATTTTGGCAATAAGGACAGATCGATTTGGTGAATTTATCTTGACCTTGCCTGCGATTTTTGCGCTGAAAGAAAATTTCTCCAAAAGCCGTCTTACCGTAATGGCTCATCCCTATAGCACAGAGCTTATTCGTGGAAATAAAACAATTGATGAAATTTTAGAATATGATGACTCTCTCAATAGAGGTATCGTACGGACTATAAAGACTATAAATGAAATAAGAAAACATAGATTTGATTTAGCAGTAATTTTTAATCCCAAGAAAAAATTTCATCTGATAACTTTTTTAGCCGGGATTCCTATTAGAGTCGGCTACGGCCGTAAGTGGAGATTCCTTTTGAATAGAAAGATTAAGGACCTTAAGTCTTTAGGTATTAAACATGAAATTGATTATAATTTTGATTTAGTAAAAGCTATTGGCGTAGATTCAGATAACCGGTTGCCTTCTGTTTTTATTGATAAGGAAGAGGAGGGGCAGGCGTTAAAAATTTTAGCCAAACGCGGTATAAACAATGAATCCGGATTTATTATTATACACCCTTGGACGAGCGATTCCATAAAACAATGGCCGGTACATAATTTTATAGAATTAGCAGTAAAAATAGTCAAAGAAACAAATTTAAGTGTGGTTATAATCGGCGGCAAAGAAGAGGTCATAAAAAGCCAGGAATATTTTACTAATTTAAATGACAGCATAATTGATTTGACAGGAAAGACAACCCTCAAAGAATTGGCAGGGCTGTTTAAAAAAACAAAATTACTTATCTCTGGGGATAGCGGTCCCGTGCACTTGGCTTGCTGCGTAGATATTCCGGTAATAGCCATATTTCGCAGCGATATCCCGGGAAAAAGCGCTACCAGATGGGGCCCAAAGAGCAAAGGGAGCATTATAATAGAGAAAAATAATTTAGATGATATTACTGTAGCAGAGGTTTTAGATAAAGTAAGGAGCGTTATAGGATGAATTACGCGATTGTGTTAGCCGGAGGGATAGGGAGCCGTTTTTGGCCATTGAGCACTGATGCTAAACCAAAACAGTTTTTAAGCCTTTTTTCTAATAAGCCGCTATTAGTAGAAAGTATTGAGAGGATAAGCGGCCCGGTTACTAAGCGAAATATTTATATTGCCACCAATAAAACATATAAAAAGGCAATACAACAGTGCTTGAAAAAGACAGGGATACTTGCAAAGAATATTTTATTTGAACTAGGAAGCAAAAATACTTTAGCTGCGATAGCAGTCTTAGTTAATAAAATATACAAGATGGATAAAAATGCGGTTGTAGTCGTATTGCCTTCTGATCACATTATAAAAGATAAAAGAACATTCAGGCAAACTATTAAAAATGCTATTCAAACAGCAACTGCTAATTTTATTGTTACCTTAGGAATTATTCCCAAGAGAGCCGAAGGCGGTTTTGGCTACATCAAAATAAAAGATAAGCTAAAAGTAAAGAATATAACCGCCTATCGGGTTGATAGATTTATTGAAAAACCAGGCCTAGTCAAGGCAAGCAACCTCATAAAAAATAAGAGATTTTATTGGAATAGCGGTATTTTTATTTTTAAGGCAAGTAAATTGTTAGAAGAAATACGAAAGCTAAATCCCCAAACTTTTAGAATTATAACGAAAATTAAAAATAGGGATGATCTGAATAAACTTTGGCCTAGGTTCCCTAACATATCCATAGATTATGCAATTATGGAAAAATCAAAAAGCCTGGCCTTATTACCTTTGGTTTGTGGATGGTCGGATTTAGGCAGTTACCAGGTAGCAGGCGAGGTTATGAAGAAAGACCAAGATGGTAATATTAGTCAAGGTAGGCATATTGACCTGGGAAGTAAAAATATTACTGTCTGGGCGAAAGAAAAAATCGTTGCTACCGTTGGTCTAAATAATGTTATTATTGTAGATACGCAAAATGGGCTATTGGTATGTGATAAAAATAAGACACAAGAAGTAAGGGAAATAGTTAAACGGATAAAAGAAAAAGCCCGATGAAAAGGTTTCTTATTGTTAATCCTTTTGGCATAGGCGATGTCTTATTTACTGCGCCCGTCATTAAGTCTATCAAGAAGCATTACCCTGATGCTTTTATCGGTTACTGGTGTAATGAAAGAGTGGAAGATATATTAAAGAATAACCCCTATATCGATAAGATATTTGCTATTTCCAGGGGAGATTTAAAAAAAATATTTCGTATTTCGAAGTGGCTGGGTATAAAACATCTTTTCAGGTTACTTGGGGATATAAAAAGAGGGCACTTTGATATTTGCCTTGATTTTTCTCTGGATTATCGCTACAGTTTAATCTCAAAAATCTTAAGGATAAGGAGGCGCATCGGATTAAATTATAAAAATCGCGGAAAATTCTTAACAGACAAAATAGATGTTACCGGTTATCAAGACAAACATGCAATCGAATATTATGCTGATTTATTAAAATTTATTAATATAGAGAGTAACGATAAAACCTTAGATTTATTTTTATCTAGAGAAAATATTTTAAGAAGCAAAGATATTCTGGCCAAATTAGGCATTTTTCATAACGACATAGTTATCGGGCTCGTCCCCGGAGGAGGTTTAAGCTGGGGTGAACACGGATTGTTTAGGCATTGGCCACCCCAGAGGTTTGCTCAATTGGCAGATAGGCTCATAGAGGACTTGAAAGCAAAAATAATCATTTTCGGCGATGCCTCGGAAGTAGTTATTGCGGATAAAATTACAGCCTTAATGAAAAATAAAATAATCAATTTGGCGGGTAAGACCACTTTGACGGAACTAGCAGGGGTTTTGAGTAATTCAGGTTTGCTGATTTGTAATGACAGTGGTACTCTACATATAGCCAAAGCTTTAAAATTAAAAACTGTTTCTCTTTTTGGTCCTGGCGATGAAAATGCCTACGGGCCATATCCTTTAACCGATAGGGATATAATAATCAAAAAAGAAATGAGCTGCCGGCCTTGTTATAAAAATTTTCGCTTTTATGGTTGTTCGAATAACCACAAATGCCTAGAGGATATTACCGTAGATGAAGTTTATCTAGCGGCGAGGAGACTAATGTGAAAATACCATTTCTAGACTTAAGTCAACAGATAAAAGAAGCAAAAAAAGACTTTAACGCCGCTTTTAATAAAACGGTAAAAAATTATGACTTTATTTTAGGAGAAGAGGTGGCATTATTTGAAAAGGAATTTGCTCAATATTGTCATAAGAAATTTGCTGTTGGGGTTAATTCCGGGACAGACGCATTATTTCTAGGATTATTAAGCTTAAGGGTGGGGCCCGGCGATGAAGTTATTGTGCCAACTTTTACTTATATTGCCACGGCCTTAGCAGTAAGTTATACGGGTGCCAAGCCAGTCTTTGTAGATATCAACGAGCGCACTTATAATATAGATCCCGGTAAGATTAAGGCCGCAATTACCAATAGAACCAAGGCTATAATCCCCGTCCATTTATACGGGCAACCTGCGGATATGCAGCCTATTTTAAAAATCGCTAAAGCATATAATTTAAAAGCCATAGAAGATACTGCGCAGGCGCACGGCGCAAAATATAAGATGCCTAACGGTAAATGGGAAATAGCCGGAAGCATGACTGATATAGGCGCTTTTAGTTTTTATCCTACTAAAAATTTAGGTGCTTTTGGTGATGGCGGAATGTGCTTAACAGATGATGAAGGAATTTATAAAAAACTGTTAATGCTGCGCGACTACGGCCGCCGTTCGCGCTATGAGCATATTACTTTAGGGTATAACTCCCGGCTTGATACCATTCAGGCAGCGGTATTAAGGGTGAAATTAAAACATCTGGATAAATGGAACGCCTTACGCCGTAGGAATGCCAAGATATATCTTAGAGAACTTCAGGGCATAAAAGGCCTGATTTTTCCTTTGGAAGCTGGCTATGCCTATCATGTTTATCATGTTTTTGCAATAAGAGTCAAAAATAGAGATAGGGTAATAGAGGAACTTGCTAAAAAAGGAATTAGAGCATTGATACATTACCCCATACCTCTGCATCTACAGGAAGTATATAAGGATTTAGGTTATAAAAAGGGAGATTTTCCAGTAGCAGAAAGGATAGCAAAAGAAATTTTATCTTTACCGATGTATCCGCATTTAAAAGAAACGCAGATTAAATTTATTACAAGTGTTTTAAAAGACATTATGGATAAATAAGATATAAATGAACCATAATATTTATATTTCTGTAGTCATACCCGCTTATAATGAAAATGTAAGGATAGTTAAAACATTAGAGAAGACATTAGATTATTTTGAAATTCATAATTATCTCTACGAAATAATAATAATTGATGACGCAAGTACAGACGTCACATATAATTTGGTAGATTCATTATCTAGAGGACATTCAAATATCAAGATCTTAAGAAATAGAAAGAATATGGGGAAGGGTTTTAGTGTGAAAAGAGGTGTTTTGGAGTCACGAGGTGATTATGTATTATTCAGCGATGCAGATTTATCTACACCTATCGAAGAAATAGAAAAGTTCTTTCCACATTTTAATAAAGGTTACGATATTGTCATAGGTTCACGCGCTTTAAAAGACTCACAAATTTTACTCAAACAACCGTGGTATAGAAAAAACATGGGAAAGATTTTTAATTTATTGGTAAGGTTATTTATTATAAAGGGAATAAAGGATACCCAGTGCGGCTTTAAATGTTTTAGAAAGGAGGTAGCACATAAGATATTTAGCCTACAGAGACTAAATGGTTTTTGTTTTGATGTTGAGATTCTATATATAGCAAAGTCATTAGGTTATAAAATAAAAGAGGTTCCGATAATTTGGTTAAATTGTTTGCAATCACGAGTGGCAATATTTAATGATTCTATCTGTATGTTTTTTGACCTCTTTAAAATCAAATTTAATAACTTAAGAAAATTTTATGATGTGGCGTAAAACTATAGTTAGTTTTCTATTAATTGGTACATTTTTAGGTTTATTTATTCACTATCAATACCGCGCCCCACAAAGGCACTTTTGCGATTATCGTGTTTATTACGCTACAGGTAAGAGAATTTTACAGGGACAGGATATATATACCCGCTCAAAAGAAGAAATTACGCCTTTTAAATACTCCCCACTATTTGCTTTATTTATGGCGCCATTAGCTATTTTTAGCGAGCGGACGTCAGCAAATTTGTTTTTTATTTTGAGCATCTTGTGTATATTTCTTATATTTGAATTATCTAAGAAGTTAATATTTTTTAAAGATTTGAATTCTAATCAAAAGTTTCTTACATATTTTATGGTAGCTATTCTTAATTTTAGATTCTTCGTGTATAGCCTTGTTTCTGGGCAAGCAAGTATACTTATGCTTACATTAGTGATTTTCGGGCTGTATTTTATATCTAAAAGACATGAATTGACTGGCTCATTTTTTATAAGTGGATCTGTAATGATAAAATACACGTCAGCCTTATTTCTTCCTTATTTTTTCTTAAAAAAGAAGTATAGGCTCCTGACATTTATTATTATTTTAATTTTGTTTTATTGCTTATTGCCTATTTTATTTATAGGCATAGAAAGAAATTCGCTTTATCTTAATAAATGGTTACCTTTTATTTCAGCAACCTCTTTCGATAAAATTTCATTTTTAGATTATAAAAATCAATCTCTCTGGTCTATGGCAGCTAGAGTATTATCAAAGGATAGCCCATACTGTATACAGGTTGCGAAGCTCAGTATCGATACAACATTATTAATAGCCGCAATCTTTTGTATTATATTGTACCTTTTTATTATTTTTCCTGCTAATAGAAAAATGCTAATGCCACAATTAAATCAATTCTATAATTGCATAGATTACGGAATGCTTTTTATTTGCATAGCATTATTTAATCCCAATGCTTGGATGCATAACTTTGTATCAGTATTTTTCCCTTACATGGTAATTATATATTATTTAATAATGTCCAAATTTAAAGATAAGGCGATTGTTTTTCTTGTGTTGATTTCTTTTATTTTATGTTCCTGGGGTAGCGAATCTTTGGTAGGTAATAAATTACAGGATTTGTTTGAGTCATGCTCTGTAGTAACCTTAGGTGCATTATTTTTATTTAGTGCGTTGGTTAAAATAAAATTCAGTAAAAATATACTAATTAAGAAAAAATTATAATATATGTATAAAACCCCCCTTTCAGTTGTCGTCATTACTAAAAATGAAGAAAAAAATATCCAGGATTGCCTGTTAAGTGCCTCAGGGTGGGTGGATGAGATAATCGTGGTGGATGACGAAAGCTCTGACAATACTTGTGAGATCGCTAAAAAATACGCGGATAAAATTATTAAAAGAAAAATGGATATAGAAGGTAGACACCGAAATTTTGCTTATTCTTTAAGCCGAAATACATGGGTTTTGAGTTTAGATGCCGATGAAAGGGTGACTCCTGAATTAAAGGAAGAGATTATTGGGTTATTTAAGAAAGAACCGGGGTTTGATGCTTTTACTATTCCCAGGCGTAATTATTTAGGTGACTATTGGGTAAGATACGGCGGAGAATATCCTGCCGCGCAACTACGGTTGTTTAAAAAGGACAAGTTTAAATACGAAGAGGTCAATGTTCACCCTAGGGCATTTTTAGAAGGGAAATGTGGGCACCTACAAAAAGACTTAATCCATTATTCTTGGGAGAATTTCTCTGACTTTTTAGCAAAGTTAAACCGTCAGACCAGCTGGGAAGCAGAGAAGTGGCTTGCGACCGGGCGAAAGATGTCTTTTGGCAAGGCCATTTGGAGGACGATAGACCGCTTTTTTAGAAGGTATTTCTATAAAAAGGCCCATAAAGACGGATTTATCGGTTTTATGATTGCTTTTTTTGATAGTTTGTATCAGTTGATGAGTTACACTAAATATTGGGAGTTAAAAAAGAAAAAAGGCAGATAATCTTATGAAAAAAGGCAAAATAATTAAGGCTTTATTTTTGACTGTTATGGCAATCTGCCTTAGTTACGTTATTATTATCTGGTTCTTTTTCTATGAGGTGCCGGTTTTAATGTACCATCATGTAGGCACTACTTATAGCGGTTCGCCCTTGTTAAATGTCAGCCCGCAAAGTTTTAAGAAACAGATGGATTTTATAGCCCGCCATCATTATAAAGTAATACCTTTAGAAGATATAGTAGAAGCCCTTTCTAAAAATAAACCCATCCTTAGAAAAACTATAGCCATTAGCTTTGACGATGGGGCAGAAGATATATATATAAATGCTTTTCCTATTATAAAAAGATACGCTTTTCCTGCCACTATTTTTATGATTTCCAGTTATATAGGAATACCTGGATACCTTACTTTGGACGAGTTAAAAGAAATGCAGAAATATGGCATTGATGTCGCTAGTCACACCCGGACGCATTTTTATTTACCCCAGGCAAGTGAGGAAGAATTAATCAGAGAGATTTTTTATTCCAAAAGGGATTTAGAGAAAAAACTCGGTAGTAAAGTAGCTTTATTTTGTTATCCTGCTGGCGGGCGTAATCCCCGGATCATGGAACTCGTTAAAGAAACAGGATATATGGGAGCTTGTGTCAGTAACAAGGCAGGGCCTATTAATAAAACTAATCTTTTTGAAATAAGAAGGATAAAAATGGGAGAAGATTCGGATAATCCGATAGTTATGTGGGCTAAACTTTCCGGGTTTTATAATTTGTTTAGAAAACCCAAGTAAACCATAGAAAGGAATAGTTATGAAAATACTTATTACCGGAGGAGCAGGCTTAGTGGGTTCGCATTGCGCCGAGTTTTTTGCCTTGGATAGCCTTAAGAATAAAGTTATTGTTTTAGATAACCTGATGCGCTCAAAGATTTTTGGGTATGATAAAGACTCGGTAGAGTTTAACTGGAATTATCTAAAAAAGTTTAAAAATATAGAGCGTATTAAGGGTGATGTGCGTAATGATAAAGATGTTGCTAAGGCAATCGGAAAAGGGGTAGATGTTTTGATACATACTGCCGGTCAGCCGGGTGTGCCTTCAAGCGTACGTATGCCTAAGGAAGACTTTAGTATTAATGCTTTCGGTACCTTAAATGTTTTAGAGGCAACGCGCAAAAAATCTAAAGACACCATTGTTATTTACTGCTCAACTAATAAAGTTTACGGAGAGAACGTAGATAAAATTCCTCTTTTAGAGCAAGGAAAAAGATATATTTTTGGCGGCACCAAGGGCGTATCTGAAGATATGTGCACAGATTTAACCGGGCATACCCCATACGGAGTCAGTAAGCTGGTGGGTGATCTATATGTTCAAGAATATAGCCATATTTATAAAATGAAAACCGCAGTATTCCGCATGAGTTGTCTATCAAAGAATACAGAAGTTGCTACTCCTCAAGGTTCAATAAAGATTAGTCAAATAAACGGAAGGAAGGCGCAGGTATATTGTTTAGGCAATAGTATCGATACCAAATCTACGAGCGGAGCTTTTAAAACGGCAAACCGAGGGAAAACCTTATATAGCATTAGGACTAAGCGAGGATATCGAATAGAGGCCACAGGAGACCATCCCTTTTTTACTCCGTCGGGTTACAAAAGTTTAGAAAATATAGATTATGGAAGCTTGGTTGCCACATGCCCTGAGTTTTTCTTTGTAAAAAGAAAATATACTAGTTTCCTGCCAAATAAAATTATATTCTCAAAAGAAAAATACGCAGCGCACATTAAAAAATATGGCAGGATGTCCGCTAATAATTTAATTTATATAAAAAATTTGGAAGCAAAAGAGCTATTGCCACTTTCTCTTAGGAATAAAAACATATATTTAATATCGCGCTTAGTCGGATATCTGACAGGAGATGCACATATGTACCACAGGATTAAGCCTAATGGCAAGTCTTATACTGAAATACAGGTATATGCTCTTAAAGACGAAATTGAAAATATTAAAGAAAGCTTCAGGAAGCTTGGTTTTGGAGTCGGTAAAACAAGATGTTCCTCATCAGTTTCTATGCTTTCAAGTGGACAAATTATAAGCGGTACAAGCTATAGATTCTCAATTACTAAAACAGAAGCCTTTGCTTTCTTTGAATTACTTGGTGTGCCTGTTGGCAATAAAAGTAGGGTGAAATTCCAAGTGCCCAAATGGATACTAGAAGCGCAAGATGATGTGCAGGATGAATATTTATCTGGTCTTTTTGGCGCAGAAATGAGCGCGCCTAACTTTTATAGAAGAAAGGGCGGGAATGGTTTAGATTTACAACCACCCCATTTTACGCAGTCAAAAACAATAAAATTGCATAAAAGCCTTACTCGTTTTAGAAAACAAATTGTATCTATGTTGAAAAAGAGAGGAATTAAGACAAAGGTTTATACGACAAAGGCTAATTTCTTTAGCAAGAAAGATGGGCAACAATCAATCTGTTTTGATCTTATAATCAATGCATCGAAACAGAACATATTAAATTTCGCAAAGATAGGTTTCGCGTTTAATGAAAAACGAAAATCAACCCTTTTTAATATTGCAGAGTTCTTAAAAACCGGCTTGCCTTACAGTTGTTATGATGAGTGGTTAAAAGAAAATACCTACCTACTTAACGGCAACGGATTGCTATGGGATAGGATAATAGAAAAAAAGAAAACCCCCATGTCCGATATTTATGATATTACAGTTCCCAATCAGCATAATTTCTTTGCAAATGGCTTTCTAGTGCATAATTGTACTTACGGTACGCGCCAGTTTGGCTTTGAAGACCAGGGCTGGGTGGCCTGGTTTATTATTGCCACACTATTCAATAAACCCATTACTATTTATGGCAATGGCAAACAGGTGCGCGATATGCTTTATGCCGATGATTTAGTGGATGCATTCAATCGTTTTATAAAAAGCGATTTAAAGCGGGGGCTTTTTAATATCGGAGGCGGCCCCGGCAATACTATTTCGCTGTTAGAATTTTTAGATGAGCTCAAGCTGCTAACCGGTAAAAGGCCAAAGGTAAATTTTTCCGATTGGCGGCCTTCTGACCAGAAGGTTTATATTACCGACATTACGAAGTTAGAAAAAGCCCTGGGTTGGAAAATTAAAACTCCCGTAAAAGAAGGGATTAGAAAGCTTACTGAATGGGTCAAGGAAAATAAGAACTATTTTGTTTGATATATGAAAGTAAAGGCAGTTTTTTTAGATAGAGACGGCGTAATAAATCAATACCCCGGTGACTATCAATACGTAAAATCCTGGGAAGAGTTTCGATTTCTTCCGGGAGTGCAAAGCGCCCTTAAAAATTTAGTTGATAATGGTTTTAAAATTTTTATTATCTCTAACCAAGCCGGAGTCTCCAAAGGCATATATTCCCAGGAAAATCTTGATAAAATTACCCAAAACATGCTTAATGATTTTTCAAAGCACGGTATAGAGGTTTCTGGCGTCTATTACTGCATACACAGGCAAGAAGATAATTGCTCCTGTCGTAAGCCCAAAATCGGCTTGATAGAGATGGCCTTAGAAAGCCTAAAGAACAAATCTTACGATATTGATTTATCTAGAAGTTTCTTTATCGGCGATACGATAAAAGACATAGAAACAGGCAAATCCAGCGGCCTAAAGACAATCTTGGTTTTTAGCGGAAAAGAAAAGCCGGAAAATAAAAAGAATTGGCCGGTCCTACCTGATTTTACTAGTCCCAATTTAGAAAAAGCTGTAGATTTAATTCTTAAATAGTTAAACCCTATGAAGATAATCATTGCATATGCTTCAGCCGGCGGCGGGCATACCAAGGCAGCGCAGGCAATATATAATTATTTTAAATCCCAAGGCAACCTAGAAATCAAGCTGGTAGACATATTAAAAGACTCCAATCCCTTCTTTAAGTATGCCTATACTCATGGTTACTCATTTCTGGTAAATTATCTCCCCTGGGTTTGGTCAATATCTTTTTACTTTACCTATTCAGTAAGATTCCGTAAGTTTAGTAAGTGGCTAGCCGCTGTCTTAGACATTGTTAATACGCCAAGATTTCGCAGGCTTCTTATTAAGGAAAATCCTGATTATATAATCTGTACGCATTTTTCTCCACCTAACGTAGCTAACTTCCTTAAAAAATCAAAAAAAATAACCTCTAAGATAATCGCAGTAATTACTGATTTTGGAGTGCATCCTTTTTGGATATCCGTAGGTATAGACACATATGCGGTAGCTTCGGATTACACCAAAGAAAAATTGCTTTTTGAAGGCATAGAAGACCAACGTATTAAAGTCGTAGGTATCCCCATAGATACCAAGTTTTCTCTAGTATACGATAAGCTCAACCTTTGTAGGAAATTTGGTATGCAGCCGGATAAATTTACCGTATTAATTACTACCGGCTCTTTTGGGATGGGTCCGATTGAAGAGATCGTGGATCTAGCATATAAAGATGTCCAGATCATAGTAGTTTGCGCCCATAATAAAAGCTTGTATCAAAGGTTAAAGCAGCGTAACTATGCCTCGCTTTTTATTTTTGGATTTGTAAATAATATAGAAGAGCTCATGGCAATTTCCGATATCATTATTGCCAAACCCGGGGGCCTGACTATTTCGGAAAGTTTGTCTATGGAATTACCGCTAATTTTTGTAACTGCGATTGCAGGGCAGGAAACCGAGAATATTAAATTTTTGTCTTCATATAACGTAGGTACCTGCCTAGAGAATGCAGAGGATATTAAAAATACAATATTAGAGTTTAAAAATAACCCCTCTAAAATACAAGCCACCAAAGAAAGCATCAGAAAAATCAAGAAGCCCAATGCAGTAAAGGACCTTTATAATGTTATACGCTAAAATAGTATTAGGGCTTCCTGTGGCAGGCCCATTTGATTATATTGTGCCAGAGGCCTTGCAAAAACAAATAAAGGTAGGAGCCAGGGTCTGGGTTTCCTTTGGTAACAGAAGATTAATGGGGTATGTTGTAGGATTAAGCCACACTACTAATATTAAGAATTTAAAACCCATCTTAGAACTTTTAGATAATCCGCCCCTAATAAATAAAAATATGCTGCTGTTGACTAAAGAATTATCGGATTATTACTGTTGTTCCTGGGGTGAGGCTATTGAGACGGCGCTGCCATTAGCAATACGTAAAGGAAGAAAAATAACGCAAATAGAAAAGCCAGAAAAAAATAGGCTAAAAGGCAAACTGATAGAACCTATTCTAATACACGATTCAGGGACAAAAGAAAGATGGGGTATTTATCTAGAAGCAATAAAAAATGTATTAAGCCAGGATAAATCAGCGATAGTTATATTACCGGATAGAGAAACGGTTTTTAAAGCCAAAGAAATAATACAAGGTCGTATGGCACATATGGGGTCAGAATTAATAGTTTTATACAGAAACCAACCCGGCGAACTCAAGGAGTGGTTAAAGATTCTAGAAGGTAAAGTTAAAATCGTAGTAGGCAGCCGTTCCAGTATTTTTGCTCCAGTAGAAAACTTAGGCCTGATTATTGTTGATGAAGAACAAAATAGCGTCTATAAGCAGGATCAGGTGCCGCATTACCATTCTCGTCAAGTTGCTTTTATGCGCAGCCGCATAGAGACCGCCCAGCTTATTTTAGCCAGTAGCCTGCCTTCTTTAGAAATGGTGCTTTTGGCTAAACAAAATAAAATTAAAAATATATTTACCCAAAAAAGAGAAAACCTTCCGGAAATTAAGATAGCCGATACCACTTATCTCAATAGGGGCACCAAAGAGAAAAATAAGATTTTATCTAAGTCTCTAGAGGATGCTATTTTTTCAGCTTTAAATACAAAAGGTAAAATACTCTTGTTTTTAAACCGCAGGGGCTATGCAACCGTTATTTCCTGCCGTCAGTGCGGAATGGTTTTGAAATGCCCGCGCTGCAATATAAACCTGGTTTATCATTTTAAGGAAAATGTGCTCAGCTGCCATTATTGTAATTTTAAAATGCAGCCGCAGGATATTTGCCCTAATTGTAATGCCGGTTATATGCGTTATTCTGGATTAGGCATAGAAAAAATAGAAAGCGAGATTGCGCGTATTTTTCCTAAAGGAATAATCAAGCGGCAGGATAATTGGCAAAAGGCCGATATTAACGATGCCGATATATTTATATCCACCCAATCGGTAATAAAAGAAACCGGGTATGGATTTGATTTAGTAGGGGTCCTGGCGATAGATAATTCTTTAAACCGTATAGATTTGCGCGCGGCAGAAAAAACCTTCTCTTTACTGATTGACCTGGTGAGATTATCTTCAAAAAAGATGATTATTCAAACAGCGCTTCCTCGGCACTATTGTTTTCAGGCATTATTGGCTAAAGATGTCAGCATATTTTATGATACAGAATTAAAACAGAGGAGGCAACTGGGGTTTGCGCCGTATAAAAACATGGCATTGATAAAATTACGCGGCAAGATCCAGGAGCGCGTAAAAAAAATTACACAGGATTTATTCCAAGAGCTTTCTAAAACCAAAAAAGATGGCATTAGGATTATTTCTTTTAGCCCGGGCCAACCCACAAAACAGCGGGGTAACTTTTATTGGCAGATATTGCTAAGCGCCTCCGGTGCTAAAAAAATAAGCAGGTTTTTAAAAATACGCTTAAAAAAGTTGCGTCATTCAGGTATAATAGTAACGGTGGATGTCGATCCGCTATAACAGGGACACCCTTCCAGCCAAAGCTAAGGGTGTCCCCAAAGTAGCTCGTTAAGGGACACACTCCCGATTGGCTCAAAGGGTGTCCCTAAAGGAATAAAATGAACATAGCATTCTTCGGTAGCGCAAAATTTGCTGTCCCCGCGTTAAAGGCCTTGGCGGGATTGTATAATGTATCCTGTGTAGTGACTCAGCCGGATAAGCAAAAAGGACGCGGCCTCACTTTAGAGCATACTGCAGTGAAAGACCAAGCCCTGGAGCTAAAGTTAAAAACCTATCAACCTGTTAAAATTAATCATGCTGAGGCAATAGCCTTTTTTAAAAAACTTAAACCCGATCTTTTTGTAGTAGCGGCCTACGGCCAGATTCTTTCTCAAGAAGTCCTGGATATCCCCCAAATTTTTTCTCTCAATGCCCATGCCTCGCTTTTGCCTAAATATAGAGGAGCTGCTCCTATAAATTGGGCTATTATAAATGGCGACACAAAAACAGGGCTTAGTATAATAAAGATGGAAAAAGCCATGGACAGCGGGCCGATAATTTTACAAAAAGAAATAAATATTAGCCAAGCCGATACTGCGATAAGCTTAGAAGGTAAATTAGCTGATATCGCAGCACGGTTATTGTTAGAAGCAATTCATTCTATAGAGAAAAGGAATTATATTTTAAAGCCGCAGGATGATAAAAATATAACTTTTGCACCGAAACTCAAGAAAGAAGACGGCCAGATTAATTGGGAAAAATCCGCTATAGATATTTTTAACTTAATAAAAGGAGTTTTGCCATGGCCGGGGGCTTTTACCTATTATAATGACAAGTTATTGAAGATTTATAGATCACAGCTCGCTAGGGCATTGGGCCGGGGGGACGCTGGGGAACCAGGACAAATAATTCAAGTTTCAAAAGAAGGCATAATTGTGGAAACCGGAAAAGATAATTTAATCATTGAAGAATTACAGATAGAGGGTAAGCGTAGGATGCCCGCCGAAGAATTTATTGCCGGGCACAGAATTAGCCCAGGTGACAGACTGGGCTACCCCGAAAAAAAGATTGCATAAAAAATCAGTCGTGGTATAATTAACAAATTTAACTTTTCACTTTTTAAGATGCCGGAACTAAGAAAAGATCCGATTATAGGCCGATGGGTTATTATTGCTACCGAGCGCTCTAAAAGGCCTGATCAGTTTACTGCTCAAGCTGAGCAGGAACCGGTGGAAAAACCCTGCCCATTTTGTGAAGGTAAAGAAAAAGAAACTCCCCCGGAAATATACGCCATAAGACCTAGAAACAATCCCGCTAATGCTCCCGGATGGGATTTAAGAGTGGTACCGAGCATTGCGCCTTTTTTGAGAATTGAAGGAGATCTTGACCGGCGCGGGGACGGATTATATGATTTAATGAACGGTATCGGAGCGCACGAGATTATTATTGAAACTAATCAGCATATAGCCAATATGGCAGATTTAAGCGATGAGCAGATAGCTAAAGTAATCGCCTGTTACCGTGATCGTGTATTAGATCTAGAAAAAGATAAACGTTTTAAATACGTCCTAATTTTTAAAAATTACGGTTGGGCTGCCGGTAGTGGCAGGATCAAGCATACCCGGTCTCAGATAATCGCTACCCCCGTCAATCCTAAACGCGTCAAAGAAGAGCTCGTAGGCGCAAGGCATTACTATGAATATCACGAAAGATGCGTATTTTGCGATCTTATTAGGCAGGAATTAGAAACTAAAGACCGCCTGATATTGGATATCGACGGTTATATCGCAATAAGCCCTTTTGCCTCAAGGTTTCCTTTTGAAGCATGGATTTTGCCCAAAAAACATTCCTGCGATTTTACAAACCTGGAGATGGCATCGCGTCTTGATCTGGCCCGGATTTTACGAAAAACCCTTGCCAAATTAAAAAAAGGCCTGAATGACCCTCCTTATAACTACGTTATTCATACAGCCCCCTTTAAGCGCCCCAAGGTAGGCTATTGGAAGAGCATAGACCATGATTATCATTGGCATATTGAAATAATGCCGAGGTTAACCCGGGTAGCTGGATTTGAGTGGGGGACAGGGTTTTATATCTGCCCTTTGCCGCCAGAAGATGCGGCAAAATTTTTAAGAGAGGTTGCAGTTTAAATATGTCAGAGTTAAGAAGGGATCCTATAGGCGGCAGATGGGTGATCGTAAATACCGATCATCCTAGTAAGCCCGAAGAATTCGAATACGAGCCGCGTACTTTTCGCGGGGGGACATGCCCTTTTTGTTACGGAAATGAAGCGATGACCCCTCCAGAGATAGAGGCCATCCGTGATCCGCACACCAGCCCCAATACGCCCGGCTGGCAGGTAAGAGTAGTCCCTAATAAATTTCCCGCACTGCAAATCGAAGGCGAACTCGACCGGCGCGGTTCAGGCATGTATGATATGTCTAATGGCGTGGGTGCGCATGAGGTGCTGCTAGAAACCCCGTATCATCAGAAAGATATTTACGATTTATCTGGTGAGGAAGTAGAGAAGTTCCTTTCTATGTATTGCCGCAGGACAGTCGATTTAATTAAAGATAAACGCTTTAAATATATTATGATTTTTAAAAATTACGGTGCGGCTGCCGGCGCTTCCCTGGAGCATCCGCATACTCAAATAGTGGCTCTACCGATGGTGCCCAAGAATGCCATGGAAGAAATCCGCGGTGCGCATCATTATTTTAATTACCGCGAACGTTGTTTATTCTGCGATATGATTCGTCAGGAGAAAGAAGAAAAGAAAAGAATAATCCTAGAGAACAAATACTTTTTATCTTTTTGCCCGTTTGTCTCGCGTTTTCCTTTTGAAATCTGTATTATCCCCAAAAAACATAACGGCTTTTTCTATGAAATATCTGCAGAGGAACTGCCGGCATTGGCAGTGATACTGAAAGACACCATCATAAAGCTAAAAAAGATTTTTCCCAATGCCTCCTATAATTTTATTATCCATTCTTCGCCCATTAACGGCGATAGCGATACAGAATATTATCATTGGCATATTGAATTTATGCCAAAGTTGACGCGCGTAGCAGGTTTTGAATGGGGTTCCGGGGTTTACGTTGTAGCTACCCCGCCTGAATTATCCGCAAAATTCTTAAGAGAAGCCTAGATCATCAAAAGCTAAAAAGAAGGAGGTTAACACAATGGCAGTAAAAGTTGGTATTAACGGATTTGGAAGAATAGGCAGGTTGGTTTATCGGGCAGCCTTAAAAAAGGCCTCCAAAGATCTTGATTTTGTAGCAGTAAATGATTTGCCCGTCGGGACAAAAACATTAGCGCATCTTCTCAAATACGATTCTAACTTTGGCACTTTGGATGCCAATATAGAAGCAAAAGAAGATGCTTTAATAGTAAATGGCAAGACCCTAAAAGTCTTAAGCGCTAAATCTCCCGCAGAGATTCCCTGGAAGGATTACGGGGTAGAGATAGTGATAGAATCATCCGGGGTATTTACGGATAAGGAAAAATGTATCGGGCATATCACTAACGGTGGAGTAAAGAAAATAATAATCAGCGCTCCTGCCAAGGGAGAAGACATCACTATTGTCTTAGGCGTCAATGAAAAAAATTACGACCCCAAAAAACACAATATTATCTCTAATGCCTCTTGTACTACCAATTGCCTGGCTCCTATGGCACAAACATTAATGGATAATTTCGGTATCAAGAGCGGCCTGATGACTACTATACACTCTTATACTAATGACCAGAAAATCTTAGACCTTCCGCATAAGGATTTAAGGCGCGCGCGCGCTGCAGCCGTATCTATAATACCTACGTCAACGGGTGCCGCCAAGGCCATCGGTTCTGTGATTCCTGAGTTAAAAGGCAAGCTGGATGGGTTAGCAATTCGCGTTCCCACTCCGGATGTTTCGCTGACGGATTTGACCTGTATTACGGAAAAAGAGGTAACGGTGGAATCTGTAAACGCAGCCTTTAAGAAAGCCTCAGAAACTAACTTAAAAGGCATTTTGCAGTACCTTACTGTGCCGTTAGTTTCAAAAGATTTTTATGGCTCTAGCTATTCTTGCATATTGGATGCAGAGTTAACTAAGGTTGTTGGCACTAACCTGGTAAAAGTGCTGGGCTGGTACGATAACGAATGGGCATATTCGCTAAGGGTCGTAGACTTATGTGAATATGTAGCGAAGAAAGGTTTATAAATGAACAAGTTAACAATAAAAGACATTGATTTGGCAAACAAGGCGGTATTAATGCGGGTGGATTTTAATGTGCCGCAGGATGAAAAGCTGAATATTACCGATGACACACGCATAAAGGCAACTTTACCGACGATAAAATATATATTAGAGAATAAGGCTAAGAAATTAATACTTATCAGCCACTTAGGCAGGCCTGATGGCAAGGTAGTGGCAAAATACAGTTTAAGACCAGTGGCAGAGAGGTTATCGCAGTTATTAGGGGAACCGGTAGAGTTTTTAAGTGATTGCGTGGGAGAAAAAATCAGGCAAGAAGTCAAGGCATCCAGGAAAAGAGTGGTGCTACTAGAGAATTTGAGGTTTCACCCTGAAGAGGAAAAAAATGATACAGAGTTTGCCGGCCAATTAGCCAGCCTGGCTGATATCTATGTCAACGATGCCTTTGGCACTGCGCATAGGGCGCACGCCTCTACTGAGGCGGTAACGCGGTATCTAGAGTCTGCGGCGGGCTTTCTTTTGGAAAAAGAAATCCGCTATTTAGGAAATGCCATTGAGAATCCGGCCAGGCCCTTTGTAGTTATTTTAGGAGGGGCTAAGGTCTCTGATAAAATAGGGGTGATAGAAAACCTGCTTCCTAAATGCGATGCTATCTTAATAGGCGGCGGGATGGCCTATACTTTTTTAAAAGCCCAGGGAAAAACAATCGGGAATTCTAAGCTAGAGAAAGACAAAATCGAATTAGCCCTAACTATTTTAGAAAAAGCCAAATCCCTTAAAAAAGATATTCTCCTGCCCATTGACAATTTGGTAGTAGATAATATCGATCCTCCCTTAAATCAAGAGATCGTTGGTGAAGATGTGCCCGAAGGCAAGATTGCTGTTGATATCGGGCCAAAAACCATAGCGCTTTTTAAGAATAAACTTAAAGGCGCCAAAACTATTGTTTGGAACGGGCCTTTAGGAATTTTTGAAATAGAGCCTTTTAGCAAAGGGACTAAAAGTATAGCTAATTTTATTGCCGGGCTTTCGGTGACCAGTATTATCGGCGGAGGAGATACCGCAGCAGCAATGAGTAAATTTAAGTTAGAAGATAAGATGGCCCATATCTCAACCGGCGGTGGTGCAAGCTTAGAGTTTATGGAAGGTAAAACCCTACCCGGCATAGCCGCGCTTACGGATATAAAATGAGAAAGACTATTATCGCCGGAAACTGGAAGATGCATAAGACCATCAGCGAGTCAATAGAATTAGCCAATGGCCTAAAACGCGAACTTTTTAAGTTAGACACCCAGGATATAGATATTGTTATTTGCCCTGGCTTTACGGCTTTGGCTGAAGTGACAGAAGTGATTCAAGGGTCTAATATTCAGCTGGGTGCGCAAGACCTTTATTGGCAGAAAGAGGGGGCTTTTACCGGAGAGATATCTAGCCTGATGCTCAAAGACGCAGGTTGTAGTTTCGTGATTATCGGGCACTCCGAACGCCGGCAATTTTTCTCTGAAACAAATGAATCGGTAAATAAAAAGTTAAAGGCCGCGCTTAGTGAAGGATTAACTCCAATAGTATGCGTAGGAGAGACCCTTTCGGAAAGAGAAAGCAAAAAAACCTTTAAAGTTTTAGACGACCATATAAAAAATAGCCTTATGGATATTAGCCCGGAAGATATATTAAAGATAGTCATAGCCTATGAGCCGGTCTGGGCAATAGGCACGGGAAAAACCGCAACTAGCCAAGAGGCCGAAGAAGCGCAAAAATATATTCGCGGTTTATTGATTAAGATGTATAATGAAGAGGTTGCCTCTTTCCTCCGCATTCAATACGGCGGAAGCGTAAAACCGGAGAATATCGTAGAGCTAGTAAGTGAGCCTGATGTAGACGGGGCATTGGTGGGGGGCGCCAGTTTAAAGGTTGATTCTTTTTCTGAAATTGTAAAATTAGCAAGCGGAGTGAAAAAATAATGGCTTTAATCATTGCGATTCATGTTATTGTCTGTGTGTTATTGATCGGGATTATTTTGATTCAATCCGGACGCGGCGGAGGATTAGTCGATAGCTTCTCAGGGGTAGAGTCGATGTTCGGAACAAAAACCAGCGCCTTCCTTACCAAAACCACTACTATTTTGGCGATACTCTTTTTTGTTACCGTCTTAAGCCTGGCAGTGCTCTCGGCAAGGCAAAGCAAGTCTCTGATGAGAAATATCAAGGCCCCAGATGCCGCTGTGCCGCAAGATGCGCCTCTTAAAGAAAAAGTAGCCCAGCCCGAACCTCAAGAAAACCCTGTAGAAAAAAGCGAAACTCTACCAGTTACCCCTTAAACTTAAATAATGAATAAGAAACTATTCTGGATATTCACTTTGAGTAGTGCGGTTTATTTTACCCAAGGAATAGAAGGCCTGCCTTCACAGGGGTTATTTTATTATTTAAAAGAAACCCTCAATTTTCCTGCGGAAAAAATAATGATTATCAGTAGCATTATTATATCTGCATGGCTAGTAAAACCGTTAATAGGGTATCTGATAGATAATTTTTTTAATAAGAAGGTTTGGATTTTTATGGCACTGGCATTTGATATAATTTTATCGCTATGGGTGGGTTTAGCAACCTTGCCGTTATTTGCCCTCATTACCATGCTGATACTTAATTCCGCTAATTCTGCTTTTAGAGATGTCGCAGTGGATGGAATTATGTGCGTAGAAGGAAAAAAATATAGCCTGACCGGAAAAATTCAGAGCGTGCAATGGATTTCTATTACCATAGCAGGTTTGTTTACCGGCGTAGGAGGGGGCTATATCGCAGAAAAATGGGGCTACAGGATGGCCTTCTTGGCCCTGATCCCGGTTTATCTAGTAGTAGCAATCCCTGCCTATTTCTATAAAGAGGATGATGCCAAGCAAAATAAACCTCCCACTACGCTCTTATTAGATTTAAAAAAATTATTCAGCCATAAAAAATTATTGATTATCGGGCTGTTTATTTTTCTCTATAAATTTTCTCCTTCTTTCGGGACCCCGCTTTTCTTTATCCAGAGGGATACTTTTAAATGGGGCAAGGTTTGGATAGGGGTTTTAGGCAGTATCAGCACGGTCTTTGGGGTGATAGGTTCTCTTTTATATTATAAATTTAGCCAAAAAATCAACATTAAAAAATGGCTGTACTTTTCCGTATTTTTAGGGGCAGTGACTAGCCTAAGCTATCTCTACTATACCCCTGTTACTGCGGTTATCTATGACGTAATTTATAGCCTGATAGGCATGTTTATCTTTTTAATGGTCATGGATTTCATGGCCAGAAATAGTGTCAAGGGCCTGGAGGCCACTTCTTTTGCGCTGCTTTGCAGCATGAGTAACCTGTCAATTCCTGCCAGTAACCTTTCCGGAGCATTTTTATTGCCCGTAATCGGCCTAAAATGGCTGATTATTATCTCTTCCTTAACCAGTTTTCTCTGCCTGCCTTTAATTAAAAAAATAGAATAATAAAATGAATCTGGCGTTTCCGTAAATGGGGTCAGAATTATTTTTTTTCTAAAAATGCGGTCGGATGAAAAAATAATTCTGACCCCATTTACAAAAATTTCATTGCTTTTTAAGGGCAGTTGGATATAATATAAAATACTATGTTAGAGACCTTGCAACCCTATATATTGACTTTTATCCCGATATTTGTCGCGGTAGACGCTATCGGTAATATCCCTTTGTTTGTTTCGCTGGTAGAAGGCGTAAATAAAAAGCAAAGGCATAAGATTATTATTGATTCGGTTGCTACCGCCACCATCATGGCAGTTTCCTTTATGTTTATCGGCAAATGGGTGTTTAATTTAATCGGTATTACCATCGCGGATTTTCAGATTGCAGGAGGAGCGCTCTTATTTGTAATTGCCCTACGCTTATTACTGCCGGGCGGCTCCAAGGCAGCCTTTGCTTCCCAACACGATAAAGATATCGGGGTTTTTCCTTTAGGCACACCTTTAATTACCGGGCCTGCAGTATTGACTACTACCATCATGATGCTGGATAGCTTTGGCATTATGCCGACTTTTGTTTCTTTGGTAATAAATATGGCTATTGTCTGGGTTACTTTAGTGAAGGCCGATACCATTATGAAAATTATGGGTGCCAGCGGTACATGGGCATTCTCTAAAATTATGTATATCTTACTTGCTGCTATCAGCGTAATGATGATCAGGCGCGGGATTACGGCAATTTTACTAAAATGATGAAGAAAGTTTTGACTTTTATCATGGCCGGCGGCAAAGGGGAAAGGCTGTTTCCTCTTACCCGCGACAGGACCAAGCCCGCCGTCCCTTTTGGCGGGATATACCGGATTATAGATTTTACTTTAAGCAACTGCATTAATTCTGGGCTGCGCCGGATTTATGTCTTGACGCAATATAAATCTGCATCTCTACAAAAGCACCTGCGTTTAGGCTGGAACATCCTGCCTTCTGAATTAGCCCAGTTTATTGAATTGCTTCCTGCACAA
>MHGH01000013.1:46971-53595 GCA_001805465.1 Omnitrophica WOR_2 bacterium RBG_13_41_10 | reverse complement strand
CGATGCTATTTATCAGAACCTTTATACCTTGGAGATAGACAGGCCAGATGAAGTTTTAGTTCTAGCCGGCGACCACGTCTATAAAATGAACTACTACACCATGATAGATTTTCATAGAGAAACAGCCGCGGATTTGACTGTCGGCGTAGTAGAGATGGATAAAGTTCAGGCAAATTATTTTGGGGTAGTAGAAGTAGATAGCAAAAGATGGGTCAGGGGTTTTCAGGAAAAACCCGCTTCACCCAAAACCATACCCGATAACCCCAATAAAATATACGCCTCTATGGGAATATATATTTTTAATAGCGATGTATTACAAAATGAGCTTTTAGATGACAACAAGAAAAACGACTCTACCCATGATTTTGGCAAGGATATTATTCCGCAGATGCTCAAAAAAAATCTTAAAATTTCAGCCTTTAATTTTGCTGATGAAAACAAGCGCCAGGCCCAGTATTGGCGGGATATCGGGACCATAGACGCATATTATGAGGCTAATATGGATCTAGTGGCTGTGGAGCCGGTATTTAATCTTTATGATAAAGATTGGCCTATTAGAACTTTTCAGGAGCAGTTTCCGCCGGCAAAAACTGTTTTTGCCGGAGAAGAAATCACCGGAAAGGTGGGGTTGGTTCTCGATTCGATGATCTCTAGCGGCTGTATCATTAGCGGCGGCAGGGTTCAGCACTCCATAGTTAGCCCTAACGTGAGGATAAATAGTTATTCGGAAGTTTACGACTCCATCATTATGGAGGGGGTAAATATCGGCAGGCGCGCTAAGATTAAAAGAGCGATTATAGATAAGGATGTGGATATCCCCGAAGGCACGGTAATAGGCTACGATAGTAAAGAGGATAAAAAAAGATTCCATATCAGCGATTCAGGGATAGTAATAGTAGCTAAGGGGACTGAGATTAAATGAAGCCCAAACTTACGGAACAAAGTGAACGTAAGTTTGATGGCTGAATTAATCCCCCTGCATTCTTGCAGAATGCAAGAATGCAGGGGGATTAATTCGCAGACGCTTCGCTACAACTTATGTCGCTCTTGCGAGCTCCGTAAGTTGTCTGCTTATTAAAGATGATTAGAAAAGCAAAGTTGCAGGATGTAAAACAGATACAGGCATTAATTAATTTTTTTGCCAAACAGGACCTGATGCTGCCGCGTTCCTTGAATGAGCTCTATGAAAACTTACGTGACTTTTGGGTCTGTGTAGAAAATAGGCAGATTATAGGCTGTGTGGCTTTGCATGTATCCTGGGAAGACCTGGCAGAGATAAAATCTTTGGCAGTGAAAAAAAATAAGCAAGGTAGAGGTATAGGCAGCCAGCTTATTAAGATGTGCATCAATGAGGCCAAGGAGTTAGGAATAAAGAAAATATTCGCCCTTACTTTCAGGCCGCGAATTTTTAAAAAGTTCGGCTTTAAAAAAACCCAGCATTCCAGTCTTCCCCATAAAATCTGGGCAGAGTGCATTAATTGCCCTAAGTTTCCTAACTGTCAGGAGATAGCCCTGGTAAAGAAAATATAGGAGAAAAGTCATATTATTAGGGACACCCTTTGAGCTAATCGGAAGAGTGTCCCTGATTAAGCTGTAAAGGGGACACTCTTAGCTTTGGCTAGAAGGGTGTCCCTTAGTAGTGAAGAGAATAATAAGGAGGAATGATGGATTATTTATTGAGCGATGAGCAGAAAATGATTCAGGAGTTGGCGCGTAAAATCGCCGAAGAAAAAATCAGGCCGGTTGCCGCTAAATATGACCAGACTGAAGAATATCCTTGGGAAATCATCAAACAGCTTGCAGCCGCAGATTTATTCGGGCTTTTTATACCTGAAGAATACGGCGGGATGTGTACCAGTGTCTTAAATTTATGCATTGCTACCGAAGAATTATCCCGGGCCTGCGGCGGTATTGCGGTCTGTTATGCTGCCTCGGCATTGGGAACATTCCCTATTGTGCTCTTTGGTAACGACGAACAAAAGAGGAAATACCTTCCTGATTTAGCTCAAGGCAAAAAAATCGCTGCCTTCGCTATTACTGAGCCAGAGGCCGGCTCTGATGCCTCTGCGATTAAGACTACGGCTAAAAAATCAGGAGATCATTATATCTTAAATGGCCTAAAGCATTTTATTACTAATGGCGGGGATGCCGATATTTATACCGTAGTTGTTATGACTGATAAGACTAAAGGCGCCAGAGGCGCATCTAGCTTTATTGTAGAAAAAGGTACTCCAGGTTTTACCTTCGGTAAAAAAGAAGATAAGCTGGGAATTCGTGCTTCTTCAACCAGAGAACTAGTTTTTACCGACTGTAAAATTCCCAAAGAAAATTTATTGTCTAAAGAGGGGATGGGGTTTATTGTTACCATGAAGACTTTTGATATCTCCCGTCCGGGAGTAGCAGCGCAGGCATTAGGGATTGCCCAAGGGGCTTTAGATTTAGCAGTAAAGTATGCTAAGGAAAGGCAGCAGTTCGGAAAATCTATCTCTAGCTTTCAGGGGATTCAATGGATGCTTGCTGATATGGCAAGCCACGTGGAAGCGGCCAGGGCGCTGGTCTATGCTACTGCCAGAATGGTAGATGCCGGTAAAACTAATGTGGCAAAAGAATCGGCAATGGCCAAACTTTTTGCTTCCGATGTAGCGATGAAAGTCACTACAGATGCCCTGCAGATATTCGGCGGCTACGGCTATATGAAAGATTATCCTATAGAAAAATATATGCGCGATGCCAAAATCACCCAGATCTACGAAGGCACCAATCAAATACAACGCAATATTATCGCCCTGCAGTTAATCAAAGAAGCCATCCGGTAGTATGAATATTATCGTTTGTATCAAGCAGGTTCCGGAAACCACCGAAGTAAAAATCAACCCCGAGAATAATACCTTAATCCGCGAGGGGGTGAAATCCATCATCAATCCCTTTGATATGTATGCTATTGAAGAGGCAGTACGCTTGAAAGAAAAATGCGATAGCAAGGTTACAGTGATTACTATGGGGCCTCCCCAGGCAGAGGTAGCTTTAAGGGAAGCTATCTCTATGGGGATTGATGAAGGGATATTAATCTGCGACCGCGCCTTTGCCGGCAGCGATACCTGGGCAACTAGCTATACCTTAGCTGCAGCGATAAAAAAAATCGGCGAATTTGGCTTAATAATTTGCGGTAAGCAGGCCTCAGACGGCGATACAGCGCAGGTAGGCCCGGGTATCTCTACGCATTTAGATATACCCCAGGTTACTTACGTAAAAAAGATTGAAGAAGTTAAAGATAGAATGCTGCGCGTAGAGCGAATGATGGAGGAAGGTTATGAGATTATTGAGATTCCCTTGCCAGCATTATTGACCGTAGTCAAAGAGATTAATGAGCCCAGGCTACCTTCCTTAAAAGGGATGATGCGCGCAAAACAAGCCAAGATCATTACCTGGACGCAAAAGGAGCTTGACCTTGATCCGCAACAAATCGGTCTGTGCGGTTCGCCGACACAAGTAGTAAAGATTTTCACCCCTGCCCATAGGATCCCCGGCCAAATCTTAAAAGGTGAAATTCCGGAAATTGCTACCCAGTTAGTGGATTTATTAAAGGATGAGGTGCATTAATTATGCCCATTCAGATTATCCTTGAGAAATGCACGGGTTGCACTTTATGTATCAAGGCCTGTCCTTTTGATGCTATCCGCATGATGGACAAGCTAGAGAGCAGTGGTTTGGCTTCCTCTAGCCAAAGCCAGAAGAAGGCAGTTATAGATTTAAATAAATGCAATCTCTGCGGCGCCTGTGTGCCGGTTTGTAAATTAAAGGCAATTCTTTTAGAGACAGAAAAGGCTAGCTGTATACTGCCGGATATCAAAGGCTACAAAGGAGTTTGGGTCTTTGTTGAGCAGAAAAACGGTAAAGTCCAATCTGTAGCTTATGAGCTTTTGGGGAAAGCCCAGGAATTAGCTAGGAAATTAAACTGCCAGGTTAGCGGCGTATTAATCGGCAATAATATGGATGATCAGCTGGATGAATTAATCTGGCGCGGTGCGGATAATATATATTTGGTAGAGGCCGCGGAATTAGCTAATTTTCAGGATGAACCCTATACCAATATATTGGTTAAATTAGTGCAAAAATATAAACCGGAGATTTTTCTCTGCGGGGCTACGGCAATCGGAAGGTCCTTAATTTCCCGGGTAGCTATTAATATCAAAGCTGGCTTAACCGCAGACTGCACGGGTTTAGATATTGACCCGGATAAAAAAATTCTTCTTCAGACCCGGCCGGCATTCGGGGGAAACATCATGGCTACGATTATTTCCCCAAATTATCGGCCGCAGATGGCCACTGTCCGGCACAAAGTAATGCAGCCCATGGAGCCGGATAAACGCCGCAAAGGTAAGATTATCAAAGAAAATTTTGGCCCCAATATTTATGCCTCGCGCACCAAACTTATAGATATCGTGGAAGAGATAGAATCCTTGGTGAATATTGCGGAAGCGGATATTATTGTTTCCGGCGGCAGGGGTATGGTCGGTGCGGAAAATTTTAAAATCTTAGAAGAGCTTGCCCATGTAATAGGCGCAGCCGTAGGCGCTTCACGCGCTGCCGTAGATTCAGGATGGATGCCTTATTCACATCAGGTAGGCCAAACCGGCCGCACCGTAGCCCCAAAAATTTATATTGCCTGTGGAATTTCCGGTCAGATCCAGCATTTAGTAGGAATGCAGTCCTCAAAAATAATCGTGGCCATCAATAAAGACCCTGATGCCCCTATTTTTAAAGTTGCTACTTATGGTGTTGTGGGTGACCTCTTTCAAATTGTGCCTGCCTTAAGCAAAAAATTCAAAGAAACCCTCCGTAAATAATCTCCTATAATCGCATCCTTTAACATCAAAAGACAAGCTTTAGCATACATATGTCAAAGAATGTTAAGATTTTCCTTGACAAAAATAAATTTTTACTTTATAATTAAAAACATATTAGGAGAAATATGTTAATCAATAGTGGATTAATGACGATCGAAGATTTAGCGGGCTACTTAAAAGTCACGCGCCGCACCATTTATGATTGGCTGAAACACAATAAAGTGCCGGCCTTAAAAGTCGTAGGCCAATGGCGTTTTAAGAGAGAAAAAATTGATGCTTGGTTAGAAAATCAATCAAGATTTCAATAGCTAAAGGAGACCGCTATGTTTTTAAAAAAATTGGAGCTGATAGGGTTTAAGTCTTTTTCTGCTAAGACGGTATTAAATTTTGAGCCAGGCATTACTGCCATAGTGGGCCCAAACGGCTGCGGGAAAAGCAACATTTTTGATTCCATGCGCTGGGTATTAGGGGAGCAGTCGGCAAAGTCTCTGCGCGGTTCAGAGATGCAGGATGTCATTTTTGGTGGCACCGACTCCAAAGAACCGGTGGGCATGGCAGAGGTTTCTCTTACCTTTGATAATAAGCAAAAATTCTTTGCTTTTGATAATGATGAGCTGGTGATTACCCGCAGGCTTTTTCGTTCCGGAGAAAGCGAATACCTGCTGAATAAAACCGTAGTACGGCTTAAGGACATATTAGATTTACTGAGCGGCACGGGAATCGGCGCAGAAGGATACTCTTTAGTTGAGCAGGGAAGGATTGATTTAATTTTAAGCTCTAAGCCGGAAGACCGGCGCATGGTTTTTGATGAAGCCGCAGGTATTATAAAATATAAAAACCAAAAGAAAGAAGCTATGCGCAGGTTAGAAGAAACCGACCTAAATTTATCCCGGGTCAACGATATTATTACCGAAGTAAAGCGCCAGATCGGATCTTTAGAGCGGCAGGTAAATAAGGCCCGTAAATACAAGGAAGTCTTTGAAGAGTTAAAATTAAAAGAAATAAATTTAGCGATTATTTTAAAGAAAGGCTTAATGCTGCAGAAAGAGGGCCTGATAAAACAACTATCCGAGTTAGAGGCCGGGGAAATTCAGCTCTTAAGCTTGATTGAATCCCAGGAATCGAGCGCAACGACCTGCCAGTCAGAGATTAAATCCCAAGAAGCAAATATTATGAGTATCAAAGAAACCATTTCCAATTTAGATAACCAGGACTTAAGAAATAAGCAGCACATCAAACTAAACCAGGAGAGAATTATTGAGTTAGAGGCTAATAAGGGGTATCTAGAGGAGCAGATTCAGCAGGTCCAAAACAGGATTGTTCAGGACGAAGAAGAGCTAAAGAAAGCAAAAGAAGATTCTACCAGTGTTAAGAAAAACATAGCAGAAAAAACCGCTTTATTAAAGATCAAGGAAGAAGAGTTAGGCCGGATTACCATTTCAATAAAAAATTCATTAACCGCCATTACTGAGGCTAAAAAAGCTGTTTTGGAAATGGTTACGGATTTGACGGCCTTAAAGAACAAGGTAACGGATTTATCCTTCAAGCAGCAGGCGCTGTTGGCCCGTAAAAAAAGGCTAGAGCTGGAAAAAGCCAAGGTGAGAGAAGAAAAAGCCGTAATAGAAGGCGGATTAAATGAAATCGTTACAGAATTAAATAAGTTGCAAGAGGCATTTGACAATTTTGCCCTTAAAATATCCGGATTAAAAAAAGAATCGGAAGACCAAAACGCAAAGCTTGTCGATATTAATAAAAAATTGCTGGATACCCAAAACCA
>MHGH01000013.1:44636-46943 GCA_001805465.1 Omnitrophica WOR_2 bacterium RBG_13_41_10 | reverse complement strand
ATCAGCGGTGAAGCCAAGCCTATTGATTTGGATCTGGTAAAAATCAACAACCGTATTATTAGATTAGAAGAAGAGATCGGCGCTTTAAAAAATAACCAAATAGCTAAAGAAAAGCGCATCAGCGATTTAAATCAGACAATCGAGGGGTTAGGGCAGGATTTACGCAATCAAGAAATTTCCTTGGCAAATAAAAAGACCGTCCAAGAGTCTACCCTCGGGCAGTTTAATAAGATAAAAGAGGAAGAAGACATTATTATCTTAGAGTTAACTGATGCTGATAAAGAACTCAAGGCCATAGAGAGTGAATTGTCGCAATCCCAGGAGCAATTAACCCTGGCAGAAGACAAACAACGAGAAAACGAAAACTCAATAGCCAACGAGCAAAACAACATTACTTTTTGTAATGACGGCAAAGAAAAATTCTTAGTAGCTATTACCCAGGCCAAAACAGAATTAGATGCTATGGTTAGCCGGATTAATTCCGAAGCAGCTACCTTAAAAAACCTAGAAGATGCTTTAGGGCAAGATAAAGAAGCCTTATCGAGCTTAGAAACTCAGGTAGGAGCGACGCAAGACAAACGCCAGTATCTGGCGAAGGAAATAAACGATTTAGAAAACCAGATTATTGACCACCAGAAGCAGTTAGATACGCAAAAAATCTTGTTGGCAGAGGCGCAACTCAGTTATGCCGACTTTTCCAAACAGGCCAATGACATAGTGCAAAAAATCGAGCTTGACCGCAGAGAACTTGATAACTTAAAAAATAAGTTATACGAATTACAGATGCAGAATAAAGATATTGATTTTAAAATTACCAGTATCCAAGACAGGATACAACAGGCCTATAAAATGGAATTAGATGTCCAGATAGAGTTACCCCAAGAATTAGATATTGATGCCTTATCAGATGAAATCCAGAAGTTAAAAGAAAAATTAGACTCCTATGGAACGGTAAACTTAGTAGCCATTGAGGAGTACGAAGAATTAAAGAAGCGTTATGATTTTTTGGTGCAACAGCAAAACGACCTGATTTCTGCCAAGGATGCGCTCCACGAGGCTATTCTTAAGATCAACCGCACCACCAAGCAGATGTTTTTGGAAACCTTTGCCAGAATACAGGAAGAGTTCCGTAACTATTTTAAATTATTGTTTGGCGGAGGAGATACCCGGATTTTTCTTATTGATGAACACGATCCTTTGGAATCCGGCATCGAAATTATCTGCCGTCCTCCGGGCAAAAAGCTGCAGAATGTGCTGTTACTTTCCGGAGGAGAGAAGTCTCTTTCGGCTATCGCGCTAATATTTGCTATCTTTAAAGTAAAGCCTTCTCCTTTTTGCATCTTGGATGAAATAGATGCGGCTTTGGATGAAGCTAATGTGGACAGGTTTAGCAGGAAGCTGCAGGAATTTGCCACTGGCTCACAGTTTATTGTTATTACCCATAACAAAAAAACTATTGCTAATGCCGATGTGATGTACGGTATTACTATGGAAGAATCGGGTGTCTCAAAGATAGTGTCTGTAAAGTTCGGCCAAAAAGAGGCGATTAAAGAAGACCGGCAAGAAGTAACAGAACCGGTTTAACCTACCGTAGTATTCTTTCCTTTATTTTTTGCCTGATAAAGCGCTTTATCGGAAGAAGCAATTAATTCTGCAGGGAGTGTGCCATTCTCGGGATGGGCAGCCAGGCCGATGCTTACGGTAAATTTCTTATGAGGAAGGATTTCTTCATGGATAAAGGGGTGCCTTTCGATATCTTGCCTTAGGCGTTCTGCAATCATATAGGCCTCGTCTTTATTGGTAAGGGGCAGGATAATCATAAATTCATCTCCGCCATAACGGCAGACGTAATCCATTTTTCGCGATTGATTTTTCAGTAATATTGCCAGTTCCTTGAGTATTTTATCTCCGGCCTGATGGCCTAAGCTGTCATTATAGACTTTAAAATCGTCGATATCTATAGCCATCAGGCTTAAAGGGCCTTGTGTGGCCTTGGATTTTTCTAATTCTGATTGCAGAAGATATTGGAAATAACCGTGGTTGCCGAGCTCGGTTAAAGAGTCGGTATGGGCGCGGATCACGGTTTTTTCATAAAGCTGGGCATTCTCAATGGCTAACCCGGCCTGGTTGGCTAACATAATCAACATGCGCGTATCTTCTTTGGTAATGGGTTTTTTAGTGATGAAGTTATCCGCCAAAATTATCCCGTTAATCTTATCCTTGGCCTTTAAAGGGACCATAACCAGCTCATTGGTTTTTAAGGCTTGGATAATCGGGTCGTAGCTATAGTTTTGTATAGTTTCTTTA
>MHGH01000013.1:40772-44607 GCA_001805465.1 Omnitrophica WOR_2 bacterium RBG_13_41_10 | reverse complement strand
CCCCAGGGCTAACAGGCCTCCGCTTTTTTCTTTTAAAGCAGCCTTCAGATGGCGGATTTGTTGATTAAAACCCGATTCCACCACGTTTTTAGAAACCTTGTAGGCATTAATCAGGTCCTCAAGGCCCATTTTTTCGGTTTCAATCTGGCTCCAGATACTGTTAGCTTCTTCAACGCTTTCCGGGCCGATACTCATCTTGCCCTCGATTAAACCTTCGTTTTCATTTACTAAAAAGAGAGTTGCCCGGTTAAAACCTAGGCCGGAATGCGCTGTAACACCGGTTAAAATTATATAAAGAATCTCATCGAGTTTTAGGGTAGTGCGCATGGCATTGGAGACTTCGTAGAGGATGGCAAGCTCATTTTTGCTGCGCTCTAGCTCTTGCTTGGCTTTGATTAGCTCTTCCATAGTATCTAAATTTAACATATTTTATGGGTTATGTCAACTTAGAACCTAGAATAATGGGGTCAGATTTATTTTCTGATAAATAATTCTGACCCCGTTTTACGTTTTATATGTTAGATTTAGGCCGGTCTTACGTCTATTATAATGAAAGGAGGTCTATATGTATCAATATTGTTTGACACAAGTATGTTGCTAAGTTATAATAAAGCTTCTAAAATCAGCAAAAATCTTATTATTTTACCGGGAAAATTTTAAATATGGAGGTTTGGTATGACTCACGATAAAAAGGCTGTTCTTAAAGAAGACAGCAAAAATATTTCAGATCGCCAGAAGGCCTTAGAGTTAGCCTTATTGCAGATCGAAAAACAATTTGGCAAGGGTTCAATTATGAAATTAGGCGGCCAGGCCAGGGTAGACGTAGATGCTATCTCTACCGGCGCACTTACCTTAGATTGGGCTTTAGGCGTAGGAGGCCTGCCGCGTGGCAGGGTCATTGAGATATTCGGTCCTGAGGCATCGGGAAAAACCACGCTTACCTTAAGCGTGATCAAGGAAATACAAAAAAAAGGGGGGGTTGCCGCTTTTATTGACGCCGAACATGCCTTTGATTCTACCTATGCTAAAATTATCGGGATTAATTTAGATGACCTTTTGATTTCCCAGCCGGACACAGGAGAGCAGGCCTTGGAGATTACCGAAACATTAGTGCGCTCTAACGCCGTAGATTTGATTGTCATTGACTCCGTAGCTGCGCTTACGCCCAGAGCGGAAATCGAAGGTGATATGGGTGATTCTCATATGGGGTTACAGGCGCGCCTGATGTCGCAGGCGTTGCGCAAGCTGACCGCAGCAATTAATAGATCTCACACCTGTGTTATTTTTATCAATCAGCTTAGGGAGAAAATCGGCGTAATGTTCGGTTCACCGGAAACTACTACCGGCGGCAGGGCATTAAAGTTTTATTCTTCAGTGAGATTAGATCTAAGAAGAATAGCTGCTATAAAAAATGGAGATGAAGTTGTAGGTAGCCGTGTTCGGGCACGGGTAGTAAAAAATAAAGTAGCCCCTCCTTTCAAAGAGGCGGAATTTGAAATCCTGCATAACGAAGGTATTGCTAAAACCTCTAGCGTCATTGACGCTGCAGTGAATTTGGGTGTGATTGAAAAATCCGGTACCTGGCTGTCTTGGCAAAGTGAAAAGCTCGGCCAGGGCAGAGATGCTGCGATAAAATTATTGAAGGAAAAACCCAAGCTGCAAGATGACCTGGAAAAAGATATCAGGAAAAAGATTACTTTAGGTGAAAAATAGGGGGATTGAAGATGAAAAAGAAACTGCTCTTTTTTAGTTTAACTTTGATAATGGGCCTGGTATTGGTTGGTAGCCCTTTAACTCCAACTGCCGCTACCCCTACGCCGGAAGGGCTGCGCATGGAGGATGCGGTAATTAGCGTTGCCAATAGCGTTGGTAAAGCAGTAGTCTCTATAGGCATAGAGCACACCGCTAAAATCCCTAAAATGAAAAGATTCTATTTCAGCCAGCCCTTTGGCAATGGGTCTTCTTCGGGCCAAGATGAACAGTTGCGCCGCTTTTTTGATGATTTCTTTGGAGAGATGCCCCAGCGGAAATATAAACAGATGGGTTTGGGTTCAGGGGTAATTATTGACCCTAAGGGTTATATCTTGACAAACGAACACGTAGTAAACGGGGCAGATAAGATAACCGTGACTTTATCCGACGGAAGGGAATTTAAAGGAGAGATAAAGGGCCAGGATCCCCGTGCGGATTTAGCAGTGATAAAAATAAATGCCCATAATTTGCCTTACGCTACCCTGGGCGATTCCAGCAATTTAAAAATTGGGCAGTGGGTAGTGGCTATCGGGAACCCCTATGCCTTTGCCATGCAGAACCCTGAGCCGACAGTGACGGTGGGGGTAATTAGTGCCATGCATCGGTCTTTAGGCCGCACATTGTCTCAAGAACGTAATTACAATGATTTAATCCAGACCGATGCTGCGATAAATCCCGGTAATTCCGGAGGCCCCTTAGTTAATCTCAAAGGAGAAGTAGTAGGTATTAACGTGGCGATATTTTCTACCACCGGCGGTTATCAAGGCATAGGTTTTGCTATCCCCAGTAATAGCGCCAAGAGGATTATGGATAAACTTATTGCCGGAAAAAAAATAGTCTACGGTTGGCTGGGCATTACTGTTCAGGACTTAAGCGATGACCTGGCTAAATATTTTAACTTACCGGATAAAAACGGGGTTTTAGTAGCCAAGGTTTTAGATAACAGCCCTGCGCAAAAAGCAGGCCTTAAGGACGCAGATTTAATCAGGCAGTTTGATAATAAAGCTATCAATAATGTCAGGGAGCTCTTGAATATTGTTTCGGAAACTGAAGTGGGTAAAAAAATCAAAGTAGTAGTAATCCGCGATAAAAAAGAATTGACCCTGGAGGTAGAAATAGGCCCAAGGCCCCAGGAGCTAAGCGAGGCTACCCCTATTGTTAGTGCAGAATCCCAGAATTGGCGCGGCTTAAAAGTGGGAGATTTGACCCCGGAAAATATCAGCCGTTTTAAGATTGAAGAGAAAAAAGGGGTGGTAGTAGTGGATGTTGATCCGCAAAGCCTAGCTGATGCAGCGGGGATTATTCCTGGGGATATAATTTTAGAAATTAATAAACAACCCGTGAATAATAGCGCAGATTATGAAAAAGTAACTAAGCAAGCCAAAAGTAATGTATTGGTCAAGGCTGCGCGCGGCTACTTCCTTTTAAAAGAAAGTGAGAAATAAAAATATAGATTTTTTTCAAAAAGCACAAGCCTATGCTTTTTTGTTGCTGAAGTTTCGCTTACGCAGCGAAAATGAGATCCGCCAGCGCTTAAAAATAAAAAAATTCGAAGAAACCCTGATAGATAAAACCATTTCTTTTTTAAAAGAAAAAGGCTTTGTTGATGATAGGGTTTTTGCCAAGGCCTGGATTGATTCCCGGATAAAGCGGCCTTTAGGTTTAAAACGGTTAAGGCAAGAGCTTAAAATAAAGGGGGTCAGTGAAGATATTATCAATGAGCAGATTTTAGAGGCCAAGAAAAACTATTCAGAGCAAGTTATAGTTTTAGATTTAGCAAAAGAAAGAATAAAAAAGTTAAAAAGAGTTGAGCCTAAAAAAGCTAAACAGCGGATCTTTGGGTATTTGATGCGCAGGGGCTTTTCCGCGGATACGGTAATTGAAGCATTAAAAGAAATATGAGGACAGATATTTTAAGAGAAAATTTTTTGAGTTTTTTTAAGTCTAAAAAACACAAGGTAGTAGAAAGCGATTCTTTGGTCCCGCGGGATGACCCTACGGTATTATTTACTCCTGCCGGAATGAACCAGTTTAAGAAACAATTCCTGGGCCAGGTATCTGGTTTTACCCGGGCGGTAACCAG
>MHGH01000013.1:32252-40757 GCA_001805465.1 Omnitrophica WOR_2 bacterium RBG_13_41_10 | reverse complement strand
CACTGATGATTTGGACAAGGTAGGTAAAACTTGCGGGCACCATACTTTTTTTGAGATGCTGGGAAATTTTTCTTTCGGAGATTATTTTAAGAAAGAGGCGATTAGTTGGGCCTGGGAGTTTCTTAGCGAAGAGCTAAAAATCGATAAAGATAAACTTTGGGTATCGGTTTATAAGGATGATGATGAGTCATATTTAATCTGGAAGGATAAAATAAAAGTTCCTGCTGGAAAAATCATCAAATTGGGGGATAAAGAAAATTTTTGGCCTTCAGAAGCCAAGCAAAAAGGGCCTAATGGGCCATGTGGCCCCTGCTCTGAGGTATTCTTTGATTTGGGCCGAGATATTGGTTGTGGCAGCCCCAATTGCGATCCTTCTTGTAGTTGCGCTAGGTTTATAGAGGTCTGGAATCTAGTCTTTACCCAATTTAATAGAAAGGAAAATGGCGCATTAGAGCCGCTACCGAAAAAAAACATTGATACCGGGATGGGTTTAGAGAGGCTAGCGGCAGTGATGCAGGGTGTAAAAAATAATTTTGAGACCGATTTATTCCAGCCGATAATAAAAGAAATAGTCGCAAGTCGCAAGTCGCAAGTTGTAAACCAAAAGGAATTGACTTATGCAATTGCTGATCACTTACGGGCAATTGTATTTGCAATATATGATGGGGTGTTGCCTTCGAATGAAGCTAGGGGCTATGTAATCAGAAAATTAATCCGTAAGTCCAGCTTACATTTAAGGGCATCGGGGATAACAAAACCGTTTTTATATAAATTAGTGCCGGTATTAGCCCAGATCATGCAGCAGCCGTATCCTGATTTAGCAAAACGCCGGGAAAATATCTCGGAGATAATTTTGGCCGAAGAGAAAAATTTTATTTCTACATTAGAATCTAGTGATATTGTGCTCAAAGAAAAATTTCAAGAGTTTATAAAGAATCAGGACCCTCTAAAAGTGGGTAAAATCGCTTTTCAGCTTTATGATACTTACGGGATGCCTTTTGAATTAACCGCTGAATGGTTAAATAAGCATGGTATAAGAATTTCGCAGGAGGCATTCAATAATGAGTTAGAAGGGCAGAAAAACCGTTCTAAATCCCAAAGCACAATGAAAGGGGATGTTTTTAGCGCCAAAGATTTGCATCTGGGTCTCAAAGAAACCAAATTTTTAGGTTATAAAGATTATCGGAATCAAGCTAAGATCTTAAAGATTATTCAAAATAATAAAGAAGTAAAAAAAATAAGCAAGGCTGATGCAGCGACCATAATCCTGGATAAAAGCGTTTTTTATCCGGAATCAGGGGGCCAAGTAGGGGATAATGGGCAGATATCTAAAGGTAAAAATATTTTTGAAGTAATAGATACCCAAAAGGCGGATAAGGTGATTATGCATATCGGCAGGGTAAAAGAGGGCAGTTTTAAAAAAACAGATTCAGTTTTAGCCCAGATAAACCTCGAGCGCCGTTTAGATATCGCCAGAAACCATACTGCCACCCATCTATTGCAGGCAGCTTTAAGAAAAATACTGGGCCCCCATGTCCAGCAGCAGGGTTCATTGGTGGCTGCGGATCGCCTGCGTTTTGATTTTACCCATTTTAAAAACATAAGCCAAGATGAATTGAATAGGGTGGAAGAGGCAGTAAATAAATATATTTTAGATAATCACCCCTTAAGCATAAAAGATATGACGGTATCTCGTGCCAAAAAAACCGGGGCCTTGGCTTTCTTTGGAGAAAAATATGCAGATAAAGTACGGGTGATTTCCGCAAGCGATATTTCACAGGAGTTATGCGGCGGTACTCATTTAGAACATACCGGAGAGATTGGCATCTTTAGGATAACCCAGGAATCATCTATTGTCTCAGGGGTAAGGAGAATAGAAGCGGTTACCGCTAAAGGAGCCTATAGGATAATCAAAAGCGAAGAAAATACCCTGCGGCAGGTAGCTGCATTGCTTAATGTTACAACCGAAAGGATTCCCCAAGAGTTAGAAAAGAAAATAGCCCGGGTAAAAGAGTTGGAAAAGCAATTAAATTTAAAAAGAATGGATATCGCTAAATCCTCAGTAGAAGAAATTATAAAAAAGGGCGAACCAATAAATAATATTAAAGTTATCACAGAGCTAGTGCTATCTGCGGATATGAATTTACTAAGAAAAACTATGGACCTGATCAAAGAAAGGACTACTAATTCGGTTATCGCCTTAGCTACCAACCAGGATGGCAGGGCGTTATTGGTAATGGGGGTTACAGAGGATTTATGCCAAAAAGGCCTAGATGCCTCAAAACTTATCCGTGATGTCGCTAGTATAATCGGCGGAAGCGGCGGAGGAAGAAAAGATTTCGCCCAGGCAGGAGGAACAAACCCTAAAGATTTTACCAAAGCCTTCGAACAATTAAAAACTATCATAGGACAGATAAAATGAAAATCATACGTTTTACCAGCAAGCAATTAGAAAAGATTTATAACCGTCAGTTTTCCCGGTCTAAGCGGGTAGAAGAAAAGGTAAGGCAGATTATTGAAGATGTGCGCCTCTTAGGGGACGATGCATTAATAAGGTATACCAAAAAGTTTGACGGCGTAAAATTAATGCCCCGGCAGCTAAAAGTTTCACAGATAGAAATTAGCGGCGCTTATCAAAGCATAACCCCGAATTTTGTCTCTACTTTAAAGATTATCATGGAAAATATCAATAAATTCTACCGTAAGAATATTAGAAAATCTTGGAGGATAAAAGATTCTGAAGGTTTCATTTTAGGTGAAAACTACCAACCGCTGGAAAAAGTAGGTATATATATACCCGCCGGAACTGCCCCTTTAGTTTCTACGGTTTATATGTCTGTTCTGCCGGCAAAAATTGCCGGGGTGAAAAAAATAATACTGATTAGCCCTCCGGATAAACAGGGACGGATTAATCCACATATTCTGGTTGTTGCTGACCTTTTAAAAGTAGATGAAATTTATCGCGTAGGAGGAGCGCAGGGCATCGCAGCTTTAGCCTATGGCACTAAAACTATCCCGCGCGTAGATAAAATTGTCGGGCCCGGAAATATTTATGTCACGGAAGCCAAAAGGCAGGTATTTGGTTTTGTGGATATTGATATGCTGGCAGGTCCGACGGAACTAGTAATTATCGCCGATAGGTTTAGTGACCCTAGATTTATTATAGCGGATCTTAAGGCCCAGGCAGAGCATTCGCAGGGAATAGCTATTTTGATTACCAATTCCCGCAGCCTAGCTAAAGAAGTAAAATCACAGACCGAGAATATCAACGGTTTGATAATCCTGACCAAAAATCTGCAACAGGCCGTGGATATCAGCAATAAAATCGCTCCTGAGCATTTAGAGATCCTGGTAAATAATCCCAAAAGATTATTACGCCAGGTAAAAAATGCCGGTGCCGTATTTTTAGGGCCTTACAGCCCTACGGCTGTAGGTGACTATGTAGCAGGCCCTAGCCATGTATTACCTACTCAGGGGACAGCCAGGTTTTTCTCAGGGCTATCTGTGCTTGACTTTACCAAGTCTAGCCATATAATTAGTTATTCTAAAAAGGCCCTGGAAAAAGTAAAGGAGCCTTTGGAAAAGGTTGCCGGCATAGAGGGTTTAAGTAAGCATTTAGAGTCGGTAAGGGTGAGATTCTAATTGTGTACCGTGTACCGAGTACGGAGTACAGAGCATAAGGATAAGAAAGATGAAAAAAAGAATCGTTACTATCAAAAGAAAAACTAAGGAAACAGATATTATCATTAAGCTAAATATCGACGGGGCCGGTAAATCAAAAATCAATACCGGCATAGGTATTTTGGATCATATGCTGGAATTATTCGCTTTTCATGGATTGTTTGATTTAGAGATTAAGGCTAAAGGTGATTTAAAAGTAGATATACATCATACTAATGAAGATATCGGAATTGTTTTGGGGGATGCCTTTAAAGAAGCTTTGGGAGATAAGAAAGGTATTGCAAGGTCAGCTTCTGTTTCTTGGCCAATGGAAGATGTCTTAGCTACTGTTGCAGTAGATATTAGCGGCAGGGGGTTTTTTCAACCATTGAGTAATCCTTGCACCAAAGGAGAAGAAGAATATTCTTTTTCTTACGCCAATCATTTCTTGGAAGCCTTTGCTAAAAAATCGGGAATGAATTTAAGTATTAAACTGCTAAGTACTAATCCCGATTTACATACAAACTTAGAGCCTATCTTTAAAGCCTTAGGCAAAGCCTTAGACCAGGCCACGCAAATAGATCCCCGAAGAAAAGGCATTCCTTCAACCAAAGGTATAATTGACTAGAATCGCGATTATTGACTATGGTATGGGTAATATTCATAGCGTGCAGAAGGCGCTGGAATCTTTAGGCGCAGAAACTATTGTTACGGCGCGGCCGGAGGATATCAAAAAATCGCAAAAATTAGTATTGCCCGGGGTAGGGGCCTTTGATGATGCCGTAGCCGAGCTTAAAAAACAGGGGCTTTTTGATGCCTTGATTGATGAGATAAAAAATAAGAAAATATTTTTAGGGATCTGCTTAGGAATGCAGCTTTTATTTAAAAAAAGCCAAGAGGCAGTCAAAGCAAACGGATTAGGGATATTAGACGGTGAGGTAAAGAGATTTGATAAAAAAATGAATATCAAGGTTCCGCATATGGGATGGAACCAGCTAAAAAAAGTCGCAGGTCGCAGGTCGCAGGTCGCAGGCGAATGCCCGTTATTAAAAGGCATTCCCGACGGCGCATATGTTTATTTTTGCCATTCTTATTATCCTGAACCAAAAAATAAAGATATGATCTGTGCAACTACTAACTATGGAGGCGATTTTGCAGCAGTAGTTTGGCAAGGTAATGTCTATGGCACGCAATTTCATCCTGAGAAAAGCCAGGAGATAGGGCTAAGGATACTAAAAAACTTTATATGCTTATAATTCCCGCTATTGATTTAAAAGATGGCTGCGTAGTCAGGTATGTCCAGGGCCGCTTAAATAAAAAGGTATACTCTAAAGACCCGGTTAAGACAGCTAAGTATTGGGTAAGGCAGGGGGCTCAGATTATTCACCTTGTAGATTTAGACGGCGCAATGACGGGGAAGCCGAAAAATCTGGAAATAGTAAAACAGATAATTAAGGCTGTGGATGTCCCTGTTCAGCTGGGAGGCGGAATAAGAAAGATAGAGCTTATAAAGAATTTGTTAGCTTATGGCATATCACGGGTAGTCTTAGGGACCAAGGCAGTCGAAGATAAAAATTTTTTACAGCAAGCCCGCCGTAATTTTAAAGACAAAGTCATAGTCAGCGTAGATACTGAAAGAGGGCAGGTCTTAACTTGCGGCTGGCAAATAGCTACCGGCAGAATTGGTACTTTAAGCTTTATCGATATTTTAAAAAAGGCCGGGTTTAAGGAGATGATTTATACTGATATTTCTAAAGACGGCACCTTAAAAGGGCCGAATATAAAAGAACTAAAAGTTTTATTAAAAAAAACCGGGATGAAGATTATAGCCTCTGGGGGGATTTCTTCATTAAACGATATAGCCCGCCTTAAATTGCTGGAAAAAAGCGGCATTATCGGTATAATTATCGGGAAGGCCTTGTATGAAGGCAGGTTTACTTTATCCGAGGCTATAAAACTAAGGTAGATAAAAGAAGGAGGAGGCATGATTAAAAGGTATTGCGCAGTGTTGTTGGTAGCCATTATTAGTTTATATTTAAGCGGGTGCGTAACTACGGGTACTCAAAAACAAACAGAGATTCAGGGGCTAAAGAACCAAATTTCAGATTTAGAAACACAGCTCCAAACTAAAGACGAAGAAATAAATAGTTTAAAAGAAGTTGTCAAGAATTCTCAAGAAGAAACCCAAAGAATGGATAGTGCAAAAAAAGTTATTCCGGAAGCCAAAACCCGGCCTAATGTCCGGCAGATTCAGGTTGCCTTAAAGAATGCGGGTTTTGATCCCGGAGTAATCGACGCAAAAATGGGCAGGCAAACCAAAGAAGCTATAAAAGAATTCCAGAGAGCCAACAATTTAAAAGCCGATGGCAAAGTTGGCAAGAAGACTTGGGGTTTATTAAAGGAATATTTATACAAAAAGATAAAATAATTCATGTTAGCAAAACGTATAATTCCTTGTTTAGATATTAAAGAAGGCCGGGTAGTTAAAGGGATAAAATTTTTAGGCCTAAGGGATGCCGGTAGCCCCGTAGAGGTAGCAAAGATCTATGACAAGCAGGGGGCTGATGAGTTAGTATTTTTGGATATCACGGCTAGTTACGAAAACAGAAAAACCCTGATTGATTTAGTAGAGGATATAGCTACCAATATCTATATGCCTTTTACCGTTGGCGGCGGAATAAGGGATATACAGGATATCAGAGATCTTTTAAATGCCGGCGCAGATAAAATTTCCATAAATACAGCGGCAGTAAAATATCCTGAATTGATTAATCAGGCATCTAGTAAGTTCGGCAGCCAGTGTATTGTGGTGGCGATTGATGCTAAATCAGTACAGAGTACAGAGTACAGAGTACAGAGCGAAAAGCCAAGAACCAATCAATGGCAGGTCTATATTAACGGTGGCAGGACCCCTACAGAATTAGAGGCAGTGAATTGGGCGAAAGAGGCAGCTCGATTAGGTGCTGGTGAGATACTCCTAACTAGCATGGATTATGACGGCACAAAAGACGGTTATGATTTGGCTTTGACCAAAGCCGTTAGCGAAGCTGTGAATATTCCGGTAATAGCTTCAGGAGGCGCAGGAAGCTTAGAGCATTTTTACCAGGTTCTGGTAAATGCCCGGGCAGATGCTGCCTTAGCCGCCTCTATTTTCCACTACGCAGAATATTCGCTAAAAGAAGTAAAAGAATTCTTAAGAGATAAAGGAGTAGCCATACGCTTATGAGAAAAAATGAAATAAAGAATTTAAAGTTCAACCGCCAAGGGTTAATCCCCGCCATAATCCAGGACTATAAAACAAAACAGGTTTTGATGTTAGCCTATATGAATAAGGAATCTTTACGCCGGACTTTAAAATTAAAAAAGGCCTGCTTCTGGTCGCGCTCCAGAAAAGAATATTGGATTAAAGGGACTACCTCAGGATGTTACCAATATGTCAAATCTATAGCTTATGATTGCGATATGGATGCGCTTTTAATTGGCGTCAGGCAAGTAGGCGTTGCCTGCCATACCGGAAATAGAAGCTGTTTTTATAGAAAGATAAAATGATCTATCCTTCATTAGCGGATTTCTTAAAATTATCTCAAAAAGGCAATGTCATACCTATTTATAAAGAGATTAACGCCGATCTGGATACGCCGGTTTCCGCTTTCTTAAAGATCAAGAAAGACGATTATTCCTTTCTTTTAGAGTCGGTAGAAGGGCAAGAACGGGTCGCGCGCTATTCTTTTTTAGGCAGCCAACCAGCGATTGTTTTTAAATGCAAAGGTAAAAATATTGAGATAATTTACCCTCATCAACATAAGTCTTGTAGGTTTGTTACTAAGACAGATCCGCTAGATGAAATTAAGAATATCATGAAGGATTTTAAGGCGGTAGCAGTAAGGGGATTACCGCGTTTTTCAGGCGGGTTGGTTGGTTATATGGGATATGATATGGTCAGGTTCTTTGAAAAAATCCCCGATAAAAATTACGATGATTTAAAATTACCGGATGCGGTATTTACCTTAGCTGATACCATCCTGGTTTTTGACCACGTTAACCATACCATAAAGATTGTGGCTAACGTTATGCTTCCCAAAAACTATAAGAAACTTCCATCCCAAAGAAGAAAAAAGATTTATCAGGACAGCATTAAAAAAATAGAAAATATACACCAGGCCCTTAAGGGGACTGTGCAGGAAACGGATCTAAAAAAAGAAACGGTTGCCGGGCCACAAGCCAAAATTTCCTCTAATTATAAAAAACCAGAGTTTCAAAGAATAGTTAACAAAGCCAAGGCTTTTATAAAAAAGGGTGATATTATTCAGGTAGTTTTATCGCAACGCTTTAAAATTAAGATAAATGCCGACCCCTTTAGCATATACCGCTCTTTAAGAAGCCTGAATCCCTCCCCGTATATGTTTTTTTTGCATCTAGATGATATGCTCTTGATTGGTTCTTCTCCTGAAATGCTGGTGCGTTGTGAAGACGGGGTGGTTGAGGCTAGGCCCATTGCCGGGACAAGGCCGCGGGGCAAAACCGAAAAACAAGATAGATTACTAGAAAAAGAATTATTAAATGACACTAAAGAAAGGGCAGAGCATCTGATGTTGGTAGATTTAGGCAGGAATGATTTAGGCAGGGTATGCCGTTCGGGTAAGGTAGTGGTTGATGAATTCATGAAGGTAGAAAGGTATTCGCATGTAATGCATTTGGTATCACAAGTCAGAGGCGTACTGGATAAAAAATACGACGCCTACGATGTGTTGCGGGCAAGTTTTCCCGCCGGTACAGTAAGCGGCAGCCCCAAGATCCGCGCCATGGAGATTATAGATGAGCTGGAGAATTTAAGGCGGGGGCCTT
>MHGH01000013.1:18370-32242 GCA_001805465.1 Omnitrophica WOR_2 bacterium RBG_13_41_10 | reverse complement strand
CGTAGGTTATTTTAGCTTTTCTCATAACATGGATACCTGTATTACCATCCGGACTATTTTAATCAAGGACGGGTTTGCTTATATTCAGGCAGGGGCAGGTATTGTGGCGGATTCGCTTCCTGAAAAAGAATATTTTGAGTCAGTCAATAAAGCCAAGGCATTAATTGAAGCGATTACTAAATCAGGGACACCCTTTCAGCCAAAGCTAAGGGTGTCCCTAAGACAGCCAATGAGGGGACACTCTTCCGATTAGCTGAAAGGGTGTCCCTAAGATAAAGGAGGAAACAATATGGCAGTGAGGATTCGTTTAAAGAGGATTGGTAAGTGCCCTATAAAAAGGCCGCATTTTAGAATAGCGGTTTTTAATGAGACCCGTGAAAGGGACAGCCGTTTCATTGAACAGCTGGGATTCTATAGTCCGGTAAAAAATCCACCCTTAGTAAAGATCAATAAGGAGCGTTATGATTTTTGGGTAAAAAGAGGGGCTCAGCCGTCAGAAACCGTCAAACGTTTAGTAAAGAAGTTTAAAAAGGAGGCTTAAAAACATGCCACAGGCACCGGCAGTTAATCCGATTACTAATCTTTTACCTTTAATTTTTATATTTATCATCTTCTATTTTTTACTTATTCGTCCTCAAAAATCCAAAGAAAAGGAACATAAGAAGATGCTGCAGGAACTCGATAAGAATGACGAGGTAGTGACATCCAGCGGCATTCATGGCACGATAGTAAACATCAAAGAAAAAACTATTACCTTAAGGATAGACGATAACGTAAAAATAGAGGTAGAAAAAAATTCCATTGCCTATAAGAAAAAGGAACCCATCGAGAACAAATAACCTACCTAGGAGATTCCAATGGAAAGAAGGCTTCTCTATAAGCTTATTTTTATCATAGCCATATTAGCAACCTGTGCTTATTTTGCCTTTCCTTTGCAAAAAAGAATAAATCTGGGCTTGGATTTAAAAGGCGGAATGCATCTTCTCTTGAAGGTAGATACTAGCCACTTATCCGCCCAAGCCAAAGAGGATGCTGGGGATCGCGCCGTAGAGGTAATCAGAAACAGAATAGATGCCTTTGGGGTAAGAGAACCCTCGATACAAAAACAAGGCGAAGATGAAATTGTGGTACAGCTTCCGGGGATTACCGATAGGGACCGTGCCTTAGAATTAATCGGTAAGACTGCCCTTCTGGAATTCAAACTGGTTTCTCAGGACCTAGAAAAATTAAAAGAAGCTATTGCAGGTAATGTACCTGAAGGGTTTGAGCTGAAATATATTCAGGAAGACAATGAGCCGATACTTGTAGAAACTCAAAGCGCGTTAACCGGGGATTCTTTAGCTAATGCTAGTATAAAGTTTGACCAAAGCTCTTTTAATGAGCCGATAGTATCTTTAGAGTTTAATGCCCAAGGGGCTAAAAAATTCGCGGAAATTACTACTAATAATATAGGAAAAAGATTAGCTATTGTTTTGGATGGCAAGGTCCAGTCTGCCCCGCGCATCAGGGAGGCAATTCCTAATGGTGAAGCAGTAATCACCGGACGTTTTACCCCTGAGCAGGCACAGGATTTAGCGATTGTTTTAAGGGTAGGGGCGCTTCCTGCTCCGATGTATATAGAAGAAGAAAGAACTGTGGGGCCTTTATTAGGGCAGGACTCCATTAATAAAGGGGTTAAGGCCAGCATTATCGGCGTGGCATTAGTTTTTATTTTTATGGCAGTTTATTATCTTTTGGCCGGAATAGTGGCTAATATAGCCCTTTTATTTAACTTCTTGATTATCTTGGGTAGTTTAGGTATGTTGCCGCTTTTATTTCCCGGAGTATCTGCAACTTTAACCTTACCCGGTATTGCCGGTATAATTTTATCTTTAGGTATGGCGGTAGATGCCAATGTGCTGATTAATGAACGCGTCAGGGAAGAATTAAACGCAGGAAGAGCCCTACGCACTGCCGTAGAAAATGGTTACAGTAAGGCCTTTAGTGCTATTCTTGATTCTAACCTCACTACTTTAATTGCCGCCTTTTTATTATTCCAATTCGGGACCGGTCCGATTAGGGGTTTTGCCGTTACCTTAACTATCGGCCTTATTGCCAGCATGTTTACGGCAATTGTGGTCACCCGCGTGATCTTTGAATTACTGTTAAATTTCGGTTTATTAAAAAATCGGCTGCCGATGCTTAAACTAATCGGAGAAACTAAATTCGATTTTATTAATAAAAGGCGCCTTTGTTATGCCATCTCATCAATGGTAATTTTAGCAGGGATAATCTTTTATTTCAAGAAAGGTAACCAGATTTACGGTATTGATTTTTCCGGCGGGCAATTGCAGGAATATAGTTTTAAAACAGCGCCGTCGCTGGATAACGTGCGTAAGATTTTAAAGGAACTAAACTTAACAGATGCTTCTATCCAACAATTTAAAGACAATCCCCGCGTAATCCTGATCAGGACATCGCAAGACAAGAGCAAAGAATTGACTAATAAGCTAAAAGAAAATTTTCCCCAGGATGATATACAGATCTTAAGAATTGAGCATGTGGGGCCTATAGCAGGCAGCCATCTTAAAAATAAGGCCTTGCTGGCTTTAATCTGGTCTTTGGTCGGCATACTTATTTACGTTGCTTTTAGGTTTAAACATTTTAATTTTGCTATTGCCGGTGTGATCGCGCTATTACACGACGTAACAATAGCTTTTGGTTTTCTGGTGATGACGGGCAGGCAAATAGATCTTTTAAGCGTCACCGCATTTTTGACTATTGCCGGTTATTCTATTAATGATACTATCGTAATTTATGACCGGGTGAGAGAAAATAGCCGCCTTTATCACAAATTAAGCCTGCGCGAGCTGATTAACTTAAGCGTAAACCAGACATTAGGCCGGACATTACTTACCAGCGGCGTTACTTTATTAGTGGTAATCTCAATCTTGGTTTACGGCGGAGAAGTGTTAAGTAACTTTGCCTTTACTTTATTAGTGGGTTTTATTTCTGGCGTATATTCTACTGTATACATTGCCTCGCCATTAGTCCTTGCCTGGACCCGGAAGAAATAAGTGAGGACATAACTTATTTTTTATTAATCCCGCACCTTCTTGAAGGTGCGGGATTAATTCGCACACATAACTTATGTCGTAGCAAATAAAAAGTTATTGCTCCATAAGTTATGTGCTCATTAAATGTTTAAGTCCCTGAAATTATATGTGGGCGCGGATATTGATTTAGAGAGTATTTGCGCCCAATTAATTGATTTTGGCTACAGGCGCCTGGAGGCCTGTAGCGAAGAAGGGGATTTCACCCGCCGGGGCGGCATTGTGGATATTTTTCCTTTCGCCTTTGAACTACCTATCCGGATTGAACTAGAAAACGAAAAAATAATAGCAATCAAAACATTTAATCCCGCCTCTGGCAGCGCTCTTTGGGGCCATAAAATGGTAATTATCCTGCCCGTTAAAAGAGCCCACCCTTTAAAAACCTTGCCCTTCAAAGAAGAATTCCCTTTAGATAATTTTATAGATTTAAATATCGGCGATTATGTCGTGCATACGCAATACGGTATCGGTAGATTCAAGGGGCTAGAAAAAATAAAAATTAAAGATAAACACCAGGACCACTTGGTTATCGAATATGATCAACAAGAAAAGCTCTATGTCCCTGTTGACCAGATGAACTTGGTGCAGAAATATATTGCTTTTCAGGTCAGACGGCCTAAAGTTAACAGGTTAGGCACTAAAGAATGGCTTAAGGTTAAGAACAGGGTAAAAAAAGGGATTCAAAAGTCAGCCTGGGAGCTTTTAAGTTTAGAGGCAATGCGTTTAAGCGTAAACGGTTTTGCTTATTCCCCTGATAGCGATTGGCAAAAACAATTTGAAGCCACCTTTCCTTATAAAGAGACCCCTGATCAAATAACCGCAACCCAAGAAGTAAAAAAAGATATGGAATCAGCCAAACCCATGAATAGGCTGTTGTGCGGCGATGTAGGTTACGGAAAAACAGAGGTAGCTATGCGTGCTGCTTTTAAGGCAGTGATGGATAACAAGCAGGCGGCATACCTGGTCCCTACCACAATTTTGGCCGAGCAGCATTACCATAATTTTAGGCATCGCCTTAAGGATTTTCCCGTAAACGTTGCAATGCTATCGCGTTTTAAAACTAAGAGGGAACAAGAAAATATTATTGCGGGATTATCTTCGGGTAATGTAGATATTGTTATCGGGACACACAGGTTGTTATCGGATGATATAAAATTTAAAGATCTGGGGTTAGTAATCATAGACGAGGAGCAGCGCTTTGGGGTAAGGGCTAAAGAAAAACTTAAGGCCTTAAGATTAACCACTGACGTGCTCACCTTAACCGCGACCCCCATTCCCCGTACTCTTTACATGAGCCTGATGGGAGCAAAGGATTTATCGCTGATAAATACGCCTCCTAAAAACAGATTGCCTGTAAAGACGGTTGTGGTAGAATATGATCAAGAATTGATTAAGCAGGCTATTTTAAAAGAATTACAGCGCAAAGGCCAAGTCTATTTTGTGCATAACCGTATTCAGGATATTGATAAGGTAAAAGAAAGGATCTTTAAAAATTTACCTTCCGGCACAAAAATAGTTACCGCCCACGGCCAGATGCCCTCCAGATTATTAGAGCAAGTGATGGTCGAGCTTTTAGATAATAAAATCGATGTTTTTATCTGTACCATGATAATTGAGTCCGGGATAGATATCCCAAACGTCAACACTATCATTATTAATAATGCCCATACTTTTGGACTCTCGGATTTACATCAGTTGCGCGGCAGGGTAGGTAGGTTCAACCGGCCAGCCTATGCTTATTTTATGGTGCCCAAAGGAATTACTTTAGAAGCGGACGCCAAAAAAAGGCTGGATGCCATACAGGAATATTGGCATTTAGGTTCTGGCTTTAAAATTGCCATGGAAGATTTAGAAATACGGGGCGCAGGCAATCTTTTAGGCATCCAGCAGCATGGCTTTATTGCTGCCGTCGGATTTGATTTATATTGCAGGTTATTAAAAGAAGCAATCAGCAATTTTAAAACGGTGATGAAAAATGAGAAATTCGTCGCAGCAAGTTAAAATCCGATTTCTATTTCTGCTAATATTCATAGCTCTGTACACGGTACTTGGTACTCCGTACTTACAAGCCCAAGATAAAATCGTAGCTATCGTAAATAACGAAATTATCACCCAAAAGGATTTGAATGATTTTGTCCAATTTATGCGCATGCAGCTATCCAGTGAATTGAAAGGCAAGGAATTAGAGACCAAGATCCAGTCGATGAAAGTAGACCTTTTAAATAAATTAATAGAAGACCGGCTTATCTTGCAAAAAGCAAAAAAAAGTAACATGAAACCAAATAAAGCTATGGTACAGGCCAAGATTGAGGAAATCAGGAGGCGCTATCCTTCAGAGCAGGTTTTTCAGGAGGCCTTGTCGCGCCAAGGTTTAGTACAGGCAGATATGGAGTCGCGCATCCAAGAACAATTACTGACAGGCGGTATTGTAGAACAGGAAGTAAAGAACAAGATTAATATTAACCCTAGCGAAGTCACCCAATTTTATGAAAAGAATAAAGAGAAATTTAACTTACCCCAAGTAAGAGAATTCGAGTCAGTCAGTATCCCCGAAGAGAAATTAGCAGGCAATATATATCAGGAGCTAAAAAATGGCGCAGATTTAAATTCATTAACCAATCAATATTCTCTGGCAATAAATAAACTTAGTGCTTCTGCTTCCGGAGAATTACGTAAAGACATAGAAGGCCTGATATTTCAATTAAAAGAAGGAGAAATAAGCCAACCCCTAAGAATAGAAAACAGCTATTATATTTTTAAATTAGATAAAATAAAGCCCGGCCGCGCACAAAGCTTAAGCGAAGCCAAAGACCAGATATCCGTTTATCTATTTAATACCAAGATGCAAGAAGCATTAGTGAAATGGTTAGATGAGCTTAAAAAACAAGCCTACATTAAAATACTCATCGATTAAGGTTGCAGTTACTTTTGGGGATCCTTCCGGAATAGGCCCTGCCGTTATTGCCAAATCATTAAATAGTATCTGTAAATTGGCGCAAGTTACGGTTATTGGCGACGCATGGGTGTTTGATAAAGTACAGAGTACAGAGTACAGAGTACAGAGCGTTAAATTTATAGACTTAGATAATGTAAATCATAAAAACTTTTCATTCGGTAAGGTAAAAGGCGAATATGGAAGGGCCTCAATTGAATATTTAGATAAGGCAATGAGCTTAATAAAAACCAAACAGGTAGATTCTATAGTAACCGGCCCTATTTCCAAAGAAGCAATTTCTTTAGCCGGGTTTGATTATTCCGGGCATACGGAATATTTTTCCCATAAGGCAAAAACAAAAGATACTGTAATGATGCTCTTAAATAATCAGCTAAAATTTAGTTTAGTAACCAGGCACATTCCCATTAAGGATGTATCATCTATGCTCACAAAAGAAAAATTATACAAAACAATTTACCTGACGCACAGCGCCTTAAGGCGTTTCTTTTCCATGCCTAATCCGCGTATTGTGGTTTGCGGTTTAAACCCGCACGCCTCTGATAACGGCCTTATAGGAAAAGAAGAGCATCTTGTAATGAATCCGGTTTTAAGAAACCTGCGTAAATTTATCAAATGCCTCGATGGGCCCTTATCAGCGGATATCGCAATTCAAAAGGCAAAAGAGAAAAAATATGACTGCATTATCGCGATCTACCACGACCAGGCCTTAATACCTTTAAAATTATCCGGTGGTTCTAGCGGAGTTAACCTTACCTTAGGCCTGCCTTTTATTCGCACATCCCCTTTACATGGCACTGCTTTTGACATTGCCGGGCGCCTTAATTTAATAAACCCTGCTTCTTTCCTGAAAGCATTTAAACTTGCCGTCGCATGCTCTATAAACCAAAAAAATACCTAGGCCAGAATTTTTTAATCGATAAGAATATACAGCGCAAAATCGTTTCTGCTTGCGATTTTAAGGTGGATGATACCGTATTAGAGATAGGTGCGGGTAGAGGCGAGATGACTCGTTATATAAAAGATAAGGTGGCTATGCTCTATGCCTTAGAGATAGACCGGGGGCTATATGGTTTTTTAAAAAAGGAATTTGAGGGTGAAAGGAACCTAAAGATTATTAATAAGGATATATTAAAATTTAATATCAATAAGTTTTTCCCAAAAAGCAAAAATAAAATCAAGGTCTTCGGGAATATCCCTTACTATATCACATCTCCCATCATCGAATGCCTTTTAAAATTTAAAGATAGGATAGATTCCGTTTATATTACCGTGCAGAAAGAATTTGCCCTAAGAATAGCGGCAAAACCCGGCTCCAAGGATTACGGGTCATTCAGCTGCTTTGTGCAATATCAAAGTGTACCTAAGATTTTATTTTTCATAAAGAAAAACTCATTTTATCCTGCGCCAAAAGTAGATTCCTGTTTTTTACGTTTAGCAATACGTTCTACAGCAGCAGTCCATGTTAATAATGAAAGGTTATTTTTTAAAATTATCAGGTCAGCTTTTAATCAAAGAAGAAAAACCTTGCGCAATAGCTTATTGGATATTGTCTCAAAAGATAAACTAGATGACTTTTTCTTAAAATTCTCTCTTAGCCCCGATATCCGGCCTGAACGGCTATCCTTAGAGGATTTTGCCAACCTCGCCAATCTATAAAATTCCTAAAAAAAACATTGACAAAATTATATTCTTGGGGTATACTTTTAGTTTCTAACACAATCCTATATTAAGGTTTTGTAATGGGTTGCAAAAAAGAATTAACAAAATTCTGGGGGAGAGTTGTTTGTCTTTTTTTTAATTATGTGCTCATGCTGGAGTAGCTCAGTCGGCAGAGCACGTCCTTGGTAAGGACGGGGTCACGGGTTCAATTCCCGTCTCCAGCTTAGCAAGTGGATTGAAAAATGCGCGAAATTATTACTTTAGAATGCACCGTCTGTAAAAACAGGAATTATACCGCTTTGAAGAATAAGAAAAAGCATCAGGATAGGTTGGAAACCAGTAAGTTCTGTAGGTTTTGCCGTCAACATTCCCTACACAAGGAGACTAAATAATAGGGGCGTCCGTTAATTGGCTAAACGGCGGGACTCCAAATCCTGTCCTGGGGGTTCAAGTCCCTCCGCCCCTGTTATTGCTATAAAGGGGGGCAAAATAAAATAAGATGGGCATACTGACAAAACCAATTAATTTTTTATCTGAGGTCAAAGCAGAGTTGGGCAAGGTATCTTGGTCAACCCGCCAGGAGTTAATAGGCGCTACCATCGTAGTTATTACTGCAACCTTCATATTGGCGGTATTTATAGGCATGATTGATTTATTGCTTTCTAAAGGCTTAAGTTTATTATTCAAATGAAGAATTGGTACGTTGTTCATACACAAACCGGAGCAGAAGATAAGGTTAAGACGGCATTAGAAAACAGAATCGCAGCACACGGCCAACAGGAACTTATTGCCAAGGTAATTATTCCCACCGAGCAGATATCTGAGATACGCTCGGGTAAAAAGAAAATATCGCAACGCAAATTTTTTCCGGGTTATCTTTTAGTAGAAATGGAGTTAAACGAAGCAACCTACTTTTTGGTAAAGACAACCCCCGGGGTTACCGGTTTCATCGGTTTAGGCAAAAAACCCATGCCTTTGCCTGAAGTAGAGGTAGAGAGTATCCTAAAAAGAACCCAGGAAACACAGGTCAAGCCTATTCCCAAGACCGTTTTTGAAAAAGGCGAGCAGGTCAGGGTTTTAGAAGGGCCCTTTGTGAATTTTAACGGAACGGTAGAAGAGCTACATCCGGAAAAGGGTAAACTAAAGGTGAGTGTCTCTATTTTTGGCAGGGCCACACCCGTGGAATTAGAATATTGGCAAGTAGAGAGGGTATAAATGGCAAAAAAGGTAATAGTCCAGATAAAATTGCATGTTCCGGCAGGACAGGCTAATCCTGCACCACCCGTAGGGCCTGCCTTAGGCCAGCACGGAGTGAATATTATGCTGTTCTGCAAGCAATTTAACGAGCAGACCAAGGGAAGGGAAGGGTTAATACTACCCGCAGTAATCAGCGTTTATGAAGACAAGACTTTTTCTTTTATTATTAAAAGCCCGCCTTCTTCCATCCTTATTAAGCGCGCGGCAAATTTGGCTAAGGCATCGGGAACCGCAGGCAAAGAAACCATAGGCAGTATAACTAAAAAACAGGCAGAAGAAATTGCTAAACAAAAAATGAAAGACCTAAACACTTCGGATTTGGCTGCGGCGGTCAAGGTTATAGAAGGCACAGCCAGAAGTATGGGAATAACGGTGGTAGAATGAAAACACGCAGCAAAAGATATCAAGAATCGGCTAAAGGACTAAAACAAGAAGAGGCCCTTTCTTTAAAAGAGGCAATATCCGCCTTAAAAAAGATGTGTCTCCCTAAATTCGATGCTTCTTTGGACCTGCATTTCCGTTTAAATATAGACCCTAAGAAATCAGACCAGATGGTGCGCGGTACCGTTGTCCTTCCGCACGGCACTGGTAAAAAAGTAAGAGTAGCGGTATTTTGTAAAGGAGAAAGCGAGCAATTAGCCCGAAAAGCAGGTGCGGACCATGTGGGCGCCGAAGACTTAATCAATAAGGTGGCCGGCGGATTTTTAGATTTTGATTGCGCCATTGCCACGCCCGACATCATGAAAGACCTTGCGCGGTTAGGAAAAGTCTTGGGGCCGCGCGGGCTTATGCCTAGTACCAAAACCGGTACGGTTACCATGGATATAGTAAAGGCAATTGAGGATGTAAGAAGAGGGAAGGTGGAATTTAGGGTAGATAAACAGTCAGGCGTACATTTGTCCGTGGGTAAAATATCATTCGATGAATATAAATTATATGAAAATGCCTCGCGCGTTATCGAATCTTTAAATGAGGCGAAGCCGGCTTCCGTAAAAGGAAAATTCATTCAAAGCGCATTTATCAGTTCTACCATGAACCCGGCACTCAAGATAAACCTATAAAAATGAAAAAAATCAGCCTGTTATTCAAGGAGACCTCAGAGGGCTTAATCAAAAATAACCTAAAAACATCGGACAGCGTTTTTATTTTAAAGTATTCGGGGGTATCTAGCCCGGCCTTAAGCCTGTTGAGATTATCTTTAAGGCAGGCCAAGGCAAACCTTTTTGTAGTAAAGAATACCGTAGCCAGGCGGGCCTTTAAAAATAGCCCTTGCCAAGATTTGATTAGATTAATCGACGGGCCCTGCGGCCTGGTTTTTGTCCGGGATGAGCCCGTAGACACCTGTAAAATATTGGCTAATTTTTCCCGCAGCCACGAGAGCCTGAAATTAGAAGGGGGGCTTTTAAAAGATAAAATTATCGAGAAAAAAGACATAGAAAGATTATCTCGCTTACCCTCTAAAGAGGTTTTAAGGGCCCAGGTAGTGATGACCTTAAATGCGCCGATTTCAAAATTAGTCATAGTATTAAATCAGACCTTAAAGAAATTAGTATATTGCCTTGATCAGATAAAAAATAAAAAGGGAGGATAAAAATGGGAACTACAAAGATGGAAGAGTTAATCAAGTCTATCGAGACCATGACGGTCCTGGAGTTAGCGGATTTAGTCAAGGCCCTGGAAGAGAAATTCGGCGTGCAGGCGAATATGCCGATGATGGCGATGCCTCTAGCCGCAGGCGCTACCACAGCCGCAGGCGCTCCAGCAGAAGAAAAGAGCGTCTTTACCGTAGTCTTGGTAAGCACAGGAGCTAATAAGATTGCGGTAATAAAAGAGGTAAGGGCGGTTACAACCTTAGGTTTGAAAGAAGCCAAGGACTTAGTGGATACAGCCCCCAAGCCAGTAAAGGAAGGGATTCCTAAAGAAGAGGCTCAGGAAATAAAGAAAAAACTTGAAGCAGCAGGTGCTACAGTAGAGTTGAAATAACGATGATTAAACGTAAAAATTTTGAGAAAATTAAAAGCGTCTATGAATTACCCTATCTATTAGACGTACAGCTTGAATCATATCTGGAACTTTTGCAGCTAAATATTCATCCTGGCGAACGTAGACATCAAGGCCTGCAGGAAGTTTTCCTGGATATGTTTCCTATCGAGGATATTGAGCGCTCGGTAAAGCTGGAATTTATCAGTTATTCTTTAGGGAAACCCAAATATGATATTGCCGAATCCAAACGCCGCTCTTTAACTTTTGCCGCACCCTTAAAAGTAAAATTCAGGATTATTACTCCTCATGAGACCAAAGAACAAGACGCTTATTTCGGAGAGATACCCTTGATGGCCCCTACAGGCAGCTTCATCATTAACGGAGAAGACCGCGTAGTGGTGAGCCAGTTACAGCGCTCTTCCGGGGTATTTTTTGAAGAAGAATCTCACCCTACCGGCAAAAAAATATTCTATGCCCGGCTTATCCCTTCGCGCGGTGCCTGGCTTGAGTTTAAGTACGATTTAACAGAAACTGTTCTTGCCTATGTCGACAGGCGCAGAAGCTTCCCCGCCACACAGCTTTTAAGAATCTTAGGGTTTTCTACCGACTTAGATATCACCAACGCCTTCGGAAAAGAATATCCGGAAATTACCAATACTTTAAAGAAAGACTTTACCAAAAATAAAGAAGAGGCCTATTTAGATTTTTACCGCAAGATGCGGCCCACAGAACCTGTAACTAAAGAAGGTGCCGAGGCTTTATTTTATAGGTTATTTTTTGACCCTAACAGGTATGATTTAGAAAGGGTAGGCCGTTTTATTATCAATAGAAAATTAGGAATGGATGTTTCTCTGGAAAAAAGAATCCTGGATTCCGCTACTATTATTAAGGTAATAGAATACCTGATTAAACTAAATAGCGCAGAAGGCCATATTGATGATATAGACCATTTAGGCAATCGCCGTGTGAAAACAGTAGGGGAATTAGTGCAAAACCAGGTAAGAATAGGCCTAAGCAGGATTGAACGGTCTATCCGTGAAAGATTGAGTATCTTAGGGGATTTCAGTAATTTAAGCGTGCATCACCTGATAAATTCCAAGTTGCTATCTAACCAGATCAGGGATTTCTTCGGCCGCAGCCAATTATCCCAATTTATGGACCAGGTTAATCCTTTGGCGGAAATGACCCATAAGAGAAGATTGAGCGCATTAGGCCCGGGAGGTTTATCCCGGGAACGCGCAGGTTTTGAAGTAAGGGATATACATCCCTCGCATTACGGAAGGATATGCCCTATAGAGACTCCCGAAGGTTCCAATATCGGGCTAATTGCTTCCTTAAGTAATTTTGCCAGGATTAATAATTTAGGGCTTCTAGAAACCCCTTACCGTAAAGTGGAAGATGGGAGGGTCAGCCGTAAAATAGATTATCTTACTGCAGATATCGAAGAAAATAAAGTTATAGCCCAGGCAAATGTCCCGTTGGATAATAACGGTAATTTTGTAGAGCGCGAAGTATCCTGCCGTTTTAAAAGCGATTTTCCCAAAGTTCCCCAAAAACAAGTAGAGTATATGGATGTTTCCCCCAAACAGCTGGTTTCGGTGGCTGCTTCTCTTATACCTTTCTTGGAGCACGATGATGCCAACCGCGCACTTATGGGTTCCAATATGCAAAGGCAGGCTGTTCCTTTGATGATTACCGAAGCGCCGATTGTAGGAACTGGCATGGAGGGAAAAGTAGCCCGGGACTCAGGAACGGTTTTGTTAGCGCAAGAATCAGGCAGAGTGACTTATGTAGACAGCTCTACCATAACCATCGGAAAGAAAACCTATCATCTGCAGAAATATATGCGTACTAATGCCGATACCACTTTAAATCAAACGCCATTGGTAAAAATCGGTGATCACGTAGAGAAAGGCCAGGCTATTGCCGACGGCACAGCCACAAAAGAGGGTTTATTGGCGTTAGGGAAAAATCTCTTAGTTTGTTTTATGGTCTGGCGAGGGTATAACTTTGAAGATGCGATTTTAATTAACGAAAGGGTAGTGAAAGAAGATACCTTTACCTCTATTCATATCGAAGAATTTGAAATTGAGGCAACCGAGACACGCTTAGGCAATGAAGAGATAACTCGCGATATCCCCAATGTCAGCGAAGACGCCTTAAGAAACCTGGATGAGAACGGTATAGTACATATCGGCGCAGAGGTTGCACCCGGAGATATTTTAGTCGGAAAAGTTACCCCAAAAACCGAATCAGAATTATCCCCTGAAGAGCGTTTATTACGCGCTATATTCGGGGAAAAGGCCTCGGACGTACGCGATACTTCCTTGATTGTCCCGCCGGGAGTAGAAGGGGTGGTTGTAGATGCGCATATTTTTTCCCGTAAAGACCGGGGCAGAAAATCCAAAGAAGAAAAATCCAAAGAGCTGGCTAAAATCAGGGAATTAAAGGCTTACTATAAGCAGGAAATAGAGTTTTTAGAGCGTGAAAAAATAGCGCGCTTAAGCCAGCTATTGGGCGTAGATAAAACAAAGATAGAAAAGATGGACCTTAATAATAATGAAGAGGCCAAAATATTGGTTACCTCTTTTAATGAACAGCTGCAGGAGTTAATGGCTGAAGAACAACAGGAGATTGAAAAAGTAAGGCGCGGCGATGAGTTACCGCCCGGTGTCTTAAAACGCGTAGTCTGTTATGTGGCTACCAAAAGAAAACTGTCAGAAGGGGATAAATTAGCCGGTAGGCACGGAAATAAAGGGGTGGTAGCCCGTATATTGCCGCAGGAAGATTTGCCTTTTATGCCTGACGGCACCCCAGTGGATATAGTCTTAAACCCCTTGGGTGTTCCTTCGCGTATGAATGTCGGGCAAATTTTGGAGACTCATTTAGGATGGGCAGCAAAAGTCTTGGGTTTACATGTGGACA
>MHGH01000013.1:18097-18271 GCA_001805465.1 Omnitrophica WOR_2 bacterium RBG_13_41_10 | reverse complement strand
CCGGAGAGCTTTTTGAACAGCGGATCACCGTGGGTTATATGTACATAATGAAACTAATCCATTTGGTAGATGAGAAAATCCATGCGCGCTCTATCGGCCCCTATTCTTTAGTTACCCAGCAGCCCTTAGGCGGAAAGGCCCAATTTGGAGGGCAGAGATTAGGGGAAATGGAAG
>MHGH01000013.1:13713-18066 GCA_001805465.1 Omnitrophica WOR_2 bacterium RBG_13_41_10 | reverse complement strand
CTGTTTGCAGGAAATGCTTACCGTAAAAAGCGACGACGTTACCGGAAGAACCCGCATATATGAAGCTATTGTCAAAGGTGAACAACGCCTTACCCATGGCACACCGGAATCATTTAACGTATTGGTAAAAGAATTACAGGGATTATGCCTGGACATCCGCACGGAAAAAGTCAAAGAAGATGCCGCACTATTTGATAGCATCTCCATAAAAATAGCTTCACCTGCGGTAATGCGCTCTTGGTCTAGAGGAGAAGTAAAGAAAGCGGAAACCATAAATTACCGCACCTTAAAACCGGAAAAAGACGGCCTTTTCTGCGAGAAAATTTTTGGCCCGGTGCGCGATTGGGAATGTAACTGCGGCAAATATAAAGGGATTAAATTTAAGGGTATTACCTGCGACCGCTGCGGGGTTACCGTAGACCGTTCTTCGGTCAGGCGCGAGCGCATGGGCCATATTGAATTAGCCGCACCTGTTACCCATGTCTGGTTCTTTAAAGTAGTGCCCAGCCGCATAGCTTCTTTGCTGGATATGAGCCTAAGGGATATAGAAAAAGTTATTTATTACGAAGAGTATGTGGTAATTGACCCTTTAGGGACTCCTTTTAAAAAAAGAGAATTGCTCAGCGAAGAAAAATATCAGGAAGCCGTGCAAAAATACGGGGCTAATGCTTTCAAGGCAAAAATCGGCGCGGAAGCAGTCAGGGACCTCTTAAAAGAATTGGATTTAGATAGCTATTCCCGTAAGCTACATAAAGAGCTGGAGAAATCTAAAGAAATACTTAGCAATCGTAAAATTCTTAAAACCTTAAAGATAGCAGAAGATTTTAAGAAATCTACCAACAAACCCGAATGGATGGTCTTAGAGATTTTGCCGGTTATCCCGCCGGATTTAAGGCCGTTGGTGCCTTTGGATGGCGGAAGGTTTGCTACTTCGGATCTCAACGATTTATATCGCCGGGTGATTAACCGTAATAACCGCCTGAAGAAACTTATGGAATTAAGCGCACCCGAGATAATTATCCGTAATGAAAAACGCATGCTTCAGGAGGCAGTAGATGCGTTATTAGATAACGGCAGGCACGGCAGAGCGGTAATGGCGGCAAATAACCGTCCCTTAAAATCGCTTTCTGATATGCTTAAAGGTAAACAAGGCCGCTTCCGGCAAAACCTTTTGGGTAAACGCGTGGATTATTCCGGCCGCTCTGTAATTGTCGTTGGCCCGGAATTAAAACTTTTTGAATGTGGCCTACCTAAACAGATGGCCTTGGAATTATTCGAGCCGTTCATCATCAAGAAGTTAAGAGAAAAAGGATTTGTGCATACTATTAAAGGCGCCCGCCGCATGGTAGAACGCGGCAAGGTAGAAGTTTGGGATATCTTAGATGAAGTAATAAAAGACCATCCTGTGCTCTTAAACCGCGCCCCCACCTTGCACCGCTTAAGCATGCAAGCATTCCAGCCTATTTTAGTAGAAGGTAAATCCATAAAAATCCATCCTTTAGTTTGCAATGCCTTTAACGCTGACTTTGACGGTGACCAGATGGCAGTGCATGTTCCTTTATCCTTAGAATCTCAAATAGAAGCCAAGGTCCTGATGCTTTCGGTAAATAATGTTTTTTCTCCGGCTGACGGAAGGCCGATTGTTTCCCCCACTCAGGATATTATTTTGGGGGTTGCTTATTTATCCAAAGAAAAAACTAACGTACAGGGAGAAGGGATGATTTTTTCCGGGCCCGATGAGGCGATTATTGCTTACGATGATAAATTAGTAGAGTTGCACGCCAAAGTCAAAATAAGGATAAATAAGTTATTTGATTTGGATGAGAAAAAGATAACTTCCGAAAAACAGATTATTGGTTCTACCGTCGGAAGGATCATATTTAACCAGTTATTGCCCGAAGGATTTGGTTTTGTGAACAAAGAATTAAATAAGACTAATTTAGGTGATATTGTAGCGGATTGCTATAAAAGGTTCGGGCATAACCGGACTATTCAACTACTGGATGATATTAAAAGATTGGGGTTTGAATTTGCCACCTTAGGCGGCATTTCTATAGGCATAGATGATTTGATGATTCCTAAAGCCAAGCAGGATGTGTTAAAGGAAGCAAGATCCGAAGTGGCTAAGGTTGATGAGCAGTACTCTAGAGGCATCATTACCGACAGGGAGCGCTACAATAAAGTTATTGATATCTGGACTCATGCTACGGATAGGGTTTCCGATTTCCTCTTTAAGGAGATGCCCTCTTTTAACCCGATATTTATGATGGCAGATTCCGGCGCCCGCGGCTCGCGCTTACAGGTAAGGCAATTAGCCGGTATGCGGGGCCTTATGGCTAAGCCGTCGGGAGAAATTATCGAAAACCCTATTACCGCAAATTTCCGCGAAGGCTTGACGGTTTTGGAATATTTTATTTCTACTCACGGCGCCCGTAAAGGCCTTGCCGATACTGCATTAAAGACTGCCGATGCCGGATATTTAACCCGCCGCCTGGTGGATGTTGCCCAGGAGGTTATTGTTACTGTACAGGATTGCGGTACGCTAAACGGTATCACCGTTTCCGCTATTATTGAAGGTGATGAGGTTGTAGTAAGCTTAAAGGAACGCATTATAGGTAGGGTTGCCCTTGATAACATAGTCGATATTATCACCGATGAAGTAGTTTTTGAGCAGGGCTCCATAATAACCGAAGAAAAAGCCGAAGTAATCGAAAGGTTAGGCATAGAAAAAATCCGTATACGCAGCGTTTTAACTTGCGAATCGGAAAGAGGCGTCTGCGCCAAATGTTACGGCAGGAATTTAGCTACCGGCAGATTAGTGGAAAATGGTGAAGCAGTAGGTATAATTGCCGCCCAGAGCATAGGAGAGCCAGGTACTCAGTTAACCATGAGGACCTTCCATATCGGCGGCACAGCCTCTAGAATAGTGGAACAGACCTTTACTAAATCTAAAAATAAAGGTGTTGTGAAATACCATAATTTAAGGGTGGTTTCTAAAAATAAAGAGTTTATTGCTCTTAATAGGAACGGTTCGATAAGCATTAACGACAAACAAGGAAGAGAACTGGAGAGGTGCACTGTACCTCAAGGAGCTTTTATCAGCATTGGGGATGAAAAAGAGGTTAATGAAGGCGTATCTTTTATCCGTTGGGACCCCTATACATTGCCGATCTTAACCGAAGTCGGCGGTTTTGTAAAATATGAAGATTTACGCGAAGATGTTACGGTCAGGCAGGAACTAAACCCGGTTACTAAATTGACTGAACGCGTTGTTGTTGAACATAAGCAGGAGTATCAGCCCCAAATATTAATTTTAGATGACAAAAAACAAGTATTAGGCATATACCCTATTCCCATAGGCGCACATATTCTAGTTAAAGATAGCCAAAAAGTTGACGGCGGCGATCTTTTGGCGAAAATACCGCGCTTAGTAGTCAAAACCAGGGATATCACCGGAGGCCTGCCGAGAGTTGCGGAATTATTTGAAGCCCGTCGGCCCAAAGACCCGGCAATTATCAGCGAAATAGACGGGTTTATTGAGTTTAGCCAGTCTAAAAAAGGCCAGAGGGTTATTATTGTTAAATCTCCTACGGGAATGGAAAGGGAGTATCCCATTCCGCACGGAAAACACCCCAATGTTTATAAAGGGGATAAGGTTACTGCCGGGCAACAGCTTACTGACGGGCCAGTAGTATTACAGGATATTTTGAGTGTTTGCGGAGACAAAATACTGCAAGAGTATTTAGTGAATGAGGTCCAGGAGGTCTATAGGCTTCAGGGAGTGCGTATTAATGATAAGCACATTGAGTTGATTATCAGGCAGATGTTAAAAAAGATAAGAATTGAAGAGCCCGGCGATACGGATTTCTTGCCGTTACAGCAGGTAGATAAATGGAAATTTCAGAAGGAGAATATGCGCATGCTGAAAAAAGGCCAAAAACCGGCCTCCGCTACTCCGCTGTTATTAGGTATTACTAAGGCATCCTTATCTACCGAAAGCTTTATTTCCGCAGCCAGTTTCCAGGAGACTACCCGCGTACTTACCGAAGCTGCGGCATCCGGAAAGAGAGATGAATTATTCGGCCTGAAAGAAAATGTTATCGTGGGCCACCTCATTCCAGCAGGAACCGGTTTTCGCGAACATCGGGATATTGAAGTAGAAAAAGTCAATCAATCCAAAAAGGAACCAGAGGAAGAATTAGTAGCTTTAAAGAAAGGCTAGTTAAAAAAAATATGCTTACTATCGCTCAATTGATTCGTAAGGGCAGGTTATCCAAAAGAAAAAAGACAAAATCTCCGGCATTAAAGAATTGCCCGCAAAGAAGAGGGGTGTGTTTACAGGTGCGTACCATG
>MHGH01000013.1:10190-13286 GCA_001805465.1 Omnitrophica WOR_2 bacterium RBG_13_41_10 | reverse complement strand
CGCGGCGATAAAGAAAAGAGACGATACCCATAAGATGGCAGAGTCAAACAAGGCCTTTGCGCATTTTAGATGGTAGGGACAAATATGGTGATTCAACGCACAGCTTTATTAAAAATGAGAAATATCGGCATTATCGCGCATATTGATGCCGGTAAGACTACCACTACCGAGCGCATTCTTTTTTATACCGGAAAGACCTATAAGATTGGCGAGGTGGACGAAGGGACTGCTACTATGGACTGGATGGTCCAGGAGCAGGAGCGCGGCATCACTATTACCGCTGCCTGCATTACCTGCTATTGGAGGGATTTTCGCATAAATATTATTGATACTCCCGGCCACGTAGATTTTACGGTTGAGGTAGAAAGGTCCCTTAAAGTATTGGATGGGGCAGTAGTAGTTTTTTGCGGGGTAGGAGGAGTGGAACCTCAATCCGAGACGGTTTGGCGCCAGGCCGACCGCTATAACGTGCCTAGAATAGCCTTTATCAATAAAATGGATAGGACCGGCGTTGATTTTTTTGAAGTTATTGATCAGATGCATAAAAGATTAGGGGCGCATGCCGCGGCCATTCAGCTGCCTTATATAGTAGAAGAGAATATCAAGGGCATTATAGACTTAATAGAGAAAAAAATAATTTATTATAAAGATGAATTGGGAAAAGAATACGACATTCAAGAAATACCTGCCGAGCTTAAGAACGAAGCAGTTAAATACAGGGAACTATTGATAGAAAAACTGGCAGAACAGGATGAGCTTTTGATGGATAAATTTGTCCACGGCAAAGAAATAACCCCGCAAGAGATTAAAGATTCCATTAGAAAAACCACCATCAAGAACCTTTTTGTCCCTGTCTTGTGCGGTTCTTCATTAAGGAACAGGGGAATACAATTATTGCTTGATGCTGTCTGCGATTATTTACCTTCTCCGAGCGATGTGCCGCCGATAAAAGGCATGGAGCCTAATAGCCGCGAATACCAAGAGAGAATAGCCTCTGAAGATGCTCCTTTCTGCGCGCTTTGTTTTAAAGTAGCCACTGACCCCTATGTCGGCAGGATTAATTTTTTAAGAATATACTCCGGAAGCATAAACTCCGGTGAATATGTTTATAATGCTCTCCAACGGATGAAAGAACGGATTACAAAATTAGTCCTGATGCATGCCAATGACCGGGAAATTATTGAGGAGGCGTTTACCGGAGATATCGTGGCTGCGGTGGGATTAAAAGAAACCCAGACCGGGGATACCTTATGCGATGAATCCGAGCCTATTCTTATTGAAGCAATGAGATTTCCCCAGCCGGTTATCCAACAGGCGATTGAACCAGAAACCAAACAGGATCAGGAGAAGTTGGGGTTTGCCTTGCATAAATTAGAAGAAGAAGACCCTTCATTTAAAGTTAACTATAATCAAGAAACCGGCCAGACCATTATTTCCGGAATGGGCCAGCTGCATCTGGATATTATTGTAGACCGAATTTTAAGGGAATTTAAGGTAGCGGCTTCCATAGGCCAACCTCAGGTTGCCTATCGGGAAACTATTACTAAAAAAGTAAAATCTACCGGAAAATTCATTCAACAAAGCGGCGGCCACGGCCAATACGGCCATGTGGTGGTAGAAATGGAGCCTGCCCAGATGCCCGGTGAAGGAATTACTTTTGAAGATAAGATTAAAAGCGGTGCTATCCCCAGAGAATTCATTTCTTCAGTAAAAAAGGGGATTATAAATTCGGCAAGAAGCGGAATAATAGCCGGTTTTCCCGTAACCGACGTAAAAACGATATTGGTGGACGGCTCTTATCATGAGGTTGATTCTTCGGAATTATCCTTTGAAATGGCCGCGGCTATTGCTTTTAACGAGGGCTTAAAAAAAGCAGGTTCTAAACTGTTAGAACCGATAATGGATATTGAAGTAACCGTACCCGAGGAATATATGGGCCAAATCATCGGCGATTTAAATAGCCGCCGGGCAAAAATAGTTTCTATTATGACGCGCCTACATTTGCGTATGATCAGGGCCTATGTGCCCTTGGGTGAAGTTTTTAACTACGCGACGGTATCGCGTTCTTTGACGCAAGGCCGCGCTTCCTATACAATGGAGCCCTCATATTATGCTGAGGTGCCTGCACATATACTGGAAAAAATTCAAGCTGGTTTTACCAGCGCAAGTTCCAGAAAGACATTTTAGAAAAATATGCACAAACCAATAACAGGGGGTGAATGTAATGGCTAAAGAAAAATTCCTCAGGACTAAGCCACACATTAACATCGGAACTATCGGCCACGTGGACCACGGAAAAACCACGCTTACCGCAGCGATTACTATGGTTCTATCCAAGAAAGGTTTTTCTGAAGTCCGGACTTACGATTCTATCGATAATGCTCCGGAAGAGAGGGAAAGAGGCGTTACCATTAATATTTCCCACGTAGAATACCAGACGGATACCCGCCACTATGCCCATATTGACTGCCCGGGCCATGCCGACTACATCAAAAACATGATTACGGGTGCTGCCCAAATGGACGGTGCAATTTTGGTAGTATCTGCTGCAGACGGCCCTATGCCTCAGACCAGAGAGCACATACTTTTGGCAAGACAGGTAAACGTTCCGTATATCGTGGTGTTTTTAAACAAGACAGATATGGTTTCCGACAAAGAATTAATTGACTTGGTAGAAATGGAAGTAAGGGAATTACTTACTAAATACGGTTTTCCCGGAGAGAAAACCCCCATTATCAAAGGTAGCGCTCTTAATGCCATGAATGCTGCCGGAGATCCCAATAATCCGGATTGCCAATCTATTGTAGAATTAATGAAGGTAGTGGATGAGTTTATACCTTTGCCCAAAAGAGACCTGGAAAAACCTTTCTTGATGGCAATAGAAGACGTATTCACTATTGAAGGTAGAGGCACTGTTGCTACGGGAAGAGTGGAACGCGGAAAGGTAAAACTTAATGATGAAGTAGAAATAGTGGGCTTGCGCCCTGAGCCGAGAAAAACCGTTGTTACCGGCATAGAAATGTTCAGAAAAATCCTGGATGACGGCCAAGCCGGGGATAACGTAGGTTTATTGCTGCGCGGTGTGGAGAAAAAAGA
>MHGH01000013.1:7627-10174 GCA_001805465.1 Omnitrophica WOR_2 bacterium RBG_13_41_10 | reverse complement strand
GTTTTAGCTGCTACTAAATCTATTACTCCGCATACCAAATTTAAAGCCCAGGTATACATTTTAACCAAAGAAGAAGGCGGAAGGCATACGCCGTTTTTTAACGGTTATAGGCCGCAGTTCTATTTTCGTACTACCGACGTTACCGGCACAGCAAAATTACCCCAAGGGGTAGAAATGGTTATGCCCGGTGATAACGTAGCCTTAGAGATAGAATTAATTACCCCTATTGCTATGGAAAAAGAGTTGCGTTTTGCTATCCGCGAAGGCGGGCATACTGTAGGAGCTGGCGTAGTTTCAGAAATAATTGCTTAAGCTTAAACTATTGCTTGACCGAAAGTGTATAGTCCGTTAATATTGTTGTTTATTTGCTTGGAGATAAAATGCAGAAGATTCGTCTAAAATTAAAAGCCTATGATCACCGTTTATTGGATCAGGCAGTAGTAGAGATTGTAGATACCGTCAGGCGCACCGGAGCGAAGATTTCCGGGCCTGTGCCGCTGCCCACAAAAAGAGAAATCTACACTGTTTTGCGCTCCCCTGTTATTGATAAAAAATCGCGCGAACAGTTTGAGCTTTCTACCCATAAGCGGCTTATTGACATCTACGAGCCTACTTCCAAGACGATCGATGCATTGAAAAAATTAAATCTGCCCGCAGGGGTAGATATAGAGATAAAGTAAGTGAGGACATAAGTTATGTTCATTTCATTCCGTAAGTTGTGGGCTCATTAAATGGTAGGAATGTTAGGTAAAAAAATAGGGATGACGCAAATTTTTACTGAAGACGGCCGCATGATTGGCGTTACAGCTATTGAGACAGGGCCTTGCTCTATACTCGCTATAAAAGAAAAATCCCTGCAATTAGGGTTTGACCCCATAAAAAAAGAAAAGCGGGCAAAAAAACCGCAAGCAGGTTATTTTAAGAAATTAAATATCCCCTGCCAAAAATTAATCAGGGAAGTAGTCAAAGATTCTGCTAAAGAATACAAGGTAGGAGAGCAATTGAAGGTGGATCTTTTTAAAGAAGGAGATTATGTGGACATCACCGGTATCTCCAAAGGTAAGGGTTTCCAAGGTGGAATGAAACGCTGGAATTGGGATGGGGGCCCCCAAACACATGGTTCTATGTCACATCGCAGGGTTGGTTCCCTCGGTTCGAGCACTTCTCCTGGTAGGGTCTGGAAAGGGCATCATTTACCCGGGCATATGGGAGCAGCGCAAACTACACTGCAGAACCTTTTGGTAGTAAAAATTGATCCAGAAAATAACCTGATGTTGATAAATGGTGCTGTACCGGGCCATAAAAATAGCTATTTAATGGTGCGCACAGCCAAAAAAAGAGTGCCAAAAGTTAAAAAATGAAAGAGATTACCTTACCTATATATAGTACTACAGGTGAAGAAATTGATACCCTGAAGCTTGATCCTGCTATTTTTGATGGGATAGTAAATAACGCGGCAATATATCAGGCTATCTGTGCTTATAGGGCTAATCAAAGAAAAGGCCTGGCTGCTACTAAAACCCGCGGTGAAGTTTCCGGAGGAGGCCGTAAACCCTGGAAGCAAAAAGGCACAGGACGAGCAAGGGTGGGCTCTATACGTTCGCCTCTTTGGAGGCACGGCGGCGTAGTATTCGGTCCGCACCCTAGGGATTTTTCTTACAGCATACCCGATAATATCAAGAAGCTAGCTTTAAAATCCGCTCTTTGCGCCAAGGTTAACGAAAATAATATGATTATACTAGAAAACTTTAAGCTTGCCGAGCTCAAAACTAAGGAAGCGGTTAAGGTGATAAGGAACTTAAAATTAAATACCGTCAAAAATATCCTTTTGTTATTGGAGGAGGATGAAAAAGCGCAAAAAATAGCTTTAAGGAATATAAATTTCCTGAATTTTAATTTAGCTAAAGACACCCATGCCTACGAAGTCTTAGATTCCAAGAAATTGATTATTACTAAAGAGGCATTAGGCGAATTAACCAAGAGGCTGAAAAAATAATGGTTTCATCGTTTGATATAATTAAATCTCTGCTTAGGACAGAAAAGTCTACGGTTTCCTATGAACCGCAGAATAAATATCTTTTTCTGGTAGCTAAATACGCAAATAAAATTCAGATAAAGCAGGCGGTGGAAGAAATTTATAAAGTAAAGGTCAAAGACGTAAATATAAATATATCCAGCGGCAAGATAAAAAGGGTAAGGCATCAAGCCGGAAGAACCCCTGATTTAAAAAAAGCGATTGTCACCCTTAGGGAAGGGCAAAAAATAGAGGTTGCTTAAATATGGCTATAAAAAAATATAATCCTACAACCGCCTCCAGGCGCTTTATGACCGGCAGCGATTTTTCCGATATTACTAAAACAGAACCGGAGAAATCATTAGTTCTTCCTTTAAAGAGGACCGGCGGAAGAAACTGCTACGGCCGGATAACTACGCGTCATCAAGGAGGGGGCCACAAAAGATTACTGCGTATTATTGATTTTAAGCGGGATTTGTTTGATGTTAGCGGTAAAATAATTGCCATTGAATATGACCCCAATCGCTCAGCCC
>MHGH01000013.1:2532-7601 GCA_001805465.1 Omnitrophica WOR_2 bacterium RBG_13_41_10 | reverse complement strand
AAGAAAAAAAGGTATATTTTGGCAACAGTAGGAATGAAGGTTGGGGATGAGGTTATCTCATCAAACCAAAAAGATACAGAAATAAAAGCGGGTAATTTTATGCCCTTAAGGAATATACCAGCAGGCACCATGATCCATAATATAGAATTAAGCAAAGGTAGAGGCGGACAGATCGTTAGATCTGCCGGCACTTCAGCGCAGATTATGGCCAAAGAAGGGAATTCTGCGCATGTGAGATTACCTTCCGGGGAGGTGCGTTTAATCAGTTTGGAGTGCCATGCTACTATCGGACAGGTAGGCAATATCGAACATGGAGCAATTACTATCGGCAAGGCCGGTAGGTCGCGTTGGTTAGGGATAAGACCCACAGTAAGAGGTGCGGCGATGAATCCCGTAGATCACCCGCACGGCGGCGGTGAAGGAAAATCCGGGCAAGGTAATCCTCATCCGGTTTCCCCTTGGGGGCAACCTACTAAAGGGTTTAAAACCAGAAAACAACTCAGGTATTCCAATAAGTTTATTATAAAACGAAGGAAATAAAAATGGCGCGTTCCCTAAAAAAAGGCCCGTTTGTCGATCAATCATTATTAGAGAAAGTACAGAAACTACGCCATTCCAATATCCGCCAGGCGATAAAAACATGGTCCCGGCGCTCGACGGTTATTCCGGATTTCGTAGGCCTGACATTTGCGGTTTATGACGGAAAAAAACACGTCCCGGTTTTTATCACGGAAAATATGGTGGGGCATAAATTAGGAGAGTTTGCTCCTACGCGCATATTCAGAAAACACGGCGGGGTAAAGGCCAAGAAGGCCGCGGAAAAGACATAAGATGATTGCCAAGGCAGAGACAAAATTTTTAAGGATTTCACCGAAAAAAGTAAGGCGGGTTATGGATTTAATCCGCAATAAGGATGTCGTATATGCTAAGGCAGTGCTTGGTTCTTTACGGATGCGGCCGAAAGAGTTTTTAATAAAAATATTAAAACAGGCCGAGGCTAATGCCAAGGTCAAGGGTTTTGGCCCGGAAAAACTCTATATTTCCCGGATAATCTGCGATAATGGCCCGTCCTGGAAAAGATTTAAGGCAGCTGCATTCGGCAGGGCCGCACCAATTAAAAAAAGAACATCGCATATAAAAATAGAGCTAGACTTAATAAAATAAGATGGGGCAAAAAGTTAGTCCTTTTGTTTTAAGAATCGGCTACATTAAAAACTGGCATAGCAGGTGGTTTGCTAAGCCCAGGGAATTTTCGCGCTTTATCAAAGAAGACTATACAATACGGCAGTTTATTAAGAATAAGTTTAAGCATGCGGCGATTTCTAAGGTGATCATAGAAAGGCTGGCTGAAAAAGTGAGGATCCGGATTTTTACTGCCCGTCCCGGTATAATTATCGGCCGCCACGGCGCCGATATAGAAAGCCTACGCAACGAATTAAATAATATGGTCAAAAAAGAAGTGCTTATTGATATAGAGGAAATAAAAGAATCCATGCTGGATGCCCAGCTAGTTTCCGAAAATGTAGCATTGCAATTAGAAAAAAGAGTAGCTTTTCGCAGGGCAATAAAACGCGCTATTGAGCAAACTATGAATATGGGAGCCAAAGGAATAAAGGTTGTCTGTTCCGGGCGCTTAGGGGGTGCTGAAATGGCGCGGCAGGAAACCTTTAAGCAAGGGAAAATTCCCCTTTCTACATTACGCGCTGATATAGATTACGGCTTCACCGCTAGCTTAACTACTTATGGATATATCGGAATAAAAGTATGGATATACAAAGGTGATGTCTTAGTTAAAAAAGGTAACGTTAACACCCAGGCACCTGCGGTTGATAAACTTACAGCATGAGGAAACGAAATGCTTTTAATGCCAAAAAGAGTAAAATATCGTAAATTACAGCGTGGGAACAGGCGCGGAATAGCTACGCGCGGCTGTAATTTAACCTTTGGTGAGTTCGGGCTAAAAGTGCTAGAAAACGGCTGGATTAAAAATAACCAAATCGAGGCTGTGCGGGTTGTTTTAGCCCGCCAATTGCACAAGGGCGGCAGGATGTGGATTAGGATTTTTCCCGATAAATCCATAACTAAGAAACCTGCTGAAGTGCGTATGGGTAAAGGCAAAGGGGACTTAGACCACTGGGTCTGCGTGGTAAAACGCGGGCGCATACTTTTTGAGCTGGGCGGCGTACCCGAAGAATATGCCCGCCAGTGTTTTAGAATGGCGGCTTATAAAATGCCCTTGCGCACTAAGTTTATCACTAGGGCCCATAAATAAAATGAAAACCACAGAATTAAGGAATCTTTCCGACGAAGAGTTATTGAATAAAATAAAAAGCCTGAAAGAAGAATTATTTAAGCTGAATAATCAGCGTTATGGCTCAAGGGTAGAAAAACCGCATATGTTTGGTTTGCTAAAAAGAGACATCGACCGTATAGAGACTATTTTTAAAGAAAGGAAAACTGCTAATCATGGGCAAAAATAAGGAATTTACGGGAAACGTCATAAGCGATAAGATGCACAAAACCATCGTTGTGCATGTGACGCAGTTAAAAAAACACCCTAAATACGGCCGAATAGTCAAGAAAAATATCAAATTTAAAGTGCATGATGAAAAAAATATCGCCAAGATCGGCGACCTTGTGCGTATAGAAGAAACCCGGCCTTTGTCTAAAGATAAGCATTTTAGATTAACTGAAATCATTAAAAAAGCCGGTGCTGCCGCTATTGAATTAAAGGATGAACCAATATGATTCAGCTCAGGAGTATTTTAGACGTGGCAGATAATACCGGCGCAAAACGCGCTAGCTTTATTGGTGTTTTAGGCAAAAAAAACAGCGCATGCGCAAAAATCGGGGATATCATTAATGTCAATGTGAAGGAATCTTCCGCCGGAGCTATCGTAAAAAAAGGAGAAGTCGGCAAGGCTGTTATTGTCAGGACCAAAGAGCCGATCAGACGAGCTGACGGTTCGGTCTTAAGGTTTGACCGCAACGCCATAGTCTTTATAGATGTCCAGCTAAACCCGCGCGGCACCAGGGTTTTCGGCCCGGTAGCCAGGGAACTCAGGGATAAAAATTTCACTAAAATTATATCCTTAGCGCCAGAGGTAATTTAAGATGTTTAAAGTAAGAAGAGGCGACTCAGTCCAGGTAATTAGCGGGGATGACCGCGGTAAAAAAGGAAAAGTCTTAAAAATCTTAACCAAGAAGAACCGGGCTATCGTTGAAGGGATAAATTTAGTAAAAAAGCACAAACGTAAAACTCAAAATGACCAACAAGGCGGCGTTGTATCCATTGAAACCTCTATCAGTATTTCTAATCTTTCTTTAGTATGCAAGCATTGTTCTAGCCCCGCACGGGTAGGTTTTAGAATCGGTAAAGATAAAGAAAAAGTCAGGTTCTGCAAAAAATGTAACGAGGTTATTTAGCCATGAGCCCAAGGTTATTAGAAAAATACAGGACTGAAATTATTCCACAAATGCAGCAAAAATTTTCCATAAAAAATAAATTTGCCGTTCCCCGCTTGGAAAAAATCGTAGTCAATATCGGAGCCGGGGAAGCCATCACCGATATCAAGATTTTAGAAAAGTGCATGGAAGAATTAGCCGCCATTACCGGCCAAAAACCTGTTATGAGAAGGGCAAAAAAAGCTATCGCAAATTTTAAAATCAGAAAAGGGTTACCTATCGGCTGCAAAGTAACTTTAAGGCGTAAGATTATGTATGAATTTCTTGACAGGCTGGTTAATGTGGCCTTACCGCGCGTGCGCGATTTTAGGGGCGTATCTTGCGATTCTTTTGATCAAGCCGGCAATTACAGTCTAGGCCTAAACGACCAGATGATATTTCCCGAGATAGAATATGATAGAATATCCCGCGTTCAGGGAATGGATATCACTCTTGTAATTAAAAACGCAAAATCCAAAGAGCATGCCCAGGAATTATTGAAATTATTCGGTATGCCCTTTAAATAGGCTATAAGAAAAGGAAAAAATGGCTAAGAAGTCACAGATTGCCAGATGGAAAAGGGCCCCAAAGTTTTCAAGCCGTAAATATAACCGCTGCGCCATTTGCGGCAGGTCCGGAGGATATTTAAAAAGGTTTGAGCTTTGCCGAATATGCTTTAGGGAACTGTCCTGGCAGGGGTTAATTCCGGGAGTGAAAAAAGCAAGCTGGTAATTTTTTAGGAGAAAAAATGTCAAGAAATGATTTAATGTCGGATGTGTTTACAATGATACGCAACGCCGTAATGGCCAAAAAAGATACCGTAGATGTTCCGTCATCCCGTCCGGTAAAAGCAATTATAGAGATATTAAAAAAAGAGAACTATATAGAGAACCTTAAATTAATAGAAGATAAAAAACAGGGGATAGTCAGGGTCTATTTGAAATATATGCAGGGCGGGAAATCCGCGATTCGTAATTTAAAACGCATATCTACTCCGGGCTTGCGTATTTATGTGAAGCACACCAAGATCCCTTCAGTTTTAAGGGGCCGGGGGTTAGTTATTATATCCACCCCTAAAGGGATAATTTCGGGAGTCCAGGCCAAAGAAGAAAAATTAGGCGGTGAAATCATAGGTTACGTCTGGTAATTTAGAGGTCAATATGTCGCGCATAGGTAAAAAAGTTGTGGCAATACCCGGTAATGTCAAGGTAGAAGAGAAGGATGGAACGGTTTACGTGACAGGGCCAAAAGGCGCTCTTAACCGCCGGTTATCCGATAGGATTAAATTAGAAATAAAAGATAATCATTTATTCGTACAAAGGGCCTCTGATACAAAAATAGATAAATCTTTGCATGGCTTATTTCGGGCTTTAATTGTCAATATGATAAAGGGGGTAAACGAAGGATACACAAAAGAACTGGAGATTATCGGTGTGGGGTACCGCGCACAGGTAGAGGGCAATAAATTAAATATGCAGCTAAGGTTTACCCACCCGGTAAACTTTGCTATTCCCGAAGGCATAAAAATAGAAGCCCCCAAACAAAATCAAATCGTAATCAGCGGTATAGATAAAGAGAGAGTCGGAGAGATTGCAGCAGAAATACGGGCAATATTGCCTCCTGAG
>MHGH01000013.1:0-2504 GCA_001805465.1 Omnitrophica WOR_2 bacterium RBG_13_41_10 | reverse complement strand
AGGGCGAGTATGTCAAGAAAAAAGTAGGAAAGGCCCAGGCGGCAACAGGCGCAAAATAATATGAAAAATAAAAAAGAACTTTTAAGGTTAAAACGCCACAGGAGCATCCGCCTTAATATGTCAGGCAGCAACGAAAGGCCGAGGCTCATAATCCATCGCAGCATAAGAACCTTGAGCGCTCAGGCCATAGATGATACGGAAAATAAAATTCTTTTTTCGCTATCCATGCAGAATAAGAGCGTAAAACAAAAAATCACTAATACCCAAAACGTAAAGGCTGCGGAATTATTTGCCCAAGTTTTTGCCCAGCAGCTTAAAGAGAAAGGGATTAATAAAATTATTTTTGACCGCGCAGGCTATTTATACCACGGTAGAATCAAGGCATTCGCTGATGGCTTGCGTAAGGCCGGTGTAGAATTTTAGATAAGGATAACTAAAATGCGCGAATTAAAAATTGAACAGCCCAGGGAATTAATTGAAAAGGTTATCGCCATTAACCGAGTAACAAAAGTTACCAAAGGCGGTAAGAAATTGGCCTTTAGGGCTTTAGTGGTTGTAGGGGATACCCGCGGCCACGTGGGTTTTGCTTTAGGCAAAGCCAATGAAGTCGCCAGTGCTATCCGTAAGGCCTTGAGCAAAGCAAAAAGGGAATTAATTCCTATTTCTAGGGAAGGTTCTACTATCGCCCATGAAATAATAGGGAAATTCGGAGCAGCCAAAGTGCTCTTAAAGCCCGCCTCAGAAGGAACTGGCATCATCGCAGCCGGCCCGGTGAGGGCGGTATGTGAAGCCGCGGGAATAAAAGATATACTAACTAAGTGTTTAAGATCCAATAATCCGTTCAATGTTATCAAAGCGACATTAGACGGTTTAACTAACCTTAAGGTAACAGAAAATGCAAAAGAAAATAATTAAGAAAACTATAGCTAAAAAAGCTGTCAGTCCCAGAAAATTACCTGTTAAAACTAAAGCCCCAATTAAAGAAGTAGCAGCGTATTTTACCGGCCTGCATAATCTAAAGGCTCCTTTAGGCAGCCATAAAAGAAGGAAAATTATAGGAAGAGGCCCAAGCAGCGGCCACGGTAAAACTTCTACCCGAGGCAGCAAAGGACAGACTTCCCGTGCGGGTAGGGTTACCTATGTCGGTTTTGAAGGTGGCCAGATGCCCTTAATCCGCAGGATCCCCAAGCGGGGTTTCACCAGTAAATTTAAAACCGAATACCAAATAGTAAATTTGACCGGTCTTGCCAAAATAAAAGAATCGGTAATTAGCCTGGAGTTATTAAAAAAGAAGGGTCTCATTAAGAATCAAAATAAATTGGTAAAAATATTGGGCAAAGGAGAACTTAAGTCTGCAGTGACTATCCAGGCCCATGCCTTTTCCAAGGCGGCCGGTGAAAAAATCAAAAATGCCGGCGGAAAAACAGAAATAATCAATGCTTAGCGCTTTAACCAACTCATTTAAGATACCCGATTTAAAAAGACGCCTGATTATTACCTGCGCTCTTATTGCTATATACCGCATGGGCTGCTTTATACCTACCCCCGGCATAGACGCCACTGCCCTCAGTGAATTTTTCGCGCGCATAGCTAAAACTCAAGGCGGCGCATTATTCGGCATAATCAATATGTTTTCCGGTGGCGCCATGGAAAAACTGACTATTTTTGCCCTGGGGATTATGCCTTACATATCGTCTTCCATTATCTTACAGCTTTTGACCGCGGTCATCCCTGCCTTAGAAAAATTATCCAAAGAAGGCAAGGCTGGTTACGAAAAAATAAATCAATATACCCGTTATGGCACAATAGTATTGGCCTTGGTGCAATCATTTTTTATTGCTCTTTGGCTGGAAAACCCTGCCCGTTTTGAAGGCCTAAAGATAGTGATGTTTCCCGGATGGGGTTTTAGGCTGCTTACTGTGCTTACCCTGACTACCGGGACTATTTTTATTATGTGGCTGGGAGAGCAAATACAGGAGAGAGGCATAGGTAACGGCATCTCTTTGGTTATCACCGCCGGTATTATTTCCAGAATTCCTTCTGCTTTGCACCAGTTATTTCTTTTGGTTTCCCCTTTTGCCAGCAAAATGCGGCAGATTCAACCGGTTACTTTGTTGGTTATGGCAGGATTATTGGTAGGGGTAGTTTTTTCAGTAGTCATGATAACTCAGGGGGTGAGAAAAATCCCGGTGCAATATGCACGCCGGATCGTAGGAAGAAAGATTTACGGCGGCCAAAGCACCTACATACCATTAAAAGTAGATACCTCTGGAGTTATCGCGATTATTTTTGCCCAATCTATAATTCTTTTTCCCGCAACCTTAGCCAGCTTCATACCGAATCCGGCTTTTCAAAGATTAGCCCAAGGTTTATTACGCGGCCACCTTTTATATACCGTTCTTTATGCAGTGCTTATTATTTTCTTCTGCTATTTTTATACCGCTATTGTTTTTAATCCCTTGGATCTATCGGAAAATATGAAAAAATACGGCGGATTTATTCCG
>MHGH01000012.1:96575-104282 GCA_001805465.1 Omnitrophica WOR_2 bacterium RBG_13_41_10 | reverse complement strand
CGATAATATCTACGGCGCTCGTATTGAAGCTTCATGCGTAAGGAAAAAAATAATGCGTAGATATTTGATAATGATTGTCGCGCTGCCTCTTTATCTTTTGCCCGCAGAAGCTTATCTGTTTTGTGTCAGAATTCTGAAGCCGACGACTCTGCTTCAGAAGCTCGAGCTTCTCGCGCTGTACTTTATATTTTTTTATAAAATACAGAGAGCGCTTCTTTACGCTTACGCGGACAGATATTTTAGAAATCGAAAATGAATCGAAAGTGCAACTGCACCCTGAAACGAAGCAGGGCGGCGATAGGGGTAATCAATACACAGGTGGCAAGTTGCAAAAAATGCAACTTGACGACTTTGCAACAAGAAATCACTTGTGACGAAAGTGTCACCAGTGTTAGAAGATCGAGGTCGCGGTAAAAAAGGTAGTCAAAAAGCTGACTACCTTAAAGGTAACAATCCGCTGTCGCATGTCGTGTCTTTGAATATAAAGCGAAGACATTTAAGTGTAACACAAATAGGCTGCATTACGGCGATTGTCGCAGAGAAGTTTTCAGAAGAAGCCAAGAAGAGACAGCGAGAAGGTAAAGGTTTAGATGGTTCTGGTGGGCGTGGCAATAAGAAAAACCTTAGTGCAAATTTGCACCAAGGTTTGCAATCTGAACAAGGTAAAGCCATGAAGTTAGCAGTTAAAGTTACGGGTGGAAAAGAACGCTACGGCTATGAAGCAAAGAAGATCAGAGAACAAGACCCAGAAGCTTTTAAGGAAGCATTAGCGGGCAAAATCACTCTTCGCGAAGCTAAACGCGATATCAAAGAAGCAAAAAGCACGAAAGAACGTGCTATATTAGTTAAAGATGCTCCAAAGAACGCACGTATTATAGAAGGAGAGAAAGCAGAAATGGCGAAGATAAAATATAGAAGTTGGGAAGCGCAGGGCTACACTAGATTCGAATACACTAATCATCTTGGCGAGAAAGTCAAATGGCGAAAGAGTAAAGCCGAATGGTTAAAAGAGATAGAAGACATCATCGACGAGTATTTTTATAAGCAGAACATCCCGTTAGGCGTTCGCGCAATCAAGTATCAATTAGTCTCTAAAGGCTTGATGCCCAACTCTAGCGAGCATGATACAAAGTTGAGCGATTATATTAAGAAGTTAAGATACGCTGGAATTATCGACTGGGACGCTATCTCTGACGAAAGCAGAAGCGCAGAAGAGTGTTCTGAATGGAACTCTGTGCAAGACATTTTAAACTCAGCGATGAATTCTTACAGGTTACCGAGATGGTCAGATCAAGACTATTATTTAGAAATCTGCTGCGAGAAATTAGCTCTTGAGCCGATAATCAAGCCGATAGGACAGAAGTATCATCTGACTATCTGCTATATGAAGGGCTGGACGGGCACGTCTTTCATGTATAACATCAGCCAGCGAATGTCGCAAAAAATAAAAGAAGGCAAGAAATGCAGAATCTTATATTTAGGAGATCACGATCCAAGCGGAAAGCGCATGATTCAAGACGTGCAGGATAGGGTGTCGGAGTTTTTGTATCTTGATACGAAAGACGATAGATTTCAAGTCGTGCCAGTTGCGTTAACTCTAGAACAGCTGGCACAGCGCCGGGAAAGAAAAAATCACTTAGTGCAAATTTGCACCAAGTGATTGCTGAACAAGGTAAAGCCATGAAGTTAGCAGCTAAAGTTACGGGCGGCGCATGAGCTTAGGCGGTGGCGATAAGTTACCGCTCGTTACTGCAAATTTGCAGCAACGGGAACAAGGCGAAGCCGTTGAGCACGCAAAGAATAATTAATATGGATAAAAAACAATTAAACAAATTAGTATTGCGGCTGCGCGATCTGCGCCGTTTGCGCCGCAAAGCGAAAGCGCTAGAGCCTCTTCTTAAAGCGGCGTACGAAGCTTACGAAATCGACATCTTAAAATCCTTCGGCGAACGCAAAGCGATCATGCGCAACAAGTACTCTGCCGCTTTGATTCATTACTCATATCATCTGAGTTTTATTTTGCGGCTGAATCGCGACGTCTCGAAGCTCGAAGCGCAGCTCGCGCAGTTGAAAAATCAGCAGCAAGAACCTCGTTCAGATTCTGAACGAGGTTGTAAACAGGAGGAATTGAAACAAAATGAAAGGTAAAGTTAAGTGGTTCAGCAACGCAAAAGGCTATGGTTTCATAACAACTGAAGATGAAAAAGACATTTTTGTGCATTACAGCGCGATCGCAGGCGACGGCTATAAGAGCCTGAATGACGGCGATGCAGTCGAATTCGAGATAACTCAATCTGATAAAGGCGAAGCGGCGGTCAACGTAAAGAAAATAAGCGCAGAATCAATTTAAGCATATATCTGTATGCTTTTGCTCAAGATCGTCGAGCCTAGAGGCTGTTAGGGGCTATTTTTTAAATCTCTGTCGATTATAGTTATTGAACAAAACATATAAATTCAAAATAATACAGCGCATAGAGTTACGGCTTTTTTTACCAATAAGTATATGACATTTACCCCGCATTTTGACTTTTATCGAGGGATATTTCATAAAAAAGCCTAAAATTACCTTGACATTTATCAAATTTGCAGTATACTTTTATTATGAAGATTAAGAGAACAGACTTCGCTATCGTCGACGAGTTTTTTAAGCGCTTAAAGAAAAGCGGGCTTAGCTTTTCAAAGCAGAATCTTGCTGACATGCTGCTTCTTGATATCAGAGAGATTTATAGATTCTTGAGGCACGAAGCGTACCCGCATCCGGACGTTGTAAAGAAGATGCAGAAAATAAGCAAGAAGTAAAGTTTTATAAAATCAGAAAACAGAGAAATGAAAGGAGAAATGCAATGAAAGATACGATGTATTCTTTTGAAGAATCTCTGCGGATAGAGAAGAAAAAATCCGAGAACACGATTCAGACCTACCTTCAGAGCGTAGATCAGTTTCTAAAATCTGCCAAGAACAACCCGCCTAACAAAGAGGACGTCCAGCGATATTTAAAAAATCTGCATAAGCAAAGTATTAACACTGTAAACGTGCGGCTCAGCGCGTTGAGAGCTTATTTTGAGTATAAGCAGCTTGCCGAGCTCTTTACCTATATTAACATTCTTGAGCGCGATACGCCCGTCAATGAGCCGGTAAAAAGCGCCCTTGATTCAAAGAAGCTCGCGAAGATGCGCGCCTACTTTATTAAGAATAACGACTGTCAATCTTTGCTTATATTTGATCTGCTCTCTGATTACGGCGCGCGCATTGCAGAAGTGCTCGCGCTTCGAAAGAAAGACTTCACTGAAAACGGTGTTAGTTTCTTTATGACTAAGACGAAGCGCTATCGCGTGCATCCGCTGACGCCGCACGCGAAAGAGAGTTATGCAGCTTATTTGAAATCGGCGGACGTCAAAGACTATCTATTTTTGACTGACGACAAGCAAGACGATGAATCTAAAGAAGCGCGGCTGTATCGCAACATATCTAAACTGCGCCACAAAGTGCGCAGGCGGCTCTTGCGCTGCGAGAAGAGCTGTAATATTGCAGAAGAATCGCCGCACAAGCTCAGACATCACCGCGCGACTGCGTTAGCGCCTAGTATGAATGCCTTCGAGCTGAAAGACTTCTTTGGCTGGAAAACGCTGAGCATCGCCGCTACTTACGTCAATACAGACATGAAGCGCGTCAACAACAAGGCGCTCGAAGCTCTGAAGCAAGAGCAAGAGGCGCTAGTCTAAAGATGCGAGAGATAATTCTCGATCCCGAATTCAATAAACTGATAATACCGCTTACGAAAGAAGAATGCGGGAAGCTGAAAGAGAACATTCTTAAAGACGGCTTTTGCCGCGATCCCCTCGTACTGTGGCGCGGCATTCTTCTTGACGGGCATCACAGATATAAGATTTGCAGAGAAAACAATATCGAATTTAAGACGGTTGAAATTAGTCTTTCAGACCGAAACGCCGCGAAAGCGTGGATGTACAGCAATCAGCTCGGCAGACGCAACCTGACGCATTTCAAGCGCGTCGAAATGCTTTTGCAGCTCGCTGAGCTGCAATGTATTAATTCAGACATGACGAAGAGCGAATTGGCTATTAAAGCGGGCGTTTCGCGCGATACGCTTTATCGCGCGCTGAAGATCATCGAAAGAGCGAGCGAAAAGACGAAGAATAATCTGCGCGAGGGCAAGACTACGATAAACGCAGCCTATTCGAAAATAAACGGCGAAGAAATAAAAGCGCAGCATCCTAAGCGACGGGGATCGCAAATCAAGCGAGACTTTGCGCAAGACACTCTTTTTGATTGCGATCTAAAAAAGCTGTTCAGAAATCTGCCCGCTGAGCTGTATTGTCTTGCTGTTGAATTAAACGAGCTGCCCGATAGATTCAAAAAATGCGATCTGTCTGCGCTGGCGACAGAAGAGCAGAGAGCTTCGATGCTCGACATTCTACTCTCGGCTCAAAAGGCGATAGCTTCAGCTCGCGAATCTTTGAAGCTTGAAGCGGCGGCGGTGTAAAGATGATACATAAACAAAAGAAAAAATTAATAACATTAATTAAAGGAGGTTAAAAAATGGACTGGAACTATGGCTATAAAGCTAAGGTTGTCATTTTGTTTAACGCGGCAGAAAATAAAATCGTAAACGCTAAGCTTGACCGGGTTGATTATATTGTAGAAGGCAAGGGCTCTAAAGATGTGTTTGTCCAAGACGAAGAGCGTAGAGATATCGAGGAGCAACTAAATAAATTTTTAGAAAAAAGCGAAATATAAGCTATGAATTCAGAACTAGTCACTCTCTGCAAAGAGCTGCTGTCTATGCGCCAGCAGCTCAGAGAGCTCGAAATTAAAAAGTCAAAGCTCTTTAAGAAACGACTTGAGCTTGAGAAGACTTTGAACGAAAAGATGAAGGCGCAGAAGCTCGAATTTTTAGAATTAGAGGGCTTAGCCCGATTCTCTGTTTTCGATCAGACTTTAAACGGCATTACAAAAAACACTATAAAAATTAAAAAAGAGAGTAGAGATGATTTCAAGAGCTCTGAATGTTAAACCGAAAAACGCCGCAGCGGTAGCTGTAGAGCCTTTTCATGTAGACATCAAAAATCTAACTTTGCCTAATTTTTGGCAGGGAGTTAGATACGGTGTCTACGGAGAAGCGCTATTTGACAGTGAAAGAAGCGGCAGAATATTTGAGTTTTAAACCCACGACTTTATATCATTGGCTACGAGAAGGTAAAATCAGCTATATAAAACAAGGTGAAAAAAAAGAGAACGCGAAGCGCGATAAGCGCAGCGTGCGTTTTGACAAGTTATATTTAGATAGATACATGAAGTCGTTTTTAATCGAAGCGTCGACAAAAGAGAGGAGATGAAAATGAGCTGGCTTTTCAAACGCACAATTCAAAGCAAAAAAAAGGGTAGAAAAGTCTCGGCGTATTTTATCGGCTATCGGCTCAACGGGAAATGCTACACAGAGAGAGTTATTGATGCTGACGCGCCGAAGGCGAAGAGTCTCGCAGAAGACGCCCTCGCGCAGAAAAAAGTAGACATAAGGACAGGCGAAATCTTCGAGAAGAGAAAAAATAAAATCAAGATCAGATTTTTTGATATTGCAGATCAATTTTTAGAGAAGTACAGTAAGGTGCTGAAAAAGTCTTATAAAAACGACGTAAGCTCTGTTAAAGCGCTTAAAAGGCTTCTTGGCAACAACTATCTTGACGAGATAACTTCGCTAGACGTCGATACCTTTAAGGCGAATCGCGTCAAAGAAGTCGAAGGGTGCACAGTTAACAGGAATCTTGTCTGTCTAAAAACTATTTACAACAAAGCTATTGAATGGTATGATAACAGTTTGCATAACCCGCTTTCAAAAAAGAAAAAGCTGCTTTTTCCAGAAGAGCCTAGACAGAAGATACTTACAAAAAAAGAGATAAGAGATTTATTGAAAAACTGCTCTGAAAGGCTTCGACTTCCCGTCATGGTTGCTCTTTCAACAGGTTTGCGGCAGAGCGAGCAGTTTAATCTGCAAAAAGAAGACATCGATTTGAGAAACAGAGAGATTTATGTACGCAAAGAGAATAGCAAGACCGGCAAAGCACGACGCATAGCTTTCGAGCGAATTGACAAAGGCGGTTTAGCGATATTATTGCATCTGCGCGAAAAGGCAGAAAATTATCTATTTGAAAAAAGAGCGAATGAGCCCTATACTTTTTCTTATATTAGAGACGACTTTGAGTGGGCTTTAAAAGAATCTAACATTACGGATTTTCGCTGGCACGATTTAAGACACATTTTCGCGAGCTACTGGTATGCTACATATAAAGACTTAATAACGTTAGCGAATATTTTAGGGCACTCGACAACAAAAATGACAGAGCGTTATACGCACACTTATTTAATACGCGATGAGCAGCCAAAAGCATGTGATTTATTTAAAATCAACGCTAGCGACTGCTGTACAGATGCTGTATCGAATATCGTCGAAGCATTTGAAGCTAAAAACGATTTTTCTAACGCATTAGAGCATAAAGAGTTAGTTAACATTTAGGGCCCATAGCTCAGTGGTAGAGCAGGTGACTCATAATCACTTGGTCGGAGGTCCGAATCCTTCTGGGCCCAGGTTTGAAAATTTATGCGGGCATTTAGCTTAGCCTGGTTAGAGCGCGTGCCTCACATGCACGAGGTCAGAGGTTCAAATCCTCTAATGCCCATATAGTTGCATTTTTTAAGGAAGGAAGCGCCGATTGGCAAATATTGACTTAAAGGCACAGATAATCAGCCTGATGCAACTACAAACCATAGATAGCGAGATTTATGCATTACAGCGCGAAAAGAATTCCCATCCTGAACAGATTAAAGCGTTGGAAACTTCATTTGAAGATAAAAAGCAGCATTTGGCAGCTCTAGAGAAAGGCTCCCTGGACCTACAAAAACAAAGAAAAGAGAATGAGCTAGAGCTTGCCACAAAAGAAGAAGGCATGAAAAAATTGCAGAATCAGTTGTTTCAATTGAAGACCAATAAAGAGTATGCGGCAATGCTTAAAGAGATAGGTGATGCCAAGGCAGACGCCTCGGTAATAGAAGACAAAATATTAGAGTTATTGGAAGCCCAGGATAAGGCCAAAAAGAATATGGACGCCGAAAAAGAGAATTTACAGATAGAGGAGAAGCAGTTTAACGAAAAAAAGAAGGTTATTGAAAATAGGGCTAAAGAAATAGATGACCGCTTAGCCCAATTGGATGCTCAGAGAAAACAACTTGCGCCCAATATCGACCGTAAAATTTTTTCTCAATACGAAAGGATATTGCTTAACCGCGACGGGCTGGCTATAGTTTCAGTAAAGGATAATTCCTGTAAAGGGTGCAATATGTTTGTGCCGCCGCAGGTGATTAACCTGATTAAAATGTACGAACGCCTAATTACCTGCGAGGTATGTAACAGGATATTATATATACCAGAAGATGAATCCCGTTAGAAAAAATTTAACGGGATGCATTAATTTTCTAACGGGATGAAGGAAATTGAGATTTATATCGACGGTGCATCTAAAGGGAATCCCGGCCCCAGCGGCATAGGGGTGGTTATCTGCAACAATGGCGAGACGATTAAGAATATATCTAGCTATATCGGTAATGCCACTAATAATGTTGCGGAGTACACTGCCTTAATTTATGGCTTAGAAGAGGCGCTGATACTTAAGGCGCAAACCCTGAAAGTGAATACCG
>MHGH01000012.1:88942-96567 GCA_001805465.1 Omnitrophica WOR_2 bacterium RBG_13_41_10 | reverse complement strand
CTGCTTTACCGTCAGATTAAGAGGATTTATAAAGTGAAAAACCCTAACATTATAGGCTTATATAATCAAGCTTTGCATCTTATATCGGCATTTAAAGAAGTAAGTTTTAGCAATATCCCGCGAGAGGAAAATCGCGGTGCGGATAAATTAGCAACACAGGCAATCAAACAACAGCTAAAAGAATAAAGTTCTTTGACACTTGGGCAGGTGGGGAGGTGGTTGCCCCCGCTGCTTCGTTTTACGAAGCAAAACGGCGGGGGAGGAAAGTCCGGGCTCCAGAGGATATAGCGTAATGGGTAATGCCCATCTCCGCCACAGATCGTTGGCGGACGGATCAGAGCCACAGAGACGAGTATTAGAAATGGGGTCAGAATTATTTATTGCCCCATTAAATAGAATGAATAAATAATTCTGACCCCATTTCTAAGAAGGTGAAACGCGGCAATCTCTACGCGGAGCAAGGCAGAATAGTCCCGCCTTTCCTGCTGGATAAGCAGGAATAAAGGTAATCCGCCTGACAATCCTCATAGATTTTTATGAGGAAAGGCGGGAGGGTAAGCTGCTAGAGCCTTGATGGTAACATCAGGTCTTAGAGAAATGGCCACTAACAGATGCGGATAATCGTATCAAAACAGAACCCGGCTTATCTTCATCTGCCCGGTTATAAAAGTTACACAACGTTACGTAAGGTTTCATAATGTTGCGCAAGGTTACAAAAGCAACTTCGTGTAACTTTAACTAACTTTTTGAAACATTAAGTAACATATACTTATTTTTCTAGGAGGGTAACAATATGTCTGGCCATTCAAAATGGAAAACAAATAAGTCAAGGAAAAACGCAGCAGATGCTAAAAAAGGGGCGGCCTACACTAAAATAATCAAAGAGATTACAGTACTTGCGCGCGAAGGCGGCGGTAATCCCGATACAAATATCAAATTGCGCACTGCTATATCGCGGGCTAAAGAAATCAACATGCCTTCGGATAATGTTAAAATGGCGATAAAACGCGGTACAGGAGAACTTCCCGGTATAGTTTATGAGACTGTTATGTATGAGGCATATGGACCCGGTGGTGTTGCGGTTATGATCGAAGCATTAACCGATAACAAGAACCGCACTACGGCAGAACTGCGCAATATAATGTCGAAAAGAGGCGGCAATATGGCCGGGGCAGGTTCAGTGAGCTGGATGTTTAGTAAAAAAGGTTACCTGCTGGTAGATAAGGCTCAAATTAAAGAAGACGAACTGATGTCTATTGCCCTGGATGCGGGGGCAGAAGATTTTAAATCAGATGAAAAAAATTACGAAATATTTACCGCTGCCCAGGATTTTGAAAAAATAAAACAGGCTATTCAGGATAAGGGAATAAAATTTCTTGATGCGGAAGTAACCATGATTCCTTCCTCAACCATTAAATTAACCGGTGGGGATGCCAAGCAGTTGCTAGGTTTGATTGATGCCTTAGAGGAACACGATGACGTGCAGCAGGTTTACGCTAATTTTGATATACCCGATGAAATAATGGAGCAGATATCTGCTTCTTAAAATATGAGAATATTGGGAATAGACCCTGCTTTAACAATTACCGGATACGGGGTGATTGATTTTGGCAAAAAAAACTTGGCCTTGTTAGAAGCGGGAATAATTAAAACTTCAGCATCTCACCCTGTGCCTGAACGACTGGATAAAATATATAAAGCAACCGAAAAACTGATATTTGATACTAAGCCTGATGTGGTAGTACTGGAAAAATTATACGCCCATTACCGGCATCCTACTACCGCATATATCTTAGGCCAGGCACGCGGCGTCATCTGCTTGGCCTGCGCCAGAAACAAGGTAGCCTTAGCCGAATATGCGGCTACAAGGGTAAAGAAAGCGATAGTCGGTAATGGCCTGGCTTCCAAACTTCAGGTGCAGAGGATGATCTTGGGCTTATTAAATTTAAAAATTATCCCTAAATATACCGATGTTACCGATGCCTTGGCTTTAGCTGTAGCGCATAGTTACATTATCAGGGCCAAAATATGATAGCGCGCATTCACGGAAAGATTATTGAGAAAGGCATAAATTATTTAATTATAGACGTGGGTGGTGTTTGTTATGAGGTATTACTTCCGGCCTGCGTGATGCAGCGCATAGATAAAAATATAGGAGTGGATGGCGCGATAAGCCTTATCACCTACCATTATTTTCAGGTTGAGCCTTCGCGCAGCACTCCGATGTTGATTGGTTTTTTGAATGAAATAGAAAAAGAATTCTTCGGAGTCTTTATTACTGTTTCAGGTATAGGCCCGCGTGCAGCCTTAAAGGCATTAAATAAACCCATATCTTTAATTGCCCAGGCAATAGATGAAGCAGATGCCGAGTTCTTAAGATCCTTGCCCGGCATAGGCCAGCAAAGGGCTAAAGAAATCATAGCAAAACTTCAGAATAAGGTCGGAAAGTTTGGCCTTATCCAGGACCATAAGATAAAAGAGGCAAAAGAAAAAATTAAAGATATCGAAGAAGAGGTTTTAGAGGTATTAACGCAGTTAGAATATAAAAAATCAGAGGCCTCTTTAATGATAAAAAAAGCATTAGAAAGATGCCCGCAGCTAGAAACAACAGAAGATTTGCTGAATGAAGTCTATAAACAGAGGAGAATACACAATAAATAATTATGCCCGAAGATAATATTAAAACCGTGATAGAGGCATTGCTTTTTGTCAGCGAAAGGCCTTTGGCCCTTGAAAGGATAAAGGAAGTTTTGGGGCTTGACACGGTTGGGATTCGTAAAAAACTGGAGGAATTACAAGCCGAATACGAAACTGCTAACCGGGGGATGCGCATCATTGAAATTGCCGGCGGATTCCAGATGATCACTGCCCCTGCCTTGGCGGTATTTTTGAAAAAACTCTATAAAAACCGCCGCAGCGAAAGGCTTTCTAAGCCAGCATTAGAGACCTTAGCTATTATCGCTTATAAACAGCCGTTAACAAAATTAGAGATAGGGTCTATAAGGAATGTTAATATCGACGGCTTGATGCAAAATCTTTTAGAAAAAGGGTTAGTGCGTATTTGCGGAAGGAAAAAAGCGCCCGGCCGGCCGTTTGTATACGGGACAACCCGGCAATTTTTAGAGTATTTTGGTTTAAAATCTTTGGAGGAGTTGCCTAAGATAGATAATTTTCAGGAGGCATTAACTTGAAAAAGGAGAAGACAGATGATGTTGCAGAAGTTACGAAAGAAAATTGATAGCTTAGACAAAAAAATAATTCAGCTTTTGAATATGCGCGCTAATATTACTTTGGATATCGCCCAGATAAAACGCCGCCAGGGCAAAAGCATTTATTCACCGGAAAGAGAAAGAGAGGTCTTAAGAAAAACCGCTGCTCTCAGCCAGGGGCCTTTAACCGCCAATGCCTTAGAGGCGATTTACCGCGAGATTATGTCTGCTAGTTTATCCATAGATAAGGTATTAAGAATAGCTTATCTGGGGCCGCAGGCAACTTTTACTCATCTGGCCGCATTAAAAAGATTTGGTTCGCAGGTAGAGTATGTTGCCTGTAATAGTATCCCTGAAGTTTTCTTAGAGGTAGAGCGCGATAATGCCGATTATGGAGTAGTCCCTATTGAAAATTCTACCGAGGGAGCGGTTACGCATACCTTGGACATGTTTGTGGATTCGGATTTACAGATCTGTTCGCAAGTGGTTTTAGATATATCGCACAATATTTTAGCAAAATGTGCTAAAAATAAAATCAGGCGGATATATTCTAATCCTCAGGTATTTGGCCAGTGTAATATTTGGCTGCAGAAAAATCTGCCTGCTGCGCAAATATTAGAAGTCTCCAGCACCACGCGCGCCGCCCAGATTGCGGCAAAAGAAAAAAATAGCGCATGTATTGCTTCGCTTCTGGCAGCCAAGCTCTATAAATTAAATATTATTGCCAGGGATGTCGAGGATTCGCCGCACAATATTACCCGTTTCTTGGTCATCGGTAAATCCGAAGCTCAAGAGACTAAAAATGATAAAACCTCTATTTTATTTTCTATTAAAGACAGGGTAGGCGCTTTATATGATATGCTGATGCCTTTCAAAAAATATAAAATTAATCTGACCAAGATTGAATCGCGGCCTTCCAAAAAGAAGGCTTGGGATTACTATTTCTTTGTGGATTTAGAAGGCCATCACGATAATCCTAAAGTGAAAAAAGCGCTTTTGGAATTGGAAAATAAGTGTACTTTTTTGAAAATTCTCGGTTCTTATCCGGTGGGAGATTAAAAAATAATATGGCTATAGTAAGAAAAAATATCTTAAATGTAAAACCCTATGTTGCAGGCAAGCCCATAGAGGAAACCAAAAGGCAATTGGGTTTAAAAGAGGTGGTAAAACTTGCCTCTAACGAAAATCCTTTAGGGGCTTCACCTAAGGCTCTGGCGGCAATAAAAAAGAATCTCTCTGGCATAAACCGCTATCCGGATAGCCAGGGTTGGTATCTAAAGAAGAGGCTAGCCAGATTCTTGAATGTAGGGCCTCTAGAATTAGTATTAGGTAACGGCTCAGATGAGCTTATCGATATAATTATAAAAACATTCGTGGAAGATGAGGAAAATATCATTACTGCGGATACCACATTTTTGGAATATGAGATAATTGCCTCTGTCTTGGGCCGAGAAATAATAAAAGTCCCCTTAAAATACTTTAAGTATGACTTGGAGGCAATAAAGAAGAATATCACCAAAAAAACAAAATTAATTTTTATTTCTAATCCCAACAACCCCACAGGCACCTATGTTACTAAATATGAGTTGCAGGATTTTATCAAGGGCCTGCCGGAAGATTTAATATTGGTGTTAGATGAGGCATACGACACTTTTATAGACGTGGATGATTTTCCCAATAGCCTGGCGCTCATCCGAAATAAAAACGTTATAGCCTTAAAGACCTTTTCCAAGGCCTACGGGTTAGCCGGATTAAGGATAGGATATGCCGTAGCAAGAACAGAATTTACGGCTTTTATGGAGAGGGCGCGCCAGCCTTTTAATGTTAATCTCTTAGCCCAACAGGCAGCTATTGCAGCTCTGGATGACAAGAGATTCTTGAAGAAAACTAGGAAAATAATCTTGGAAGGTAAGAGTTATCTTTATGATAATTTGCATAAGATGGGAATAAGTTATGTGCCATCAGTGGCTAATTTTATACTTATAGATGTTGGCCGGGATTGCCTAGCAGTATTTAAAGATATGCTTAAATTCGGCGTGATTGTCCGGGATATGCAGCAATATGGCCTGAAGAATTTTATTCGGGTCACCATAGGAACTAAAAAAGAAAATGAGAGGTTTATTAAAGTGTTAAAGAAAGTTCTGCGTTAATAAGGGGGATAAAAATGATTATTGTTTTAAGGCAGGATGCCACAGAGGAACAGATTAACCATATTATTGATAGGGTGCAAAAGTTAGGCTTAAAGCCCGTTCTTTCTAAAGGAACCGAGCGTTCTATTATCGGGGTTATTGGGCCGGAGGAAGTATTGCAGGTAACGCCTTTAGAGGTGTTTCCCGGCGTAGAAAAAGTTATGCCGGTCTTAGCGCCTTACAAATTAGTCTCGCGAGAATTCAGGCATGAAGCTTCGGTTGTCGATTTAGGCAAGGGAGTTAAGATCGGAGGTAAAAAAATAGTGGCTATGGCCGGCCCTTGCGCAATTGAGAATATGGAGACCTTGCATGATATAGCTGTGGAGATTAAAAAAGCAGGGGCAATGGTATTACGAGGGGGGGCATTTAAACCGCGCACTTCGCCTTATAGCTTTCAAGGTTTAGGCGAAGAAGGTTTAAAATATTTAAATCAGGTGGGCAAAGAATTAAACTTGGCTACGGTGAGTGAAGTAATGGATACTCGGCATGTAGAATTAGTGGCTAAATACGCCGATATATTACAAATCGGTGCCCGCAATATGCAGAATTTTAATCTGCTAAAAGAGGTGGGTGCTACCAAAAAACCGGTTCTCCTGAAGCGCGGCCTGGCCTCTACTATCAAGGAATTATTGATGTCTGCAGAGTACATTTTATCCGGAGGTAATTTTAACCTGGTTCTTTGCGAACGCGGTATTAGGACATTTGAAGATTTTACCCGTAATACTTTGGATATTAGCGCGGTGGCGGCGGTAAAACAACTTTCGCATCTACCCATCATCGTTGATCCCAGCCATGCTGCCGGTAAATGGGGGTTGGTTTCTTCGCTTGCCAAGGCTGCAGTAGCAGCAGGCGCAGATGGCCTGATTATCGAGGTGCATAGCCATCCGGAAGAAGCGATGTCTGATGGCGCTCAATCGCTTTTACCTGCGAATTTTTCTCAACTAATGAATGATTTAAAAACCATAGCCAAAGCTATTGGAAGAGAGATTTAATTTATGAAGCTATTTAAAAAAGTAGCGATAGTAGGCGTGGGTTTAATCGGCGGTTCTATTGCCTTAGCCATAAAAAAGAAACGGTTGGCTTACGAGGTTGTAGGCATTACTCGCCATAAAAGGACTTTATCCTTAGCCAAGAAAAGCGGTACCATAGACAGAGGTTCACAGGCCTTAAAAATAATTAAGGGCGCAGATTTATTAATTTTAGCCACTCCTGTAAATACCATATTAAATTTAGCGCCTGCTATTTCTAAAATTATAGATTCTCGATGCATAGTCATGGATGTGGGTAGCACCAAGGAAGCAATAGTGGCAAAACTGGATAAGATATTTCCTCAATTTGTAGGGGCTCATCCTTTAGCCGGTTCAGAAAGGCGCGGAGTAATCAATGCCTCTAGCAGCATCTTAGAGGATTCTCTCTGTATCTTAACCCCCACTGCTAAAACATCCGCTACAGCATTAAAAATGATACAGGTATTTTGGAAACAATTAGGTAGCCGGGTAAGTTTATTGACCCCAAAGGCGCACGATAAGATTCTTTCTTTAGTCAGCCACCTTCCTCACCTTGCAGCATTTTCATTAATAGAAACCATACCTGCTCAATATTTAAAATTTTCTGCAAGCGGCCTGAAAGGAACTAGCCGGGTGGCCCTTTCGGATGCCCAGCTTTGGGCAGATATATTTTTAACCAATCGAAAGAATATGCTCAATGCCATTAGAGGTTTTGAAAAGAATATTTCTCGCTTAAAATCCGCGATTAAAAATAAAAACAAAAAACAGCTAATCAGTATTTTAGAGAAAGCCAGGAACAAAAGAGAACGCATAGCATGATTATTGCCGTTGACGGTCCAGCCGGTGCGGGTAAAAGTACAGTAGCAAAACTATTAGCCAAGAAGTTAGATTTTCTTTATATTGACACCGGTAGTATGTACCGGGCGCTGACCCTGGCAGCTTTAGAGAAAAAGATAGATACTAGAGATATTCCCGCCTTAATTAATATAGCCGCTACCGCAAAAATTAACCTCACCAATACACAGCTAGGCTCTCTGCAGGTATTTCTAGATGGTCGCGACGTTACTGGTTTAATCCGTAAACCCGAAATAACCCAATACGTCTCTGACATCGCCAAGATTAAAGAAGTAAGAGAAATAATGGTAAAGCTGCAGAGGCATTTAGGGAGCGAGCAAGATGCTGTTTTAGATGGGCGCGACATAGGAACCGTGGTATTCCCC
>MHGH01000012.1:85026-88934 GCA_001805465.1 Omnitrophica WOR_2 bacterium RBG_13_41_10 | reverse complement strand
TAGAAAATTTTATATTGACGCAGAATTTAAAGAAAGAGTCAGGCGTAGATTTAAAGAATTAAAAGGCCTAAGCCCAGATGTCACCATAGAGGACATAGAAAAAGATTTAAAAAACCGCGATACCATTGATTCTACCAGAGAACACTCTCCCTTAAAAAAAGCAGAGGATGCTATTTATATAGACACTACCAACATGACCATTGAAAAAGTAGTAGAAGAGATGTCTAAATGGATAAAGCGTTAATCCGTAATTTTTCTATCATTGCCCACATCGACCACGGTAAATCCACCTTAGCAGACCGGATATTAGAATTAACCGGGGCAATCGATAAAAAGCACGCCAAGACCCAACTATTAGATGATATGGATTTGGAGCAGGAGCGCGGTATAACTATCAAGGCATCTATGGTAAGGTTATCTTATAAGGCATCGGACGGAGCATCTTATATCTTAAACCTTATTGATACTCCCGGCCACGTCGATTTTACCTACGAAGTTTCTAAATCCCTGGCTGCCTGTGAAGGAGCGGTTTTGGTGGTAGATGCCGGACAAGGCATAGAAGCTCAAACTATCGCTAATTTCTATTTAGCCAAAGATAATAAGTTACAGATCATCCCGGTGATTAATAAAATAGATTTGAATTCTGCGGATATCGTGCGCACTCAAAAACAGATCGTCGACATACTGGGATTTAAGGAAGAAGAGATTCTTCTGTCCTCAGCCAAAGAGGATATCGGTATAGAAGAAATATTGGAGAGAATAGTGAAAGTCATCCCTCCACCTACAGGCGAAATCAACCATCCTCTTAAGGCGCTGGTATTTGATTGCCGTTTTGATACCTTTAAAGGTGTGGTGGTTTTTGTCAGGGTTATGGACGGGCAGTTTGATAAGGCCACCAACATAAAACTCATACATACAGGCAAGGCCTACAGAATAGAAGAAATAGGAGTATTTAAAGATTTAAAATATTCTGCGGTAGATTCTTTATCCTGCGGCGAGGTAGGTTATTTTACTGCCAATATCCGCGACCCCAGAGAGATTGTTATCGGCGACACTTTAACAGATATCAAAAATTCCTGCGAGCATGCATTGCCCGGTTATCGGACTATTAAACCTTTGGTATTTTGCGGAATATATCCGGTTAACCCGGGAGACTTCCATAAGTTACGCGATGCCATAGATAAACTAAAATTATCCGATGCCTCTTTTATTTACGAGCCTGAAAATTCACAATCTTTTGGCTCAGGGTTTCGCTGCGGTTTTTTAGGGCTTTTACATATGGAGATAGTCCAGGAGCGCCTGGAAAGGGAATACGATTTAAATCTTATCTTGACCGTGCCCAATGTCGTTTACAGAATAAGAAATAGAGATGGTAACGTTATAGAGGTGGATACGCCGGCAATGTTGCCGCCACAGCAGGATATCGCCGAGGCATTTGAACCATACGTGAGTTTGTTGATGATTATACCGGTTGATTGCATAGAGCCTGTTTGCGAGTTAGCTAAATCCAGAAGAGGTAATTTTCAATCCCGTGAACATCTGGGTGAAGACAGGGTAAAACTTACTTTTGAAATACCGCTTGCTGAAATCATCGTAGATTTTTATGACCGCTTAAAATCTTTAACTCGCGGATACGGTTCGCTGGATTATGAGTTTTATGATTATCTGCCGGCAAATTTAGTGAAGTTAGAGGTAATGTTAAACAATGTGGTCTGCGATGCCTTTTCTTCTTTGATGCATAAAGATAAGGCGGTATCTCGGGCCCACGCCTTGGTCAACCGCCTAAAAGACTTAATTCCCCGGCAGGTATTTGAGATAGCCATTCAGGCTAAAATAGGTTCGCAAATTTTAGCTTCGCAAAAAGTAAGGGCCCTGGCAAAACACGTAACCTCCAAGTGTTACGGCGGGGATATTACCCGCAAGCGTAAGCTTTGGGATATTCAGAAGCAGGGTAAGAAACGTTTAAAACAATTTGGAAAAGTGCAGATTCCCCAAGAGGCATTTCTGGAGGTGCTAAAATTATAATGAAAAAGAAATCTATAATCCGCGACTGGGTGGAGTCTATAATAGTTGCTTTTATTTTAGCCATGATTATACGCACCTTTGTGGTGCAGGCATTTAAGATTCCTACCGGCTCTATGCGGCCGACACTTTTGGAAGGGGATCTGATTTTGGTGAATAAATTTATATATGGTGCTAAGGTGCCATTTACGAATATGACATTGCCTGCGGTACAAAAGCCGCAGCGCGGCGATGTGGTAGTTTTTATCTATCCGGAAAACCCCAAAAAGGATTTTATCAAAAGATTAGTGGCAACAGATGCAGAAACAGTAGAGATTAAAAATACTGCCATATATATTAATGATAAACCTCTTAGCGATCCTTTATTTAACCAACGGTACTATTATAACCGCGGGCCCTTTGCCCAGGAGGGCAAAAAGATTATCGTCCCCAAAGATAGCTGTTTTGTGTTAGGGGATAATTCTGCTTCTTCTCAAGACAGCCGGTACTGGGGGTTTGTGCCCCGTAAAAATATTATAGGCAAGGCTACGCTGATTTATTGGCCGCTTAACCGTATCAGGATTATCAAATGAATTTTGCCAATAAGATATCTACCATGAGGATATTAAGCGTCCCTTTTCTTATCGCCTGCCTGATTTATTATTCTATAGATAAGGATTACTTAAGATTGGTTGCCTTAGGCATATTTACGCTGGGGGTTATTTCCGATGCGGTTGACGGTTACATTGCCAGAAAATCCCGACAAAAATCAAAGGCAGGATTAGTATTGGATCCTTTAGGCGATAAACTGCTTTTAGTGAGTGCTTTTATCTGCCTTTATTTAGTTAAGGATTTTCCTGCGCATATAAAGTTTCCGCTCTGGGTTGTTTTAATTGTGATTAGCCGCGATGTAATAATCATGTTGGGCGCAATAGTTATCTTTATAGTAAAACAAGAAATAAGCGTCCTGCCGACCAGATGGGGAAAACTTACCACTACTTTTCAGATGTTATCAGTCATTAGTGTCCTGCTACAATTAAAATTGTCTTATATCTTTTGGATTACAGCGGCAGTATTCACGGTTATTTCCGGTATTGACTATGTCCGCAGGGGATTTGGTGTATTATATGGCGTGGATAATCATAACCATAATAGCTAGTTATCTTCTTGGTTCTGTGCCTACGGCTTATATCCTCGGTAAGCTCACTAGAGGCATAGACATACGTAAATTTGGCTCTGGTAATGTAGGGGCTACCAATGCCTTGCGGATATTAGGCAAGGGCCCGGGTGTAACGGTTTTAATTTTAGATATTTTAAAAGGATACACCGCAGTGATTTTGTTAGGAGATTTAGCAGCTGCTAAATCTACATTTATCTCGGATGAATTATTACGTGTTATTTTAGGAATAAGTTGTATATGCGGCCATAACTGGACAATTTTCTTAAAATTTAAAGGGGGTAAAGGCATAGCCACTACTTTTGGGGTATTGATTGCTTTGGCAGTCAAGATTAGTGGTTTTAAAATAATCTTAGGTATGACTATCCTTACCTGGTTAGTAGTTTTCTTAATAGCCAGAATAGTTTCTTTGGCTTCGCTTTCTAGCGGCCTGGCTCTTGTGCTATACATGGTTTTATTTAGGCAGTCCCGTATTTTGATAGTTGCTAGTATTATCTTATCAATTTTTATTATTCTGCGCCACAAGTCAAACCTGAAAAGAATCCTGCAGGGAAAAGAACCCCGTCTGTTTTAAAAGAAAGCGCTTTCCGATTTTTAACTTATTGCCTTGAAACCCGATAAAGTAGAATGCTATACTTGAAATGTAATTAGATAATTTTTTTTAAGCTCTTTTTAAAGACTTTTTTAAAAACTAATAGGGTCCCCACCAGCCACAAATAGAGGTAAGGGG
>MHGH01000012.1:76476-85006 GCA_001805465.1 Omnitrophica WOR_2 bacterium RBG_13_41_10 | reverse complement strand
ATAAGGGGAATCTAATATTGAAGGTTAACCCGGCTTCTTATTAAAGAGGATCAAAGAAATGAGAGACCTGCTCTTTAGGAACATAACTTCTACAGATAAAAAAAGAAGGATAATTGCTTCCTCGGAAATAGACGATAAGCAGGGTATGCGTACTATTATCAGGCGGCATTTTGTTTGTATCGTTAAAGAAATCAAGGATAAAAATCTTGCCAAACCCGCACCTTACCTATATGTTCTTAAAGAACACAATAGCAAAGAGCATAAAGAAAAATTTTTTTGCCGAATAAAAGGGAGTATCTGCGCTATCAGTAATGACAAGCTATATTTGATATTATTTATGCATTCTTTAAAAATAAATCTCGTTGCCTCTAAACAATGTAAAGTGTAGCCCCAGAAGAAACATGACAAACTCAGAAGACAAGTCTAGCATAGAAGACCGCAGGTTATTCGCCAGGATACAACTGAGGATCCCCTTAAAGTTCCTGGATTCTTCTAGCGGCAGAGAAGGCATAGCAGAGACAGTGGATATTAGCGGCAACGGAGTGGGCATTGTCACCTTTATTACTAAAGAAAATTTAACCCTCAATACCAAGTTAGAGCTGTGGATAGAGATACCGGACCATCACGCTCCTTTTTATACTAGCGGAGAAATAGTTTGGTCTCAAATCTTATCAGATGGGGCGCTTCAGCGGTTGGGGATATGCCTGGATAATATTGACTTTATAGGTTTAGCTAGAGCCTTGGAAATTAATGGGATTTGAAGCTAAAAAAAGTTGACAAAAAATAAGAAATAAGGTATACTTAATAAAAGCTTTTTAAAAGTTGTTATTAATCCGGTATAATCCAATCTTGGAGGTAGGTTGGATTTGCCATGGTAAATTTTAAAGCCGGATTGACTAAAAAAGGTCAGTCTGGCTTTCTTTTTTTTGTACGTTCGCGGTCAATTCACCACAAAAATAATAGCCGCTCAGTATCAATTTGCAGAATTTAGTCTATAGAAATTGATTGACAGAGAGAAGTTAGGAATTTATACTACCCCTAAAAGGAGGGGGTAGCGAATGAGCAATAATAAAAAGTATCTGGGTAGTTTTTTATTTTTTTTAATATTAGCTTTTACCTTTGCGATTAATGCGCTAGCTGATACTTTTGATCTGTCTTATGATCTTACCGAAGGCGGATATAGATTAGAGTTAAATCCCGCCAATCTCTATAAGGGTGTTAACATAACGATAAACTCTACTGTTACTACGCGTTATCAAGTAGTGCAGAAGGTTATTACGCCGTTAGAAAACAGAGATAATCCGGCAGTGGTGATTCGGGATAATTTTGTTATACGGGGATTGCGCGGCACCAATAGATACGGGGATTTGCGTGTTCCCTCCGATGATGCACCGGTAAGGTTTGACGATATACTCTATATCTCCGATGTCCAAGGCCATGCCGATAGTTTTACTATTGTTTACGGCCTTAATCAGATAGAAAACATAGCAGCCGGAAATTATTTTGGTAGGGTTAGTTTTACTTTGATACCCATAGATTCTACCAGAACCTCAGTAACAAAAATATTGGATATTTATATTACAGTCAGCCCAAAAGAAACCCTTGGTCCTTCTATAGAAATAATACCTCAATCAGGTTTAAATTACCTAAAGCTTAGTTCCAAGACCAAAGAAGAAGCAACCTTTGATGTACAGATAAATATTAACAGGCAGCCGGATACTTTATTTAGCATAGTCCAGGTTATTAATAGGCCCTTAGAGTCTGTTGACGGTAGCCAAATTGATTATAAAACCGTGAATATTGCTACAAACCCGGCTAAAAAAGGAACGGGTTTATCTCCTAGCCCCTTATCATATCAGCAACAGGCTATCTATACATCAAAACCCACAGGCGAAGCAGAGGCAAGTTTATTGGTGACTTATAGTTTAGGCGATTTATCTGGTCAGAAGGCAGGCAATTACAAGTCTATGCTGCAGTATTATATAGAGCAGGCCGATAAACCGTTTAGTTTTTTGAAATCTTTGGAATTAGAGATAGAAATAGCGCCTATATTTGATATTGCGATTACACCGCAAGATGAAAAAGGAACATTAGAATTCAAAGATTTAAAGCCTCAAGGCCCTCCTAAAACAAACGAAGTACTTATTAGCATAAAAACTAATATTGGCAAGCAATACCAGGTTAGCCAGAATATCTATTCCGACCTTACAGATAAGGAAGGTAATACTATCCCCAATAGCTACTTTAGTATGCGTAGCGAAAGTATGGATACCAAAGGGAAATTGCAGCTCCTTGTAAAAAGTGAGGTAAAAAAAGGCGATACTAATTTATTTATTTCCGATGAAGATGGCTCTACGGATAGTTTTAAGGTCATCTATGAATTAGTTTATCCTCCAGAAATCAAAGCAGGAGATTATTCTACCAGAATTACCTATTCGTTATCGGAAATTTAACGAGAATAAGTAATACAGATAAATTTTTAAAAAATCTAATGATAAGGAGGTGAAAGATAATGAAGAAACTAAGTATGTTTTTACTAATCACGGGAATAGCGATTTTTGCGTTTGCCTCTGGAGTAAATGCAGCGACTACTACTGGTGCTATCGCAGTGAGAGCAGTTATCGCAGCAGGTACTCCTGATATGGGTTTTGAAATTCATAAAATGAATGACGGCAACGCAGATCACGACCCTTGGACGAATTACAGCTTAGTCAGTAATCTGACTTTTGATGCTTGGAATATAGTTCAGAAGACAGGCAAGGCTGCCCAGTGGGCATCTGCTACCCAAAATACCATCATTGTTTATGCTTCAGGCATGGGAGATGACTATCAGATTTTTGCTGATGGCACAGGTAGTCTTACTGGACCAGGAGGAACGTTAGCCGCTGGAACTCTTGCTTGTACTCCGATTTATTCTGCTACTGATTTGTGGTGGGTAGATGTAGATGGTGATGGCGTAAAAGATCCGGGAGAGACTTATGCTCAAGGAGCAATGCCCGGTACTTTAGGGTCAACAGGTGCTATTTTAGGCGTAACAGGTAAATCGATTTACTCTAGCGAATCGCCAGTAGGTTCTGCACGCATTTTGCAGATTCTTTTTATGTTCCCATCTTATAACAATGATGGTACTGATCCTTATAGTGGCTATGCTCCGATACCGGCTACTATAGCAGCTGGTACTTATCAAGGTGCAAGCGTAACAGTAAGGATTGCCGCTAAGTAAACAAGCGATCGTTTGAGCATTTATAAAATGAAAAAGATACCTTTGGTTCTATGGGGTCATAAAACCAAGGGTATCTTATCATTTTAAAGAGGAGAGTTAAATAATGATAAAAATAGGAGGATATGGAAAATTCTTTTTTTTCTTTGTTTTTTTAATTCTCGCTACCTTTTGTCTGATTAATGATGCCTATGCCTATAAAGCCATACAGCTTAACCAACCCAAGGTTAGATTGATTATTTCTCCCGGTGAATTAAAAACAGGCAGGATTGAAGTCAAGAATCCCTCCGAAGAAACTAAGACCGTAAAAATTTATGTGGAGGACTGGATATATACAGATGACAGCGGCGCAAAGAAATTTATGGTAGCCGGTACTGATGAATTATCTTGTGCAGATTGGATTACTTTTGTGCCTCAAGAATTTACCGTTTCCCCCTTTGGTAAAGAATATGTAAATTATACGGTCAAAGTTCCTAAGGATGCCGTAGGCGGCCACTATGCGGTACTTTTTTTTGAATCCCTGATGGGAAATCCCGATGAAAAACCCGAAGGCATGGTCTCTATGCCGGTTGCGATTAGGATAGGTTCTCTGTTTTATATTGAAGCCGAAGGTATGGTGAACCGGTCCATGGAATTAGGTAAAGTTTCTCTAACTAGGGAATCTAATAACGCGCCCCTAGCTATTAATTTAGAGGTCAAAAATACCGGTAATGTGGATATTATAGCCGGGGGCAACTTTAATATCATTGATAACCAAGGAATGGTTTATGCCCGCGGTGAATTTACTAATAAGGTATATACCTTACCTCTAGATAAGGCAATATTTAACGCTACCTGGAAAGGCGCGATACCCAAAGGAAAATATGATTTAGTGATAACTTTAGATTTGGGTAAGGCCCTTGAAGAATTAAGCATGGGCAGGGGCCCAATGATAGTAAAAGAAGCAGAGCTTGAGATTGAAGCAGATGGAGAAATTGTTAGCGTGGGAGGCTTAAAGTAAATTGTGATGAAAAAGCTCTGCATTTTTCTCCTCCTGTCTTTTTTTCTTATCCAAACTCCTCCCCTTTATGCCTACAGCAATGAAATGTTGGAATTTATTTGTGAGCTAGGCTCAAAGTTCTATCGCCAAGGTAGATACAGCGAAGCCTTAGTAGAATTTAAGAAGGCATTATTGCTGATGCCGGATTACAAGCCTGCTTTAAAGTATATTCAGATGATCCAGGAATCAGGGTTAGAGAAAGTAGAATCTGCTATTAGCTATTCTCCGCAAGGTTTAAGTGCCGGCCGTAGTAGTGCCATAAAAGATTATCTGGACCTTCTGCAAATTCAAAGAGAAGTAATTTTAGAGAGGCAATCCATACCTTATAAAAGCACTGTTATTCCAAAGAAGGCTATTTATGCACCTCGGGTATTATACTTAAATAGCGAATCCTTAGCCAAGATATTACAGCCCATTGAAATAGAAAAAGACACCAGTATAATCTTGATAGGAAACAATATTCAACGTTTTTTAGTCACTCAACCGGATATTGTTTACGTTGAGAAAAAAAACCAAGATGAACTGATAGTAACCGGTAGAGGCATCGGCTATACTTATTTACATGTCTGGGATAATAATGGCCGCTGGACCACGGAGTGGTTAGGAATGTTGCCTAAGCCAAAAGGCCCGACTTACGAGGAGATGATCCGCAAAGAGGAAGAAAGGTCCCGTAATTTTAAACTTCGCTATACTTTTGATTGGTCATCTTTTTTGACCGGAAAGGGTGTATCTGTTTTAGAACGGTCCTCTTATTCTTGGAACCACGAATTAAACTTAACCGGCCAGACTCCTTACGGAGATTTTGACTCTACGGCTAGTATCCGTGACCTTACTGATTCCACCGACCTTACTTACTTTACTTTGGGCCTGAGCAATGGTAAGTTGGGTTCCTTGGAGGGTTTTAATATACGGGGTTTTGATTATGCCCCGAATATTTCTAATCTTACTTTTTCCGGTACAAATTTAAGAGGGGTAATGTTATATTCCCCTGCTTTTGATAATACATTAGACTACACGGCTTTTTGGGGAAGAGAAGGCGGAGGTAGGTACGGAAATCTTTCACCCAGTCTTTATAAAATAAAAGACTCATATCTAGACGGTTTCAATTTGAATTATTCTCCCAATGAACAGCAAAATTATAAACTGACTTTTATGCGCGGTTACGGCCGTGACCGGGATAAATTTTTAAACAAAGAGGGTTATAATTTTTCTAATAGATGGAATTTTGATAAATGGGGTTTTGATTATGAGGCTGCTTACGATTCAGAAAGTTTTGCCTATTTAGTCAATACTAGGTACACCCAGCCCAAATTAAATTTAAAAATAGGGTTTAGGGACGTTGCCAAGGAATTCTTAAGTATGACCGGAAACGGCTGGAGCCAGGGGCAGCAGGGAGTAACTACTAATTTAAATTACCAACCCACAAAAAAGTTAATGATGAATGCTAATTTGGATGTATACCGCGACAGGCTCTATCCGGCCCTTGATAACGATGACCGTTTGAATGAGGATCTTACTTGGTATGCCAATTACCAGCTAGATTCTTCAACCTCTTTTAATTTAAATTATATTCTACAAAATGATTTAGGCAGGCTTTCCCAGTATAGATACCAGAGCCCCGGCTTTAGTATTTCAAAAACTTTTAAATTTATAAAAGACATTCATAGCTACTTTAACTATTATCATCAGGACAGCAAAAATTATTCTTCGCCGGCTTCAGATTATATCAATGATCGCGTATTTGCCGGTCTCAGATTTAACCTTATAGGGCAGTTATATTATTATGTGAACGAAGAGTTTAATTGGTTAAAGGAGACGTATACCGCAACTCGCTCCAAACCAAATGCCTTAGAATCCGGATTAGATTGGTCGCATCAGCTCGGTAAGATTCCTTTATGGGCAAATATACGTTTTACCTACCGAGATGAAGAAGATACCAGTTCTCCTTTAAGTTTTCTTTCCGGAGAGGATTATATTGAGGGGTATGCCGAATTGTCCTATAGGCCTACTAATGATACCGAGATTTATGGCTCCTCAAGGGTGCGTAATATCTGGGCTGAGAATCCTGATGTTACCAAGCGTATCGAAGCGACCTTTAATGCCGGCTTACGCTATCTTTGGGATACGGGCGTATGTTGGGAAGCCGTAGGCAATATCGAAGGATATGTGTTTAAAGACTTAAATTCAGACGGCCTGCGCCAGAGAGATGAAGCTCCGGCTGAAGGGATAAAGATATGGTTAGGCAAAGATAAATTCCAGGTTAGCGACAGGTTCGGTTATTATAAATTTAAAGGCGTGCGTGCGCGCAAGGCCTACGTCACCTTAGATACTTCAACATTACCTTCCGGGTTTGTTCTAACTGTTCCGGTAACCCAAGAAGCAAGTATTATGCATGGCGGTAATGCAAGAATAGATTTTGGAATAACCTCGCGTTCTGAAATCAGCGGTTTTATCTTTGAAGATACAAACGCAAACGGAGAGTATGACACCAAAGATAAAGGCATCAAAGGCGTCAGTGTTATTTTGGATGATAATATACAGAGAATAACCGATGGTACCGGAAGGTATTCTTTTGCCAATGCGACGACAGGCGAGCACACATTAACGCTGGACTTAGATACCCTACCTATATATTACTTACCCAAGACATCCATCACTAAAAAAATAACCCTCTACGAGGGCATGAGTTATCTTTACAATATTCCTTTATCTAGGATAAAAGAATAGCTTTAGCGGCTATATATATTTTGGATTGTTACAGCTACGCTTTCACCTTTAGAGAGCTGTATTTCTTTTTTAGTTTCATCTACTATCATAGTTGGCGTTTCGTTCTTATTTTCCTGAGAAAGTTTTTCTTCTTGTAGGGCATCTTTTCCAAATGGCGGCGCATTAACTCCGGGAACTGCCGGAATAATGCAGGCTATTGATACAGAGAAGCTTTCTTGAGCATAGGAAGTATCAAACAAAAAAAGGGCAGCCATTATTACGATTAGGGTTATTTTAAGTTGATTTTTCATTTTAACCCTCCTGATTTAATTTGCCCTCCGTGGCAGTGGGACTGACCCCCATCAGTTCTTCTGTCTAAAGTCTCCATTAATTTCTTTTCAAAGTCATCTTCGGTTTTGATATTTTCTCCGCTAAATTTGAGTTTTTTCAGGAATTCTATAGACCAGGATAAGATTTTAGCCCTGGATACCTTGGCTCCAGAGGAAAATAAGGCGTCTTTACCGACCTTATCAAGGAAATCTACCTCTTGGCGGTTTAGGAAGGTTACTACGCGTTCTGTTTTTTCCGGGTACATTGTCTTTTTCATCATAAAAAAGCCCCGGCAAACTTTTCTGCCGGGGCGCGACCTGCTTAACAAAAAACCCTAAAGGCAATCTTTAGGGTGTTTCATTTTGCCTTTTTTGGTAACGCAGCCTCCCGAGTTTTACCTCGGGACTGTCGCTTTGCGCCCCAGCATTGCTGCTAGTTTGCCTTTGTCAGTAAGGCTTTACTCCTAATTGTCAAGATAAGTATAACATAAATTTGCTAAAATTTCAAGTTTACAAATTTATAAATTTACCAATGGGGCTATTCCAGGTATACGTCAATACGCTTGATTTGGCGGGATCTAACCTCTTGGGCATAGGGGGAAGGGATAGTGTCGGATGAGATTTCTAAGGATTTTTTATCCTTATCCATAAAGAGTATTCTTTTAGGGGAAACTCCGTCTTTACCGAACGTATTACGCCTCTCGGGGTTATGGTAAAATACGCAGATATTCCCTAAGAAATTAAAGGTATAGGTTGGATCTTTTTTGGTAAAGAGCCATCCTGCCAATGCGGGCTCAAATTTAAGGCACAGTTCATTGTTTTTTAAGCTAAAGGGCTGCTTTCCGATATTCATTATCAGCCACAAATGCAGAAACTCTGCGGTTGAGCCGGATAGGCGCGCCACAAAACCATTACCGTGTAAATTTTTGTCCGGAAAAGCGCTACTTACTATAAAGGAAGAGTTTTCTAGAATATTCCTGCCGTACCTGGCAGCCGGCTGGAAAGGTATAAGCACATTTTTAAAATCGGCGTAGAATTCTTCGTAAAGACCGCAAGCCAGAATTTCTAAAAGATATTTATATTCCATATGTAGCCATATAGATTCATTTTCTAGCCACCCCGGAGTAAATGCGCGGCACCTGCCTATTTCTTCAGGCGCACTTTCCAAAGGCGCTGTCACCTTATACATCTTTAGTTTTTTATCATAAAGTGAGGTTTTCTTTACCGCTTGATACA
>MHGH01000012.1:70284-76466 GCA_001805465.1 Omnitrophica WOR_2 bacterium RBG_13_41_10 | reverse complement strand
GGCTTTAAGGTCGGGTAATATCCTTAAGGCATGCATTTGCCCTTCTAAAAACAGAGGAAGCTTTTTTTGGGTAAATTGAGTAGGCTGCACAAAATTATTTTCTAGCAGGGTGTATTGGGTAACTTCATTAATAAAATATGAATAATAAATGCCGTTTTTGTCTTGGGCCTTAGCTATTCCCGCATCTATCTTGTTTAAGGCATTATTTAAGATATCGTTTAAATATCCTGCGTCTATTTCCTGTTCTTTGCCGCTTAGTCCCATCTTAGTCTGGTAACGGTACTCTTCTTTAAGAGAATAGCTCTTATCCCAATACTGATAGTCTTTTTCGGCAGAGTTTTCAGCAAAGTAATCCATAAGTAATTTATCCAGGGCAATTAAAAAATTAAATATTTCTTCACTTAAAGCAATTTTTCTTGGCCTTATTTTTTCTAAAGCCTCCTTTATAAAAATAATCAGGCGCTTTAATTCCAATGTTTCGCATAGCGAAGAACCAAATAATCCGGGTAGGCCATTTAAGGCATCAAACCAGTTAGGTTTATTTGCCTCCATTTCTATGCCCATACCGAAAGGGTCCAAAGAAGCTAATTTATTGACCGCTAAACACACTAATTTATTAATCAGGTTAGTGCGGTAGATATTCCCAAGGCCATATTGTTCTCTTAGGGTATGGGGATGATCAGTCCTTTTTTTAATCATCCCTTTCTTAGCTTCATCAGCTACAACCGCATGCAGTTGTCTTGGTTTGCCTTCATGCAGAAGGTATTTTTCTCTTCTGGGCCTAACTACTTCGGCGTTGTCATAGAACCCGAAATTTTTATTATCAAAGAGAAGTGCTCTTAAATCTTCAGGATAAATAGCAAGGTAACTTTCCAGTAAATCCAGATTATAAACCCAGTGGTCTGTCCAGAATCCTTCGCCGTGTTCTGCCTCTTGGTGTTTTTTGCAGTAAGAAAGCAGGATATTTAAGAATTCATCACCAGAAGTTTTTAATTTAATTTTATTTTTTTCCAAAAAGAGAATAACCTCTCCCGGTGTAAAGGGCCTATCTAAAAAATTACACAAGGCAGCAGCAGATTCTGCTTTGACCAAATCTTTTATGGTAACTTCAAGTTTGTTTTTTTCTTCAAGCGTAAAATAAGCCCCCTTAATTACCAAAGGATTAAAACCGTCTGTCTGTAGGAGATTAAAAAAAGTAACAACATCGTCTTCTTTGATATCCGGATTAAACCAGACATTACAGCGCCGGTTTTGATTCATATCCCGGTAGTTGCCGTTACCTTGAGAGAAGTAAGCAGGTTGTAATTGGAATTTATTGTAGTCTCTTTCTAAGTCGCCGTGCTTACGGGAATAGAGGTAAAATACTACCTGCCTGCGGCTAGATTTGAATACTATTGGTTCTCCGCCTCTGATTATATTATCCAGATAAGTTTGCTTAGCGTAAAAGTCGAATTCTTTAGAGCTGCTTGTGGTGGCTATATTTTGTTGCAATTCTTCAATAATTTTTCTATTTTCATTTGCTTTTTTAGTCAAATAACCGGGTGCGGTAATTTTTTTAAGAGAAGAGTTTAGTTTTTCTAAACTCCCCATATAGCCGCATAAACAAAAGAAACTCTTTTCTTCCTTTTCTTTAAGTATGATATCAAGCGGCAAGAAGCAGGAGGGGGTTTTACTGGACGTGGCCTGTTGTTTGGGGTAAGCAAAATTCTTGGCAGCCAAGAATTGGCGGGGGCAGGAAAAATCAGTAACCGGGCCAAAGATGACTTGAGGGTCAACTATGGGTTTTATTATTTTAGCTGTATTTTTTTCATAATGAAACCCCAGGTAGAAATTACCTTCCTTGATATGGATAACTTCGGGCCTGTCAATGGGGTCGACATCCAATTTATAAAAAGGCACACCTTTCTCTAAATTATCGACCTGCATCCAGGCTTCAATGGTGCGGCCCAGCTTCTTTAAGAATAAATTGCTTGTTCCGAAAGGCACAATTTGCGGTAAGCCGTCGAGTAACTGGATTTTTTTATTTTGCCGGCCGGTATTTTTTATAGTCACAATCCTGGCCAAGGCAGCGTAAGAATCATTGGGAATAGTAAAATATTCTATCGCTACCTCCAGGCCCAAGGTAAGGTTTGTTTCCTCTATTTTTAGGCCCCAAGAGCTTATAGACATTTTGTTTATTAAATTAAAGCCTAAATTGCTAAAGCCGTTTTGGAAGGGTTCGTAGAAGATAGCCTTATTTTTCAAGCTTAGTTTAATAAAGGTACGGAATCCTTGCGAAGAAACAAGCTGCCAGGATTTATTAGCAGGGAAAAATTCTACAATAGCATGGTCTTTATCCTTAATGCCGAAGCTGGTTATAGCTTGGGCACGGTTGACATAGAATACCCACATCGGTATTCCGTATTTGCCGGCAATCCCCGGCAGAAAATTGGCAAAGGGCTTAGAAAAATTATAATTTTCAATAACAAATTCGCCGTTTGCCTCTAGGCGGTAACTAGGAGTTTTATTTTTTATTTTATTGTGCATAAGTATGCTATTGTACCCATTTTAGCTCGTCTTGTCTATAACAATTTTAGGCTTTTATCCTTTGACTTTTGATTTAAACTTTGATATCATTAAAAGATTATAGAGGAGTAACTGTATGGAAATCAAGAAAGAAACCGTAGAATATGTAGCAAATCTAGCACGTATTGAGTTGAATCAAAAAGAGTTAGAGAAATTATCCGGGCAGCTAGAAGATATCTTGGATTTCATTGATGCGCTCAAAAAGGTTGATATCAAAGATATCCCCCCCACCAGCCACATTTTACCTATGAACAATGTTTTAAGAGAAGACACCCCGCGCCCCTCTTTATCTCATCAGGCAGTACTAAAAAATGCGCCTTGCGCAAAAGGAAATTTCTTTGGGGTTCCCAAGGTAATTGAATAAATGAAACTAAATGCGCTTACGGCAGGCGAGTTATTGGAAAGGTTAGACAAAAAGGATTTGAGTCCATCCGAGATTATCTCTAGTTTAAACCGGCAGATCCAAGAAACAGATTCTAAAGTAAAAGCTTATGTAAGATTATCTGATTCTTTAGAACACCAAACGCCAAGCATCAAACACCAGGCACCTACCTTAGAAGGTATTCCTATATCTATCAAAGACAACATTTGTACAGAAGGCTATAATACCGAATGTTGTTCCAGGATTTTAGCCGGCTTTAAACCGCCTTATGATGCTACCGTGATTAAAAAATTAAAAGAGGCCGGAGCGTCTATATCAGAAAAAAAGACTAACATGGATGAATTTGCTTTCGGTTCATCTACGGAGAATTCCTGTTTTTATCCTACACATAATCCTTGGAATTTAGAATGTGTTCCCGGCGGTTCATCAGGCGGCTCGGCAGCTAGTGTAGCTAGCGATGAAGCCATTTGGGCATTGGGGTCTGATACCGGAGGTTCAATCCGCCAACCGGCATCATTTTGTGGAGTAGTAGGCTTAAAACCTACCTATGGAAGAGTTTCTCGTTATGGCTTGATTGCCTTTGCCTCTAGCCTTGACCAGATCGGCCCCCTTACCAAAGATACAAGGGATGCCGCGCTCCTTACTAATATTATTTCCGGATACGATCCTTGTGACTCTACTTCTGCCGATATAAAAGTCCCTGATTTTACACAGGCATTAGTCAATGATGTAAAAGGTATCAAGATCGGGATCCCCAAAGAATATTTTATTGAGGGGTTAGATAGCGAAATTAAGGTTGCGCTAGAAGAAGCAATAAATAAATTAAAAGAACTGGGGGCTGTTTTTAAAGAAGTTTCTCTTCCCAACACCAAATACGCCGTACCGGTATATTATATTATTGCTACTGCCGAGGCCAGTTCTAATCTGGCTAGATTCGATGCGGTGCAATATGGATGTCGTTCAACCATTGCCAATGGCTTGATAGATATGTATAAAAAATCCCGCGGTGAAGGTTTTGGCCCAGAGGCCAAAAGAAGGATTCTTCTAGGGACATTTGCTTTATCGCACGGTTATTACGATGCTTATTATTTGCGCTCCTTAAAGGTGCGCACTTTGATAAAAGAAGATTTTGATCAGGTATTGAAAGATCTTGATTGCATCATTACCCCTACTTCGCCTACTGCAGCTTTTAAAATAGGAGAAAAAGTAGAGGATCCTTTGAAAATGTATTTGTCGGATATTTATACCATATCGGCAAATTTAGCTGGGATTCCGGCAATCTCTCTGCCGTGCGGTTTTACCAGAGATAATCTTCCCGTAGGATTACAGATTTTAGCCAAGCCCTTTGATGAAGAAATGATTTTTAGGGTGGCTTATACTTATGAGCAGAACACACCCTGGCATAAGATGAAGCCCAAATTATAAGGTTATGGAATACGAACCGGTTATAGGATTAGAAGTCCACTTACATTTAAAAACTAAAACTAAGGCTTTTTGTGGCTGCTCTACGGAGTTTGGTAATACCCCAAACACTCAGGTCTGCCCGGTTTGCTTAGGGTTTCCTGGGTCACTACCTGTTTTTAATAAAACAGCTTTAGATTATGCTATAAAAGTAGCACTGGCCTTACATTGTCAGGTAGAGGAGTATACTAGGTTCGACCGCAAAAATTATTTTTATCCTGACCTGCCGAAGAATTATCAGATATCGCAGTATGACCTCCCATTATCTAAAAACGGATATGTGGATATTTCAGTAGAAAATAATCCTAAGCGTATCGGAATAATCCGTGTGCATATAGAGGAGGATGCCGGAAAACTTATCCACGAAAAAGATTTAAGCCTGGTAGATTTTAACCGTAGCGGCATACCTTTACTAGAGATCGTTAGCTACCCGGATATCAATTCTGCCCAGGAGGCCTATGATTATTTGACGTTATTAAAAAGCATATTAGAGTATTTAGAGGTATCTGATTGCGATATGGAAAAAGGGTCTTTACGTTGTGATGCTAATATTTCACTACGCCCGCAGGGCGCTAAAGAGTTAGGGATAAAAACAGAACTAAAGAATATGAACTCTTTTAAGGCAGTTAAAGATGCCTTGGTATATGAAGTAGAGCGCCAGTCCGCATTGCTCAAAGAAGGCCAGGCGCTAGTTCAGGAAACGCGGCTTTGGGATGAAAAAGGCCAACAGACTATTTCCATGCGCACTAAAGAAGGGGCACAAGATTATCGTTATTTTCCTGATCCGGATCTGCCCCCGTTTATTATTAGCCAGGAAAAAATTGAAGAGATTCAAAGGGCTTTACCTGAATTACCGCAGGAAAAGGCGCAGCGTTTCATGAAAACTTACGGACTCACGCAGTATGACGCAAAAATTCTGGTTTCTTCAAAAAATAATGCGGATTATGCTGAAGACTGTTTGAGGGGTTTTTCTGATAAAGATAAGAAGTCGGTGGCGAATTGGCTTATCGGGCCGTTAGCTGCCATTACTTCAGCTTCTAATTTAAATATTTCTGAATTACAAGTGCCGGCTAAAAATTTTATTGAGTTAGTTGAATTAGTTGAGAAAAAACAAGTTATCTCCAGCCTTACCGGAAAATCAGTATTACAAGAGATGGCTAAGACTAAAAAAACAGCCAGCCAGATCATAGAAGAAAAAAATCTGGCCCAGATTTCCGACCCTCAAAGTTTAGAAAAAGAGATAAGAGATGTAATCAAAGAAAACGCCAAATCCGTAGACGATTTTAAGGCCGGCAAGGCCAATGCCCTGATGTTTCTGGTAGGCCAAGCCATGAAAAAGACCAAAGGCAGGGCCAATCCTAAAGTGGTGCAGGAATTATTAAAACGGAGGTTGTCCGATGCGTAAGATATATACCATAATTGTCATTTTGGGTTTAATAATCTTTGCTTTTTCTTCCGTCAGTATTTGCGAGATGGAAAAAAAGAAAAAAGAGGATCTCTATCGGCAGGTAGAGCTTTTTTCCGATACCTTAGCAATTATACAAACAGATTATGTTGATGAAACCAAGCCTCATGATTTGATTTACGGCGCCTTAAAAGGCATGCTTTCTTCTTTAGACCCCCATAGCCAATTTATGGACCCCGATACTTACAATGAATTAAAGACCGATACCGAAGGTAAATTCGGCGGGTTGGGCATAGAGATCACCATTAAAGACGGGCTATTGACGGTAGTCACTCCTATTGAAGATACTCCTGCCTGGAAAGCAGGTGT
>MHGH01000012.1:67964-70211 GCA_001805465.1 Omnitrophica WOR_2 bacterium RBG_13_41_10 | reverse complement strand
AAAATGCGCGGTAAGCCCGGTGACCCGGTAAATATTACTATCCTGAGAGAATCAGAGAAAAAAATATTAGAACTAAAGATAGTGCGCGATATCATCAAGATTAAAGATATTAAAGAAGCTAAAATTTTAGAAGACGGCATCGGCTATATCAAACTTATTGAATTCAGGGAGAGTACCCCCAAGGATATGGAGATAGCCTTAGATAGTTTAAAAAAAGAAAATATGAATGCGCTTATTGTAGATTTACGTAATAACCCGGGAGGGCTTTTGGAGACAGCAGTAAAAGTGACGGAGAAATTTATCCCTAAAGGCAAGATGGTGGTCTATACCAAGGGCCGCCGCTCTGGGCAAAATATGGAGTTTATTTCTCAGTCGCAAAATGGTGTTCTGGATTTACCCATGGCAGTATTGATTAATGAGGGGTCAGCCTCCGGAAGTGAAATAGTCGCAGGTTGCCTCCAAGATTATAATCGCGCTATTATTATAGGCACTAAATCTTTTGGCAAGGGTTCAGTCCAAACCATAATTCCTTTAAGTGACGGCTCAGCCCTGCGCCTGACTACCAGTAAATACTTTACTCCCCTAGGTAAAGAAATTCATGGCAAAGGAGTACTTCCCGATATCCTAGTAGAAGAAGGAAAGATAGAGTTGGCATCGCTTAAAGATCAGGAACTAGAAAAAAGCAAAGATGTATTTGAACAGGTAGAAAAGAAAGACGAAAAACAGCCGGCTGATAAAGAAAAAGACTATAAAACCGATAATCAGTTAATGCGTGCAGTAGATGTGCTAAAAGCCATCAAGATTTATAAGGATAAAAAATAAGAGCAAATAAAGTTTATGTACCGTCACAAAGAGAGACAATATCAAGTAATAATCGCAATTTTGACTTTTTTAGTTTTACTGGAATCTATATTTATCCTTTCTTTATTAAGGCCAAAGGCAAAAAAAATTCCCCCTGTTTCCTTGGCGCCTGTAATAATCAAAGGTAAAATTGCCATAGTCATTGATGACTGGGGGTATAATTTACATAATTTATCCGCGGTAGAGAGGATAAAATATCCTATTACCGCTTCAATATTACCTAATATTAATTATTCTAAAAGAGCCGCGCAAGAATTACATCAAAAGGGTCTGGAGATAATTTTGCATTTGCCAATGGAGCCGCACGAAAAATACAGGCTTGAAGAGAATACAATTATGACCTCTATGGATGAAACAACGATTAGAGGCATTTTGGAAAAAGATTTAGCAGATATTTCATATGCAAAAGGGGTTTCTAATCATATGGGCTCTTTTGCCACCGAAGACCCCCGGACAGTAGAAATTATATTTAAGGAATTAAAGAAAAGAAAACTCTACTTTTTAGACAGCGTAGTTTCTTCTTATTCCGTAGCCTCAAGTTTAGCCAAGAAATTAGGAGTTGCCTTTATACAAAGAAGCGTATTTCTGGATAATGAAGATGACCCCGTTTATATCAGAAGCCAGATTTATAAACTAAAAACCAAAGCTAAGCTACATGGCTCTGCCGTCGGTATAGGCCATGATCGCAAAGTAACTTTAGAGGTTTTAAATACGGTCATGCCCGAGTTGGAAAAAGAAGGATATAGGTTTGTTTTCGTATCGGATTTAGTGAAATAACATGTACGTACTGGGTATCGAGACATCATGCGATGAAACATCGGCTGCAATAGTTAAAGACGGCAAATACGTTCTTTCTAATATTGTCAGCTCTAGCCTTTCTTTTCATAAAAAATACGGCGGGGTTATACCGGAAATTGCTTCTCGTATGCAGCTGGAGACTATAGCTTCGGTAGCAGATAGCGCTGTTAAACAGGCAAAGGTAAAATTAAAAGACATAAATCTGATTAGCGTAACGAATCAGCCGGGCCTTTTGGGGTCCTTATTAGTAGGAATATCCTTTGCCAAAGCCGTAAGTTTAAGCTTAGGGATTCCATTGATAGAAGTAGATCATCTTTACAGCCATATCTATGCCAATTTTTTGGATAGGCACCAAATAAATTTACCAGCTGTAGCTTTAGTTGTCTCCGGAGGCCACACCAGCTTATTTTATCTGGAGGGCTTTCAGAAAATAAAACTTTTAGGTTCCACCCAAGACGATGCCTGCGGCGAGGCATTTGATAAGGTAGCTAAAATACTGGGATTAGGTTATCCCGGCGGCCCGATTATTGAGAAGATAAGCAGGAAGGGCAATCCCAAAAAAGTTAAATTTGCTTGTTCTAATACTAG
>MHGH01000012.1:67630-67883 GCA_001805465.1 Omnitrophica WOR_2 bacterium RBG_13_41_10 | reverse complement strand
TACTCTGTACTCTGTACCCGACATAGCCGCGTCTTTTCAAGAATCAGCAATTGATGCTCTGATAAAAAAATCATTTTTAGCTTGTAAGCTGACCGGAAGTAAAAAATTGGTCATTGGCGGCGGAGTAGCGGCAAACAATAGATTAAGGGGAAAATTTTTTCAACATGCTCACCAAATAGGTATTGACTGTTTTTTTCCTTCACAACAGCTTTGTATGGATAATGCAGCAATGGTGGCAGGATTAGGCTACCGT
>MHGH01000012.1:67350-67598 GCA_001805465.1 Omnitrophica WOR_2 bacterium RBG_13_41_10 | reverse complement strand
ATATGCTTACAGATACACAGGTTATGGTCCGGTTGCTTTTATCTGTATTATTAAGCGGCCTGATTGGTTTTGAGCGTCAGATGCATCGCCGCACAGCGGGATTAAGGACCCATATTTTAGTGGGCTTAGGTTCTTGTCTTATAATGTTGACATCGATTTATGTTTTTGATATATATATAAATAGGGTTTCTTTGGATCCCGGCCGGATTGCCGCAGGAGTAATAACAGGTATCGGATTTTTAGGGGCC
>MHGH01000012.1:66398-67292 GCA_001805465.1 Omnitrophica WOR_2 bacterium RBG_13_41_10 | reverse complement strand
GGGTAGTGGCGGGCTTAGGTTTATCCGTAGGGTGCGGTTTCTATGTTGCGGGCCTATTTACTACAGCCTTAGCTTTTATAGTCCTTTTCTTTTTCAGGCATATCGAAGCAAAGGTATTTACTAAAGAAGGGAAAAATTAGAAAAAGGGGGTGGCCACATGGCTTTTAAGAAAAAGTTAGAAGAAAAGATTCTTGACGTGGATGCTGCCATGCAGGGAACGTTGGCTTTTAAGGAGCCGGTAAATTTACGTATCAACGGTAAGTTTGAAGGTAACCTGGAAACAAAAGGAAGCTTGACTATTAGCCAAACTGCTTCAGTTGCGGGTGATATTTTGGGAGAAAATATTATTATCGGAGGAAGAATCAAGGGGAGGATCACGGCAAAGGAAAGGTTGACGCTATTGCCTTCTGCGATTGTCGAAGGGGATATTTATCCGGCAAGGTTAAATGTCGCAGAAGGGGCGATATTCGAAGGCAAATGCTACATGCTGCACGATTTTCTTAATGCCGAACAATTAGCGCATTATCTGGAGGTAGATTTAAATTCTGTCTTGGAATGGGCTAATACCGGAAAGATGCCGGCAACAAAAGAAGGGGACCATTGGCGGTTTGAAAGAAAGACCATAGATAGCTGGGTAGCCAGCGGCAAAATAGGAAAATAATAAATATGGCTGAAGAGAGGCTTTTAACCGTAAGGGATGTTTCGTTAATTTTAGGTATCAGCGAGAAGGAAGTTATTGAATTAACGGAAAAAAACGTAATACCCGCATATAAAGTAGGCGGAGTATACTTAAGATTTAAGCGGGAACAGATAGAAGGGTTTAAAAAAACATTTAAGCCGTCTAACTACCAGATTGCCTCTTCTAAAGGAGCCAATTGGGCATCGCGGGATTTT
>MHGH01000012.1:65917-66388 GCA_001805465.1 Omnitrophica WOR_2 bacterium RBG_13_41_10 | reverse complement strand
ATCATTCCCTGAAAGACAGAATCAGCGATTTTCTATACTTTAACGATTTTTATATATTATCTTTTTTAATTATTTCACTGCTTTTAGTACTGATATTCCAGAAATATTAAATGGTTGCCAAACACCAAGGTTTTTGTGATCTGGGTTTTGCTAAAGTTGATATCGATAGAAAATCGCGCCGCGGCTTTGAGGAAGTAGTGTATTGCCCGGGTAAGACCACTAAACAAATTAAAGATATCTGCCGTAAGTTAATTCATCATAAGCAGAGCCTTCTCTTGACAAAGTTGGACAAGGGTACCTTTATTTATCTAAAAAAAACATTTCCCAAATTAAAATACAGTCCTTTAGCGCGGTTGGGTTATTTGACTATGGTCCCCCCGATACCTAAGAAAGGTTTTATCGCAGTGGTATCAGCAGGCACATCGGATATACCAATAGCAGAAGAGGCAGCCGTAACCTTAGAGGTAATGG
>MHGH01000012.1:63523-65895 GCA_001805465.1 Omnitrophica WOR_2 bacterium RBG_13_41_10 | reverse complement strand
TGATGTTGGTGTAGCAGGCGTGCATCGCTTAATGGGAAAGTTAGAAATAATAAACAAGGCCAACGCGATTATAGTTGTTGCCGGGATGGAAGGGGCATTGGCAAGTCTGATCAGCGGGTTGGTAAAATCCCCGGTTATTGCCGTACCGACTAGTTGCGGATACGGTGCAAATTTTAAAGGCCTATCCGCTTTGTTAACCATGCTCAACAGCTGTTCGCCGGGAGTAACTGTAGTAAATATCGATAATGGTTTTGGGGCGGGATATTTTGCTAGCCTGATTAATAAATGATGAGTTATAGAACAACTTTAAAGGAAGCGGTAAAATTCCATGGCCACCTAGGGCCTTATTTAGTATTAGGGCTTTTAGCAGGGGCGTTGGCTTTAAAAAAATTAAAATGCAAAAAATATTTTGCTTTAGATGTAAAAGTATTCGGTGCTAATAAAAAGCCGAAATCCTGCCTTATTGATGGTCTGCAACTATCCACAGGTGCCACATACGGAAAAGGTAATATAAGAAAATTAAATAATCCTGTAATTAAAATAAAATTCCGTAACCGCATAAATAATAAGACAATAACCTTGAAATTTAAAGATAGCCTTGTTCAGAAATTAAACAAGGTAAAAACCCATAGAAATTCAGAAGTTTTAGCTAGGAAACTATATATGGAAGATTATTCTGAGCTTTTTAATCTAGAATCCAGCATCTAGAATCCAGAATCCAGAATTAATATGGCACTCTCCGGGTTAGATATTTATAAATTATTACCCAAGACTAATTGCAAAGAATGCGGCTTTGCCACGTGTCTGGCCTTTGCTATGCAGCTTGCCAAAAAGGCGGTCACCATTGATAAATGCCCTTATTTAAGCAAAGAAGCAAAAAAGATTTTAGAAGAATCAAGCTTACCCGCGATTAGGCTAGTGGCTATCGGTAGCCAGGAAAATAAACTAGAGGTCGGTAATGAAACCGTATTGTTCCGCCATGAAGAGAAATTTCATCATCCCTGCGGCTTAGGTTTTATCATCGACGATAGCCTTGATAACACAGAGATAAAAAATAGACTCACTCAAATTAGTAAGCTGGAGTTTGAGCGCGTCGGACAGAAGTTAAATCCAAATCTTATAGCTATAAGACAAAAGGGTATAGCAAAGAGGTTCTTAGAAGTAATAAATTTAGTTTTGAAGAATAGCGTCCTGAATTTGGTATTGATCAGCGATGATGTAAGCGGCCTACAGCAGGCACTAGAAATATGTAAAGATAAGAAGCCGCTTATTTATCATACTGGCGCAGAAAATTTTACGCAAGTTTCTCAGATAGCCCGTGATGCTCAATGTCCGTTGGTTGTTTATTCGGCGAGTTTGGATAAACTTTCTGATCTTACTGCCAAATTAAACAAAGAAGGCGTTACTGATTTAATTTTAGATACTGGAAAGAAAAGCATCAGTGAAAAAGTTTGGGATTTAACCCAGATAAGAAGAGCGGCTTTAAAGAAATCCGACCGAACCTTGGGGTATCCTGTGTTGACCATCGTAGAAAATAAAGACCCTTATCAAGAAGTGATAGAGGCAGCCACTTATATCACTAAATATGCCGGAATAGTTTTAATAGAAGGAACCAGGGATTGGCAGGCCTTGGCACTTTTAACCTTAAGGCAGAACATTTATACTGACCCGCAGAAACCTTTACAGATTGAGCCAAAGGTTTATCCGGTGGGCCAAACCACGGATAAATCACCGCTTTTAGTTACCACTAATTTTTCTCTTTCTTACTATACAGTGTTGGGTGAAGTGGAAGCCAGCAAAATACCTTCATATATATTAAGTGTGGATACCGAAGGGATGTCTGTGCTAACTGCTTGGGCAGCGGAAAAATTCACTCCTGAAAAAATCAGCGACTCTCTTAGTAAATCCGGCGCAAAAGATATGGTTTCGCATAAAAGAATAATTATACCCGGTTATGTAGCAGTAATAAGTGGAGATTTAGAGGATAGGTCCGGCTGGCAGGTAATAGTGGGGCCCAAAGAGGCTGCCGGCATCCCCAGCTTTTTGAAGAATTTATAATGGAAAAGTTTAAGGTTACGTTTTATCCCGATAATAAAACCATAGAAGTAGAGAAAGGCAAAACTGTGCTCTCTGCGGCTATTTCCGCCGGAGTCTATATTAACTCCAGTTGCGGCGGAGAAGGGGTCTGCGGCCGCTGTAAAGTAGCGATAAAAAAAGGGGAAGTGCTCACACAGCCCACAGGAAGAATTACTGTTGATGAAAGAAAGCACGGGGTGTATCTGGCTTGTATGGCCAGCGTAATCAGCGATTTAGAAGTAGAGATACTTGCGGAGTCCAGGTTAGATATGGAAAAGTTGTCCCGGGATGATTTA
>MHGH01000012.1:58555-63512 GCA_001805465.1 Omnitrophica WOR_2 bacterium RBG_13_41_10 | reverse complement strand
AAGAGGCCTTTATTCGCAGGCCGAAGAGATAGATTTTGTAGTTTCCGGGATAAGTGAAAAAATATTTACCCACTCTCCCTTAGCCAGTAAATTATATTTAGAGTTACCGCCTCCTAACTTAGAAGATAAGGTTAGTGATTTAGAGCGGCTTTACCGCCAGATCCGCAGGATCCAGGATATTCCCATTATGCAGACAGGCATAGCTAATATCAGGCGCTTAGGGGAGCTGTTGCGCTCTGCAGACTGGAAGGTTACGGTGACTTTAGGTAAAAGAAATGATACTACGGAGATTATTTTTCTGGAGGCAGGGGATACTTCCCGCAGGAACTTTGGGTTATGTTTTGATATCGGGACCACCACCATATCGGGTCAACTGGTAGATTTAAATTCTAAAAAGGTATTAGGTACAAAAGCCGCATATAATAAACAAGCCAGTTTCGGAGGGGATGTTATCACTCGCATAATCTATGCCCATGAAGAAGACGGCTTAGAAAAACTACACCACGCAGTAATTGATACCATGAATGAGATGATTTTAGAATTAACCCAGGAACATAATATAGACCTTAATGATGTAACCTGTGTTTTGTGCGCGGGTAATACTACGATGATACATCTACTCTTACGGGTTGACCCGACTTATATCCGCAAGGACCCCTACGTGCCTACGGCAAATTTTATTCCGGCTATTCGGGCGGCAGAAGCAGGTATTAAAATTAATCCGCGCGGCCTTCTTTCTTGCGTTCCCGGTGTCTCCAGCTATGTAGGAGGAGACCTGAGCGCAGGTATTTTATCCTGCGGCCTGGATAAAGAAAAAGGTTTAAGTGTCCTCATTGATATCGGAACCAATGGAGAAGTAGTTTTAGGCAATAGAGAATTTTTGATTTCTGCTGCTGCTTCTGCCGGGCCTGCCTTTGAAGGAAGCGGAGTAGCTTGCGGTATGCGCGCGAGCAATGGCGCCATTCAAAAGGTAAAGATCAGCCCTAAGACTTTTAAGGCTAGTTACCAAACCATAGGCAATCGTAAGCCTTTGGGCATATGCGGATCAGGTTATATTGATATCATCGCCCAAATGTTAATTGTAGGGTTGCTGGATAAAGACGGAAAAATCAAAGGCACGGATAATAAAATGATTCGCCGCGGCGAATACGGCCTAGAATTTATTATAGCTTTTAAAGAGGATGCCCAAGCCAGCGGTGATATAGTTATAACCGAAGCCGATATCGAGAATATCAAACGGTCAAAGGCAGCTATTTATGCTGCTAGCAGTGTCTTGGCTAGGCACGTAGGTTTGGATTTTTCCAAAATAAAAAAGTTTTTTATCGCCGGAGGTTTTGGCACTTATATTGATATAAATAATGCTGTTACCATCGGTTTATTGCCGGATTTAGAAAGGTCCCGGTTTATATTTATGGGTAATAGCTCTTTGTCTGGTGCGCGCTTTGCACTTCTTTCTTATGAAGCAATGAAAAAAACCGATGAGATTGCCGCAAAGACCACTTATTTTGAATTATCTGTTGAGCCGACTTATATGGATGAATATATGGCTGCCTTATTTTTTCCGCATACGGATTTAGGCAGGTTCCCTAGTGTAAAGATTTAGCTAAAAAATGGGTTATGTGATAGCAATCGCCGGTAAAGGCGGCACAGGCAAAACTACCATCGCAGCGCTTATCCTCAAGGTAATCAAGGATAAGAAACTCGGTTCTCTTTTAGCAGTAGATGCTGACCCCAACAGTAATTTAGGGGAGGCCTTGGGGCAAGAGGCAAAAGAGACCGTAGGCTCTATAATTAATGAAGTAGCAGCACATCCCGATCAGATTCCTGCCGGGATGTCTAAGGACAGATTTATTGAGTATCGCCTGCAGACGGCAATAAGAGAAGGCGATGGGTTTGATCTTTTGACCATGGGCAGGCCCGAAGGCCCGGGATGTTATTGTTACGTCAACAATGTTTTAAGAAACATCGTGGCCAAGTTAATCAAGGAATACGATTACGTAGTTATTGATAATGAGGCAGGCCTAGAACATTTTTCGCGGCGCACCACCGGTTGTGCCGATACCTTGGTGGTAATCTCGGATTATACCAAAGTAGGCTTAAGGTCAGCTAAAAGAATAAAAGAACTGGTAGATGAGTTAGGGGTTAAAGTAAAAAATAAATTGTTGATTATTAACCGTTCTAGCGTATTTATTGATAGGCAAGCAGTAAAAAATACAGGCTTAAATTATATAGGAGAAATCCCTGAAGATAAAAGCATAAATAAGATTAACCAAAACGGCGGCTCTTTATTAAGCTTAACCGATAAGGCAACCAGCTTAAAGATGCTGCGTAAAATTGGGGATGTGATATGGCAAAAGAATTAATAATAGAAAAATGGTCTAATATGGTATCCGTCGTAGAAATCGGCGCAACCAAAAGTGAAGGTGGCAGCCGTTCTGGGGTAATTAAGGTCGGCGGGCAAGGGACCCTGCCGTGTTTATTTAAAGAGGGCGCTATGCCGAATAAGCCGGTAATTGCTTCTGAGGTATGGGATACTGCTCCTTCAGATTGGCCGGATGGCCCTGTTTCTTGGGCAGAAAAATGCCTGAAGGAAAACAAGGCAGATTTGGTTTGTTTACGGCTGCAGGGCGCGCATCCTGATTTGGGTAATAAAAGCCCTGAAGAGGAAGCCAAGCTTTTAAAAGATTTTTTAAAAAATATAGATTTACCTATGATAATTATAGGTTGCGGTGACGACGCCAAAGATAATTTAATCCTGCCTGCATGTTGCCAGATAGCAAGGCAAGAAAAATGTTTAATCGGCAGCGCTGTTTCGGATAACTACAAGACTATTACTGCGGCAGCTTTAGCAGACGGGCACAGTATTATTGCCGAATCGCCCATTGATATAAATATCGCTAAACAACTGAATATTTTAATCTCTGATATGGGTTTGGCCTTAAACCGTATTGTGATTAATCCGACTATCGGAGCCTTAGGGTATGGTTTAGAGTATGCTTATTCTATCATGGAGCGGGCAAGGCTTGCTGCCTTAGCCGGGGATAAAACCGTGGCATCTCCTTTTATTTGTTTTGTAGGGCAGGAAGCCTGGCGGGTGAAAGAAGCCAAGGCGGGCAGTTTAGAACAAGGCATTGTCTGGGAGGCAATTACTGCTACAGCTTTAATTCAAGCCGGTGCTGATATTTTAGTGATGCGGCATGCTAAAGCAATAGAAGAAGTAAAGAAGTATATCGACAAATTATGGAGTTAAATTATGTTTATCATCGGTGAACTAATTAACGGAATGTACAAGGACATAGGCGAAGCTATTAAGAAAAAAGATAAATCTATAATAGAGAAATGTGCATTGGCGCAGATAAAATCCGGTGCCGATGCCTTAGACCTAAATTGCGGCCCGGTATCTAAAGAACCGATTTACGATATACAATGGTTAGTAGAAACAGTGCAAGCGGTTACTGATAAACCTTTAGCGCTGGATTCTAGTAAGCCTAAGGTTATAGAGTCGGGGTTAAAAGTGATTAAGAATAAAGCGATTATTAATTCTACCACTGCTGATTTAGAAAAGTTAGAGATACTGGTGCCTCTGGCCAAGCAATATCAGACAAAATTAATCGGCCTGACTATAAGTTCTAAAGGGATACCGCAGACTAAAGAACAAAGGCTGGAATTAGCAGCAACTATTGTTGCTTATTGCTCTGAGGGAGGTTTTGCCATAGAAGACCTTTATCTTGACCCCATTATTTTACCGGTAAATGTCGCACAGGCACAGATGAGGGATATTTTAGAATCCATTCACGAATTTAAAATTATCTCCGATCCATCGCCCAAGACTTTCGTAGGTTTAAGCAATGTGTCGCAGGGGACAAAAGTGCGCAGCCTAATAAACAGGACCTTTATAACCATGGCAGCGGCATTCAGGCTGGATGCAGCTATATTAGACCCTTTGGACCGCGATTTAATAGACGCTTTAATTACTGCCGAATTAATTTTGAATAAACAGATATACTGTGATTCTTATTTAGAAGCTTACAGAAGAAAATAATTATGGCAAAAAATAATATTTTCAGGAATATATTTAAACTAAGGCGTTTCAAGGATAGTTTAAGTTTAGCGATTAAAGGAATTATCTATCTTTTTTTATATCACCACAATATGCGTATTATCTTCCTTTCAGGTGTAGCAGCATTACTTTTTGGTTTATATATCAATTTAAGGGGTTTTGAATTAGTAATTCTATGCATCACTATTACTTTGGTTTTCATGGCAGAAATATTTAATACGGCGATTGAGCTCATTATCGATATGTTTACCGATAAGTACCATACCTTGATAAAGCTGATTAAGGATATTTCTGCCGCCATAGTTTTAATTGCCAGCCTTAATGCCATAGCGGTCGGAGTACTACTTTTTTCCCGCCGCATTTTTAAGTTCTAAAAAAAAGGTGGTGTTGGTGGAGACAAAGCTATTATCCGAAGGTATCCTGATAGGGCAATTAGCCGTAGCCCTTACCTTTCTCGCCCTTATCTTTAAGATAAGCAGAAAAGATCAAAAACAACCTATTCCCAGAGAAACTAAGGAAAGCGAAAAGAAACAATTACTAAAAGCTGAAACGCAGAATAAATCATTGCTGGACCAAGAGGCTAAGCTTATAGCCGATAATAAAAAAACACAACAAGAGCTTGAGAATCTCGCCAAGAATAATGCACAATTACAGGGAGAATTGCTCAAATGTAAAAAAGCCTCGGATACTGATGCTGCAGAAAACAGCCGTTTAAAAAAAGAAAATATAAGACTTATTACCAGCCTAAAAAATAAAGAATCTGTTTTTAACGAGAATGAGAAAAAGCGATTGGTAGCACTGGAGATACAAAATAAATCTTTAAAGGATGAAGAAAATAGGCTGAGGGCAGATAATGGGATGTTACGAAAAGAGTTGGAGAATATCTCAAAGAATAAG
>MHGH01000012.1:58098-58508 GCA_001805465.1 Omnitrophica WOR_2 bacterium RBG_13_41_10 | reverse complement strand
TGATGCCATAGAAATTGACCGTTTAAGGAAAGAAAATGCTAAACTTGTTGCCGGCTTTAAAGAAACTGAGGTTATAAAACCTAAAGAGGAAGCAGTACCACCCCCAAAACCAACGGAGGAAAAAAAAGAAGTTACGCCTAAACCCGTTAAGGTTGAAGAAAAGAAACACCCAACCAGGCACCCTCAATTATCCAGAGAACAAAAAAAGAAAAAATTAGGCGAAATTCTCTTGGAGCAAGGGCTTGTTACCAAGGAAGCGCTGGACAAGGCATTAGTCTATCAGGAAAAAACCGGTTATAATCTCTCACAGTATTTGCTTGCCTATGGCCATATTGACCAGGCACAGCTTGCCCAGTGCCTTTGTACGCAATTCAGCATACCCTACATACCGTTGCGCTCCTATAATATCC
>MHGH01000012.1:55332-58069 GCA_001805465.1 Omnitrophica WOR_2 bacterium RBG_13_41_10 | reverse complement strand
GATGTTGCGGAAAAGTATTGGCTCATCCCCGTAGAAAGAACCGGCAATTTTCTCATGGTAGCAATGGCAGATCCTTTTGACAGCAAAGCCATCGAGAAAGTAGAAGAGGTTACCGGTTGCATCGTCCAGCCGTTTGTAAGCATTCTCTCGGAAATAATGGATGCCCTAGAGGCATATTATAAGATAGTAATAAAAGAAAAGGATAGCCAGGGTAGGATGGTGGCGCCGTTTTTTGTCGATACTGAGGCTTATAAAGGGCCTGAGCGCAGAGATTCAATAAGGTTTAAGGCCGCTGTAGATATTAGTTATCCCATCGAAGGTTTGTATAAGAGCTCAAAAACCAAAGACGTCAGTAAAAGCGGTTTTCTATTTGAATCGGATATTGCTTTAGGCATGGGTACTCTTCTTACGCTCCAGATTAATTTGCCTAAAGACATTACCCCTTTACCGATCGCCGCCATAATACAGGTAATCAGAATAACTGCATTAAAGAATAATAATTTTGACATCGGCGTGAAAACAATCAAAATTTCTAAGCAAGAAATGGAACTTATCCTTGATTATGCCGCTTCGCTTGAGACTTAAAAAAGGAGCATAAATTATGCCCGAACAGGCCCCCAGAGATTGTTTGACAGGTTTTTTCTTAAGGCAGGCGCTGGAGCCGTTTTTGGAAGGGGTTATTACCGAAGCCCAGCTTAGAGAAAAACATTTTTCTTTAGGCCTCATTGATTTAGACCATTTTAAAAAATTTAATGATAAATTTGGGCATCCTTTCGGGGATGAAATTTTAAAGTATGCCGCCAGCACCCTAAAGCTTACTTTTTTTGAACAGGGATACCAGATTTTTCGTTACGGCGGTGATGAATTTATCGTTGTCTTCGTTGATAAAACACCCAAAGAAGCCGTGCGTTCAGTGCGCCAATGCATGTATAATCTGTTGCATCGGCCGTTTCTTATGGCGAATAAGTTTTATAAGGTTGGCTTGAGTTGTGGCATAGTTAGTTTTCCCGGCGATGCTAAAACCAAAGAAGAATTAATCAAAAGAGCAGATGAGGCAATGTATTTTGCCAAACGCCACGGCCGTAACCGCATAGTTTTATACAATAGGATTAAATTATTAAAATTACAATTATTTTTCGTATTTTTATTTTTTCTTTTTCTGCTCGGCTTTATCGGCCTTTTCGTTTATCAGCGATCTTTTAAAGTAATACAGAATAAAATGAGGAGTTTAAGGATTATCCCCAAACCGAAAGATTTAGATACGGTGATATTGAAAAACGGCGGAGTTTTCGAAGGGCGTATTTTGTCAGAGATAGGCGATAAGGTTGTGGTCACTGTTTATTTTGATAAAGAAGAGGGTTCCATGCTTTTTGATAGGTCAGAAATCGCCCAGATAAAATACGGTCAAAAGGAACCCGGGGAAAATAAATAGCTTTTTTGGCGAATCATTGCTTTTTGAAAATTTTATGTTAAGATAACTCTACGGCGGCGTAACTCAGCCCGATAGAGTAGTCGGCTCATACCCGATATGTCAGTGGTTTAAATCCACTCGCCGCCACCAAAATGCTATCGTTTTTCAAGTGTCAGAATTTTGAGTAAGCGACGCAGTCCCCCGAATAGGGGACTGCTCGCCGCCACCAATTTTGTCATCAGTTTGCTCGTTGGCAAAATTGATCCCGAGCCTCTAACTAGCTTAGAGCAAAAGGCGAGGGACAAAGCCTAAGTCAAATATGGAGAAAAAAATGCAGAAGAAAATATCGGTCGCAATACCAATAAGTGTTTGGGTAATAATATCAGTATTGTTAGGCGGATGCGCTACCCCTCTTTCAATAAATAGGAACGCAGCAGCTGTAAATTATTCCGATGGAATCGATGAACAGGAAGCAGGATACCTTGCCCAAAAATATTTTTTAGACCAGGGCATTAAAGATGCGGTTATCTCTTTTCCCATAGTAGAAGAGCACATTTTTAACCGTGGGCGATGGAAAGTTACATTTCAGAAAAAAGATTTAAGCCACAGTTATATAATTTTTGTAGATAAAGAAACTGGTAAGGTGACAGACTTTATATATGAAGAATAAATCGGGTATTGCCCGAAAGCGGTTAAGAGAGGAATTTGAATTAGCAGGCGAAGAAGAGGCCTTCCAAGATTACGCCTACGTAACCGAGGTAATCGCTATCAATTATAGCCTGATGGCCGATGAGTTGCCTGGGCTGGGTAATTTCCAAAAAGGCTTGGCGCTGGATTTAGGGACTGGCTTAGGCAATTTAGCCGTAGAAGCGGGGAAAAGATACCCGCAATTACAAGTGATAGGTATTGATATTTCTGAGCAAGCTGTAAAAGAGGCAGGCAAAAAAGCAGCTAGCGCGCAGTTAATTAATGTGGCTTTTCAATTAGGGGATGTGCATAAATTAGCTTTTGCAGATGCTTCAGTCGATTTAGTAATCAGCCATGGCGTAATCCATCATTTAAGAGATATCAGTGCATTCTTTTTGCAAATCTACCGTATTCTTAAACCCGGTGCTTTAGCGTATCTAGTGGATTTAAGAAGGGATGCGCCGGATGAGTTAGTCAAAGAAATAGCGGCTAGCCTACCACCTAGCCAAGCCAAGGCTTTTACCAATTCCATAGCCGCTTCCTACATTCCTGATGAATTAAAGGAAATATTAGGCAAAGTAGGAATCACCAATTTTGAAGTATCAGGCCAAAAGTTTTCTCGGGAGGCCATTTTTAAGA
>MHGH01000012.1:48369-55318 GCA_001805465.1 Omnitrophica WOR_2 bacterium RBG_13_41_10 | reverse complement strand
CGCAAACTCACGACGCGAAGTGCAAATTACACCAATCTTTCCCAAGTCATTATCATCAGAAAATAGGAACGCCCCCTTTTAAATTCTATTATGATCCAAAAACAAGTAAAAACTACTATCAAAAATTATAGACTTATCAATAAAGGCGATAAGATTATTATCGGTGTTTCCGGCGGCCCTGACTCAGTGGCCTTGGTTTATGTATTGAATAGCTTACGTCGAGACTTAAAACTTAAGTTACATATCGCGCATTTAGACCATATGTTACGTAAGGGCTCAAGTGAAGACCGTAAATTTGTCGAGGGTTTAGCTCAGAGATTAAATTTACCGGTTACTTGCGCAAGGATTAATATTAGAGAGATTGCCGCTGGAGGCTCCCTTGAAGAGATTGCCCGAAATGCGCGATTAGGTTTTTTATTCAAGGTAGCTAAAGACAATAAAGCTAATAAAATCGCTTTAGGCCATAATTTAGATGATCAGGCAGAGACAGTATTAATGCGTATCTTAAGAGGTTCTGGGCTATACGGTTTATCAGCGATTCTACCCAAAAGAGAGATTGCGGATTTTCAGATTATTCGTCCGTTAATTGAAACTAAGCGCAAAGAAATAGAGGCTTTTTTAAGGCAAAAAAGGATTAAACCACGCCTTGATGTATCTAATCAGCAAGATTTGTATTTACGAAACAGAATCAGGAATAAATTATTACCCTTCTTAGAAAAAGAATACAATCAGAATATTAAAGAAATCTTAAGTAATATGGCTCAAATTGTCGCCAGCGACTACGATTATCTTAATAGATCCGCCTTACGGATAATTAAAGATACCGGCAGCAAAATTAATATAAAACAATTCATAAGATTGCATCCGGCTATTCAGAGGATTGTGCTTCGTTTGATGATTGCCCGCAAAAAAGGAAATATGCGCCGGATAACTTTTCAGCACACCAAAGAAATAGAAGACTTAATTTTAAACCGGCCGGTAAATTCCATTGTTGACCTTCCCCAAGGGCTTTCTGTTGTCAAAAAGAATGGCCACATCGCTTTTTATTACCCCTCAAAGCACTAATAAATACTTGATTTTAAAGGTGTTTAAAGATATAATCAACCTACCGTTATTACGGTTTTAAGGAATAAAGTCTGTTATAAGTTGATACTGAGCGGACATTTTTTATTTTTGTTTTTTAGGACAAGAAGCCCTGTCCGCGCATGTATAAAAAATCTAACTATAACTAGTTAAAAATAACAAGGATAGGTGAAAAAAATGGCAGCAAATAATTATCAGAAATCTAAAAAAGGCAAGTTCCCCAGGCGTTTCCCCTGGGGTTGGATATTTGCGATTATCATCTTTTACCTGGTGGTCAGTTCCATAAATATTTCGGTTACCGGTGTGCCTCGCGAAATAACTTATAGTGAATTTTACTCTATTTTGAAAGATAACCCTGCCAAAATTAAAACTTTGGTCAAGACCGAAAATGAATTACAGGGGGAGTTTACCGATAATAACAAGTTTAAGTTAAACATACCGGATAATGACCAGGATTTGCTCAAACTAATCAGGGAAAATGTGCGGCATTTTGAAGTCAAGCCTGCGCGTACTTTCCTGGCGGCATTAATTTTTAACTTAGGCCCGATATTAATCCTGATGCTTTTCTGGTGGGCAATGGCTTCTCGCGGTGAACAATTAGGTAATAGAGTGATGTCTTTTGGCAAGATGCGGCCGAAGATACACAGCGAGAAAGACGGGGAAAAGATTACTTTTAACGATGTCGCAGGGGTTGACGAAGCCAAAGAAGAGTTAACTGAAGTTATTGAATTTTTAAAAGACCCTAAGAAATTCCAGAAATTAGGCGGCAAGATCCCCAAGGGAGTTTTACTTGTTGGATCTCCGGGCACAGGTAAAACTTTATTAGCCAAGGCAGTAGCAGGAGAAGCAGGGGTACCTTTTTACAGTATTTCTGGTTCGGATTTTGTAGAGATGTTTGTTGGTGTAGGAGCCAGCCGTGTCAGGGATTTATTTGAACAAGGCAGGCGCGCGGCTAAAACTTCCGGTAAAGGAGCGATTATTTTTATTGATGAGATAGATGCTGTTGGGCGCCTGCGTTTTTCTGGAATAGGCGGCGGACATGATGAAAGAGAGCAGACTTTAAATGCGCTTTTAGTGGAAATGGATGGTTTTGGTACCGAACAAGGTTTGATTCTCATTGCGGCAACTAACCGTCCTGATACATTAGATCCGGCGCTTTTACGTCCGGGAAGATTCGACCGGCATATTATCGTGAATTTACCCGATATTAAAGGCAGGGAAGAGATACTTAAGGTCCATACCCGTAAGATAAAATTGGCTCTTTCCGTAGACTTAAAATCTATTGCCAGCCAGACCCCCGGTTTTTCCGGTGCGGATATTGCCAATCTATGTAATGAAGCAGCGTTATTGGCCGCACGGCATAGTAAAGATACCGTGGAGATGATTGATTTGGAGAAGGCCGTAGAAAGAGTATTGATGGGGCCGGAGAAAAAAAGCCATATTATGTCCAAGAAAGAAAAAGAGATTACCGCTATCCATGAGTCAGGGCATTCGCTTCTTTCTTTGCTTTTACCGGAAGTAAACCCTTTAAAAAAAGTTTCTATAATTCCTCGCGGGATAGCCGGCGGATATACTTTTACCCCTCCATTGGAAGATAAGCATTATTGGACTAAAACCCAGTTAAACGCAGAGATTGCGCTGATGTTAGGTGGCCGGGCGTCGGAAGAGATTAACTTAAATGAAGTTACCACCGGAGCGCAGAATGATCTAGAGATGGCTACGCAAATGGCGCGTAGAATGGTCACTCAATTCGGGATGTCCGAAAAATTAGGTAACGTCACCTTAGGCAAGCGGGAGGGGTTAATATTTTTAGGCCGCGACATCATGGAAGAAAGAAATTATAGCGAGGCTACTGCCCGTTTAATTGACGAAGAAGTAAAAGCAATAGTAGATAATGCCTACTTAAGGGCAAGAAAGATTCTACAGGAAAACAGTGATAGATTAAAAGTTCTCTCCAATGCATTATTGGAAAAAGAGGTCTTAAACGGCGAAGAAGTTAAAAAAATATTGGGCATAGAAAAGAGCGAACTCGCCTAAAAAGCTTGTAATTATGCTACAGGTTTTAAAAGTTAACCACGCGCAAGATTTAGAAAAAATTATGCGCCAGATCAAAGTGGATAGCTACGGAATCAAGATTATGGTTCCTAAGGCTGTCACCCACCTGGTAAAAATAAATTCTTTACCTTGTATTACGGCCAATATTTTAAAACAAGAGATGTTGTCTTTAGGCGCAGATGTAGCGGTATCGAAGGATACCTTAACCGGAAAAATCCCCAGGACAGATTGCCTGCTTATGGGGAGCCTTTCCCAGTTTAAGCGCCTGCGCGAAAAACTAAAAAAGCAGCCTTTTGGTTTAAGTGTATTGGCGCGTGATTTATCTTGCGTCTTGGGTAACTATGCAAAAGATAAATTTGCGTTAGATTTAGGCAGGTTTAAGCTGACACTGGGAAGCAGCAAAACCCGGATTATGGGCATCGTTAATCTTACCCCGGATTCTTTTAGCGCTGATGGCCTTTACAGAGTACAGAGTACAGAGTACAGAGTACAGAGCGTGATAGCTTTTGTAGAAAATATGATACACGAAGGAGCAGATATTATTGATATCGGCGGAGAATCCAGCCGTCCCGGCGCAAAAGCAGTTTCTCTAAAAGAAGAAATATCCCGTACCGTACCGGTAATCAAAGCATTGGCAAAAAAAATAAAAGTTCCTATCTCTATAGATACCCATAAACCAGAAGTAGCTAAGCAAGCCTTGGATAATGGCGCTGTAATAATCAATGATATCACTTCCTTAAGAGATAAGAATATGCGCAGAGTAGTTTCTCGCTCTAAAGCCGCAGTAGTACTTATGCATATGAAGGGTACGCCGCCTGCCATGCAAAAGAATCCGGCGTATCAGGCATTAATGGAAGATATTCTGGAGTATTTGAAAAGGAGCATTGAGTTAGCGCTAGATGCAGGCATAGATAAAAACAAAATTATCGTTGATCCGGGGATAGGTTTTGGAAAAACTACAGAGCACAATCTAGAAATAATAAAAAACCTCAACCAATTTAAGGTATTGGGTAGGCCGATATTAGTGGGGGTATCAAGAAAGTCTTTTATCGGAAAAATATTAAACAAGCCTATTCTAGAAAGGCTGCACGGTACTATTTCTGCTTGTGTTTTAGCTGCCGCTGGCGGCGCCCATATCTTAAGGGTCCATGATGTTAAAGAGGTGTCTGAGGCCTTAAGAATTAATAACGCGGTTTTAAATGCTTGAAAATATGTGGAAGCCCATCATTGAAATAGCTATTCTCTGGTTTATAATTTACGAAATCATGCTGTTCTTTGAAGGCACGCGTGCTATTCAAGTTTTACGCGGCATAGTCATTCTTCTGTTTGCTTTTTTTCTTTTTCAGAGATTAAATTTTACTATTCTTGATTGGTTGTTTATGAAGCTGTTTGCTATATCAGTCATTGCTATACTGATTATTTTCCAGCCGGAAATCAGGCAGGGGCTTGCCCGTTTAGGCCAGCATCATATTTTTAGCCTCGCTTTACAGGAGGAAGAATTAGAAGAGATGCTTGAAAAAATTACCAAAGCTGCGGAAGGCCTTTGTAAGGAAAAGAACGGTGCGCTTATAGTAATACAAAAATATGACCCCTTAACTACCTATATAGAAAACGGAGTATTAATTGACGCGCAGGTATCTAGCGAATTAATCCAAACTATATTCACGCCTAATAACTTGCTTCACGACGGCGGAATAATTATACAAAATGGCAGGATTGCCTCAGCCGGGTCCTTATTTCCCCTTTCGCAAAACCAGGATTTAAGCCGTGTCTTCGGAACCCGGCATCGCGCAGCCTTAGGCCTAACCGAAGAGACCGATGCCATTGTTATTATTGTTTCCGAAGAAAGAAACGATATGTCCTTAGTATATCGCGGCCGGTTATATAAGGATTTAAGCAGGGAAGAATTAATTTCTAAAACAAAAGAATTTATAAAGTTAAAAGATGTCTAAGGCAAAAATTAATAATAAGATTTTCTATTGGTTTACCTCTCATCCTTGGCTAAAAATTATCGCCTTGATATTGGCGGTTATGACTTGGTTTTACGTAAGGGGTGAAATGAACCGCTTCAATTTTTAATCATATGCCCAGGCTAGGCGTAAATATTGATCACATCGCAACCTTAAGGGAAATCCGCCATGGTATTGAACCGGATCCGGCTTTTGCGGCATTAATAGTTCAGGCAGCAGGTGCGGATAGCATCGTTGTCCATTTACGCGAGGACCGCCGCCATATCAAAGAAAGAGACCTGCGGATTTTAAAAGAGGTAGTTAAGATTAAATTAAACCTGGAGATGTCTACTAATGATGATGTTGTAAAGATTGCCTGTGAGATTAAGCCGGATCAAGCCACTCTGGTGCCGGAAAAAAGGCAGGAGATAACCACTGAAGGCGGTTTGGATGTAGCTATTAATTTTAAAAAGATAAAAGAAGTTTTAAGAAAGCTAAAACAGCAAGGCATCGCAGCAAGTTTATTTATCGATCCTGATAAAAAACAGATTGATGCCGCCAAGAGAGCCGGAGTAAAAATGATAGAATTGCACACCGGCCGTTACGCCGATGCCAAAGGTGATAAAGAACAGGACCAATATTTTAAAGAATTAGAGTCAGCGGTTAATTATGCCAAAGATAAGGGTCTGGCTGTTTTTGCCGGGCACGGTTTAAATTATTATAATGTAGCTAGGGTCGCAAAAATAAAAGGCATAGAAGAATTAAATATAGGCTATTCCATAGTCTGTAGGGCTACATTAGTAGGCTTAGAGCGCGCAGTGCGCCAGATGAAATTATTAATATGATTATAGGCACAGGCGTAGATATAACCGAAGTAAAACGGATTAAAGAAGCGGCAGAAAAATGGGGTAAATATTTTCTTAGCCGTATTTTTACCGACGAGGAGTTAGAAAATGCCAAAACCCGGGGTAGCCTTTATCAGTATTTAGCAGGCAGGTTTGCGGCCAAAGAAGCGATTTTTAAGGCGATGGGGGATAGCAGGTTAAGCTGGAAAGAAGTTGAAATCCTTAATGATAAAGAAGGTAAACCCTACTGCGCTATTTTAAACGGCAGGAGCAAAAAAATAGATGTGCATGTTTCTATTTCCCACGTAAAAAATTATGCGGTTGCCCAGGCAATTATTACAAAGAAAGAATAATGCCCATAAGGGCGACTTCGGCCATATTTTTATTTTAGCCGGTTCTTTGAGATTCTCCGGGGCAGGGCTTTTATGCGCTCAAAGCACGATGCGTGCAGGAGCGGGACTAGTTACTTTAGGGGTACCTGAAAGATTAATGAAGGCGGTTATCAAAAGAAAGCCTAAAGAAGCTATGATTCTACCTTTGCCGCAGACTCAGGAAGGAACCTTTAGCTTATCCGCTTACCCTAAAATAGCAGATTTTATAAAGGTGGTTGATATTTTAATAATAGGGCCGGGGCTTACCCAAAGTAAAACTACGCAAGGCTTGGTACGTAAGATTATCGCTAAGGTAAACAAGCCAATGGTGATAGATGCGGATGGGCTGAATGCCTTGGTTGGCCACTTAGATATTTTACCTGCGACATGCCACTTGCGGCCTGCAACAATCTTAACTCCACATCCCGGTGAAATGGCGAGATTGTTGGGAGTTAGTGTAAAAAAAGTCCAAGGCAATAGAGAAGATGTTGTCAAAAAATTTACTAAGAATTATAAAGTAACTGTAGTTTTAAAAGGGCATCATACAATCGTTGCCGATTACAATAATAATTTATATATAAATAAAACCGGTAATCCCGGTATGGCTACTGCCGGAAGTGGAGATGTTTTAACCGGAATCATCGGG
>MHGH01000012.1:32308-48322 GCA_001805465.1 Omnitrophica WOR_2 bacterium RBG_13_41_10 | reverse complement strand
AGTATATTTACACGGCTTAGCCGGTGATTTAGCCGCAAAGGAAAAAACCGAAATCGGCATGATTGCTTCGGATATAATTGAGAAGATTCCCGAGGCGATAAAGAGAAGTAGCTAATGGCTATCACAAAACAAAAAGGCGATATTGCTGAAGCATTCGTTACATATTTACTTAAACAAAATGGATTTAATGTACTTGTTCCTTGGGGCGAAGATAACAGATATGATCTTGTTACTGAAAAGAACGGAGTTTTTAAACGTATTCAAGTTAAGTACGCTACCCCCAAAGACGGCGTAGTCGAAGTAAGAATGAGGAGCTGTAATAATTACAATATTATACGTTACTCGCCAAAAGATATAGATATTATTGCTGTATATTCTCCTAAACAAAACAAAGTATATTTCGTCCCACTAAGCGGTATTAGGAATAGAAGTACATGTAAATTACGATTAGGGCCGACTAAAAATAAACAGAAGAAATATGTAGTTATGGCTTCAAAATATGAATCGAGATTTGATTTGCTTGAGAAATAGATTTGCTGGCGTAGCTCAGTTGGTAGAGCTCCTCACTTGTAATGAGGAGGTCGCCCGTTCAATTCGGGTCGCCAGCTTATGTGAATTATGGGCAGGTACCCAAGTGGCCAAAGGGGACAGACTGTAAATCTGCTGCACTTGTGCTTCAGAGGTTCGAATCCTCTCCTGCCCACCATAATTTTCCGATAAGGAAAATTATGGTGGCACTCAATCGAGCGTTAAATGCGCCGACAAGGCGCATAGCGAACGGAGTGCCTACAGCAGAACTTATCGCGGGTGTAGGTTCCCGCTAAGCTATTCATTAGCGGGCGGGATCCCGCTGTAGGAATTAAGATGGCACAGCGGGACAATGGTAGAACAATAGTCATTTTTCTGTTGCTAACTTGTAGGAAAAATGATCCTAAAGCTGCGGTAGCAGCGAGGGACCTTAATGTTAAAAAATAAATAATTAACGTATGCGGGCATAGCACAGAGGAAGTGCAGTAGCCTTCCAAGCTACCTACACGGGTTCGAGTCCCGTTGCCCGCTCCAGAAGATTATGCCAGAAAGAGAATTTTTAGAGCCGGTTTTTATTGATGCCTTTGACTTAGACGATGCCTGGTTTCAATGTCTATCTCAGATTTTAGAAAAAGGCTATGTCTATACTATCACCCGCGGCAGTTATGAAGGCCAAAAACGCTTGGAATTTGATTTTGTTACTATCAGAGTAAGGAAGCCTGCACATCAGATTATACCCATTATTCCTGAGGGGATGAGTATTCCGGCACCCACAGATATGGATTATATTCAAGGGTATTTAAGTTATCTTTTAACCGGCGCCAAGACACAGACTGAAGATTATACTTACGGAGAGCGGTTGGTAGATCCTAAAATAAAAGTGCAGGAGCGCGTTGACGGTAAAGAGATGATCAAAGATTTACCTTTACAAGTAAATCAAATTGAAGAAGTTATAAAAATATATAAAGAAAAAGGATTCGGTACAAACCAAGCGATTATGGAGATCGGTATGCCTTCTGATATAAAACTAGCGGATCCGCCGTGCCTACGCCTGATCGACACCCGGGTGCGTTACGGAAAACTAAATTTTATTTTATATTTCCGTTCCTGGGATCTTTGGGGAGGGTTTCCTTCTAATATGGGAGGGCTACAATTAGTAAAACAATATATGGCAGAAGAAATCGGCGTAGCAGACGGAGAATTTGTCGCAGTGAGTAAGGGCCTGCATCTTTATGATTATGCTTGGGATTTAGCTAAGATCAGGACAAATAAACACGATTTTAAAATAAGATGAATCCAGATAACTATAACGGACCCGAACGCAGGGAATTTAGAAGGTTGGCATATACCAAGCCGCTTTCTTATAAAATATGCAAACAAGAAACAGTTTCTAAAATTTTAGAAGGCTATACTTCCAATGTCAGCCCCTCAGGCCTGCTTTGTAACCTAAATAATCGGGTGAACGAAGGCGATATATTATGGCTTTCTTTTGAAAAGGACATCTTGAATATCTGCGCAGAATTAGAGAAAAGGAGCCTGATTTATCAAAACGGCATTCTGGGGAAAGTTGCCCGTATAGACGATAAGGTTGACGGTAGTTTTGATGTAGGAGTCTGTTTTATCACGCGCGAAGAGAAAAACATCTCTAACATATATCCGGAAACTTATTTTTTAAAAGCTAGGTTTGAACGTGAAAAAAAATAATATAGCGATTTTAGGTGACGGAGGCTGGGGCACGGCACTGGCGATATTATTATGCCGCAAAGGCTTTAAGGTCACTATCTGGAGTGCCTTTAGAAAGTACGCCAGGTATTTAAATAAAAAAAGGATAAATACAAAATTTTTGCCTTCTATTAAAATTCCCGATCAAGTAATAATTACCTATGATTTAAAAGAAGCAATTAAAGATAAACAAATTATAGTTCTTGCTGCGCCGTCACAATACTTACGCAGTGTTTTAAAGAAAATCAGGCGTTGTTCATTTTCGCATGCGGCGATATTCCTAAGCGTTACTAAAGGCATTGAGTTAAAATCTCTTAAGCGAATGTCGCAAGTTATATATCAAGAGCTAGGCAAGGTAAAATTAGCGGTGCTTTCCGGCCCTACCATTGCCTATGAGGTAGCTAAAGGGATACCTACTACAGCAGTAATTGCTTCTACAGATAATTATTTGAGGCAATATTTGCAGGAAATTTTTATGACGGATAGATTCAGGATCTATACCAATAGTGATGTAGTAGGGGTTGAGCTCGGAGGTAGCATCAAGAATGTCATTGCCATTGCCTGCGGTATATCCGACGGGCTTGGTTTCGGAACTAATACTAAGGCAGCAATTTTAGCGCGGGGGTTGGTAGAGATTTCCCGGTTAGGCAGGGCTATGGGTGCAAGAACAACGACCTTTAGCGGCATCAGCGGTTTAGGTGATTTAGTTACAACCTGTATTAGCCCTTATAGCAGAAATAGGTTTGTGGGAGAACAGCTCGGTAAAGGCAGGCGCTTAAAACAGATAGAGTCGCATATGCAAATGATAGCAGAAGGTATACCGACGGCAAAGTCTACATATTTTTTAAGCCTAAAATATAAAGTGGATATGCCGATCACTAAAGAGGTATACGCCGTTCTTTATAAAAATAAATCGCCGCTAGGCGCAGTACGCGATTTAATGGCCAGAGAAAAAAAGAAGGAATAAAATTAAGGCAAAACGGGGAGTAGCGCAGTTTGGCTAGCGCGTTTGAATGGGGTTCAAAAGGTCGTGGGTTCAAGTCCCACCTCCCCGATTATAAATAACTTTCACCCTTGTCGGTTCTTAGAATAGGATGATGATCAAGGAGGCATAAGATGGCATATACCGGGCCTGAAAGAAGAAGATATCCTCGAATAGACGGCCGCTTTGTCGTTTCTTACCGGCTTCTGGATGATGAAAATAACGTTGACGTAACCCAGACTAAGAATTTGAGTATAGGAGGGTTGCTTTTTACCACAAACAGGCCATTCGAGGTGGGGTCTAATATTGCCTTAGAAATAAGGCTTCCTTATGACCGCAGTCCCATTATGCTTATCTGTAAGGTTGTGGATTCCCGCGAAATTACCAAGAATTTAATTTATGATACCAGGGTTAAATTTATAGCTACAGATAAGCGGCATATAAAAACACTCAGTCAGACGGTAGATTTTTACCTGAAAAAAGGGGATACGAAATGAAGAAAATAAATGTAGGCTTGATTGGTTTCGGCAATGTAGGATCGGGAGTAATAAAGATTTTACATGACAAGAGAAATCTTTTGAGTGAAAAAGTCGGCGTAGAAATCAATATTAAAAAAGTCTGCGATAAGGATTTTTCCGCTAAAAGGAATGTTTCTCTCGATAAGAGCCTGATTACCAAAGACGCCAAAGATATTATTCACGACCCTCAGATAGATATTATCATAGAACTAATAGGAGGCGTACATCCGGCCAAGGAACATATAACCGAAGCTTTAAAAAAAGGAAAAAATATCGTTACTGCTAACAAAGCCCTTCTTGCGCAGCATGGCCGCGAGTTATTTACCTTGGCTCGGGACCGCGGAAAAAGTATTTATTTTGAAGCATCGGTAGGCGCGGGTATCCCTATTATAAAGTCTTTGCGCGAAGGCTTGGTAGCAAACCATTTTTACAATATTTTTGGAATCGTAAACGGCACTTCAAATTTTATCTTATCTAAGATGGCCAATGATCAGTGTACTTTTGATCAGGCGCTACGCCAGGCAAAAGAAAACGGCTTTGCGGAAAAGGATCATACTTTAGACATTGCAGGAATTGATTCTGCGCATAAATTAATATTGCTTACTTATTTATGTTTTGGCAGATTAGTGAATATAAATGATATCTTTATCGAAGGTATTGCCGAGATATCATTAGCCGATGTTACTTATGCTAAAGAGCTGGGCTTTCAGATAAAGTTATTGGCTATTGCAAAAAAAGAAAAAGATGAATTAGAGGTAAGGGTGCATCCTACGCTTATCCCTCAAGGGCATCTTTTATCTTCTGTCACAGGAATCAATAATGCTATCTACGTATCAAGTGACCTTGCCGGAAACCTTTTATTTTATGGGCCGGGAGCAGGCCAATTGTCCGCTGCATCAGCAGTAGTTTCGGATTTAGTAGATTTAACTCAAGGCATTAAGGCAGGGTTATTTAGGCCGACGTTAAATATTGTCCCGGATAAAACCATAAAGAAATTACGTAAAATCGACGATATTGAAAGCCGTTATTATATACGGTTTATGGCCGAAGATAAACCCGGGGTTTTAGCCAAGATATCCGGGGTCTTAGCTAAGTTTGGCATAAGCATAGCTTCGGTTACGCAAAAAGAACGTACCCGGGCACAGGTAGTGCCTATCGTGATGATTATTCACGAAGCAAGGGAGAAAAATTTAAGAGAGGCGTTAGGGATAATAGACCGCTTAAGCGTGATTAAGCATAAATCAGTAGCTATTAGAATGGAGGAAGTGTGAGAAGAGTCCGCTGTCCACTGTCCACTGTCAACGGTTCCGGGGGTATCATAGAAAGATATAAAAAGTATCTTCCTGTTACGGATAAGACACCCGTAGTTACTTTAAAGGAAGGTAATACTCCGTTAATATATGCTAATTACTTAAGTAAATTATTAGGAAAAAAAATTGAGGTGTACTTAAAATATGAAGGGCTAAACCCTACCGGTTCTTTTAAAGACAGGGGAATGACCCTGGCTATATCTAAGGCATGCGAAGAAGGCTCAAAGGCTGTGATCTGCGCTTCTACCGGTAATACTTCAGCATCTTCCGCTGCATACGCTGCTAAAGCTGCCATGAAATGCGTTGTTTTAATTCCTAAAGGAGCTATTGCTTTAGGAAAACTTAGCCAGGCGCTAATTCATGGCGCTAAAGTATTAGCTGTAGACGGTAATTTTGATGATGCGCTTGATTTAGTGCGTGATATCGCTAGTAAATACCCCATAACTTTAGTGAATTCCTTAAATCCTTACCGTATCGAAGGGCAAAAGACAGCCAGTTTTGAAATCTGCGATTGTTTAGGATGCGCCCCGGATTTTCAAGTGATGCCCGTAGGCAATGCCGGAAATATTACTGCTTACTGGAAGGGTTATAAAGAATATAAAAAATACGCTAAAATAAAAAAACTACCTAAAATGTTGGGATTTCAAGCAGAAGGGGCCGCTCCGATAGTAAGAGGTCACCCCATAAAAAATCCTGAAACCATTGCTACTGCTATCCGTATCGGCAATCCTGCCAGCTGGCAACAAGCTGAAGATGCGCGCGATGAATCCGGCGGGCTGATTGATATGGTTTCGGATAGGGAAATTATAGAGGCCTATAAATTATTAGCGGCAAAAGAAGGAGTATTCGTGGAACCAGCCTCCGCAGCTTCAATAGCAGGTTTATTGAAACTTGCGCAAAAAGGTTATTTCAAAAAGCTCCGTACTCCGTACTCCGTACTCCGTACACGAATAGTTTGTATATTAACCGGCCATGGATTAAAAGACCCGGACCGTGCTATAAAGACCATTAAAGAGCCAAAAATAGTCAAGCCGAATTTAAAAGCAGTATTAAAAGAAATTGGCTATTAAAAATAAAAGAATTCTTATTACTGCCGGGCCGACATGGGTTCCCATAGACGCTGTGAGGGTAATCAGCAATATTGCTACGGGTGAGACCGGGGTTCTTTTAGCGGATAAATTAACCAAGTTGGGTGCAAAGGTTACGCTTTTATTGGGCCCGGCTGAAAGTTGCTGTCTCAATAAAAATATCAGGCTGATACGATTCAAATTCTTTGAGGAATTGAAAAATAAACTCGGGAAAGAGTTAAAGTCTAAAAAATACGATATTCTTATACATTCAGCCGCGGTATCTGATTTTAGGCCGGTAGTAACATATAACGGAAAAATTAATTCTCAAAAAAAGAGTTTTGTATTAAAGTTAAAAGCAACGCCAAAGCTGATAGGGCTCTTCAAGAAAAGAATGCATTCTTTATTCGTAATAGCTTTCAAATTTAAGCCCCAGGCGAAAACAGAAAGTTTAATTAGAGAAGCAAAAATATTACAAAATAAATATGGCTGCGATTTAGTAGTCGCTAATACGACTTTTGGTAATCGTTATTTAGCATATATAGTAGGAAAATCTTGCCTTAGCGGCCCTTTAGGCAAGAAAGAACATTTAGCGCAGGGGTTGATTAAAACCATAAAAAATATAATATGAAATACATTATCTTAGTCGCAGACGGAATGGCGGATTATCCGATTAAAGAATTGGATAATTCTACGCCCTTAGAGGTAGCGCGCACCCCTAATATGGATTATATTGCTAAGGCGGGGAGACTCGGCCGTATTAAGACTATTCCCGAAGGCATGACTCCTGCTTCTGACGTAGCCCATATTTCTATATTTGGCTATGACCCTAAAATTTATTATACCGGGCGCGGCCCCTTAGAAGCGGCAAACTTAGGGATAGAGTTAGAAGAGGAGGATGTAGCTTTTCGTTGTAACTTGATTACCGTATCGGGTGATGAGCTATTAGATTATAGCGCAGGCCACATCAGTTCTAAAGAAGCGTCAATCCTGATAAAGTTTATTGATCAAAAAATAGGGACTAACAGGATTAGGTTTTATCCCGGCACTAGCTACCGGCACTTGGCATTGATTAAACGCGGCACCGAAGAGTCTTTGGATGATTTAGAATGTAAGGCCCCGCACGACATTAGGGGCGAGAATATCCTTAAGAATTTTCCTAAAGGGGATGGTGCAGATATTTTAATAAAATTGATGCAGGCCTCACGTAATATTTTAGAGAATCACGAGGTCAATTTAGTGAGGATTGATTTAAAAGAAAACCCGGCTAATATGATCTGGCTTTGGGGGCAGGGCAAGAAACCCGCCTTGCCTAAGTTTAGCGAAAAATACAATGTCAGCGGCAGCGTTATTTCCGCCGTAGATTTAATAAAAGGATTAGGCAAGATCTTAGGCCTTGGGGTGATAAATGTGCCCGGCGCCACCGGTTACTATGATACTGATTACGAAGCTAAGGCCCGTGCTGCTTTAAGTGCCCTAGAAAAAAAAGATTTTGTTTTTGTGCACGTAGAAGCCCCTGATGAAGCCAGCCACAACGGGGATTTACGAGAAAAGATTACCGCCATCGAAAGATTCGACCGTTTAGTCGTGGGTACGGTATTAAAGGCTTTTAAAAATAAAAATAATTTTCGTCTTTTAGTTATGCCTGACCATGCTACGCCAATATCTTTAAAGACCCACGTTGCCGATCCGGTATTGTTCGGTATCTTCGGAAAAGATGTAATAGGCAGGGGCTTTTTAAATTACAGCGAAAAAGAAGCGGAGAAATCCGACCTCTATTTTGAAAAAGGCCATGAATTGATGGATTATTTTATTAAGGGCGGTTAGAGCATAAGATTATGAATTCTTTAATCATCGCCATTATCGCGATAGTCTTATTCTGTTGGGCCTATCTATTTTACGCTAAAAAGCTGGAATCCTTATGGCATATTGATCCTAAAAAAGCCACCCCGGCTTATGCTAAATTTGATAGCGTCGATTATGTTCCGGCTAAGAATTGGTTAGTTTTATTTGGGCATCATTTTGCTTCTATCGCCGGTGCAGGCCCGATTATCGGGCCGGTAATCGCAGTAATGTTATGGGGATGGTTGCCCGCTTTGCTCTGGATAATCTTGGGAACAATCTTTATCGGCGGGGTGCATGATTTCGGTTCGTTGATAACATCGGTCAAAGAAAGGGGTTCTTCAGTTGCCGATATTGCCCAGCACGTCATATCGCGCCGCGTAAAAATACTATTTTCTTTGTTTGTCTGGCTGGCATTGATACTGGTGATTGCCGTATTTGCTTATTTATGTGCCGATACCTTTGTCAAAGAGCCGAAGATTGTTTTACCTTCCTTAGGGTTAATTCCGGTAGCGGTGGTGGTGGGTTTTCTTTTATATAACCTAAGAGCTAATATAGTTTTATCTACCGTATTCGGGTTGGTTGCTTTAGGCGGATTATTGTTACTGGGTAATAGTTTACCTATAAAAAGTAATATAAATTTCTGGATTGCGGTTTTATTTATTTATTGTTACTTTGCTTCGATTTTACCTGTGAATATACTTTTGCAGCCTCGTGATTATTTATCCAGCTTCCTTTTATTTTTTGGGGTAGGGGCAGGTTATTTGGGATTGTTTATAGAAAGGCCAATTCTTACTATGCCGTATTATCATAAATTTAGTTCTCAAGAAGGTTATCTTTGGCCGGCCTTATTCGTGACAGTTGCCTGTGGAGCAGTTTCAGGGTTTCATTCTTTAATCGCAAGCGGGACCTCTTCTAAACAAATAGCTAATGAGCGCCACGCCAAAAGAATAGGTTACGGCGGCATGGTGGTAGAGTCTTTGGTTGCGGTATTGGCCATAATCGCAGTGGCCAGTTTATTCCGTAAGGGGACTGATTTTAGCGGGGTTTTGAAAAGTGCCGGCCCTATCGGGATTTTTGGCAGGGGCTTTGGAAATATTACTAAAACTATATTAGGAGCAAGCGGCGCCTTTATTGCAATTACTATATTGAATGCTTTTATTCTCACTACATTAGACACAGCTACGAGGATATCCCGTTATTTGATTGAGGAATTATTTAACATTAAAAACCGTTATCTTTCTACGTTGATAATTATCGTATTAAGCCTAACCCTTGCCTTTAGCGGAAAATGGCAGAAAATCTGGCCAATATTCGGCGCATCTAACCAGTTGGTGGCAGCGCTGGCGTTATTTGTTTTAAGTTGCTGGCTTTTATCTAAAGGTAAAACCATTAAGTTTACTATTATTCCGGCTTGTTTTATGCTCGTCACTACCATAGCGGCTTTATTATTGCAGGCAGTTACTTATTTTAAGAATAAAGACACTGCACTTTTGATTATTTCCTGCCTTTTGATTATTTTAGCCGGCTTTATCGTATGGGAAGTCCTGCCTATAATTTTCAAGAAGGAGAAAACATGAGTCCTAAGAAATTGATTGTACAAAAATTCGGGGGTTCTTCTGTAGCTGATGTCCGGCGTATACAAAATGTGGCTAAGCGCATAGTAAGCTACCGAAAGAAAGGCCATAATTTAGTAGTGGTAGTTTCAGCACTCGGAGACACTACTGATGAATTAATTGACTTGGCGCATAAGATTAATTCCGACCCCTCTGAGCGCGAAATGGATATGTTATTATCTACCGGAGAGCAAATTTCCGTGGCGCTGTTAGCCATGGCAATTCATAAATTAGGAAGCGAAGCCATATCCTTTACCGGGTTACAGGTAGGTATTATTACCGATACCAGCCACACCCGCGCCAGGATTATAAAAATCAATACTGATAAAATTAAAGAGGCATTAAGGCAAGGCAAAATTGTCATAGTTGCCGGTTTTCAAGGCGTAACCTTAAACCAGGATATTACTACCTTAGGCCGTGGCGGCTCGGATTTAACTGCCGTGGCTTTGGCAAAGGAACTAAAGGCAGACGAATGCGAAATATATACCGACGTAGAAGGCATTTATACCACTGACCCGCACATTGAGCCGAAAGCAAGAAAGATCGAACAGATCACCTACGATGAGATGCTGGAGATGGCGTCTTTAGGCGCGCAGGTAATGCAGGCGCGTTCCATTGAGGTAGCAAAAAAGTTTGATGTGCCTATACATGTGCGCTCCTCTTTTTCTAATAATAGGGGGACGATGATTATCAGGGAGGTTAAAAAAATGGAAGATGTGTTAGTAACCGGCGTAACTTTAAATAGAAAGGAAGCCAAAATTACGATTTGTGATGTTCCGGATAGGCCGGGGGTGGCAGCAAGGATATTTAAGGAACTGGCTGCTAATGGAATCAGCGTAGACATGATAGTGCAGAATGTAAGCCACCTACGCCAAACCGATATATCCTTTACTGTAAACAAGGCCGATATTGCAAAGGCCTTAAAGTTGACCAGGAAGGTAGCTAAGAACATCTGTGCCGGAGAGGTCTTACGCGATGAAGATATAGCCAGGGTTTCCATTGTTGGGGTAGGCATGAGGTCTCACCATGGAGTTGCTGCTACTATGTTTGGTGCCTTGGCAGAAAATAAGATTAATATAGAAATGATTTCTACTTCCGATATAAGCATATCATGTATTATAAAAAAGAAATTTATTGAGAAAGCTGTAAAAGTCTTACATAAAAAATTTAGGTTAGTTAATAAGCGAGGTTAAAGATGCAAAAAGTCAGGCTCTACGATACTACTCTACGCGACGGCGCTCAAGGAGAAGGTATTTCTTATTCGGTTACGGATAAGATTCTTATCGCCCAGGAATTAGATAAGTTGGGTATCCATTATATTGAAGGCGGTTGGCCGGGCTCTAATCCTAAGGATATGGAATTCTTTCTTAAGATGTCCAAAAAGGATTTAAAAAATGCCCAGCTGGTAGCCTTTGGTTCAACCCGCAGGCCCCACTCTCAAGCGAAAGACGATGATAATCTTAAGGCATTTTTAAAGGCCGGCGTTAAAACAATCGCCATATTTGGTAAAACCTGGGATTTGCACGTAAAAGATGTTTTAAAGACTACTCTTGATGAAAATTTAAAAATGATTACCGATACCGTAAGCTTTTTAGTTACGCAAGGGTTAGTTGTCTTTTACGATGCCGAACATTTTTTTGAGGCATATAAGGCTAATCCTCAATACAGCCTTAAATGTTTGCTTCTAGCCCAGGGCGCAGGCGCTGGAGCCGTAGTTTTATGCGATACTAACGGAGGGACGATTACCTCTGAGATCTCTAAAATTATTAAAGAGGTTCGCGGTCAAATCCATATTTGGTTAGGTATACATTGCCATAATGATGCGGGCCTGGCAGTAGCTAATTCTTTAGCTGCAGTAGAGGCAGGCTCGGATATGGTGCAGGGTACTATTAACGGTATCGGAGAGCGCTGCGGTAATGCCGATTTGATTCCTCTAATCGCCAATCTTAAATTAAAGCTCGGCGTTGATTGCATTAGCGATGAAAAACTCAAAGAATTAACCAAGATCTCGCATTTTGTCAGCGAAATCAGCAATTTAAAACAAAGAAACGACCAGCCTTATGTGGGCGCATCTAGTTTTGCGCATAAAGGCGGTGTGCACATTAACGCGGTCATGAAAAACCCTAAGGCCTACGAACATATCGACCCTTCGCTCGTCGGTAATCACCGGCGCATTTTAGTTTCTGAATTAGCCGGTAAGACCGGTATTTTGGTGCGCGCCAAAGAATTAGAATTTGACTTAAGTAAAGAAGACCCCAAGACGAAAAAGATTTTACAGCTTATCCAGAAATTAGAGCATCAGGGTTATCATTTTGAAGCGGCAGAGGCATCTTTTGAGTTATTAATGAACAGGGCCTTTAAGAAATACAAAAGGTTCTTTGAGTTGGAGGGGTTTCGCGTAGTAATAGAAAAACGCTCGGATAAAAAAATTAGTTCGGAAGCGATTATTAAATTAAAGGTAAAAGGCGCCAAAGAACATACTGCCGCTGATGGAGATGGCCCGATAAATGCCTTAGATAATGCCCTGCGCAAGGCCTTAAAGGATTTTTACCCGACGTTATCCCAGATGCATTTATCCGATTTTAAAGTGCGCGTATTAGATGAAAAGGCCGGAACGGCAGCCAAGGTGCGGGTTTTAATCCAATCACAGGACAAAGAAGACACCTGGAGCACTATTGGAGTTTCAGAAAATATTATTGAAGCCTCTTGGCAGGCCTTAGTAGATAGCGTTGAATATAAGTTGTTAAAAGATAAGGTTGATAATGGACGTAAATAACCTACCTACCCGCTATGACCCCGCAAGTACAGAAGATAAGTGGTATAAGTTTTGGGAAGAAAATAATCTTTTTGCTGCCAAAGTAAACCCCGCCAAAAACCCCTTCTCTATAGTTATACCTCCGCCTAATGTCACCGGAATTCTGCATATGGGCCATGCTCTAAATAATACCATACAGGATATTCTTATCAGGTATCATCGTATGAAAGGTGAAGAATCTTTGTGGATGCCGGGGACAGACCATGCTGGCATTGCCACCCAGAATGTGGTAGAAAAAGCAATTGCTAAAGACGGACTTAAACGGCAGGATTTAGGAAGAGAAAAGTTTGTAGAGCGGGTTTGGCAATGGAGGGAGCAATACGGTTCCACAATTATCCATCAGCTTAAAAAACTGGGCGCATCTTGCGATTGGCAAAGGACTCGCTTTACCATGGATGAGGAATATAGTAATTCTGTCAATGAAGTATTTATTAGATTGTATGAAAAAGGCCTGATCTATCAGGGCAACTACATCATTAATTGGTGCCCGCGCTGCCAGACCGCGCTTTCTGATGAAGAAGCGCCGCACCGTGAACTTTCGGGGAATCTTTACTATTTAAGGTATCCTTTGAAAAAGTACAGAGTACAGAGTACAGGGTACAGGGCAAAAGATGCAGAGTATATAGTCGTAGCTACGACCAGGCCGGAGACAATGTTAGGAGACACGGCAGTAGCAGTTAATCCTAAGGATAAAAGATACAAGAAGCTGATTGGTAGAACTTTAATTTTACCTTTAATGGATAGGGAAATAAAAATTATCGCTGATGCGCTAGTAGATATGAAATTTGGCACAGGTGCAGTGAAAGTTACTCCTGCGCATGACCCCAATGATTATCTTTTAGGGAAAAAGCATAAACTTGATTTTATCAATGTAATGCGGCCGGATGGCCGGATGAATGAAAATGCAGGTAAATATAAAGATATGGATAGATTCCAGGCCAGAGAAGTAATCCTCGAGGATTTAAAAGAAAAAGGCCTTTTGGAAAAAGTAGAAACACATAATTTATCTGCCGGGCACTGTTACCGTTGCCATACTATTATTGAGCCGTATTTATCCAAACAGTGGTTTGTGAAGATGAAGCCGCTAGCCAAGCCGGCAATTGCGGTAGTGAAATTAGGAAAAATTAAATTTTATCCTAAACGTTGGACCAAGGTTTACCTAAATTGGATGGAAAACATCCAGGATTGGTGTATATCACGCCAGATCTGGTGGGGGCACCGTTTGCCAGTCTATTATTGCCGGAAGTGTTCCGATATAATTGTTTCGAGAGAAAAACCAGAAAAATGCCCTAAATGCAGCTCAACAGATATCTACCAGGACGAAGACGTCCTGGATACCTGGTTTTCCTCGTGGCTTTGGCCATTTGCCACATTTTATTGGCCATTTAATGCTAATGCACCGTACACTGTACACGGTACCCAGTACAAGAAAGATTTAGCTTACTTTTACCCCACTTCAGTATTAGTCACTGCCCCAGAAATAATCTTTTTCTGGGTAGCCCGCATGATCATGGCCGGATTAGAATTTATGAAAGATATCCCGTTTCGCGATGTTTATATCCACGGCACAGTGCGCGATATTGAAGGCAAAAAAATGTCTAAATCCCTAGGAAACATTATCGATCCTTTGGATATCATCAAAGAATACGGTGCAGACGCCTTACGTTTTAGCCTGATATCCATAACCAGTCAGGGCCAGGATGTATTTTTATCAAAAGAGAGATTTGAGCAGGGCAGGAATTTTGCCAATAAAATCTGGAACGCCTCCAGGCTCATCATGATGAACTTGGATACGTCTTTAGTTAAAACAGACCTCTGCCAATTTTTTAGTCAAAAAGACTTAGATATCACTAACCGTTGGATATTAAGCAGATTTTATTCGGTGCTCAAAGAGGTAAATAAAGACCTAGAGTCGTATAAGTTTAATGAAGCGGCAAACGCTCTTTATGCATTCTTCTGGCATGAATTTTGCGACTGGTATTTGGAATTAATTAAATCTGATATAAAAAATCCCCATAACCAGATAGTAATGTATAAGGTTTGGGAGAAATTTTTACGAGCAATGCACCCATTTATGCCTTTTGTCACTGAAGAGATCTGGCGGAAAATAAAGAATGAGAGTATTATGGTCCAGCCTTGGCCGCATACGCAAGAGAATATTATTGACAAGCCAACAGAGAGCAAGATGCAGCGTGTCTTTACCTTAATCAATATCCTGCGTAATATCCGTTTTCAATTGGAGATACCGCTAGAAAATACCCTGAATTTTATGGTCTTTACCAGCCGCCCAAATAAAGAGCTGATAAAGTCTTTAAGTAAACAGATAGAAGCCGTATCAAGGAATCATTTATTAGACGCAAAACTAGAAGGAGAATACCGTCGGACGAACAATGAGTTTAATATAGTATCAGAGGGTATGCATATAGTTATTCCGCTATCCGCAGTTATAGATATAGAAAAACAAAAAGAAAGAATAGAAAGCGACATAAAAAGAGTTAAGGCAGAAATAGATAACAAAAAGGCTTTATTGACTAAAACTGATTTCATCAAGAGGGCGCCGCAGGAAATAGTCGAGGCAGAGAAAATAAAACTAGCTGAGCTTGGTGAAAGATTAAAAAAAATGGAGGCAGTCAGAGATGGGTTCAGATAATTATTTTTTATCGGATAAGAAGCCAGAATTAAACCCGCAAAAGTTAGATTCTATAGTGCGTCATGCCTTGGTAGAGGACATCGGTAAGGGGGATATTACTACGGAGCTGACTATTCCCCAAGATAAAGAAATTAAAGCTGTCTTGATAGTGAAAGAAGATTGCATTATCTGCGGCCTTTCTGTTGCTGAAAGAGCCTTTAAGATAATCGATAACAATATTAAATTTGATAGCCAGTTTAAAGATGGCCGGGTAGCTAAAAAGGGTAAAATCATTGCTAAAATTAGCGGTAAGGCTAAAGGAATTCTCACCGCAGAAAGAGTAGCGCTTAATTTATTGTCTATGTTATCGGCAGTAGCCACAAAGACCAGGGAATACGTAACGCATATAGAGCCATACAAAACTAAAATTACCGATACCCGTAAGACTATTCCAGGTTTAAGAGAGCTGCAGAAATACGCCGTGAGAATCGGCGGTGGGCATAATCACAGGATGGGATTAGATGAAATGATCCTCATCAAAGACAATCATATTAAAGTAACTGATGGTTACGACCGCCTACCGAGTATCCCCAAAGGTTTTAAGATAGAAATAGAAGTGCAGAACCTTGATGAATTCCGGCATGCCTTAAAGTTCAAGCCCGATGTGATTATGCTGGATAATATGAGTATCCTAGATATAAAAGAGGCAGTGAAGATTAGAAACGATACGGAATTCAAAAGCCATCATTCCCCCACCAAGTTAGAGGCTTCCGGCGGAGTAGATTTTGCCAGCGTCAGAGAAATCGCCTCAACCGGCATAGACATCATCTCTATCGGAGCCCTTACGCATTCCGTAAAAACCGTTGATATTAGCCTGGAAGTAGTAGATTAATGCAAAATTTCCAACTGGTTTCTCATTACCAGCCCTGCGGCGACCAGCCCAGGGCAATCGAAGAATTAACAGATTCGGTTCTATCCGGTAAGC
>MHGH01000012.1:27390-32273 GCA_001805465.1 Omnitrophica WOR_2 bacterium RBG_13_41_10 | reverse complement strand
AAAACCTTTACCCTTGCCAATGCTATTGCCAAAATAAACCTGCCTACCTTGGTAATATCGCACAATAAAACCTTAGCCGCCCAGTTATATTCCGAATTTAAAGAATTTTTCCCCCATAATGCGGTAGAATATTTTGTCAGTTACTATGATTATTACCAGCCGGAGGCTTATATTCCTTCCACTGATACCTATATAGAAAAAGACGCTTCTATTAATGACCGGCTTGACCGCCTGCGCCTTTCTGCTACCACGTCCCTTATGTCGCGCCGTGATGTGGTTATCGTCGCTTCGGTATCCTGTATTTATAATCTGGGGGATCCTGCGGATTACAGGGAGTTATTGGTTTTTCTTCAAAAAGGCCAGATTATTTCTCGTGATGAACTCATTACAAAGTTTATCCAGGTACAATATGAAAGAAATGATTATGAATTTATCAGGGGCCGTTTACGGGTGCGCGGGGATTGCCTGGAGGTATATCCATCTTATCAGGAGAAAGCCATACGCATAGAATTAGCACAGGACAAAATAGAAAAGATTTCCCAGATCAATCCAGTTACTGCCAAAGTCTTAAATATTCTGGAGAAAATAGCCATATATCCGGCCAAACACTTTATCGTTTCCGAAAATAAAATCAATTCGGCAATCGTATCTATAGAAAAAGAATTAGCAGAACAGCTTAAATTTTTAAAAGCCAAGAATAAATTGCTGGAGGCACAGCGTTTAGAATCGCGTACCAAATACGATATGGAGATGCTCAAAGAAATCGGTTATTGCCATGGCATTGAAAATTATTCCCGGCATCTTTCAGGAAGGCCCCCGGGCTCCCGTCCCTATTCCATGATAGATTATTTTCAGGGAGATTTCTTGACGATTATTGATGAATCACACGCCACGGTTCCGCAGATAGGCGGGATGTATCAAGGGGATCGTGCCAGAAAAGAGGTTTTAGTAGAATACGGATTTAGGCTTCCTTCCTGTTTGGATAACCGGCCTTTAAAATTTGAGGAATTTAATACACTGACTAAACAGCTAGTATTTGTTTCAGCAACGCCAAATGATTATGAAATAGAAAAAAGCAAAGGCAAGGTAATCGAGCAGATCATCCGGCCAACCGGATTAGTGGACCCAGAGATTATTATAAAACCTACAGAAAACCAGATAGATGATTTAATAGGACAGATAAAAAAACGGGCCAAAAATAATGAACGGGTTTTGGTAACTACGCTTACTAAGAGGATGTCCGAAGACCTGACCATTTATTTACAGGAGAAAAACCTGAAGGTAAAATACCTGCATTCTGAAATCCAAACTATTGAACGTTCTAAAATACTCAGGGAATTAAGGCAAAAACAATTTGATTGCCTGGTGGGCATAAACCTCTTACGCGAAGGGTTAGATTTGCCTGAAGTATCGTTGGTGGCGATTTTGGATGCTGACAAGGAAGGGTTTTTGCGCTCTGCCACTTCTTTAATTCAGGTAGCCGGACGCGCCGCGCGCAATATCAACGGTACGGTAATCATGTATGCCGATACCTTAACCGGTTCCATAAAAAAAGCAGTAGCCGAAAGTAACCGCAGGCGAAAAATACAGCTTGAGTTTAATAAAAAGAATAATATTACTCCCCGCTCTATTCAGAAAGAAATCAGGCAGGGGATTGAGGATTTAGCTAAGGCCCAAGAGTTCGTGGTGAATCTAACCGGCGAAGAGCTGGATAAATACCAGTTGCATAAATATTTGGCTGAATTAGAATATGAGATGGAGTTGGCCGCCCGGAATTTGCAATTTGAAAAAGCGGCAGTAATCAGGGATAAAATAAAAGAATTGAAAGAGGTTACATGAGGTTACTGGCAATAGATATCGGAAATACTAATATTAATTTCGCAGTATTCAAAGGGAATAAGATCATAAAAAAATTCTTTATCCCCACTAAATCTTATCACACGGCCGGATTGAAGAAAAAAATAGGCAAGTTTAATATTGATGATGCGGTTATTTGTAGCGTAGTGCCGGCTGTCACCAAAGTTTTGGTAAAGGGATTAAAGAACGCCTTTGGCGTACGCCCCTATATTATAGGTAAGGATATAAAGGTGCCGATAAAGAACCTTTACCGAAAACCTCACCAAGTAGGGCAGGACCGGTTGGTTAATGCCTATGCCGGAGTGCGTATTTACGGGGCGCCTCTGGTGGTGATTGATTTTGGCACGGCAGTTACTTTTGATGTGGTCTCTAAAAATAAAGGATATTTTGGGGGCATGATTCTACCAGGCTTGGATATTTCTTTAGATGCCCTCAAGGAACGCACAGCTTTATTACCCAAAGTAAAATTAACTAACCCCAAAGAGTTTATCGGCCGCGATACAAGAAACAGTATATTAAGTGGTATGGTTTATGGATTCGCAGCTTTAGCCGATGATTTATCTGGCCGCATCAAGCAGGGGATAGGCCAGCGCGCACAAGTTATCGGCACCGGCGGAAACATTCGCTTAATCGCCCGCTATTCTAAAAAAATCGATAAGATAGATAGTGATTTAACGCTTAAAGGGTTGAATTTAATTTATAATACAATTTAGCGGGTCCTGCCTTGTCTTGTTTTTCGCAGGGACGCTCATTTTGCCCCAGCGTGGCAAAAACTTCGCTCGGGTCGGCTGCGTCGCTCTGTGCCTTCGGCACAACCGTGCCCGCTCCTTGCCTTTACGCCCTCACTCAAAATCAAGCCAAGTCACCCGCTAAAAACCAGTTAGATTTTACAACTTTATACGTCTATTATAATAGAAAAAGATACCAAAAATATATTCATGAATTAAAGAGTTTTATTATGAAATATACAAAAGAAGATAAACTGCTAAGAATCATAGATGGTCTTTCTTTTAATAATAAAACTGTAGCCATAAATGTATTCTATGATGCTACGAAGTTATTTTATTATAAACAACAACATAGAAATAAGCCCCAATTGAAACCTAAAGAAATAGCTCAATGTTTAAATTTAATATATTACCATCATCAAAGAGATAGGATAATTCGAGTCCATGATGTATTGCTAGAGAACTTTGGTAGAAAAATAGAAGAGAAAAAAGCACTCGATTATTATGAAAGAAAGGTGATGGGTCAGATAACCGACCAATTAGAGGATGTAGTCACTATAGATGAATTAGGAATGGACTTTTTATATGATGCTCATGAAATAAAATCCGAAAATTATTTAGAGCCGAGGGCCAAACGTTTGCCTTGGATTCACTATGCAATTACAAATAGTAGAGAGATCTATGAGAAAGAAGAAGGAAATAACGTAAAATACCTATATGTTTCTCATTTTGAATATCCCGTTAACATAAATGAACCATACCGCACCACCTTCTTTCTAGTTATAGTTTTGAAACGCAAGGATGGTTCCTTAGGGTTTCTTACGGCTTTTTCTGTAGATAGATATAATCAATTTTTAAGTAAGCTTGAGTCTTGGAGAATACCTTATTTTAGAAAAATAACCTAGATTAAGCGCTTGACATACGGGGGAAATATGTTATGCTTTAATTAGAGTTGAGACGCAGGAGGGCTTAGCGTCTAATTTAGCTGGCGAAGTTAGATGTCATGGTCCCTGCTCTGCGCCAGCAAGCGAAAATAAAAGGGGAGCGAAAGCTCCCCTTTTATTGTTTAGCTTATTGGCTCAAGCCTTCATTCACCCTAGGGTTATTTTTAGATTGACAATAACTTTGTCAGGGGTAGAATAGCGCTATTAGTAATGGAGCTATAAATGAGATTAAAATAGTTGCAAAAATTTTCTAATGCGCCTCCAGCAAAACGCATAAAATACAGACTATTTTAATCTAGAGACACTCCTAACGTAACTCGTTGATATTGTAAAAAATAAAATAGAAACGACCTGACGCTCAAAGGATTGAATCTTATTTATGATAAACAAAAAGGTTAAGGATTTTTTAAGAAAGTTTCTATTTTTTATCGCACCCGAATACGGATGGGGTTATAAGATTTCTGATAAAAAAGAATCCATTTTTGGTTAATAATCTGTATTTTAATGTTGCTTACCGGCACAACAATACTTCTCTTAAAAATTTTACTAAAATAATAATAAAAATAAGGGACGTTTCTGATTTTTGAAAAATAGAAGCGTCCCGATTTTTCTATATTACTTCAGCGTTGGTTATTTTTTGGAAATATACGTTATAATGTATTCTGAGCCTAAGCCCGTTTCTAGGCCTTCGTATTTTAGCCAATCATAAGGTTCTTTTTCAGTATACCAGACAAAGGTGGGCGGTATCAGAGAGCCTAATGCCTCTACGTTGCCTAAATTAAGAATGAGCGATAGCTTGATTGCGTTTATTTTTCCTATGGGTAGCTCCAATACTTCAGGGCCAATAACCTTAATAGTTGTTTTAAAGAGTTCTGCTTTAGCAGAGAGTAAGTAGAAGGTCCGGTAGCCGTCTGTGTTACGGTGGGCAACAAATGTTTTTAGGAAGCCTAGCAATGTATCACTATCAACAGTTTTACCTTTTATAGAGAATTCTTTATTTTGAATAATCTTTCCTTGGCCATCCGATAGCGTATAGTATATTTTTTGTTTATCGTAGTCATAACGCCTGTCATATTTAACGATAATACTTCCTTGTTTATCTTTAATAACGCGGGTACTCTCTAGAGGATATAAAAAGTCCTCTTTTTCTTCCATTTCTGCCGTAACATCCCAAGTTATATCTTTATACTTATCATAACTGCCTTCTCCGTGTGAGGCAAATTTGTATATAACCCGTTCTTCCTGAGGAATTCTTTCTGCAGAGAATGATGCTTTTGCGCGCACACCAGAACCTCTTTTATTGATACAGATCACTTCACCGCTTTCATATTTATGCATAAATGCCTTTGAGGGT
>MHGH01000012.1:20749-27381 GCA_001805465.1 Omnitrophica WOR_2 bacterium RBG_13_41_10 | reverse complement strand
TATCCGAAATCAACCACAAATAAAAAACAGGCAGCCAATATTAGTTTTAAATACTTCATGTTTTCCTCCTTTCCTTAAATTAACGCATTTATCTTTTGCTTTCATTTGTTGACATTTTATATTTATAAATTGGTCTTGTCAAATGTTCTTTTAGCACCCCGCTTTAAAAAAAACTCTTGACAAGATTTTTTTTTACTTTATAATTAGCACTCTAGAAAAAAGAGTGCTAATTCAACAAAATATAAAGGAGGGATCAAGGCATGGATATCAAACCATTAGGAGATCGGGTAGTGGTAAAGCCTTTAGAGGCGGAATCAAAGACCAAGGGTGGCATAGTGTTACCTGATACAGCCAAAGAGAAACCCCAAGAAGGAAAGATTATAGCTGTAGGAAAGGGGAAGGTTTTAGAAAATGGTACAGTGCAGGCGCCGGAGGTAAAAGTCGGTGACAAGGTATTATACGGAAAATATTCCGGAAACGAAATTACCACCAAAGAGGGCGAAGAATTATTGATTATGCGCGAAGAGGACATCTTGGCGATTATTAAATGAGGCCCAAACTTACTAAAACGATAATGAGCGTAAGTTTGTTGGCCGAATTTATCCCGACGAATGTGTAAAATTTTAGAATAAAATTTTACACAAGCTTATGAGTCGGGAATACACATTAAAGGAGGATTTATGGCAAAGCAGTTATTGTATAGTGATGAAGCGCGCCGCAAAATTTTAAGCGGCGTAGAGCAGCTTGCTGCGGCAGTAAAAGTTACCCTTGGCCCTAAGGGCCGCAATGTGGTTATTGATAAAAAATTCGGTTCCCCCACCATTACCAAAGATGGTGTAACCGTAGCCAAGGAAATCGATTTAGAAGACCCTAATGAGAATATGGGAGCCCAGATGGTCAAAGAGGTAGCTGAAAAGACCTCTGATATTGCCGGCGATGGAACGACTACTGCTACTATTTTAGCAGAAGCAATTTATCGCGAGGGGCTAAAAAACGTTACTGCCGGTGCAAACCCCATGGAACTAAAACGCGGCATTGAAAAGGCAGTAGAAAAAATCGTAGAAGAGCTGAGTAAGCTCTCTACCCCCATCAAAGACAAAAAAGAAATAGCCCAGGTTGCTTCCATAGCAGCTAATTCTGATACTGCTATCGGAGAATTAATTGCCGAGGCAATGGATAAGGTAGGCAAAGACGGGGTAATTACCGTGGAAGAGGCAAAATCTACCGCTACAACCCTAGAGGTAGTAGAAGGTATGCAGTTTGACCAAGGTTATCTATCCCCTTACTTTGTAACGGACGCCGAGAGAATGGAAGTTTTATTGGAAGATCCCTACATACTGATTTATGAAAAAAAGATTTCTTCCATAAAAGACATCCTGCCGCTTTTAGAGAAGATAGCCCGTGCCGGAAAACCCTTATTAATTCTTGCCGAAGAGGTTGAGGGTGAGGCATTAGCAACTTTAGTGGTAAATAAACTGCGCGGGACATTTGTGGCTTGTGCAGTCAAAGCCCCTGGCTACGGCGACAGGCGTAAGGCCATGTTGGAAGATATTGCGGTCCTTACCGGCGGCAAGGCAATCACCGAAGATTTAGGGATAAAATTAGAGAATGTGGATGTTGAAGATTTAGGTAAGGCCAAACGCGTTAAGGTTGATAAAGAAAATACCACTATAGTTGAAGGTGCAGGGAAAAATCAGGCCATCAACGGCAGGATCGCCCAGCTTAAAAAGCAGATTGATGATACCGATTCTGATTATGATAAAGAAAAGTTACAGGAGCGCCTGGCAAAACTTTCCGGTGGTGTAGCGGTAATTAATGTCGGCGCTGCCACTGAAACAGAAATGAAAGAGAAGAAGGCCAGAGTCGAAGATGCCTTACATGCTACCCGCGCCGCTTCGCAGGAAGGGATTGTTCCCGGAGGTGGAGTAGCTCTTATTCGCTGCCTATCAGCATTGGATAAACTAAAATTGGATCAAGATGAGAAAATAGGCGTGAATATTGTCAAAAGAGCAATTGAAGAACCCTTAAGGCAGATTGTAGAAAATGCGGGTCTAGAAGGTTCGGTGGTAGTGCAACGCATTAAACAGGAAAAGACTAATGTAGGTTATGATGTTTCGCAGGATGCTTATGTGGACATGATTGATGCAGGCGTCATTGATCCTACCAAGGTTACCCGTACTGCTTTACAAAATGCAGCCAGTATCGCCGCTCTGTTGTTGACCACTGAAGTAATTATAGCCGATAAACCCGAGAAAGAATCGCCTATGCCACCTATGCCTCCGGGAGGAGGAATGGGGGGAATGGGAGGAATGTATTAAATTAGGAAAAAATAGGGGTCAGAATTATTTTCTGCTGAAAATAATTCTGACCCCATTTCTACAAAAGGGCGAGGCGAAAATCCTCGCCCTTATTTTTTTAAAATTTATGCTCTTTAGCAGGTCCTGTCTTGGTTTGTTTCTCGCTGGGACGCCTCCCCGCCCCTGCGAGGCGGGGATTCGCTCCCCTGCGGTGTAAATGGGGTCAGAATTATTTTTTCATCTGACCGCATTTTTAGGAAAAAAATAATTCTGACCCCATTTACTCAGAAGAACGGCAGATACATTAATTATTATTTAGAAAATACTTATTGACAAAAGCAGCGGGGTGGTGTAAAATTTTTCATTCCTTTCTTTGGAATACTCTTCAGAATATATGTATAATTATAACCCATTGAAAAACAATAAGATGCAACAAGGAGCTTAAAATGGCTGAGTGGATAGGTATAGGTAAACGTGCACGCAGATGCTATGGTTTTGATGAAGTTGCCCTGGTGCCCGGAGCGCAAACGGTTAATCCTAATGAAGTGGATACTTCTTTTGAAATTGCCGGAAGAAAGTTTAAAATTCCCATTCTTGCCGCTGCTATGGATGGAGTTGTGGATGTGAAGTTTGCGGTAACCATGTCTGGCTTAGGCGGTATTGCGGTATTAAACCTAGACGGAGTGCAGACCCGCTATACCAATCCCGAAACAGTATTAGGGCAGATTGCTAAGGCTTCACCACAGAAAGCCACAGAATTAATCCAGTCTATTTATAACACCCCGATTAAAGAAAAATTAATCTCTAAGAGAGTAGCAGAAATTAAAAGGAAAAAAGGGACGGCCGTAGTCAGCTGTATTCCTGCCCATGCAGAAAAATTTTCCCAAATTGCTATTTCTTCCGGTGCGGATATATTCGTAGTGCAGTCCACAGTTACTACTACTAAGCACGTGGCTAAAGAATACAAAAGCCTGGATTTATTTAAATTTTGCAAATCTATCAAAATCCCGGTGCTTATAGGTAATTGCGTTACTTATGAAACTACCCTGGAATTGATGGAGACAGGCGCCACAGGTTTATTAATTGGTGTCGGGCCGGGTGCTGCTTGTACCACTAGGGGCGTTTTAGGCATAGGTGTGCCTCAAGTGACAGCTACCGTAGATGCAGCCAGCGCCAGAGACTTTTATTATAAAAGGACCGGTAGGTACGTTTCTATTATTACCGACGGAGGAATGAACAGGGGCGGAGATATCTGCAAGGCCTTTGCCTGCGGAGCAGATGCGGCAATGATCGGCTCCAGTTTTGCCCGCGCAAAAGAAGCTCCGGGCAGAAGTTATCATTGGGGGATGGCTACTTCTCATGTCAATCTCCCCAGGGGCACGCGTATCTATGTAGGCACTACCGGCACCTTAAAAGAAATTCTTTTCGGCCCGGCTAAAGTTGATGACGGCTCACAAAACTTAATGGGTGCATTAAAGACCTCTATGGGGTCTTTGGGCGCACAGGATCTTAAAAAAATGCATGATGTAGAGATTATTATCGCGCCTTCCATACAAACCGAAGGGAAAATCTTTCAGGTTGACCAGCGAGTAGGGATGGGAAAATGACCAGGCAAATTATAATTATTCTTGATTTTGGTTCGCAGTATACACAGTTAATAGCCAGGCGCGTGCGGGAAAATAAAGTTTTTTCTAAAATCATTCCCTTTAATACCCCGGCTGAAGAAATTGCCGCTATGTCACCTAAGGGTTTAATTCTTTCCGGCGGGCCGGCATCAGTGACCAGCAAAAAAAGCCCCTACCCGGATAAAGGAATATTTAAATTAGGCCTTCCTATATTGGGCATATGTTACGGTATGCAGGTGATTACGGAAACGTTAAAAGGCAGGGTGAAGCATACCAAGAAACGCGAATTCGGTAAAACAGAGTTATTTATTGATGATAACCGGGACTTATTCAACCACCTGCCTGGTAATCTTACCTGTTGGGCCAGCCACGGTGATTTTGTCACTAAGTTGCCGCCAGGGTTTCATACTAGCGCCCATACTTTAAATACCCCTATCGCTGCTATCTCAAACCGCAGAAGTAAAATTTATGCAGTGCAATTTCACCCGGAGGTCACCCATACCGAAAAAGGAAATCAGATATTAAGCAACTTTTTATTTAAAGTCTGCGGTTGCCTTGGCCGTTGGAATATGCGCTCTTTTATTAAAGAAACCATAGAGAACACCAAAAAAATTATCGCCAAAGACAAAGTAGTTTTAGGCCTAAGCGGCGGGGTTGATTCAGCCGTTGCGGCGTTATTAATCCATAAGGCCATCGGAAGGAATTTACGCTGCATATTTATTAATAACGGCCTTTTAAGAGCAGGCGAATCTGAACAGGTAAAAGAAGTATTTCGAACAGCATTTCATTTAAATTTAGGCTATGTTGATAGAAGCAAGCGGTTCCTCATGCGCTTAAGAGGCGTAACTGACCCCGAAGAAAAAAGAAAGATTATCGGTGATGAGTTCATTAAGGTCTTTGAAGAAGAAGCGCACAAAATAAAAAAAGTAAAATATTTAGCCCAAGGAACCTTGTATCCGGATGTGATTGAATCAATGTCTCCGATAGGTTCTCCCAGCGCGCGCATTAAGAGCCATCACAATGTCGGGGGGTTACCCGCGCATATGAAATTAAAGCTGATTGAGCCGTTGAGGGACTTATTCAAGGATGAGGTCCGCCTGATTGCCAGGGAATTAAATTTACCCGATAATGTAATTTTCCGTCAGCCTTTTCCCGGCCCGGGATTAGCTATCAGGATTGTCGGAGAGGTAACTTGCGAACGCCTGGATTTGTTGCGGGAAGTAGATAAGCGGGTTTTGGAAGAAATCAGAAACGCCGGTTTATATGAAGGAGTTTGGCAGTCTTTTGCCGTACTTTTGCCGATTAAAAGCGTAGGGGTCATGGGTGATGAGCGTACTTATGAAAATGTGGCAGCCTTGCGTTGTGTTTTAAGCGTTGATGGCATGACCGCAGACTGGGTTAAGCTTCCCTACGAAGTTTTAGAAAAAATCTCCAACCGTATTATTAACGAAGTAAAAGGTGTTAACCGTGTAGTTTACGATATCTCATCCAAGCCTCCTGCAACTATTGAATGGGAATAATTTCGTTTACCCGTTAGCGAAATAACGAGGCAGCGAAATACTTTAAATATGCCGCACTCCGATTTCATACACCTACATCTGCACACCCAATTTAGCCTCTTAGATGGTGCCTGCCGCCTGCCCGATCTTCTGCGCCTAGCCAATCAATACAAAATGGATTCTTTAGCAATCACCGACCACGGAAATATGTTCGGCGCCATAGATTTTTATCTGGAAGCGCAGAAGGCCGGAATTAAACCTATTATAGGCTGTGAAACTTATATTGCTCCTGCCAGCCGTTTAGAAAAATCTTCCGTTGGCATTGAGGATGCTTCATACCATTTTATACTTTTGGCCAAGGATGAAATTGGCTACCACAATTTAATGAAATTAGTTTCTTCTGGATACTTAGAGGGTTTTTATTATCGCCCGCGCATAGATAAAGAAATCCTACAGCAATATAATAAAGGCCTTATCGGTTTCAGTGCCTGCCTAAAAGGTGAAATACCGGTTTTATTACAACAAAGGCGTTTTAATGATGCCTTGAAAGCCGCAGATGATTTTTCTAATATCCTCGGCAAAGATAATTTTTATTTAGAAATACAGGAGAACCTTATCCCCGAGCAAAAAATAGTAAACGAGGGCCTGATTAAAATCTCCAAGGAATTAAATATACCGTTAGTAGCGACTAACGACGTGCATTATCTGGAAAAAAACCATGCCAAGAGCCATGAGGCCTTGCTTTGCATACAGACCCAAACTACCCTGCAGGATCCCAAACGGATGCGTTTTCAAACCGAAGAATTTTATTTTAAGTCCCCTGATGAAATGAAGAAGCTATTTAAGGATACAAAAGATGCAGTGGCCAATACCTTAGAAATTGCCAGCCGTTGCAACTTAGAGTTAGATTTCAATAAAGCGTACCTTCCTAACTACGAGCCGAATTCCGGTAAATCCAAAGATGAGTATTTAAAAGAGCTATGCGATTTAGGGATGAAACAAAGGTTCGCTAGCAACATAACCCCCCAGATTAAAGAACGGCTAGAACATGAATTAAAAATTATCAAAGAGACCGGTTTTATCAGTTATTTTCTTATCGTCTGGGATTTTATCCATTATGCCAAAAGCCAGAATATACCCGTTGGCCCCGGACGCGGTTCGGCAGCCGGAAGCCTGGTAAGCTATCTTTTGGGTGTCACAGATATAAATCC
>MHGH01000012.1:17266-20670 GCA_001805465.1 Omnitrophica WOR_2 bacterium RBG_13_41_10 | reverse complement strand
TAAAAGATGCCTTGGGTGCCGTCCCGGAAATAAAAAATCTTTATAAAAACGATAACCAGATAAAAGAATTAATTGATGTCGCCTTGTCGCTGGAAGGCCTTAACCGCCATGCCTCAGTGCATGCCGCAGGGGTAGTTATAGCAGATAAGCCGCTTAATAATTATATGCCTTTATTTAAGACGCAGGAGGAACAGATAACTACCGGATACAGCATGTCGGCTTTGGCAAAAATCGGATTATTAAAAGTAGATTTCTTGGGCTTAAGGACGCTCACTGTTATCGATTCCACTTTAAAAATAATCCAGCAGACTAAAAAACAGGTTATTGATATAGAAAATATCCCCATGGATGACGCAAATACCTATAGGCTTTTGACTCTAGCCGCAACAATAGGAATATTTCAGTTGGAAAGCTCCGGTATGCGTGATTTATTAAAAAAATTAGAGCCCGAACGTTTCGAAGATTTAATCGCGCTTCTGGCGCTATACCGTCCGGGGCCCATCGGCTCAGGGATGCTTGATGATTTTATTCAGCGCAGGCATAATCGCGTACCCATTAAGTATAACCACAAGAGCCTGGAGCCGATTTTAAAGGAAACCTACGGCATTATAGTTTATCAGGAGCAGATAATGCAGATTGCCTCACAGCTAGCCGGTTTTAGCCTGACCCAGGCAGACCTTTTGCGTTGGGCAATGAGCAAAAAGATTCCCGAAATAATGGAGCAACAGAGGCGCAATTTCGTTTTAGGATGCGCTAAAAATGAAATACACCAGACTATCGCCAGTAATATTTTTGACCTCATCGAATATTTTTCCGGATACGGCTTTAATAAGTCGCATTCTACGGCATATGCTCTGATTTCATACCGCACGGCATATCTAAAGGCAAATTTCCCCGTAGAATTTATGACCGCATTATTGACCTCAGAGCGGGATAATACCGATAAAATTGTAGAATATGTCAATGAAACAACAAGGATGGGGATCAAAGTTTTACCGCCCGATATTAACGAGAGCGGCGCTTTGTTTAAAGTGATAGATAATAATTCTATTAGATTTGGGCTCTTGGCAGTAAAGAATGTCGGCCGCGGCGCTATAGAATCTGTTATTGGCGCAAGAAAACAATGCGGGCATTTTAAGTCGCTGGAAGACTTGTGCCGCCATTTGGACTTAAGGTTAGTGAACCGTAAGGTTTTGGAAAGCCTGATTAAATGCGGGGCATTAGATTCTTTTCTTATGCCGCGCGCACAGATGGTAGCCAGCCTCGATACAATTTTAGAGCTGTCATCTAAGACCCAAAAAGAGCATATCAGCGGGCAGTTGTCTTTTTTTGACAAGGGACCAGAGCAGAACGGTTTTAAAGCTGCAGCGCCAAAACTGCCGCAAATAAAAGAATGGCCCGAGCCGCAATTATTAGCTTTTGAAAAAGATATGCTGGGTTTTTATGTTTCCGGCCACCCCTTGGTGCGTTATGCCCGGCACTTAAAACGTTTTTCTTCCACTTCTACTACCACACTTGCCCAGCATCATGATGAAGAAGAGGTGAAGCTAGTGGGATTAATCTGTAAAGTCAAGCAGACCATTACCCGCGCCAAACAGGAAAAGATGGCGATCTTAAAATTAGAGGACCTAGAGGGGGTAGTGGAGGTATTGGTTTTTCCCGTTGCGTATCAAAAGGTTTCCCGTTATATTCAATCCGGTACCGTGGTGTTGGTAAAGGGCAGATTAAGCCTTAGGGAGGATACTCCTAAAATAATAGCCAATGACTTATTTCCCATAGATGAAATTTATCGCTTAATCACTTCGCTTAATATCAATCTTTCCGGGATGCGCGAAAATCTCTTTGAAAGCTTAAAAGAGCTATTAAGTTCTTCGCGCGGAAATACCCCTATTTATCTGCATTTGGATACGCCGGCTAAAGCACGTATCCAATTAGTAGTAAATGAAGAGTTTTTTGTCATGCCATCCGAAAAACTTATCTTAGATATCGAAAATCTTATTGGAGAAGAACGCCTGTCTTTATCGATTTAGCTTGACATCGTAAGTTTTTGGGTCTATTATAGTTAGCAATTAAGGAGGTGAGTAATGACCAAAAAGGATATTATTTTAAAAATTTCCGATGAAACCAACTTAAAGCAGTTAGATGTGAAAAAAGTAGTACAGAAGACCTTTGATTACATAATACAGGCACTGGCCAGAGGAGAAAAAATAGAGTTACGTAATTTTGGCGTGTTCAAGACCAAACAAAGAAAAAGCCGTACCGGCAGAAACCCTCGCACCGGCCAAGTCGTTCCCGTCCCTCCCAGAAAAGTCGTAGTTTTCAAGCCAGGTTTGGAGATGAAAAAGAAAATCACGTATGTTTAAAAAAGTTTCCGGCACAAAAGATATCCTGCCAGAGGAAGTCTCATGGTGGCAGGAAATAGAAGCAATCAGCCGTAAGATTTTCTCAATTTACAACTACAAGGAAATACGCCCTCCCTTGATTGAAGATGCTGCGTTATTTAACCGCTCTTTAGGGCAATTTACCGAGATAGTCCAGAAACAGATGTTTCTGGTGAAAAACGGCGATGACCTTTATGCCTTAAGGCCGGAAGGCACAGCTTCTATTATCCGCGCCTATATAGAAAATAATCTCGATAAGGCAGCAAGCTTTCTTAAGTTGTATTATATCGGGCCGATGTTTAGGCTGGAAAGGCCGCAAAAAGGAAGGCTGCGGCAGTTTCATCATATAGGAGTAGAAGCAATAGGCTCCCAAGAGGCCAGTTTAGACGTAGAGGTTATTTCTTTAGTAGATAGATTACTAGACGCCTATGCCATTAATAACTATACCATAAAAATTAACAGCTTAGGCTGCACAGATGATAAAAAAAACCTTACGGAAGTTTTAGATAAAGGCCTAAAGGATAAACTAAAGAGCCTTTGTGATGACTGCCAATTAAGATTTAAACATAATATATTGCGGATTTTAGATTGCAAGAATGATGCCTGCCGTAAAATAGTGCAAGGGCTAGGTATTAAGGATAAACATCTTTGCCCGCAATGTAAAAGCCATTTTAGAAAGGTGCAAGAAGGCCTGGATGCTTTAAAAATAAATTACGAGGTACAGCCTAATTTGGTTAGGGGCCTGGATTATTATACCCGCACCGTCTTTGAAATCACCCATAGAGACCTAGGCAGCCAAGATGCGCTGGGCGCAGGGGGAAGATATGATAATCTGATTAAGGATTTAGGCGGAGCGCAATTAGGGGCGATAGGGTTTGCGTTTGGAGTAGAAAGATTATTTTTAGTCCACAGTCCACAGTCCATAGTCCATAGTCAAAAATTAGTTTATATCATCACATTAGGCGAAGAAGCTAAAAAACAGGGCTTAATATTATTAGATAATTTGCGCAAGGCCGGCATTAG
>MHGH01000012.1:15713-17225 GCA_001805465.1 Omnitrophica WOR_2 bacterium RBG_13_41_10 | reverse complement strand
TGCGCAAGGCATCGGATTTAGATGCCAGTTTTGTGGTGATTATTGGAGAAGATGAGTTAAAGAATGGCGTAGTTACTTTAAAGGATATGGCTTCAGGAGAACAAAAAGAAATTAAATGCTCAGAACTAATACCTGCGGTGAATTAAATATTAACGATATAAATCGCGAAGTTACTCTTTGCGGGTGGGTCGCCCGGCGCCGCGACCACGGAAAATTAATATTTATTGATTTAAGGGACAGGTACGGTTTTACCCAGATCGTCTTTATACCTAAGGAATCCGCAAGCGCTTATCAAGCGGCACAGGACCTAAGGAGCGAATTTGTCCTGGAAGTCCGTGGCAAGGTAAACCCCCGTCCCAAAGGCACTGTCAATCCTAAAATACCCACAGGAGAAATAGAGGTAGTGGTTAGGGAACTAAAAATTTTAAACCCCAGCCTTACTCCGCCTTTTGAAATAGAAGAAGACCTGGATATTACCGAAGAGACGCGTTTGAAATACCGTTATCTGGATTTAAGAAGAAAAAAAATATTTAATAACTTTTTCTTAAGGCATACCCTTTACAGGATTATCCGTAACTTTTTGGACAAGGAAGGTTTTATTGAATTCGAGACCCCCATCCTGACTAAGTCTACGCCCGAAGGGGCAAGGGATTATTTAGTGCCTTCGCGGTTGAATCCTGGTGATTTTTATGCCCTTCCGCAATCGCCGCAATTATTTAAGCAGATTCTCATGGTCTCGGGAATTGATAAATATTATCAGATTGCCAAATGTTTTCGGGACGAAGATTTAAGGGCAGACCGGCAACCCGAATTTACCCAGTTGGATTTGGAGATGTCTTTTATAAGCGAAGAAGATGTCTTTTCTCTGATAGAGCGCATGTTGGTGCCTCTTTTTAAAGAGATGAAGAATATAGAGCTTGAAACACCATTTACGCGCCTTTCTTACCAAGAGGCTCAAGAGAAGTATAAAAGCGATAAGCCGGATTTAAGAAAAGAGCTCAATCAGGAGTTTGCTTTTGCCTGGGTCAAAGATTTTCCCCTCTTTAAATATAATGAAGAAGAGAAGAGTTGGGAAAGCGAGCACCATCCTTTTACCGCACCGGATGAAAGCGATTTGAATAATTTAGAGAAGTCTTCCGCTAAAATAAAATCGCGTTCTTACGATTTAGTCTTAAACGGTATGGAGATCGGCTCCGGTTCCATAAGAATTCATAATCCTGAATTACAAGAGAGGATTTTTAAGATCATCGGCATCAATAAAGAAGAGGCACAGAAGCGTTTCGGTTTTCTCTTAGAAGCTTTTCAGTATGGTGCGCCACCCCACGGCGGGATTGCTTTAGGCCTGGATAGGTTTTTGGCTATTTTATCCGGCCAGGATAGCATAAGGGAAGTAATAGGTTTCCCCAAGACCCAAAAAGCATTTTGCCCGTTGACGGGTGCGCCTTCGTCGGTAGATGAAAAACAATTAACAGAGCTAAATCTAACCATCAAAAAAGGGAGGGGAAAATGAAA
>MHGH01000012.1:15376-15680 GCA_001805465.1 Omnitrophica WOR_2 bacterium RBG_13_41_10 | reverse complement strand
TCTCCTATAAGGTTTGAAAGTATTAACAAAGCCAAGCCCGTCCAGGAAGTTTCTTCTATCAAAGAAACTTCTGACCAACAAGTCTGGGGTAACAGAGGCTATATTACACAGGGCGTTTCCGGGGAAGCCAAGGAAAGGTCTTTCTTAAAAACAGAACAGTATACAGTGCAAAAAAACGATACCTTACAGAAAATTTCTAAAAATTTCTATGGCACTACCAAGAAATGGAATAAAATCTACGAAGCCAATAGGGCTAATCTAAAAGGGCCGGATAAAATCTATCCCGGACAGGTCTTAGAGATTC
>MHGH01000012.1:11245-15362 GCA_001805465.1 Omnitrophica WOR_2 bacterium RBG_13_41_10 | reverse complement strand
AAAGAAGAAGGCCAGACAAAGATTAAATAATAATGGTCAAGATTATAAAGATAGAAAGCCAAAAAGAAGCGCAGGCGCTTTTTGGTTTGCATGATGAAAATGCAAAAATTATAGAAAAAGAATTCAAGGTCAGAATAAACCTTCGTGATAACCACCTAAAAATCAACGGCCCTTCTTTAAATATCAACAAAGCCTCTGACCTTCTGGCGTATTTGCTGGAGGCTATTCGTAGAGGTCAATCCGAATTAGGCAGGGCAGATTTACATTACCTTATTCGTAATTTTAGAAACCCGGCACAAGGTGGTGCGCTTACAGATTTTGATTTAAGCATCGAGCGCCTTTCTAGCGGCAAAAGCATAGGCCCTAAAACACAAGGCCAGCGGGAATACGTCGAAGCGATAAAAAAATTTGATATTGTTTTTGGCATAGGCCCGGCAGGCACCGGAAAGACTTATTTAGCCATGGCCTGCGCTGTAGAGGCTTTAAAAAAACAAGAAGTACGACGATTGATTCTTACCCGTCCGGCAATTGAAGCAGGGGAATCTCTGGGGTTTCTGCCCGGAGATATGTACGAAAAGATATCGCCTTATCTTCGCCCTCTTTATGATGCCCTCTATGATATGATGGAAGCAGAGCGCATAGAAAAATATTTAGAGACAGGGATTATTGAGGTGGCGCCCCTGGCTTTTATGAGAGGTAGGACCCTTAATGAAGCTTTTATTATTCTGGATGAAGCGCAAAACTGCACCGCAGAACAGATGAAAATGTTTTTGACCCGCTTAGGTTTTGATTCCAAGGCGGTGATTACCGGAGATATTACCCAAAGTGATTTACCCCAAGGTAAACCCATAGGGCTCCTGCAGGCCCAAGAGTTATTGAAGGGCATAGAAGGGATTAAATTCAATTATTTTAGCGGATCTGATGTAGTCCGGCATGAACTTGTGCAGAGGATTATTGAGGCCTATGATAAAGCCCAGGTTGTTAAGTAAGAAAAACATTAACCAAAATTTTATCCGTATTGGCGCAGGGATAATTTTATTGTTTTCCCTGAGCTATATTTTGGGTTTGAATTTGGTTATCCCCATTTCTTTGCTGGCAGTATTCGGTTATCTAAAAGTCTCTGCTAAAAGCATGAATTTAAAAGAATATGATTTTCTGCATCTATTTTTCCTTTTTATCATTATCTTTGTTACCAGTTATTTTATTTTGCAGGAAGGGTGGGGTTGGCTATTTATCCCGTTTTGTGCCGTGACCATGTTAACGGCTATATTATTTGATCAGTTAGAGCTAGCACTGCTAGTTGGTTTTGTTTCTTCGGTTACCGTGGCATACCTTGTAGGCAATAATTTTCTCATAGGGTTATTATTTTTTAGTAGCGGCCTAGTCTCCAGTATGCTTGTCTTTAGGGCGCGCAGGCGTATTGTGATTATCCGTGCCGGATTTATTGCAGGCTTAATACAGGTATTGTCCCTGCTTTGTATCGAGCATTTTCATATTTATCAGCCTAATAGATACCTGGTGCTTTTTTTAAACGGTATCGCCTCCAGTATTGTTGTGGTAGGGATACTGCCGGTTTTTGAATACCTTTTTAAGACCGTGACCAATGTTAGTTTATTAGAACTTACGGATTTAAACCATCCGCTTCTGGCGCGCATGGTCTTAGAAACGCCGGGCACTTATCATCATAGTTTAATCGTGGGCAACTTATCAGAGGCTGCCTGTAGCGCAATCGGGGCCAATGCGCTTTTAGCCAGGATCGGAGCCTATTATCATGATATAGGAAAACTAGAAAAACCGCTCTATTTTAGCGAAAATCAGGATTTGCCGGCGAGCAAACACGATGCCCTGACTCCTACTATAAGCAAGCTCATAATCATGAACCACGTTAAGGAGGGTATCGAGATAGCCCATAAGTATAAGCTTAATCCCCGCATTGTAGATTTTATTCAGCAGCATCATGGCACAAGCCTGGTTTATTATTTTTACCGCCGGGCTTTAGAAAATATAGAAGAAGACGGAGAAATCAAAGAAGAGGGTTTTCGCTATCCCGGGCCAAAACCCAAAACCAAAGAGGCGGCAGTAGTGTTATTAGCGGATTCTACCGAAGCAGCTGTGCGGGCATTAAAAGAGGCTCTTCCCGCCACAGTAGAAGAAGTGGTGCATAAAATTATCAATAATAAATTTATTGACGGCCAACTGGATGAATGCGACCTTACTTTGAAAGACTTGGAGAAAATAGCCGTAGCATTTATTCGCCTGTTAAGCGCAATTTATCACAGCCGTTTAACCTATCCTTAAAAAACAGCACTCCTTTAAAGTGAAAATAAATATAAAAAACCTGCAAAGCAAGGTTGCTATTCCCAGAAGCGCCATATCAAAGCTTATCTTGATTGCTTTAGCTAAAGAAAGAATAAGAAAAAAAGGTGAGATAACCTTTTGTTTTGTCACGGACAGAAAGATTAAATCCCTGAACGCCAAATACCTCAAACGCCGCATTCCCACCGATGTTATTGCCTTTGATATCACTAACCACCAGGATAAAAATAATATATTCGCAGACATAATTATATCTAGCCAAAGGGCAGTTTTTAATGCCGGGGTGTTTAAGACAAGCGTTTCTTATGAATTATGCCTCTATGCGGTGCATGGCCTGTTGCATATCCTGGGCTATACTGATAATACCCTTAAAACAAAACAGCTGATGCAGAAAAAAGAAAAAAGGATTTTAGGATGCCTATCCACCACGCAGAAGCAATAGTCTTAAACAAGAGGGATTTTCGCGAAACATCCTTGATCGCTAATTTTTATACGCGGGAATTCGGTAAGGTCAGCGTAATCTTAAAAGGGATAAGAGAGGAGCCGGCTAAATTTGCCAGCTCCGTGGAGCCGTTTTCTTTTAACGACATCATACTTTATAAGAAAACTAACTCTAGCCTGCATTTAGTAAGCCAGTGCGATTTGAAAGAAAATTTTAATGCTATCAGGCAGGATATTTTAAGGGTGGGCCTGGCCAGTTGCTTATGCGAACTCTTGGATTCTGTTATGCCGCAGGAAGAAAAAAACGAAGAAATATTTGATTTGGCCTTGGCAAGCCTTAGGCAGCTAGAGGTAAACACCAATCCCCATAAAATCGCCACTATTTTTAAGATTAAGATTTTATCGTTATCGGGTTTTAAGCCCCATTTAGATTCTTGTGTGTCCTGCGGGCAAAAAATTAACAGCCAGGCAAAATTCAGCTTAAGCCTGGGGGGTTTACTCTGTCAGAAGTGCCTGAGTAAGGACTATAGCGCGCGCACTATTTTTAGGGGGACGGTGGCGACAATAATGCATATTGAGAAGAACGATTTAGAGAATAACCTTAACTTAGGCATGAATCCCCAAATCAAGAGAGAATTGGAATCGGTCTTAAATTCATTTTTACGTTTTCATCTGGAAAAAGAACTTAAATCTCAGAAGGTGCTGAATAAGCTGGCAGTTGCCATATAAGGAGAGAGCGTATGAGGATAGTTACGGTTGGCGCAGGGGCGTTGGGTTGTTTGGTTTCTGCTTGTTTGGCAAAATCAAAAGAGGAAGTCTGGATTTTAGATAAAAATAAAGAACGCGCCGCCTATATTAATCAACACGGCATTAACGTTGAGGGGGTAAGCGGCAAATGGCATATCAGCTTAAAAGCTACGGCTGATGCAAAGGAAATAAAAGGCCCTGATTTGGTGATTATCTGTGTTAAATCCTATAACACCAAAGAAGCGGTGAAAAATGTGCTGAGTATTTTAGAAGACGATACCAAGGTTTTAACATTACAAAACGGTATAGGTAATGTTGAGATTATCAGCGAAATAGTGGGGCAAGAGAAGGTAATCGGCGCAGTTACAAATCTGGGTGCCACTCTTTTAAATATAGGCCATGTGAACTATGCCGGCAAAGGCGAAACTATCATCGGCCGCCTGGACGGAAAGATTCTTTTTGAGATGCGCACTATACGGGAAATCTTTAATAAGGCAGGCTTAGAAACTAAGGTATCCCGTGATATAAAAGGCATCATTTGGTCCAAGTTAATTATCAATGTGGGAATAAATGCCCTTACCGCGATAACACGCTTGCCTAATGGAAAGCTTCT
>MHGH01000012.1:5238-11228 GCA_001805465.1 Omnitrophica WOR_2 bacterium RBG_13_41_10 | reverse complement strand
ATAGGATATTAAGGGAAGCGGTAAGCGAAGCGACAAGGATTGCCAAGAGAAAACGCATAAAACTTATTTATGACGATCCTTTGGCTAAAGTGGAAGCTGTGTGTGAGGCCACCGCATGCAATATTTGCTCTATGCTGCAGGATGTTTTAAAGAAGAAGCGCACGGAGATAGATTTCATTAACGGGGTGATTGTGCGCCAAGGCCAGGAATTAGGAATTCCGGTGCCAATAAATTCTATGCTCGTAGATTTAGTCAAGACCATCGAATCAAGCTACTAGAAAACGGGGTCAGAATTATTTATTGGGGCAGAAAATAATTCTGACCCCGTTATTCCCCCATTATTCATGAAAAATTTAGAGATTAGCCGGATATTTCGCGATATCGCCAATATCCTCCAGATTAAAGGGGGAAATCCTTTTCGGATTCGCGCATACCAAAGGGCGGCGCAGAATATAGAAGGATTAACCGAAGATGTAGAGGAATTCGTCAGGCTAGATAAGCTTAGAGAAATCCCCGGTATCGGCAAAGACTTAGAGGATAGAATTAAGGAATTTGCCAAGACCGGAAAGATTAAGATGTATGAAGAATTAAAAAGGTCTGTTCCTGAAGGCTTATTGGAAGTTTTAAATATTCCCTCCGTCGGCCCAAAAACCGTAAAACTCTTGTATGAAAACTTAAAGATAAAGAGTATCCCGGATTTAGAAAAAGCCATAAAGGCAAATAAGCTTGAGGGTATATTCGGCATCAAAGAAAAAACTATAGAAAATATTTTAAAGGGCATAGAGTTGGTTAAGAAAGGTAAAGAAAGAATGTCTCTTGCCCAAGCTGCGCAGGTTGCCGATGAATTTATCGAAGCTTTAAAAAAAATACCGGAAGTAAAACGTATATCTACTGCCGGAAGCCTGCGCCGCCAGAAAGAAACTGTGCGCGATATCGATATTCTGGTAATTTCAAATAAGCCTAAAAAAGTAATGGATACTTTTACTAACCTTAACGATGTTAAGGAGGTCCTGGCAAAAGGGGATACTAAATCCTCCTTACGCACCAAAGATGATGTACAGGTAGATTGCCGGGTGGTGGAAAATAAGTCATTTGGCGCTGCCCTGCTTTATTTTACCGGCTCCAAAAATTTTAATATTAAATTAAGGCAGATAGCTATAAGAAAGGCCTTGAAAATAAATGAATACGGGGTTTTTAAAAATGAACGTTTTATCAGTGGCGCCACAGAAGAAGAGATCTTCAAGAAATTAGGTATGGCTTATATACAACCGGAATTAAGAGAAGATAACGGAGAGATAGAGCTGGCGCAAAAAAATAAATTGCCCAAGCTGATAGAACAAAAAGATTTAAAAGGGGACCTGCACGTGCATTCTTTGTGGTCAGACGGCAGAAGTACCATTGAAGAGATGGCCCATGCCGCCATAAAAATCGGCTATTCCTATATCGCCATTACCGATCATTCACAAAGCCTAAAAATCGCAGGCGGCCTAAGTATCCGAGAACTCAAAAAGAAAAAAGCAGAAATTGATAAGGTGAATAAAAAGTTAAGGAATTTTAGGGTTTTATACGGGACGGAAGTGGATATAGATTCCAAGGGTAATATTGATTACAAAGATGAGGTACTAAAAGGTTTTGACGTGGTCATAGCAGCGATACATACCGGTTTTAAGCAATCCCGCCAGCAATTGACTAAAAGATTAGTTAAGGCCTGCCAAGATAAATACGTGCATATTATTGCCCATCCTACCGGTAGGCTTTGGGGCCTGCGCGATGCCTATGATTTGGATTTTGAAGAAATATTCAAGGTAGCGCATGACACCAACACCCACTTGGAAGTAAATTCTTTTCCCCAGCGTTTAGATTTAAATGATTTAAATTGCCGCCGCGCCAAGGAAACAGGGGTAAGGCTTGCCATAAGCACAGATTCGCATACCGCCGAACAATTGCCGGCGATTAAATTTGGAGTTTCTGTTGCCCGCCGCGGGTGGCTGTCGCGGCTAGATGTAATTAATACGCTGTCAGTGGAAGAGTTATTAAAGGCATTAAGGAAATGAATAGAAGGTCAGCTATTATTTGCCCTGTACTCTGTACTCTGTACTCTGTACTTAATTTATGCGGTTGTCAGAACCACCAGCTTTACAAAGACAACCGGGTAATGATGGGCACTTTTATCGAAGTAATTTCACCGGATAAAAGGGCGGCTGATATAGCCTTTAGAGAAATAAAAAAAATAGAAGACCTGTTAAGCAAGTATAATCCAGACAGTGAAATCTCCCGCCTTAATAAAACCGGAGAATTAAGGGTTGGCCCTGATACTTTTTATCTTATGCAGAAAGCCAGAGAGTTCTGGCAGGCAAGTAACGGAGCATTTGATGTTACAATAGGCCCTTTGATGGACCTCTGGGGTTTTAGCGATAAAAATTACCGTTTGCCGGATGATAAAGAGGTGAAGAAAACTTTAGCCCTGGTTGGTTTTGATAAAATCTTCTTGGATAATAGCCAAAATATGGTAAAATTCAATACTTCGGGCATGAAAATTGATTTAGGCGGAATTGCCAAGGGGTATGCCTTAGATAAAGCCGCCGATAAATTAAAAGCCGAAGGAATAACAAGCTGCCTGATAAATGCCGGAGGCCAGGTAATCTGTTTGGGGGATAAGTTTGGCAGGCCTTGGCGGGTAATGATAAAAAATCCGCACGGCGAGGCTTCCAGTAGTTATTTATTAGAAATAAAAAATATGTCAACCTCTACTTCCGGTGATTACGAGCAGTTTTTTTTAAAAGACAATAAACGTTACTCTCATATTGTGAACCCTAAGACGGGTTATCCTGTCCAGAATAATATTGCTTCTGTAACGGTGATTGCGGCCGATGGCGTAACTAGCGATGCCTTGTCTACCTCTATTTTTGTTTTGGGAAAAGAAAAGGGAGAAGAACTGGCAAAGAAGTTTCCCGGCGTAGAAGTAAAAATAATAGAAAATGCAGAAATGAGGGACACCCTTTCAGCCAAAGCTAAGGGTGTCCCCTAAATATCACGTGAGGGGACACACTTTCGATTGGCTCAAAGGGTGTCCCTAAGATTAAATGTTTAAAATAATCGATAAAAAACAATTAGCCCAAGACACAATCAAGATTGTCGTAGGGGCTCCCCAGATAGCCAAAAAAGCCAAGGCCGGCCAATTTGTGGTCGTGCTGATAGATGAGCAGTCTGAACGCATACCCTTGACCTTAGCAGACTGGGATATAGATAACGGGACTATCAGTTTAATTTTTCAGAAAGTGGGCTTTACTACAGAAAAATTAGCCACCCTTAAAATAGGTGACGAGATACAACATATCCTGGGGCCTTTGGGCCATCCAACCGCAGTCAGCAAATTAGGAACAGTTGTCTGTATAGGTGGTGGGGTGGGCATTGCTGAAGTGTATCCGGTCTCGCGCGCCTTCAAACAAGCCGGTAACAGGATAATTGCTATTATCGGTTCCCGAAGCAAAGATTTATTGATTCTGGAAAAAGAAATGAAAGGAATCTGCGACGAATTATTTGTCACTACCGATGACGGAAGCTATGGCCGCAAAGGCCTAGTTACCGATGTATTAAAAGAATTATTAGATGTGATAGAAAAATCCACCCATACCAAATATCCGGATTTAGTCTATTGTATCGGCCCGCTTGCGATGATGCGTGCAGTCTCTGGCCTCACAAAAAATTATAATATTAAAACTATCGTCAGTTTAAATCCCATAATGGTGGATGCTACAGGAATGTGCGGCGCCTGCCGTTGTAGCGTGGGTGGCAAAACCGTATTCGGCTGCGTAGACGGCCCGGATTTCGACGGCCACGAGGTAGATTTTGAAGAGTTAGGCAAAAGGTTAAGACTATGAAAAATTCCGTTCCTAAAAAAATAAATGTTGTTGCCTTGTTTTTGCCGGAGATGAAGGAGTTGTTAAAGCAAAAAGATTTTAACAACTTAAAATTATTACTTAAGGACATAAATTCTATAGATTTAGCAGAATGCTGGCGGCATTTGGAGCCGTTAGAAAAGATATTGGTTTTTAAATTATTAGGCACCAAAAAAGCAGTAGAGGTGTTTGAAGACTTAAGGTTTCAAGAGCAGTCTTATATTTTGAGTAACCTGGAGAATGCAGAAGCAGCGCAGGTGATTAATGCCATGGCTCCGGATGAAAGGGCGGACCTTTTCAAGGGGTTGCCGGAGAAGATTGTGAAAAAGCTTTTTAATTTGATTAATCATGAAGAGGCTCAGGATTTAAGGAGGCTTCTGGTTTACAAAGAAGGGACTGCCGGCAGCATTATGACTACAGAGTTTGTGGAGCTTAGGCGCGATATGACCGCCCGTCAGGCGATACTCTCCATTCAGGAGAACCTGCGCGCAGAATACAGGGAAAATATTTATTCGCTTTTTGTCACCGACGAAAACCATAAGTTAATAGGGAGCGTTTCCCTGCAGGATTTATTAAAGGCGCCCCCGGATATTTTGATTAAGGATATTATGGAGAGGGCGGATGTTGTAAAGATGGATGCCCAGACCGATATAAAAGATGCTTCTCGGCAGTTCCAAAAATATGAATTACTGGATGCCCCGGTAGTGGATAAGGACAATATACTCTTAGGGATTATCACTGTAGATGATATCGTGGATATTATAGAAAAACAGGCTACCACCGATATATATGAAATAGGTAAGATGGACCCCAAGGGTGGTGAAATTATCAGCTATGCCCGGGCAACAGTGGGGGATTTGGTAAAAAGGCGCGCTGGCTGGTTAATACTTCTTTTAATCTTTGATTTTTTAACCGGGACAGTATTAAAAACCTTTGAGCACACCTTAAGCTCTGTGGTGGCCTTGGCTTTCTTTATTCCGATGTTATTGGATACCGGAGGTAATGCCGGCGCACAGACTTCCATTACTATTATCAGGGGCATGGCTACGGGAGACGTAAACGTGAAGAATATTTTTAAGGTTATAAAGTTAGAGTTATCTAGTGCTTTGCTTATGGGTTTGATTGTAGGGATAGTGGCCTTTGGCAGGGCATTTCTTTTACAGAAAGATTTTTCATTGGCCATAGTAGTAGGTTTAACTATGCTTTTTATTGCGATTCTGGCTATTGCTACCGGGATAACCCTGCCGCTTTTTTCTAAAAGAGTTGGCCTGGACCCTGCGGCTTTAGCCGGGCCTATTACTACCAGCATCGTTGACGTGGTTGGCCTGATTATCTATTTTAAAGTTGCCCAGATATTTATACCGGCATTAAGGTTTTAGTAGAAGGGTTTAAATGCGTAATAAAGTCCCTCAACAATCCGTTTCCCAGCGAATCAAAAACTTTTTTGAGGTCGCCTTAGGATTTTCCAAAGAAGAGGCCGAGAAAGAAGCCGCCCGCTGCCTGCAATGTAAGGATCCTGCTTGCGTCAAAGGCTGCCCGGTAGAAATAGATATCCCCGCCTTTATTAAATTAATTAAAGAAGGTAAAGCCAAAGAAGCCCTTGAGAAAATTAAGGAAAAAAATAATCTTCCGGCAGTCTGCGGCCGGGTCTGTCCTCAAGAGGATCAGTGCGAAGCGCTCTGTATTCTGAATAAAAAGAAAATTCCTATTAATATTGGGGCGTTGGAGAGGTATGCGGCGGATTATGGTGAAAGTACCAAGTACCAAGTACCAAGTACAGAGCAAAATAGCACGGTACTCCGTACTCCGTACTCCGTACATAATAAAATTTCAATAATAGGAAGCGGGCCGGCAGGCCTGACCTGTGCTGCAGATTTAGCCAAAATGGGTTATCAGGTTACGATTTTTGAATCTTTGCACCTACCCGGTGGTGTCCTGGTCTATGGGATCCCCGAATTTAGATTACCTAAAAAAATAGTCCACGATGAGGTTGAATATATAAAAAGTTTGGGGGTAGAGGTCAAGACAGACACTTTAATTGGAAATACCTATACCTTGGAAGATTTATTCCAGGAGGGCTTTAAGGCAATT
>MHGH01000012.1:2655-5219 GCA_001805465.1 Omnitrophica WOR_2 bacterium RBG_13_41_10 | reverse complement strand
GCCTGCCGCAATTCTTAGGGATAGAGGGAGAAAATTTAGACCGGGTTTATTCTGCCAACGAATTCTTAACCAGAGTCAATCTGATGAAGGCATATAAATTTCCCGAATACTCCACACCCCTTAATATAGGAGAAAAAGTCGCGGTTATCGGAGGCGGCAATGTGGCAATGGATTGCGCCAGGGTGGCTTTAAGGCTGGGTAAAAAATCCATTTTAGTTTATCGCCGCACCGAAAATGAGATGCCGGCGCGCCGTGAAGAAGCGGAAAACGCCAAGGAAGAAGGGGTAGTCTTTAATATTCTGACCCAGCCAATAAAAATAATCGGCGATGAAAAAGGTTTTGTCAAAGGGATGGAATGTATTAAGATGGAGTTAGGCGCACCCGATGAGTCAGGTAGGAGGCGGCCGGTCCCAATAAAAAATTCTAATTTTATTTTAGATGTGGATACGGTAGTAGTGGCCATAGGCCAGAACCCTAATCCGTTATTACGTAAAGTTACGCCTAACCTTAAAACTAACCAGGATGGCACGATAATAGTGGATAAAAATTATATGGCCTCCATACCCGGAGTTTTTGCCGGCGGAGATATTATTTCCGGTGCAGATACGGTAATTTCCGCGATGGGTGCTGGTAAAAAAGCCTCCTTATCCATCGATAAATTTATCAGGGACACCCTTTCAGCTAAAGCTAAGGGTGTCCCTAAAATAACCAATTAGGGGACACTCTTCCGATTAGCTGAAAGGGTGTCCCTAAGATTATGGAGAAAATTACTGTTCAGGATATTTTAGCGCTAAAAGGTAAACGCAAAATTACTATGCTCACTGCCTACGATTATCCTTTGGCTTCGCTGATCGATAAGGCAGGGATTGATATGATTTTAGTGGGAGATTCTTTAGCTAATGTAGTATTGGGTTTAGAGTCTACTACCCAGGTAGGAATGCAGGAGATGATTCATCATGCCAAGGCAGTTACCCGGGCGGTAAAGCATGCTTTGGTTGTCGGTGATATGCCCTATGATTCTTATCAGGTCAATCCGCAGGAGTCGGTAAAAAATGCCCGCAGGTTTATTACCGAGGCCAAATGTGATTGCGTAAAGTTAGAATGGTTTGACCGTTGTTTGGAAGTTACAGAATCAATAATTAAGTCAGGCATTGCGGTAATGGGGCATATAGGCCTTACCCCCCAAACCGCGGATAAATTAGGCGGCTTTAAAGTACAGGGAAAAGATGCCGAGGCTGCCCAGCGGCTGATTGAGCAGGCGGTAGCATTAGAAAAGCTAGGGTGTTTTGCCATTGTCCTGGAGTGTGTTCCCGATAAAATCGCTTCTATTATTACCCAAAAATTAAGCATTCCTACTATCGGTATCGGCGCAGGAGTTAATTGTGATGGCCAGGTATTAGTCAGCCACGATATGTTGGGCCTCTTCGAGCGTTATACCCCCAAGTTTGTAAAGAAATATGTTAACCTTTCTGTTTTAATCGCTCAGGCCATTCAGGATTACAAAAAAGAAGTAGAGGAAGAGAGTTTTCCCGATAAAGAACACAGCTTTAGTATTAAAGAAGAAGAGCTGAAAAAATTAAAATGAAAAAGTTAGCGAAAAAAATCAGGGAAATAGTTTCTTTTGTAGTTATCGGCATACTTGCGCTTGCCTTTGTGATTAAATTCGGCGGGCCCCAACTTTTAAGGGCCTACATAGCTAATGGTATCGGCAGCTGCCAAAAAGTCCCCTTACTCTGCCTTGTACCGCAAGAAGAAATGCTTAATTCAAAGATAGACGCAGAATTTATCAAAACCCTCGTTCCTTATAAATTTTCCGATATGGAAATTTTACTTCCTAAGGGATTCAAGGTAGTAAAACAGGAATTCACTAAGGTTTATTACAAGAAGAAAAAAGAAAAAGATAATAACTCGGTCATTTATTTACTTTATGAGCCCAAGGATTTTTTTGTTAATTTAACCCCTCAAATTCGGGCCAATGGGATAAACTCCGATTACGAATTTTTAAGAAGGGCGATGTATGCCCGCCTGCCGGAGATTAAAAACCTGCTGGATGCTTTTTTTGTGGTTATGAAAAGTATTTTTATCCCTAACCTGGGAGACCAGCACACCATGGTAATGGCTAAATTTATTGCCGGCGATAAAAAAGGTTTCATTAATTATAATCTTAGCCCAAACAGAAATTATTTTGATTTTAATATGGTGGACGCTAAAGGCAATATCTTTAAAGTTTATATCAAGGACTTAAATAGGCAGCTGGATTTAGATAAAGCCTTTAGTATCGCCTCTACTTGTTCATTTTCCCTTGACTTTAGCGCTAATTTGCGCTAAAAATAAAAGCCTATGGCGGAAAATTTAATGGAAAAAATAGTTTCTTTATCTAAAAGGCGCGGGTTTATCTTCCAATCCTCTGAAATTTACGGCGGCTTAAGCAATACCTGGGACTACGGCCCTTACGGGGTTGAATTGAAAAATAATCTCAAGCGCGCCTGGTGGAAGGCAGTAGTCTGGAAACGCGACGATGTCTTCGGAATGGATGCGGCAATCCTGATGCATCCGAAGGTCTG
>MHGH01000012.1:0-2649 GCA_001805465.1 Omnitrophica WOR_2 bacterium RBG_13_41_10 | reverse complement strand
CTCTGGCCACGTAGAGAACTTTTTTGACCTTAAAAGCGATTGTAAATCCTGCAAAAAGCGTTTTAAAACTGCGGATCTAAAAGATAAAAATAAATGCCCTGAATGCGCTGGCCAATTAACTGAAAGCCGGCCTTTTAATCTGATGTTTAAGACACATCATGGGCCGGTAGAAGAAGAAGGCAGCATTATTTATATGCGGCCTGAAACTGCGCAGGGGATGTTCGTAAATTTCTTAAATATCCTTGACTCCAAGCATCCCAAGCTGCCTTTTGGCTTGGCGCAAATCGGCAAGGCCTTCCGCAATGAAATTACTCCGGGGAATTTTACTTTCCGCACCCGCGAATTTGAGCAGATGGAAATAGAGTATTTTACAAGGCCCGAAGAAGCGGATGAGAAGTTAAAGGAGTGGATAGATTCCCGTTTTCAATGGTATTTAGATTTAGGCATGAAAAAGGATAACCTAAGGAAGCGTCCGCATACTAAAGATGAGCTGGCGCATTATGCCAAGGCCTGTACTGATATTGAGTATAATTTTCCTTTTGGCTGGTCGGAATTAGAGGGTATTGCTAACCGTACTGACTTTGATTTAAAACAGCACGCCAAAGTTAGCGGCAAAGACTTGCAATATTTTGATGATGCCACTAAGACAAAATTTTATCCCTATATCATTGAGCCATCAGGTGGAATAGATAGAAGCGTCTTGGCTTTTCTTGCCGATGCCTATCACGGAGAAAAAGTCAAAGATGATATCAGGGTGGTCTTAAAATTGCACAAGGATTTAGCGCCTATAAAGATTGCGGTGCTGCCTTTATTAAAGAATCGCCCCGAGGTTGTAGAGTTGGCTAAAAAAATAGCCGCTGGATTAAAGAAGCATTTTGTCACGGTCTATGATGATACTGCTGCTATCGGTAAGCTTTACCGCCGGCAGGATGAGGTAGGCACACTTTACTGTGTTACTATTGATGTGCAGTCGCTGGAAGATAAGCAAGTTACGGTGCGTGACCGTGATTCTATGAAACAAGACCGGATCGCAATAGATAAACTGAAAGAATATTTGTGCGAAAAGCTAAGCTAAAAGGAGGGTTTTAAAAAGCAATGGCAAGAAAATATGTTTACTTCTTTGGGGGGCAAAAAGCAGACGGAAACGAAAGCATGAAAAATCTCTTGGGTGGCAAAGGCGCCAACCTTGCGGAGATGGCCGGGCACAAAAACCTAAGGCTTCCTGTTCCGCCGGGTTTCACCATTACCACCGAGGTTTGCACATATTATTATAAAAATAGAAAGACTTATCCTGCGGGCCTGAAAGAAGAAGTCCAGAAGGCGATGAAAAAAACAGAAGTATTAATGGAGAGAAAATTCGGGGATGCCAATAATCCTCTATTAGTTTCTGTGCGCTCCGGCGCCCGGCGCTCTATGCCCGGGATGATGGAGACAGTTTTGGATGTCGGCTTAACTGAAAAGACTATTCCCGGATTAATCAAGCAAAGCGGAGGCAACAGCCGTTTTGTTTATGATGCCTATCGCCGCCTGATTATGATGTACTCCGACGTAGTTATGGAAAAAGCCGCCGGCATTGAGCCTAAGGATGATGAGTCCGGCATACGTAAGCAATTAGAAAAAATTATGAGTGCCGCGAAAAAGGCAAAGGGCTATGCTAATGATACCGACTTAAAGTCCGAAGACCTTAAAGAGCTCTGTGCTCAATTTAAAGCCAAAATAAAAGAGGTTTTAAAGAAAGATTTTCCCGATCAGCCTATAGAGCAGCTCTGGGGAGGCATTGGCGCAGTTTTCTCGTCTTGGAACGGCAAGCGTGCTATAAGTTACCGTCGGATAGAAGGGATCCCTGATGAATGGGGAACCGCAGTCACTGTGCAGGCTATGGTCTTTGGTAATATGGGTAATGATTCCGCAACCGGCGTAGCTTTTACCCGTAATCCCGGTAACGGAGAAAATAAATTTTACGGCGAGTATCTGATGAATGCCCAAGGTGAAGACGTAGTCGCCGGAATACGCACCCCGGCGCCGGTTAACGAATACTCCAAGTCCGAACACAATAAAGATTTAGCGACCTTGGAAAAAGCCATGCCCGGAATTTACAAAGAGCTTTTTGATATTCAGAAACGCCTGGAAAAACACTATCGCGATATGCAGGATATTGAATTTACCATAGAAAATGGCCGTTTATTTATGCTCCAGTGCCGCGTAGGAAAACGTAATGGTTTGGCCGCGGTAACTATGGCTATGGATATGTTGCAGGAAAAATTAATTAAAAAGGAAGAGGCAGTGATGCGTGTGGCCCCTGGCCAATTAGATGAATTATTGCACCCGATCATTGACCCTGAGGCAGAACTATCGCATAAAACCTTAGCCAAAGGTTTACCTGCCGGCCCGGGTGGCGCAACAGGCCAAATAGTGTTTTCTGCCCGCGACGCAGTAGAATGGGCCAGGCAAGGCAAAAAAGTAATTCTGGTGCGCGAAGAAACTAATCCCGAAGACGTAGAAGGTATGCGCGCGGCCCAGGCAATTTTAACTGCCAGAGGCGGCATGACTTCACACGCAGCATTAGTTGCCCGTGGCTGGGGCAAGTGCTGTATCGTTGGTTGCGGGGCATTGCGCATTGATTACCAAAAAAAAGAGCTTTACGTCGAC
>MHGH01000011.1:52054-52332 GCA_001805465.1 Omnitrophica WOR_2 bacterium RBG_13_41_10 | reverse complement strand
CTTGCGGGCGGACAGGGTCTTCTAGAGTTGTCAGTTGGGTTAAAAACCGCACACTTACATAAGATAAAAGGACTATAAGCGATAACACTATATAGGTGATACTGCGATTGATGATAACTTCCAAATCTTTAGGACGGGTTTTGATAATAGCATAAGCCATAAAGGAAAGAAAAATACCCACCGCAAATAATCCAAAAGGGTATACCGCTATACCATAACCACCTAGATAATCCACTGAACCAATATAACTAATCATTGTAGTGACTAATAAATACTTG
>MHGH01000011.1:43819-52005 GCA_001805465.1 Omnitrophica WOR_2 bacterium RBG_13_41_10 | reverse complement strand
AATTCAAAAAACTGGCTAACATCACCACAAAAAAGTTGCCTAGAAACACTAAGTGTAAATAGTTAAACTTTGGATAAAACCCCCAAAAATATTTATAGACACCGTTAACCATATAATTTGTCTTAAAAGCGAAGGCCAAAAATATAATCCCTGCTAGATAGCTTAACACTGCAAATTTCTTTTGTTTTTTTAGATTAAAAGAGTAAACCGTTAGGGCATAGACATTGGGAGAGATAAAAGCTACTCCCAGGTACGAAAATTTACTCCAGAAAAAAGCAGTAGTTTGATCTAGGCTTAAATAGCACATGGCCATACCGAATAACCACAAAGAACAGCTTAAACAAACACATAGGAAGTAGAAGTTAAGCGTGGCTTTGGTATTCTTTAAAAAAACATACATACCCAGCGCTAAAAGGTAAGCCGTTGCCAGCAAATTCGGAATGGCATAGGGGTTAAAGGCGTAATTTGTAGGTTGTAAGAGCTGGATAAAACTAAACATTCGACTTAAGCCCTTTGTTTTTTTATAATTTCAGATATAACTAGCCTGACTTCTTGTATATTAAATGGTTTATGGATACAGGTGATTGCCCCTTCCTTTTCTGCCTCATCCAAAAGGATATCAGGAAAGCTATCCATCATTACTATGACGGTCTTGGGACTAAGCTTTTTTATAACACGCAGCGTCTGGACCCCATCCATGATCGGCATATGCACATCGATAAAGGCAATCAAAAAGGATGCCTCCTTTAGCTTTTCCTCAACATGGCTACCGTCGGATACTGTAATGACTTGATATCCTTCATCCTGCAGGATATCGGTAAAGAGGCTACGCATAATCTCTTCGTCATCCACTACTAAGATACGGATATCGCTCTCCATAGGAATATCCTTAAAGCCTTAAGTTTTACAAACCTTGGGAAGCCTGCGTTTATGCTCTGAAGTTTTAATACGGGATTTTACCCTCGCCACTAAATAAGGCGGCTGAACTTGTTTTTGGCCTTTTTTTAATCTTAAGAGGATATCATCAAGCTCCTGATAACTAATTCCTAATTCTTGCTCATCGGTCTGGCCCGGCCAAAGTCCGGCTGTAGGAGTTTTGCGGATAATATACTCAGGGATATTCAGGTTTCTAGCTAAATTTCTTACCTGGGATTTTAATAAATCTCCGAGGGGCAATATATCTGCTGCGCCGTCGCCGTATTTGGTAAAATAACCGGCCATGATCTCTGACTTATTGCCGGTGCCGCAGACTAAAAATTTAAGTTTATTAGCAAAATAGTAAAGAGTAATCATTCTCAGCCTGGGTTTTAAATTTGCCCGAGCTAAGGCGCTTGCTTTAGGTAGTATTTTTATAAGATTGCGGTATATCTTAGATAAATCAATAGTTATAGCCTTAATTCCTAAGGCCTTGGCTAGTAACTTTGCATCTTTTAAATCTTGATTTTGACTATGGATAGGTAATATGAGGGCTAAAATCTTCTTTTTTCCGATAGCTTCTTTGGTTAAGGCCGCTACCACTGCAGAATCTATGCCACCGGAGAGGCCCAAAACTATGCCTTTTGTGCGGGAATCCTCTAACTGCTTTCTTATCCAGCGCATAATCTTGTTTTTCATATATTTCTGGATTATAGCACCTAAAATAAGGGGGGTCAAGGAGAGATTGTACTAGAGTTGTTGAATTCTTCGATTATTGCAGCCATATCCTGAGGAATCTTGGCATAACAGGCCTTTTTTCTTAAAATTCTGGTGGCAGAATAGCCTTTGGTATACCAGCTAAAAAATTTACGAAATACAATGGTGCCGATTCGAGGGCCGTGAAAGTCAACGCATAAATTTAGATGCTCAAGCATTATCCTAACAATTTCATTAATATTCGGCCTTTGGGGAATTTTACCATTACTAAAGAAACTTGCTAATTCCCTAAATATCCAAGGATTCCCTAAAGCCCCGCGTGCCACTAACACGGCGTTGCAACCGGTCTCGCCAAACATTTTTTTTGCTAACGCACAGGAAAAGACGTTACCGCTGGCAATTACGGGAATAGCGAGCGCCTTTTTTACTTTTTTTATGGTGCTATAATCTACTTCTCCACTATAACCTTGGGTTCTGGTGCGGCCATGAATAAATAAAGCCTTTATTCCTGCATCTTCAGCAGCAACCGCTACATTTTTAGCATTGATAGAATTTTTATCCCAACCGGTACGTATTTTTACTGTGACGGGAAGTACAGTATTTTTTACTATCAGATTAAGTAATTTATTTAATTTTTTGGGGTCTTTAAGTAAGGCAGCCCCCTCCCCTCTTCTGATTACTTTTTTACAGGGGCAGGCGGCATTAAAATCCAAAACCTCAAATTTATATTTATTAAGTACCCCTATTGCCCGCAATATAAATTCAGGCTCACACCCCAATAATTGTATGCCTAGGGGAGTATCTTTTTTATCTACGGTGAGCATCTGTTGGGACCTTTGGCTCTTATAACTTAAGGAGCGTGCATTGAGCATCTCTATGAATGCCAGTTCGCAGCCGAATTTACGGTTGATGAGACGAAAAGGTAGGTCCGTTATACCGGCCATGGGAGCTAAGATAAATGGAAGGGATAATTCAAGATTACCGATTTTAAACATGGATTTCTTAAAAGATGATCTGCCTTTAAGAAAGAGGGGTTTATTGTAAATCTTCTGCTACTGTTTGGGCTACGTTAGTGAGATGATCGCCTATTTTTTCTAGATTGCTGATCATATCTAAAAATATCACTCCGGATAAAACATTGCACTGCCCTTGCTCCAGGCGCTTGACATGGTTATTTTTCAATCTATCTCTTAAAATATTAATCTGGCACTCTTGCTCTAATACCAGTTTTGCTTCATTTATATCTCTTATTGCCAAGGCGCCAACCGTACAGTTAACCATTCGGTTTATATCTTCGTACATTTTATTTAATTCTTCAATAGCCACATTAGAAAAAGGCATGCGGTTATCTATTTTCTGTTGGGCTAAATCTCTTAAATTTTCCGCATGGTCGCCTATTCTTTCTACGTCATTAACAGCATGGATAAGCGGAGGAATCCTTCTGGAATCTTGGAGGCTAAGCTCCCGCTGCATTAATTCCACCAGATAATTAGTAATTGCTTCTCTCAAAGAATCCACGGCTTCTTCGCCGCGGGTTATTTTTTCCAGAGACTTTTCGTCATTCTTAACAAAACTATTCATAGCCAAACCCACCATTCTTTGGGTAAGGCCTAAAGTCCGGACTATCTCCTTAGTTGCCGCTTCCAAGGCAATGGGTGGCGTATTTAACAAGTGGCGCTCCAAATATTTGGGCAGGTATTCGACCTCCTCCTCTTCTTTACCTTTAATGATCTTAGTTAAGAAATGAGCGTAGGGCCGAATAAAGGGGAGAAAAATAATCGTATTGATGACATTAAATAAGGTATGGGCATTGGCGATCTGCCGAGGCAGTTCGCCAGAGGTATGGCTAACCAAGTTTTGAAAAGGGCCTAAAAAGGGCAGGAAAATAATCGTTCCGATAATATTAAACATAATGTGGGCTGCCGCTGCTCTTTTTGCCCCAATACTCGTGCCGACGGAGGCAATTAAGGCGGTAAAACAGGTGCCGATATTACAACCTAAAATCAAAGGTAGGGCAGCTCTTAAATCAAGTAAATTTACCATGGCTAAGCCCAAAACCATACCTGTGGTAACTGAGCTACTCTGGACTATCCCAGTCACAACCGCACCTGCTAATACTCCTAAAGAAGGATTCTTACTAAAAGTAACAAATAAATTATTAAACCAAGGATACTGGCCTAAGGGTTTCACTACATTAGTTAATATATTTAAACCCAAAAAAAGTATACCAAAGCCCAAGAGAAACTCACCGATGTATTTATGGGTTTTCTTTTTGGCAAGAAGCACGGTAAGCATCCCTACGCCAATAATGGGCAGCGCATATTCTGTAAGCCTAAAGGCAATTAATTGCGCAGTAATAGTGGTACCGATATTGGCACCAAATATCACCCCTAATGCCTGTACAAGTGTTATCAATCCGGCATTCACGAATCCTATCACCATTACAGTTGTGGCGGATGAAGATTGGGTTATGCTAGTGATGCCCGCACCAACCAATACCCCTCTTATCGGGCTGCCGGTGAGGTTATGTAAGATCCTCCTTATCCTCTCACCGCTTGCCTTATGCAGGCCTTCGCTCATTTCCCATATACCATAGATAAATAGGCCTAAACCGCCGACAAGACCAAATATGAGTTCCTTAATCATACTTTACCTCTTCCTTAAAAAATTTTAACGTACGCAATGTATATATAATAGCCATATAAATATTATTTTCTAAGATGCCTTTAATTTCTTAAAATTATTATATTCGAATTATGTCATCTTTTTTGTCATCCACAATCAAAATTTTTTATTTCATTTTTTTTCCGCAGACTTTTACGCATACACCGCAAATATACTGATCCACCAGGTGCTGTTTTTGAAATTCCTTTAATTTCTCAAAACATTTTATATGGTCAAATTCCTCGGGATTATCCTTTATAGCGAGAGAAGGACAAACAGTAATACAGGCCCGGCAATCCCCGCAATTATCTTTCGTAGGCTTATCTATCTTTAAGGGCATATTTGTAAGAATAGACACCAAACGGAATTTACTGCCTAAGGTTTTATTCACTAATAGATTATTCCGCCCCAACCAACCCAAGCCAGCCAAAATCCCCAGTTGCTTATGGGATAGATGTGCAGCCTGATTCTGCCAGTCGATAATTTGCGAAGCAGGTATAGGTAAAGCAAGATAGCCTTTTTTCTGGATATAATTACTCAGCTGAAGTGCCAGTTGATCCAAGAAAACATTTAGTGTTCGATAATGGTGAAAATATAAACGCGTAGGAGCATTGTCTATTTCTTCCAAAATACTTACGGATAATCTTGTGCCTAAACAGATAGCCTTATCAAATTTTTCCCGTAACTTTGGGGAAAGCAAAAAATCTTTTTTTATCTCCCTAATATCAGCTACACCGAATAGATCAGCGCCTTGTGTTTGGGATATTTTTTTTAGCGTAAGATAATTTCTGTTATTATTGGTTACAGATTCTTTTGGCATTTTGCGTTTACTTTTCTTAAAAAAACCATTAAAAGTGAAATAGCTACCGGTGTTACCCCGGAAATACGCGATGCCTGGCCTAAATTAATAGGTTTAAATTTCGTCAGTTTTTCTTTAATCTCCCGGGAGAGGCCTGTGATATCTTTATAATCTAAGTCAGCAGGCAATCTAATCTTCTCTAAATGCTTGAATTTTTCTACTTCCTTTAGCTGCCTTTGGATGAAGCCAGTATATTTTACCTCAATCTCTACCTCACAAGAAGCAGATTCACAAAGGCTTAATTTAAAATGCCCTAGAGTAATTAAATCCTTTAAATGGACCTGCGGCCTTTTGAGAATCTCTTCTAATGTCGCGGCCTTTTTTATGGGGGAACTCTTTAATTCCTTCAGGCGGTTATTAATCTGCATTGAAGGTCCTAGGCGGGTAGTCTTTAAAAAACTTATCCCTTGTTTTATTAACCCTATCTTTTCTTTTGTCTCGGTGTAATCTTCTTTGGAAACCAGGCCGATTCTGTAACCCATTTCTCTTAAGCGTAAATCCGCATTATCCTCGCGTAAAATCAGGCGGTATTCAACGCGCGAAGTAAACATGCGATACGGCTCAAGTGTCCCTTTAGTAGTTAAATCATCGATTAATACTCCGATATAACTTGATGCGCGGTCTAGTATCAACGGTTCTTTGTTTTTTATGCCTAAGCTCGCGTTAATCCCCGCAACTAAACCTTGTGCAGCAGCCTCCTCATAACCTGTAGTCCCGTTAATCTGGCCTGCCAAATACAGGTTTTTTATTTTTTTTGTTTCTAAGGTTGGATAAAGTTGCGCCGGCTCTACCACTATATGTTCAATCCCATAACCAAAACGCATGACTTTGGCATTTTCTAACCCCTCAATAGAATGGATCATTTCTAATTGGGTTTCTTCGGGCAAGCTTGTGGAAAGGCCATTAGGATAAACCCATTCGCTGTCTCTTCCTTGCGGCTCCAAAAATACCTGATGCCTTTCTCTATCCGAGAACTTCACTACCTTATCCTCTATAGAAGGACAGTAACGTACGCCGGTAGCTTTAATCAAACCGGTATACAATGGGGATTTGTCTAAATTATTCCGGATGATCTTATGGGTCTTGGGATTAGTATAAGTAATGTAACAGGGGATTTGTTTTTGTGTAATATTTCTAGTGGCAAATGAAAAAGGTTTTGGGATGGCATCTCCATCCTGAACAATGAGCCTAGAGAAATCAATGGTCTTTTTATCTAAGCGCGCGCAGGTTCCGGTTTTAAAACGTAAGGTACTAAAACCCAATTCTTTTAAATTTGTAGCCAAGCTAACACTGGCAGGCTCATTAATCCGGCCACCCTTAAAATGTTTTAAGCCCAGATGAATTAATCCGTCTAAAAAAGTCCCGGGAGAAATAATCACAGCATCCGAAAATATTTCTTCATTTTTATTAGTTATTATCCCACTTACCACATTGTCTCTAACTATTAAACTCACTACTTCTATTTCTTTAATAAATAATCCCGGCTGGTTTGTAATTTTCTTGCGCATATATTCTTTATATTGCTCTATATCTACCTGTGCACGTGATGAATGTACAGCCGGCCCTTTAGAGGCATTCAATATTCTAAATTGAATACCGCAGGCATCGGTTGCACGCGCCATTTCTCCGCCCAAGGCATCTATCTCTTTTACCAGTTGGCCTTTACCCACACCACCAACTGCCGGATTGCAGCTCATTAAACCAATAGTGTCTGCATCCAAGGTAATTAGAAGGGTTTTACAATGCATGCGGCTAGAAGCCAAAGCCGCTTCAATCCCCGCATGACCCGCGCCGATAACTATGACGTCATATTTTTCCATTTTTATAGTCCTAGGGACACCCTTTCAGCTAATCGGAAGAGTGTCCCCTAATGAGCTATTTCAGGGACACCCTTAGCTTTGGCTGAAAGGGTGTCCCTGATATACTATTCTTTAGCGGAGTTTACAAGGAGAGGCATAATATCCCGGCCTTTAAGTTCACCGATAGAACCTGACTTCGCTGCTTTTTCGGAAAAACTTAAAGAGCCGTCGGGTTTTATATTACCGCCCGAAATCAATAGAGGCACAGGATCCGCAGAATGCGCTTTGATATTACAGACCGTAGAATGGTCAGCGGTGACTGCGATAACCGTATTGCTAATATCCAACTTTGCTAATAGGTTAGTAAAGAAGAATTTGTCAATGGCCTCGATAACCTCTTTTTTCCTGCGGAAATCCCCGTCGTGGGCCGGCTCATCCGGGCCTTTGATGTGCACATATATGCCGTCGTATTTTTGGATAGAATCCAGTGCCACCTTTGCCCAGACCGGATAATCCACATCAAAATGCCCTGTGGAAGAAGGCACCTTTATTATTTCCATTCCAGTTAAAAGGGCAATCCCTCTTTCTACCGGCATCTCCACAAAAGAGCCGAATTTCATATTATAAATGCTGGAGACAGAAGGAAATTGAGGCAAGTGGTCTCCGGCATCACGGGACAGGATAATGTTTGCCGCAAGCTTATTTTCAGAAGTTCTTTTTTTATTCACATAAGATTCTGAAAGAATCTTATGTGATTTTTCGGTAAATTCATTTAAAAGGCTGGCTGCTTCTTTGGCTTCTTCTAAATCTTCGTATCCCGGCATGGGAGAGGATTGCGCCACAAAATTTTCAAATTTTTCTTTGGCTACGCCGAATACCCCTTGCCTGTCGTATGCCGGATCGGTATTAGTAATCCATCCAGATAAAGGAGAGCGTATTCCTCTGATTACCAATACGCCGCGATGGCCTATGGTGTTTTTGAATTCAAAGGTTGCGCTTGATAGTGTAACCTTTGAATTTATCTCTTTAGATAAGGCCGTGGCTTCTTCAGTAGTCAGATTCCTTCCTACCCGACGATCTAATATGGTCTTGCCGTCTTCTTTGGCAGTAGCAAAATTGACCCTTAGGGCTAAGTTTCCCTCATTTATACTTAAGCCCTCAGCAAAGGCTTCCAGCGGCCCGCGCCCGGTATAATATTTATGGGCGTCATAACCCAATAAACTAATTACCGC
>MHGH01000011.1:32638-43761 GCA_001805465.1 Omnitrophica WOR_2 bacterium RBG_13_41_10 | reverse complement strand
TTTTGAGCGAGCCTGTCTATATTGGGGGTTAAAGCCGCCTCTAGGGGGGTTTTGTTATTTAATTCTTTAATTGGTAAATCGCCCAGGCCGTCGAGAACAATGTAGAGTATCTTTTTCATTAGCATTTAGAAAAACCGCAGGCATGGCATTTCACGCAGCCTTCTTCGTGGCGTAAGGCCCCTCCGCAATCAGGACAGACTCCTACAATATCGCCGTGCGCATTGGTATCAACGGACAATCCTTCATCATTATGCGAATGCTTCATTGGTACTTCCGCAACTTCCACAGGCGCGTGGTTATTGGCACTACTGACCAGCCTCTTTTCCACTACTCTGGCAATAGCATCGGAACAGGAAAAAATTCGCTGCCCCTTCTCCCAGGAAGGCGAAGGACAACGAATATTGCGTAATTGTTCAATAATGGATTTTACTTCAATACCGGAACGAAAAGCTAAGGATACCAATCTTCCTAAGGCCTCCAACTGCGAAGCAGCACAACCGCCAGCCTTACCCATCTGGGTAAAAAGCTCAAAAGGCCTGTTTTCTTCATCTATATTAATAGTCACGTAGAGATTACCGCATCCGGTAGATACTTTTGTAGTTGTCCCGGTAATTACTTCCGGCCGAGGACGAGGAGAAATTTTTCCCGGCTCCAGTTCCGCAAGCTTAGGGGATTCTTTTAGTTCGTGGCTTGCGATATTTAAAACTTGCTCCTCACGGCTCTTATCGCGATAGACGGTAATGCCTTTACAACCTAATTCATAAGCCAAAAGATACGCTTTCCTTACCTCATCTATCGTGGCATCATGCGGAAAATTTATGGTTTTAGAGGTTGCATTATGCACATACTTCTGAAATGCCGCCTGCATACGCACATGCCACTCTGGAGAAATATCATGGGCAGTGACAAAAATCTTCTTGATATCTTCGGGAACCCCTTCAATGTTCTCTACCGATCCGGTCTCGGCAATCTTTTCCATTAATTCCCGGCTATAAAACTTTCTTTCATGGGCTATCTCTTCGAATAAAGGGTCTACCTCTACCAGTTTATCATTATCCATAACGTTACGGTAATAAGAAATGGCAAATAAAGGCTCAATACCTGATGAACAGGGACCTGCGATAATGCTAATAGTCCCGGTAGGTGCGATTGTGGTCAAGGTGGCGTTGCGTAATCTTATGCCGCCTTCTTTTTTATTGTAGGTGCTTTCTTCAAAGACAGGAAACACCCCTTTCTCCTGGGCTAATTTTTTAGATTCCTCTAGCCCCTCATTTAAAACAAAAGACATTACTTTCTCGGCGAGAGCAATCGCTTCTTCAGAATTATAAGCTACCCCTAGCCTGATCAGCAAAGTAGCCCAACCCATCACACCTAAGCCAATTTTACGCGTCTTTTTGGTGGCTTCTTCTATTTGCGGCAAGGGAAACTTATTTACATCTATCAGGTTATCTAAAAAGCGTACCGACAGATGCACTACTTCCTTAAGCCTCTCCCAGTCAATTTCATAGCGTCCGGGGCTAGTCTTTTTATAAAGCACAGCCAAATTAATGGAACCCAAATCACAGCTTTCATACGGTAAAAGTACTTGCTCACCGCAAGGATTTGTAGATTCATATTTCCCTAATTTCGGTGTGGGATTAAATTCATTCATCCGGTCAATAAAAATAACTCCCGGCTCGCCGTTCTTATGCGCCTGTTTTACGATTAAATCAAAAACTTCTTTGGCATTAATGCGCTTGACTATATTTTGTTTATGCGGTTCTATTAAATCGTACTCCTCATTATTCTTTACTTTTTGCATAAATTCATCGGTAATGGCAATAGAAATATTAAAGTTGGTGATCTGCTTATTATTATCTTTACAGGTAATAAATTCTAAGACATCAGGATGGTCTACTCGTAAAATTCCCATATTTGCGCCGCGGCGAGTGCCCCCCTGTTTTACTGCCTCGGTTGCCGAATCATAAACCTTCATAAAAGATACCGGCCCTGAGGCGATACCGCCGGTAGTTTTTACCACTGAATTTTTGGGCCGCAGGCGCGAGAAAGAAAAACCCGTATTATGCACCACGGCAAAAGCATTCTCGCCAGATAAATAATTGTTATTTCTTGCTACTGTAAAATCGTAAAAATCTCCAGAAGCATTACCTTGCTTAATCTTGGTAACGCGTTGTAACGTAGGCAGAATCAAAAGCCACATCTTCAATTTTTCTTTCTCTGCAGGAATAAGCCTATCTGAAAAAGTAAGTATTGTCTTAATTAATGCTAACACCTTATCCAAAGAAACTCCCTCATCCCATTTCCATCTGGCCAGCCAAAATAATTTATCCTTAATCTTTACGGACTCCCTGTGGATTTGGCTGCCTTTAGTAACTAATCCTATTTTGTTTAGATATGGCTCCATCTCCGTAAAACTAAGTGGGCAGGAACGGCTGGTATACCTTGAATATTCAATAGCAAACTTTTCCAACCGCTCCCTTCGCAAATTGTTCACAAGATAATCCTTAACCATTCCCCAAAGGCGGGCTAATTGTTCCTGGGTATCCAGGTTTAATTCGTGCATAACCAACCATTTGTCTTTACGTGGCTTTTTCCTTCTCGTCGATGTTCTGAAGCCAAATAATGATAACAGGGAACTTAGCTCCTCAATGAATTCCTGACTCGAGCTGGCATAGGTAAATCTAATCTTTTCTTTGCTGATATATCCGTCAGAATCAATTAATCCTGCCAGAAAAGAGTTAATTACTGTTAATGGAGATTTGAATATTGCGGTTGGGATATTAATTTTTCTTTTTTCACCTAAGACACCGGTTACTTCCCTAAAAAATTCTATCACCTTAGGATCGTAGATAGCAATATAATGAGTTTTATTACGGCTATCCTTTTGGATTTTATAGTTTCTTTTAGTTAACCTGGATAATATTTTGGCTGCTTTATTTAAGGTCTCATCTGATTCGTCAAAAAATCTCAGCCGTAGTTTATTTAAATATGGCCCTATTGAACCATCGCCTAAAAAATAACCCAATAGCCAACCGATATCTTCATCAATCTTGATTTCTTTGATTTCCCGATAATCTCTAAACTGCCAATTTTCTAATGTGCTTTTATTAGAGAATACCACCCAATCCCCAGATTTTATTTCATCTGCACGTTTTTCTATAATAGAATTATTGTGGAAAACAAAAAATGGATGCCAATCACTGGTAGTCACCTTTGAATTCCCTTCAAAATAAATACTAAAAACGCGTTCCTTAGGCAAAACATAATGCCAAATTTTTTCTATTTTATCTTTAGAAAACTTTCCTGTTCTTTTACTGAAAGAAAAGGTCAAGATGCTATCTTTTGTTAGATCTATAAATGTCTCATTATTAGATATTCTTTCTTCCGGTTTCTCTTTCTTAAGTTTATTGTATAATACCTCGATTTTTTCTAGACCGCAGTAGCTGGTAAATATCTTTGAATTTTTATAGACGCACCCTCCCCCTGACTTATGTATCATTGCGGTTGCCTTTAGAGTCTCGAATATTGACTCCATGGAATCATCAATAGGGAGCACGAAACAGGCACTTAACTGCCCAAACTCCTTTCCTGCATTCATTAGGCAAGGCGAATTCGGCATAAATTCCATTTCCGTCATGATATGATAAAATGCTTCTTCTACGCCGGTAATCTCCTTATCGCTCTTTCCGTAATCCTTATCCGCTTGGGCAATAGCCTTGGCTACCCGCCGGAACAATTCTTCCGGCGTTTCAATTATCTTGCCGTTTTCATCTTTTTTCAGATACCTTCGCTCTAGGACCTTTAAGGCATTATCGGATAATTTTAGCGCAGCCACTTTTACCTCCGATGCTTAACTTGCAGAATCTCAATTATAGTACGCTCTTAATTCCTTGTCAACAAAAAATACAATATATTGTGTAAGAAAAATATTACCATACAACAGATTGTATTATTTACTTAAGGGGGCTTGACAGGACTCCCTGATTACTAACTCTGTCACTAGTATAATCTTTTTTATCTGTGCTGTCTTCTCTTTGCTGTTAATTAAAATATTTAATTCTTTTATTCCTTCTTGGGCCATTTTCACCAATGGCTGCCTGACCGTAGTCAAGGCCACCGGCCCATAAAGGCCGGAGGGATTATCGTCAAAACCTACAATGGATAAATCACGCGGGATTTCTTTACCTTGCTCTCTTGCCGCTGCCATAACCTCAAGGGCCATAGAATCAGAGGCCACAAATACCGCCGTTATCTTATCCTGTATACGCAGTATCTTCTCTGCTGCGCTTCTGGCCTGACCACGTGAATAGTCTGTCTTAAATACATATTCTGGATGAAACTCAATATCATTTTTCTTTAAGGCCATCTTGTAGCCCTCCAGGCGCTGGGCTGCTGCTTGGGTAATGATATCGCCGGCAATATGCGCTATTTTCTTGTGCCCTAAGTCCACTAAATAATTAACCGCAGTTTCTGCGCCTTTAGTGTTATCAATAGCAATGTAACTTATCTTTAGGTCTTCCACCTGATTATTTAATACAATGGAAGGAATCCGCTGCTCTAAGGCTTCTTCCACCTGTTTTCTATTGCCGATGACATCCGCAAATATTATCCCCCCCACACCTTTTAGGTTTAGCGGGGTTTTACTGTCAGTGAGATGCAACAAAAGATCTAATTTTAATGCTTCGCATAATGTCCCTATCCCGCGGATTAACTCCAAGGCATAAAAGGAATAAAATATACCCTCATAACGCGGGATTACCAGCGCCACCACATTGCTCCTGCCGCTGGCTAACCTCTGCGCCACTACTGAGGGCTGATATTTAAGTTCTTTGATGACTGCTTGAACCGCCTTAATATTTTTTTCCTTGACCGAAGGGGATTTATTGATCACGCGCGATACGGTGGTGATAGAGACTCCAGCTTGGCGGGCAACATCAGTAATAGAAATAGTTCCGCAGGGGGCTTTTTTTCGACGGACCATTTAATATGAGGACAAATTGAAAAACTTATTTTACAATATCGCCTACTCTTAAAGGTGCGGATTCGCTTTTTATGTCACAGGCCGCTATTGCGGCACGGGCCTGAATTACTTCTAGGGTCGCAATCTCTTTATTGTTTCTATAGGCCTTGAATCTATCCCCTAATTTTAAACCCGCATTTTCCCCTCGGTCAATAACCACAAAATTATTCTCTTTATTTATCGAGACAATTTTGGCCAAGCTGCCTTGAGTAGCTTTAATTTCTTGCTGGGGCCGTACAACTATTGCGGGTAACTCTACGGCCTTATCAGCAACTTGGGTTTTTTGTATTGGGCCGGCTTCTTTTTTTGTGCCGCTACCAACGCTACCTAACTGTTCTTGTAACTGGCTAATCCCCGTTAATTTATTTTCCAAAACCGAAGCCATCTGATTAAATTGTTTCTCTAACTCGGTTTTTTTATCTTGAAGCTCCAATACTCTTTTTTCTAAGTCGGCCTTGCGGCTGCTTAAACTTGTTACCTGCCGCCTTAATATTACATTTTCATTCTTGATCGATTTTAAGGCCTCCCGCTGCTGGTTGGTGGAGTTCCTTTCTATCACTAATTCCGCAGTGACATTATCCACCATCTTCTGATGATAACTGACCTGCTTTTCCAGTTCTTGTTTTTCTCGTTTTAAATTATCTAAGTCCCTTCCTATTTGTTCGTTATTTATTTTAAAGGTCTTTAATTCACTGCGTAACTCCTCTGCCTGCAATGCTAAATCCGCCTTAGTTTTTAATACCCCTGCCCAATAAGCATCCTGTGTTTCTGGTTGGGTTTCTTTTATTACGTCAACGGTCGGCCGTGATTTTAATTTATCCATTAAAAGGTCTCGCTCTTGCATCAATAAGCCGAATTCTTTCTGGGCCTGATCCTTTTGTTTTAAGAGCTCATCTTTTTCTTGGGTCATCCTGGACATATCGCTGTTTAATGCATTAATGCTGTTTCTTAGCGTATTATTATCTTGAATTATCTCTTCGATCTTCTTAGAGAGGGAATTATTTTCGCTTTTTAGCTGCTCCCTTTCCATCTCCAGGTTTTTTTTGGCAGTCTGCAGGCTTAGGTTTATAAAAAGACTTATGGCTAATATGACCATCAGGCCTATTGCAATAAATTTCATTTTTTGTTCCATAAACACTCCTTTACCATACTTGAGCAAATAATCTCTGCATCACCAGGCTTGCTGAGCCCAGTGCCACTGCGTTTTCCCTTAACTGTGAATAGGCTATCATTAAATCCTCAGTCACTTCTCTAAAAGCCCAATTCTTTACCGTGGCTACAACTGTATTTAAAAAATCTTCGCCTGCCTCTTCTAATCCTCCTCCGATAATTATCGCCTCCGGATTAAACAGGTTTGCCAGATACGCCATCTTAATACCTAATCTTTGGGCTCCCTTCTCCAATGCCGCGCAGGCAATCTTGTTTTTAGAACGCCCGGCGATAATGATGCTTTTTAAATCAACGTTGGCGGTATTGCTTGAGGTTAATTTAAAAAACTCCTGGGCGCTTGCTGCATCTTTATCTATCAAGTCTTTTATATCTTCGACCATACCTAAATCTATTTCCCAACGTTTAAGGAAACAACCGCGCGCCATGTCGCAATTAAAAAGGTCCTGTTCTTTATAATTATAAATTGAAACTTCTCCGGCATAGCCTTTTGATCCGGTATAAATTTCTCCGTTAATCATTATTCCGCATCCGACGCCAGAGAACATATAAATGACATTTTTTAGATTGCGCTCTAGGCCCAGCCACTGCTCTCCAAAACAGGCAGCAGTAGCATCATTCTCAATTAAAGTGGGCAGGTTAAATTCTTTATCAATTAACCCTTTAAGAGGTATATCTACGGAGGCATAGGTGTAATAATGGTCCATCTTTTGCGGCCAATGCACGGAGCCATCTTCCTTGTTTACCAGGCCCGCAATACCGACGCCGATACCTTTAATATTGGTAGCGTATCCCTTTGAACGCCTGAAAATTTCCCGGATAATTTCTAAAAGGCATTCGGTAATTTCTTTGACCGATGCGCGGGGCCGCAAAATTTGGGTTTTGGTAACGATGTTGCCTTTTAAATCCATCAAAAGGCCCACCATATTCATCAGGTTTAATCCCACCCCGATGATATAGCCGCCTTGCGGATTTAAATCCAACAATACCGGCCGCCTGCCGCCTTCGGAAACATCAAATTCTTTTTCTTCTACCAGCCTGTGCTTGATGAAATCATCGATATAATTGGAGACGGTCACAACATTCAGGCCCATTTCTTTAGAGATATCCGGCCGGCTAATGGGGCCGGACCTTCTTAAGATCCCTAAAATCTCAATGTTGCGCTTTTCTTTTTCGGTGAGTTCTTCTTTTTTAGTATCGGGGAATCGCATTTAGTTTTTAGATGAGTAACTTATTTTAATTATTTATACTACTAACCATAATATAAGTCAAGCTTTTTTAATGGGTAAGGAAATTTTTAGGCGGGTATTTCTTAATCGATATCAACTATGTCGAAACTTCTGTCAATGGCTCCGGAAGGAGACATTACTACCAGGTTTATTACTTTGGTGCCTGCATATTTATAGGCAGTATCAAAAGAACCTGCATTCGTAGAAGGCGTATCTACACCTAGATCCCCGGACCATAAATACTCTAAAGTTGCCTGCATGCATCCGGTTGAGGCAGTGTGGGCAACAGAAGCAATAGAAACAGCCTGGTCCTTGTTTGTCTTATGCAAAGAGGAATTAAGCTCTAATTTTGTCATATCATAAATCTTATTTTCTTCTTTTAAAGACAGATCCATAAAAGTCTTGAGATTGTATTCTATGGGTCTTGTCTCTTCTATTTCTTTGAGCCGCTCTTTAGCCAAGATAACGGTATCTTGAAAGCCATCCTTAGCTATTTCTATCAGTTTATCGTAATATTCCTTTGCCTTAGCATTATCCCCTTCCCATTGAGAAAAGAGGCCTAATTGATAAAAACTAGAGATGCTCTCACTAGAAGCAATTTCTTGTTGCTTAAGTTTTTCAAAATAGGACTTTGCATTTTTTATATCGGCTAAGGCATAAGCATAAATAAGCCCAACCTTAAAATTTACTTCATCAATATGTGCGTTCTTGGGGTAACGGTTTATCAAATCAAGATAAATATCTTTAGCGCAAGTATATTCTTTTATTTTCTCTAAGTTCCAGGCGCGTAAATAAGACAGCTCTTCATTAAAGGCTTCTTTTGCGCCAAGCGCTTCTATTTTTTGGAAAATATTTTCGGCATAAAGCGCATCCGAGGGGCCTTTATCCTGATAGCAAAAACTTTTGGCGATATCAATTAAAATCGGTATAACGGTTTCTTTAGGGAGCTTGAGGATTCTTTCTATATAAACATCGTACACTAATTGCGCAAGGTCCAGATTATTATCCCTATAAAAATTAAAAGCCATTTCTTTTAATTTATCATCGCTTAAATTGGCATCTATGCTTTTGGCGATATAGATTTTGTATAGCTCCTTGGCCTTGGATTTTTCGCCTTGGCTAAATAAATTGTCGGCAACCTCTTTTATCGGTTGGTAATCTTTCACCTGGCCAGTATACTCTAAGGCCGCATTTATTAAATCCAGGAGGGCCTGTTCATGCACGGCATCCTCTAGGTCTTTATGTAACTGCCATAAGAGAAGCCTGGCATAAAGATTAAGTGGATCCTTTGTGGAAGTATCATCAATTGCCTTCTGGGCTGAATCAATTATTTCTTGCCGGTAGCTATTGCCCCAAGAAAAATACTCATCCCAGTTCTGGTTATCCTCTAAATATTTAAGCTGCCGGTAACGGCTTAGGGCAATATAATAATTAGCGAAAGGTTCTAGGGTTTTCTTTTTAGTGCTCAGGGACCTTAAAAATTCTACGAAATCCGTATATCTATTATCCTGAAAATAAAGGCCTTTTAGCTCTGTGAATAAGGGATATAAATCAGCCTGGGCCTTGGCTTCAATAATCTGCTTGCTTAAATTAATTAACTGTTTATTGTCCTGCGCAAATAACTGGCGGCTAATAACTGGGGCGCTGGGTAACTGGGCAATTAATAATAAGAATATGAGTAAAATTACTGGCTTCTTCATTTTTTGTTTTGCGCTTTGCGCTTTGCGCTTTGCGCTTTTAGAACGGGATTTTTCCAAAACTCCCTGATTACATAATAACTCTTGCGGGGGATGCGTTTATTTAAACCAGACTCTTCTTCTTCGGATAAAGCTACAATACCAAACCACTCTTCATTCATATTCATATTCTTAGGGGCCTGGATATCAAAATAATAACTTCCGTTAGACCAGTTGGATTCTGTGTCATGCACTTTCCAGCTTTCGGCGTCCGATTGGTTATGTTTCCACCATTCATCAGTCCATTCAAACATGGTGCCGCCTAAACAGCTGCCTTCTCCTTCTTTATTATCGGCTAAGTTTTCGTAAATCTGGCGCCACTGCGATTCCAAAAAGAAGGCCTGCATATTCTGGTCCTCTGTATTTTTATAGGCATCGTAGGCATCTGCGCCGAACTCGCTGATCAGAATAGGCTTATCAAATGTGGCCTTCAGAGACTTAAAAAGATTGCCAAAGGTCTTACCTCTATATATGATACAGGCTACTAGATCTACATCCGGGCAATATGCCGCTGCCATATCTAAACCGATTAACTCGCCGTTGCCTAATGCCACCGGATGTTGGGGATCTATGGTATGTACTGCCTTAGTGATATCATTGATAAAAGAATAATAAATACGCGCGCGTATGGCCTTTTGTTTTTGGGGGTCCGGCTCTTTATCCGCTTCCTCGCAGGACCAGGGATTAACTAAGCCGCTAAAGGAATAATTATTTTCATTGCCCAATATCCATAAGAGTATCCCCGGCTCATCTTTGTATAACCTCACCATCTCTAAAATTTCATTTTTTATTTTCTCTTTAAAGTCCTCCTCGGCATAGAAAGGGCAAGGGTACTCCCAAAAACCCACCCAATTCCCTAAAATTGTGCGGATGCCGTAATTCTCATATAAATCCCTGATTACTTGCTTTACTTCTTCTGAATTATCATGCGCTTGATATAGCCTGATGGTATTAACCCCCATCTCTTTCATCAACTTACCATCTACCATCCAGGGCTTATTGGGATCAGACCACCAGTCATATTCGTGATTTTGGCCTATGGGAATAGGACTATAGCAGACCCCTTTAACAACATAAGGTTTACGATCTACGATCAGGCGATAGCGGCTGTTTTTTAATTTTTGGATATAAACCGCGGGCTTGGGCAAAGATGCCATGCCCAAAAGAAAAGTTACAAGTAAAAAAACAGGGACGGTTCTTAAAGCAATCGAGAAGTGTCCCTTTAAAGGGGACACCTTTGCTTTGAGTTGAGAACCGTCCCTACTTTTTTTATTCAAACTTAATCTCATCCAAATAGAATGTCGCGCCTTCCGGATTCACATCCACGTTAGTTGCCCAGCAGAAGCCACCGATGATATAAGACATATCTTTGCCTTTTAAATCAACGGTGTACTGCGTCCATTCTTTATTCAAAATAGCCGGCCCGATGCTGGCGCTGTCAGAATCAGAATATTCACCCATGATGCCGCCGACCTTGAACTCTTCTATCCTTTCTCCACCCTTAGCACCGCGCGCCCAAAAGGTAAGTTTTGTGGCTTTGGAAAGATCAAACCCCGCATCCACTGTCCCCCAGTTGTTGGCAGGATTCTGCCAATAGATACCCGCCCAGCGTGCGCCTTGAGTACCTTTGCCAGAATAAATAATCTTGACGCAGGTATCTCCTAAATATGGGTCCTCTTTGGAGGAACCTTCATATTTTATGTCGCCATAGTCTCCCATCCAACCGGAAGGAATAAAATGGTTGTTTGCTGAACGGCTGTCGGCGTATACATAAAAAGGTATACTTTCCTGCTTCTTGCCTTCGGGTTTCATTTTAGGGTCAGACTCAAATTTGATATCGTCCAGATAAAATGTCGCCCCTTCAGGCGCTAAATCAGCGGTAGTAACCCAACCAAAACCTCCGCTGATATAGGAAAGGTCCTTACCGCTGACATTGATAGTATATTCTTTCCAGGCATCGCTTAATTCTAC
>MHGH01000011.1:31115-32626 GCA_001805465.1 Omnitrophica WOR_2 bacterium RBG_13_41_10 | reverse complement strand
TATGGTTGCTGAATCAGGGTAGGTCCCTTTGATGCCGCCAATGATAAACTTCTGGATTACCTCGCCACCCTTGGCACCCCGTGCCCAAAAAACAAGCTTGGTCATCCCGGTTAAATCAAAACCGCCCTTTTTAGAACCCCAGTTATTCGCCGGATTTTGCCAATAAACACCTGCCCAGCCTTGGTTCTGGGATTTTTTGGCAGAATAGACAAACTGCATGACAGTAGTGCCACTGTGAGGATTCTCCATACACTGGTCATTCAATTTGATATCGCCGTAATCTCCCATCCAACCGGAAGGAATATAGTGATTTTCTTTGGCATTCTTATCTTTATAAACCACAAATTCCTTCAGAACCGGCTTGGCAACTTCTGCTGCTGCTGGAGCAGCTGCTTGTTCCTGTGCCATCGCAGGGATTAAAAAACATAAAACAATTAATCCCGTTACTAAAAACTTTTTCATTACCACACCTCCTTTTATTTTTATGCTTCTACCTCCACAATTTTTTATATCTGTAATAAGCCTTGCGTAATTGCCGTAAATACGGGCTTAACTTGCCATCTCCTTGGCCGCTAACTCCCAGCCACTCTTCATGCATAAACCCGTCGGGAAAAGGCCCGGCCCATAAGCCCTTGGTATCATGCTGGCTAGGTTCATAAGCCTTCCACCACTCATCCAACCACTCAAAAACCACGGCACCCAAGGCATTGCCGCTACCTATACCAATACCAAAAGCCATGTTGTCTTCAATATCACGCCAGGAATTACTGTGATATTCTGCCTGCAGATATTCGGTTTGCTCAATACTTTTGCCCTCTGCATAAGCAGGGCAGCCAAATTCCGTAATGAAAACGGGTTTATTTGTCTCGCCCTTCACCTGCCGCCAAAGAAAACCAAAGCCGTAGTCTCCGCGGTAAGCATTCGTGCCAAAAATATCAATATCCGGTGCATCCTTGCCAAATTTATCCAAAAATAAAATATCGCCGCTACAGATAGCCACGGGATGCTCTGGGTCTATAGACTTAATTTGCTGGGCGACTTCATTGGCAAATTTAAAAAATTCATCCGGATATTTGTCGGCATTACAGGCATAGCCATAAATGTTCTCATTACCCAAAAGCCAAAATAGAATAAACGGCTCATCCTTAAATTCCAAAACCATCTTGGTTACCGATTCCATCATATTTTTCTTTTGTTCTTCATTATTATAATCAGTCCCGGGATTCCATTTTGCCCCCGAGCCAAGGGCATATTTACCCAAAAAATCCCCCATAATTACTCTTATCCCGTATTTACCATAAAGCTCGCCTAACAGTTCTTTATTCACGGTAAAAGGCTGATGATAAACCCTGATGGTATTTACTCCCATATCCTTCATCAGTTTAAAATCTCCGACTGCGGGCTCATTTCTATCCTGTTTATTGTTCCGGTTTTTATCTACGAAAGAATCATACGGCCCGTCAATCTTGCCGTTATAATTAAAATCATCCTCCATCCAATTGGTCTGCGTT
>MHGH01000011.1:27705-31043 GCA_001805465.1 Omnitrophica WOR_2 bacterium RBG_13_41_10 | reverse complement strand
ACCATAAGCTGCCAATCACCGGTTTGGTATTGCACTAAATGGACCTTGCCCTTGCCCAGGCGCCTCTTTATGCTTAATAATTCGGTATTGGGTTTAGGTTTTAATTTTTCTAAAATATTTACCTTCACGAATTTTCCCGGATTGGTAACTGCGCTGTCATTAGAGACGTCATTATCATAACCGTTGATAATGCGGATATCGGCATCCACTAACCTAACCCCAAGCTTGGGATTCTGACGCAGGAGAAAATTTATCTTGGCTATTGCCGCTTGAGCCACATACCAAGGGGTGTGCCAATAGGTCCAGCCGTAGCTACCGGGAAAATGCACTACAATGGCATAATAGCATTTAATCGCCTGCTTTATCAGGCCGGATTTCTCCAAAATTAAAGCCGTATAAAATAATTTTACCCCCTGCGGTTCGGAGCTCGTCGCCCACTTTAAAAATGCCGCCTCTAAGTCGGGTGAATGTATAAAATCCCATTGAGAACCATCCAGCCTTTTTTCCTTAATCGCCTTTTTATATTCGGGGTCCCATCGGATAGAAGTAGTGTTGGGGTATATACCCTCTCCTACCGCGCCAGACAACCCCTCTTGATCTTTGACAATATATTGATAATCTTTGTTCCCGATATTTTTAAATTCACCGTATCGAGCGTAATCTACAAAATCCTCTTTACCTGTATCATATAAAACTATTTTTGTGGGCTTTTGGCTGACTTGGATTTTGGGTGGGGTAGGCGCTGTGGTACGGCCCTCTAATTTATCAATGCTTTCTTGGCTGGCCTTGGCAATGCTCCAAAACCATCCGCGGGGGTCCCAGGCCTGGCCATAATAATATTTCTCCAAAATTATCCTAAAAGCTTTAATGGCTTCTTCTTTTTTGCCCTGATTCATATAAGACTCTGCCTGAATAAAATAAGCAGTAGTTACATCATTTAATGACCGTACCGCTTCAATTTCATTCTTATTTTTGGGCATGGCTTTTAAAGAGGCCTGCTCTCTATCCGCTTCCTCTTGGTATAAATCAATCAGCTCTTGGGTATGTTGGAAGGTAGCCTCAATATCTTTTTTGCCGTGCACCTCCCAGGATTTAACGATTAAATCGCCGGAAGATGGTTTGTCTTGGGCAAAGCATTGGTAATTGGTAATTGGTAATTGGTAATTGGTAATAAAAATTAAAAGGCAAAGGATTATTATATTTTTCCTTAAACACCGAACACCGAACACCGAACACCGAACACCGAAATCACTCATCCTACAATCGCTCCTGCTGTAACACCCTTGACAATATACTTCTGCATCAATAGATATACTATTATTATAGGTAAGGCGGTAATGGTTAAGCCCGCCATTAATAGCGGATAGTTAGTGACAAACTCACCCTGAAAAGTCTGCAGCGCCACCTGAAGCGGCATATATTTGCGGGAATCAAAAATGATTAAGGCCAATATATATTCATTCCAGACATTGAGCGCATTAAATACTACTACTACCGCTAATACCGGTTTTGCTAAAGGGAGAGCCACATGCCGCCAGATACCAATTTTAGAACAGCCGTCAATGCGGGCAGCATCCTCCAGCTCCTTAGGCATTTTATCAAAGAATGTCTTCAAAAGAAATATGCTAGTAGAGAGCCCCACATTAATCATGCATAAGATATAACCTATGGGGGTATTCCTTAAATGTAATTTATTTAATAATACATATAATGCCACGAAACTTCCCGGGATGGGAATCATCATTGCTGCCATAAACATAATAAATAAAATATTGCGGCCGGGAAAACGAAAGCGCGAAAAAGCATAGGCTGCCATAGAAGATATAATTACTATGCCAAAAACTACGCACACTGAATAAATTATACTGTTTAAAAAGTTCCCGCCGAAGCCCCCCTCCTGCCAGGCGCGCAGATAATTTCCAAAGTGAAACTGATGCGGGATAAAAGAAACATCCTTAAAAATGGCCTCTTGAGTCTTGAGGCTGGAGGATACCATCCATAACAACGGATACAAACAAGTTATGGCTACGCTCAGTAAAAACAGATGAATCAGCGAATTTACAATTATGTTTTTGGTTTTGTAATAGATTGTGGATTTCATAGCTAAATTTGGCGCGCCCGTTTAGAAAAACGATATTGTATAAAAGAAATGATTACTAAAACTAATCCGAAGGTAATTCCCTGCGCGCAGGCATAACCAAAGCGGGATGAGCCGCGCATGGAAGCTAAAATCCGTAGGACCGGCACTGAGGTATGCCCGGCAAGTTCTCCTCCTACCAAACCTATAATTAAAACAAAGGCCTGCATGGTGCCTAAAATTGTCAATATCGCCACCAATACTATCACCGGCACCATTAAGGGAATTGTAATTTTTCTAAAACTCTGCCAGGCATTTGCTCCGTCTACCCGGGCGCTTTCGTAGAGCTCGCGCGGAATAGTCTGTAACCCTGCTAAAAATATTAAGAATCCCCAGCCAAACCCTTTCCAACTGTGCACTAATGCCACGGTAGTAAGAGCGGTCTTAGGGTCAGACAGCCAATTATGCGCGAAATTCCCCAAGCCTAAATTCATCAGGGTGCGGTTGATAATATTTGCTCCGTCAATATCATTAATAATAAAACGCCAGGCCATCCCCACCACTATCTCTGAAAGGACCGGAGGGATAAAAAATACTACGCGATAAAAGTTTTTCAAGCGAATCTCGCGGTCACAGGCCAAGGCCAATAAAAACGCCAGGGCGTTTTGGAAGGTAAGGGCAATTAAGGTAATGTAGCCGGCATTGCGCATCGCCTGCCACCAGCTAGGGTCCTGCAAAAATATTTCTTTAAAATTTTCCAGGCCCACAAAAATCTTGGTCGGCAAAATCCCGTCCCAATCAAACATCCCTAATTGAAAAACCCAGATAAAAGGAATAACATAGAATATGCTGAAGATAACTACGGCAGGCAGGACAAACATATAATTTTCTAGGGTAGCTTTAAACTTCATTTTATAATTTACGGATTACGATTTCTTTTCTTAACCAATTCTCTTTCTTTTATCTTCTGGACTTCTGAAGCAACTTGTTCGGGAGTTTTTTCACCCAGGATAATCGTTTGTATCCCTTTGCCCCAAGCCTCGATGACCGCAGAAAATTCCGATACCCCCCAGATATTAGGGTGCGTAGCATAATCCATGCCATTAGCAAACTGGGCTAAAATTACCGGGATTTTACTGGTGCTGTTTTTATTCGCCGGTAAATTATTAGTAGCTTGCGCTAAGTATGCCTGCTGGTCGCGGTCAGTCAGCCACTGCAAAAATTTTACAGCTTGCTCTTTATTTTTACAACCCGCGTTCAC
>MHGH01000011.1:19947-27699 GCA_001805465.1 Omnitrophica WOR_2 bacterium RBG_13_41_10 | reverse complement strand
AGATGAGCCTGCCCCGCCCCAAATACTCATAGGATGTGTATCCGAAACCTGCGGCGGAAGCATTACCCCATAATCAAGATTGGGGTTCATTCCTTTATAAACATTGACGCACCAGGAACCGTTAAAAGCAAAAACCGCCTTTTCATTGGCAAAAAGCTGCTCTGCGGTTTTATTCACCATGGTGACGACGCTATTAGTGACAATACCCGAATCCCGCATCTCTTTAAAAAGGCTCAATACTTTAATCCAGCCGGGATCGGTATAAGGCATCTCTCCTCTTATGGTCGCTAAGACCTTATCTTTACCCATAATATTAAAGGCATAATCATTGGCCAGGCAATCAACCATCCAGAGTTCGGCCCAACCCGAAACTAAGCCTTGTATATTTGCGGCTTTAATTTTTTTACCTATCTCAATAAACTCCTGAAAAGTAAGAGGAGGATTTTTAGGATCAAGCCCTAAACTTTTCAATAAACTTTTATTATAAAGCATCTGGATGGTCATCACGTCTATAGGAACGCCGTAAATCCCAACCTTAATACCATAGCTATTTCCTTCGGAAAACTCATTTACTGCCAGCGCCTTCTCAAAGAAGCTGCTTTTCCAAGAGGCATTATTTTCTTCCATATAGGAAGTCAAATCTAAAATGTGCCCGGCTTTAATAAAAGAGGCAAAATCCCTTTTTTCACCCAGTATTCCAAAAATATCCGGAAGGTTAAAACCCTGCGCTGCTGCGCGCACTTTCTGGGAATAAGCGTCGGAGGGAGCATAGAGCTCAAAATTTACTTTTATCCCGGTTTGCGCTTCATATCGTTTGGCTAACTCCTGAAAGGCCGGCTCTCTATCGGTCATCCAATGCCAGACAGTGATAGTCGGGTTAGCCTTGGTTAGGCATTGATTAGAGGTGCAACCAACTAAATTAAAAATAAATACAGTGTTAAAGATTAAAATTAAATACCGGAAGATTTTAGATTTTGCCTTTTGCATATTCTCAAGCTCCTGCTTCTCTTTGGGTTAATTTTTGCGGATACTTCCTTTTAAGGGAAGGAAAATAGAATTTAGCATAAGATTAGAAGCTGGTCAAGATTTTTCTCTCAAAAGAGACCTAAAGGCGCCTATTTTTTCTCAGCGTCCGGCCTAACCCCATAAGTTCGGCTTTTTCTAATTGCACCCCTACCTTTTGGTGGATACCATTAGGCAAGAATTGCGACCAGGTCACTTCTCCGCGAGTGTAAAGCGGCGCGCGATTATCCGGTATATCCAGCCATATCTCTAAAGGTGCGTGCGCGAGTAAGGCCTTTTTTGTCACAAATCCTAAACCATTAGCACTGATGTCTGTTGTCTCTGCCTCACCCTCTTGGCCGCTGGTGGGATCCAAAAACCTCACCGGGAAACGCATATTGATGCGCTCAAATATCCTGCGATCGTCCATTTTTCACCCCTTCTCTTTTCCGTGGCTTTTGGTTATTTAATTAAGTTTATCACAAACTCTAACTTTTTGCAACACCATAAATTACGTACCTACTGCGCTTTCATCACCTCCCCTCAATCGATTGCCAGTAATACATCGTTGGCCTAAGCGCTACTACTCTAAGAACAAAACGAGGCAATTGACTTTTTGCAATATTTAACCCTCGCAGCACTTCGTCTTCTTTGAAAATATCAGTCAATCCGCGAGAGACATCAGAAATCTCTTTTGCATCTTCGGGTAAATCTTTTAAGAGAGAATCTATCTCCCTTTCTCTTCTCAAACTACTTTTATCGATAAGATAACGCAGCTTAACTGCAGGCTTAATTCTCTTTTCCTCAGCCTTAGCAACTTCTATATAAGCACGGCTTAGTTTATCTAGGAGGATTTTTGTCAATTGCCATCCATAATCTGTATCTGAGGTAGCAATATCAATTAAAGCTTCTAAAATCCAACCCTCTGTCAGCTCATCTGCCTGATCAAAATCCCCCAATAATTCTTGAATTTTAGCTTGCGTATCTGATTGACTAGCTTGGAGTTCTTCCAATTCTCTCGCCCATAACTTAGTCAGAGAGAATTGTGCTGCCCTCCTTACCACCGGATTTTCATCTTTTAACTTATCCAATAACCCTTCTTGATCTAACGCAGCAAAAGCTTTCATTTCCTCTAAAGTAAGGCGGAAATTTTCTAAAACCGGATAGATTGCTTCTAAATCTATCAAAAGAAGTCTACGCGCCTCTCTGCTTTTAACTGACTGTATAGCTTGCGGTAAAGTTCCCGGTGCAGGAAGAAAGCGACTTAATAATTCCACTATGCTCATACTTCCTCTATCTAAAGGAAAGGCCAAGTGCATTGTTCTAGGTATATAGTGTACACATAAAGTGCGTAAGGCAATGTATGATTCTTGGAAAAGCAGGCTTAAAAATCCCATTACGTTCTCAAATGGAAGGTTACCTTGGCTATCTATTGCTTTATGAATTTTAAAATCTACCATATCTAATACTGGCGTATAGAGTGCATTTGCGATATCCTTTGCTCCATCCGGAAATCTCCGTGGTTCAGCAGTTACAGAGTCCACTAAACTATTCATTATATTTACAAATTCTCTGGGTGCATATGCATCGCAGACCAATAAACTATCCCAAATAAGATCAGGTTTATCTATGACAGCTTCAGAAAACATTCTTAGCTTCAACTCTTCTTCGGAAATATCTGATATCTTTAAGAAAGATGCTGCATCGGAAGAGAAAATTTTCTCTTGCGATAAAATTTGCACTACTTTGGCAAAGACGCTGGCAATTTTTAAACTATACCCTAATTCCAGAACGAATTGATTCCTTGTACTTTCATTTATTAAACGCGCTCTTCTTACCTCTAAATAAGTAATGAGAAGATCTGGGTTTCTACTGCTTATGCCTAAATTGACAATAAATTTTAAAATTAAGACTTCTAATTCCGGCTTAAGTTCTTTATCTTTTATCAATTCTTCAAAATTATCTTTATTTGTCCTTGCTAGCTCCTTCAATATTTTCTGCTGCGCATTAATCTCTTTAGGCTCTGGTTCTTGGCTAGTATATCCTATAATTTCTTCTAAAAGTTTTCTCTCTTCTCTGATAAGCGTAGCGATATGGCTGATTATTAATTCTCTCTCCTTACTGCTGGTAGTAGCTAATCCATAATAATAAAAGATAATTTTTAAAATGTGGCGAATTTTACCTTTTTCTATAAGTTCATTTATTGCGTTACCCGCTATTCTTATACCAGATGCATCTACTACTATAAATTCTTTTATGTAGCTTTTAATCTCTGACCAGCCTTCACCGGTGTTAATAAAATGCAAAAGCTTTTCCTCCCTTTGCTGCCTTTGGGTTTCCTCTTGAGCTGCCACTCCTACAATCTCAGCTTCCCGTTGCGCTGCCTCCCGGGTTTCCCGCTCTTCTCTTTTAGCGTTTAACTGTGCACGCCTTCTTTCTCTATCGGCTGTTTCCTCAAATAATCTTGCCTGTTCTTTTCTTCTCTCCAATATCTGCCCTACCTCATCTAATAATTCCTGAGCGGGTTTATTTGATCCTTCGCGATATCCGGGATTTAATTTACATGCTTTGGTAAAATCTCTCTGCGCTAATTCATAGTCACCTGCCCTATAATGACTTAAACCCTCATTATATATACGCGGTAAGGCTTCCTTAATTTCTCTTTCTAAACTATTCTTTAGCGTTCTAATTTCATCTAAATTGGGTTCTATTTTTAAAATTTCTTCTAATCGTATTCTCGCCTCTCTTAATTCGCCTTGGAATAAGTATTCTCTAAAAGCTATAAAACGTTGCCAAACTTCTTCTCCCATAGCTTCCGCCTGGCGCTGTGCGGGTTCTATCTGTTGGCGTCTGCGTTCCTGTTCTTGCATTAAAGCTCTTTTCTCCTCTAAATCTGACCGCATCACAGCAGAAATAGGTAAACCTAAGAGATAATCTATGCTTTCTAGATCTAACCCTTCTATGGGTGTTTTTCTCAGTAAAATTTCTATTCTTTCTGAAATCATCTCGGTAATGCTTTTTAAATCCGGGTCATTAAGCAATAGAGTTAAATCCTTAAAACTCTGTTTTTCTAAATATTGAATAATCGCACCTCGAATATAATCTTTAATTTCTTCCGGCCAAGATAAAGTAATAAGCTGTTTTAACCCCCCCTGTTCTCTCGCGCTCTAATATCCTTCCTACTATTTCTGCTGCTTCGTTGCGCAACGCAGGGATTGTTCTCTCATCTGACTTTATTCTACCTGTGCGGACCCCCTCTAATTCTCTAAAAATTACTTCTAACTCATCCAAATCCTTATCGGTAATTGTAGGCTCCTGCTCAAATAAACGATCTATCTCTTGCAATAACCTCTCCTCTGCCCTTGACAGCGGCCTTCCGAGAGGTTCTGCCATAAGTTCCGGCGGCCGCCTTTGTACAGTTTTGGAAATCCTATCCCTGCTTTCTTCTGGAGAGGAGGGCATTTGTTGACGCGTATTCTTAGCAGCTAACTTTTGCGCTTTTTTTAATAAGGCGTTAATTAAATCTTGTTTTACCGCCTCCTTCCAATCCTCAGAAATTCCCTGGGGTGGCATTAATCCGGATACATATCTGGCAATATCTTCAATCTTATGGCTACGAACTATCTCAAACAATCTCGCTACCATCGCTTCTAATTCTTTTTTATAGGTTTCCTTATCGTCATAACAAAGGCAAAGGGCGGTAAGGTCTAATTCTATACCAGCGGCCCCTTCCCCCTGAGCAGCTTTTTCTCTATCCCCGCTAAATCTGCGTAGTGAGCGGCTTTCCCAAGGAAAGAGTTCGCTAGAGCCCCTCTTCGCTAGAGGCAGTTCTATTCTGGCTAAGCGCTGATTATAAAATCTTAATCCTAAACGGTCTATCCAATTTAAAACATAATCAGCTAAATTATCGTCGGGATATTCCCGGGTAATTTCATAGAGAACATTGAATAATGTTGCATTTCCCATGCGTCTTCGTCGAGAAATAAGATAATTAATATAACTGCGGGACGCCTCACTAAGCTTCATATCAAATTTTCTAGATTTAAGCCGGCCGCTAAATTGCTGATTCTGGATATTTTTCTCCATCACAAAAAATTTCTCAAAAGCCTCTTTTGCTTCGGTTCCGCAAATTTCTCCAGGCACTAAGAATCTCGCCCTTGTGCCCGGCGTTAATCTCTTTTTTGTATAAAGGCTAGTGACAAATCTTTCCAAAAATACCCTTAGGGCCTCCTTATAGCCAATCGCTTCTCTTACCAATATCTCTCGAGGAACATCTATGCTAATCTGCCAGCTCCCATCATCAACAGGCTTTACTGTCATTCTAGACTCCAAGATTAATAATCTACGCTCTAAAGATAGTGCTTCAAAACGCTCACCACTTAAGCGATTGACTTCAAATCTAAATTGCAACCTTAAAGTTAGGTCAATTCCTTTTTGAAAATCATCTATTTCTTCTTCCACGCTATCCCAGGCTAAATACGTTTCTTCTGTATGATAATATTCCAGATTAAATATATGGAATGCCCAAATCTGCCTATCCGATAAACGCGCCACTAACCTGCGGGCTTCCTGTTTTAATAATCGCGATTCTTCTGCGCTAACTTCTTTTCCTATTCTTTGCTTCGGGATATCAGCATGTTTTTCTATACTGATGCCCCTTACGCGAGTCCCAAACACTCCAACCGTAGCTTGAACTGCATTATTAAACCTGTCAACTGTCGGTTTATCGAAATCAACAGGCGCGTCATCCTGCCCCAACACCTCAGACTTCTCACCACCCCCCAACCCCGCCTGGCCTAGGTCAGAATCATTTGGCTTTGAAATTAAACCAATGCCAGCAGTACCGTCGGGCTGATGATAAGTTGTATAAGGTAGAGGATCTTGACCTGGGCCTGGCAAAACAGCATCTGCAATAACTCTTTCCCCAGGAATATGAATCAGGCCATCCCACGGAACTTCAGGTCTACTTTCGAAGGATAAATAAAATCTTTCATTAAACAACCTAGCACTCTCAATTCCTGGACGATAGCTGATTACCCCTTTACTCACTGCGCGGACCGTCTTTACTTTAATACCCCGCTCGGCTAATAAAGCCGGCATTCCAATTTTGATATTATGAGCAAAACCAACAAGGGTCAGTACCTTTGCATTAGGTTGGTCCTTGATTAATCTATACAACCTTCCGGCCATGTAGCGATTTTGTAAATGAATCTCAAATCTGTGTCTGCCATGCTTACGTTCTAGTTCTTCCAAAATATCTACTTCAGACTTATCTCTTCTCTGAATAACTATTGGAATACCCAGTGCAACTATATTAATGTCGTAATGTTGCATTCTAAGACATCGAGTCTCCTTCATAATAGCTATGAGACCTGTAACTTCAGGAAAAAGCTGTTTAGTCGCACCAGACATAGAAACACCAAAAAGCAGCTTAGATACCAGTGGTTCAATTGTCTTAGTAATCCTTTCTTCGGCAACTTTATCATCCCTTTCATTGAGATAATCATTAACAAGTTCTTGAAGATTTTCAGGGTAATTTCTTGTTGGAATTATTTCAAGTGCAATGTGAGTTATGCCAGCATGAACCAACTCCTCCATATGTTCTTTAATTTCCTCACCAGGGCTATAAGCATGTGTTTCTCCGAGAATGACAAAAGGAACATCTCTAAATAAAGCTTCATAGTCAACAGGCTGCCTATTTTCGGTTAAATATTCAACAAATTCTTCCTTTGAGACAAATCCTGGGGCTGGGTCTTCCACAAGATTTCGGTAAGCAGCTTCTTCGAATGCATCGAAGGTACTTGCTTGGGAAAATGAAATAAAACCCGCGTATTTTCTCATAAGATCTTCAGTATCTCTACTCAATACTTCACCCTTATCACCAGTTACCTCAATAATATTACCATCTGCTAGAATCAGAAGTATCGTTCCTTCAGGTGTTGGTATTTCCCAATTTACATCAAACTTTTCATTTCCAATCCGTACAATGTATCCGCCGCTTTCTGTTCTGCGGAGATCTTGAGTTCCTTCAAGCGGGTCTATTCGCCCCGCCGCCTCAGACTCCTTTCCGATCTTTAATTTGTCAGAATCTGGATTAAAAGGATTTAAACTCTCAACAACTTCCCATCCTCCATAAACCTCGTCGGACATCTTTTCTCCAATAGGATATATACCCTCTTCATCAGGAAGAAGAGTTCTCCATTTATTTGTCTCAACAGTGGCGTCTAATATATAACCACTATGTTCAACCCGATAATGAACATAATTAGGTAACCCATCTTCACCTATATCAAACTTGCGTTTCACTATAGCAGATTTCTTAAATATTTCTGGAAGGCTATTTATAAGATCTCGTAAGTAAAACGCACGAACATAACAAGGTTTTCCAGCACAATTCTTTCTTGCATACTGGATTGCTCTACGATACAGCTCAACCTGATCATTAACAACACCAGCAAGTGTAATTTGAAATTCTTCCCTATCCCCAAACTCCTCAGGCTCCTTCTCGCCACCCCCCAACCCCGCTTTATTTGTCCTACGAACTTCAGGCAAATCGTCTGAGAGCAATTCTCTCTGAAGCTCCTCTCCCTTTTCTCCTTCGAGGATCCAATACTTAATATCCGGACTCCTTTTAAGGCCAATGGTTCTATAAAATGCGAAGCCCTTTCTTTCTGCTTCACCCACTAATACCCTGCCACCAAAACCCCACTCCTGGCTCAAACGACTGGCAAAAGCCATCATTAACCTTCC
>MHGH01000011.1:7462-19903 GCA_001805465.1 Omnitrophica WOR_2 bacterium RBG_13_41_10 | reverse complement strand
TACAGCATTGACTCTTTTTCTAGTTCTGGTATTAGTCACATAACCCTGGATGAAGATAAGCGGCTTGGCAACTACGGCGATTTCTTGGAATCTATCATATATTCTCTGCCGTTGTTCTGCGACTTCTCTTTCTCCTATCTCACCATTCTCTAACTGAGTAAACATTGCTTTTAGCCTGGGTATATCTATATCCAGTGAAGGCACCAGGCCTTGAAGAATTTCTGCAGCATTAAATGTCCGAGCAAGGATTTTACGGAGACGCATTTCCTCCGGCTCCTCTTTAACATAGCCGATTTTCTTAAGACGCATTAAAGCGCTCTTCAATAAACTTGCTACGGCAGCAAGCATAGTGGCCTCGTTATTTTGAAGTTGATTAAAATCTCTTCCCCAAAGAGGAAAATCTCGCCAATAGAAGCTTGCTATAGCCATCTCTAGAATATCTGTATGCTTCTGGGTAATCTCTATTACTTCGCCAATTCCTATTCCTTGCGTAACATTACCCAGGCCAAACACTATAAGGCTTATACTTTTGATTGGTCTGGATAAGGATTTAAAATCGGGTGGGGTTTCTTCAGGTTTTATGTTTCTGTAATCCTGCTGATTTCCTTCTATTATTACATTCAAATCAAGATCCTCTGCCAAGCTCCCTTCATCACCAAACGGCCAGCTTCCATATACTGAAATAGAAAGAATTTTCTCTCCAGGATAATTCTCCGACCAATATTTATGAATAAACGGGACAACCTCCTCCTGAAGCAGGCTTATCCTTTTTGCAACCCGCTTGACCTCATCAGCCTTAAGATACCTACAAGAAATAATCCTATCTCTTAGAAGCCCTATGATTTCGCTTAGGGACATGTTAGGCTTTATGTCTTCATCTGCCAATACTGCTAAAGGAAAATCAAATTCAAATTTAGCTGCTTGCTCTAAGATTGGGATGCGATTTTCTGTTGCGCCCGGCTCCTCGCCATCCCCCACCCCCGCCTGCTTCTCAGATCTTCTTTCTTTTCTCCGCCCCAGGCTGGCACGTTCGCCGCCTTTGAAAATTCTTTCAGTCAATTGCATCATCAGTTTATTTAATCCGCTATTAGAATATGAAAAAGCACCAACTGCATCTGATTTCCAACGAATCTCTCCTTGACCAGGCTCTCTTCGTTCAACTAATCGAAAAGCGGTAACATTATTCTGAATCAGCACACCAAAATTTATAGATTTATCTATAACTTCAAGAATATATCCTGTTTTTTGAGCCACGGAATTAATTCTGTCTTCTACCGATGGCAGCCCAAAAATACCTTCCATACCTCCAGTATTAACCAATAATAGACCGCCTGGTTTTAAACTATTGAAGATCTTTATAATAAAAGGTTCGACGGCATCCTCTAAAAGAATGTCAAGCACCCAGAAAGCAAAGATAGCATCAACACTCTTAGGAGCTACTTTATCTTCTTCAAATTTAACTCTCTCAAAAGAAAGTTGTTTGCGGGAAATGTGTCTAATACGGACAAATTTCGACCAAGGTCTTCTAGCAAGGCTATGAGATATGCGAGGATTAATCCATCGACAATGTGCACCCAAGACTAAAGCCATAGCTGTTAGGTATCCGTTAGCATTAAAAGATGTTGCACCAATTTCAATTACCTCTTGTCCTCTTTTAATGCCCAGACGGCTAATAATCTCCATAATTCTCTTATCTTTCTTGCTGTCTCCTTTTCTACGAAATGTCTTAGGGCCTCTTTCTCTATAGATTTTTCTTAATTTATCTCTGGCATCTCCCCCCATCCTCAGGCTGCCGCGTTCGCCTCGAAATAATAAACCTTTAATAAAACTTAAAACTCTTTTTTTTAGCGGTGCGCGTTGCTGCTCTGCCGGATTAATCTCTTTGCACCAACGCGGGTCTCTTTCTGCGCCGGGTTCGAATAATTCGATATCGTCTTTGAGACTGATACGCGTATCCAAACCATTGAGCTCGTTGATATCGATTCTGTTAACTTCCATTCTGTATCCTTCTTTCAACTGACCATCTGAAGTTAATGCATCTGGGTTAGTTAGTTGCATTAACCGAAGAGATGTCCTTGTCCTAACCCGTCGCCCTACTCCAATGTGAACAAAGTCACTATCAACACCAGCGGAATCGTGCCGTTTCCACTGTAGAATTATTAACCCCCTAGGCATCAAGCAGGCAATTAGCCAAAGCGCATGCTGAAACACAAATCCCACAAACTCAAAGAGCATCCCAGGGATATCCCGAAATCGCCACGCAGCGAGTTGTGCGTCCAGTTCCATTCTTCTGTAATAGCGCATCTGATTTGGACGCCACTTTATGAATTGACGTAGATGCCAGGCCTCATGGCGCAACAGATGCTTCGTCTTACGTATATTCACTAATAGGAATGGACTAGGCGATATAGTACCTAAGCCATTTATTACTTGCGCCTCACCGGCAATACCAATAATTACATTTGCCTCACCAAAGGTCTCAAATTTAACCCGCTGCACTAGACGCAATGCCTCAAGCATCTCAACATCACCCTCCCGGCGAGTCTCATCAATCAGCTCACGCAGGGCATATTCTATTCTCTCTTTAACAGTAAGATTCTTCCAACTCTGCGGAGTTTTATAGACGGATCTTTCATAGATAAATGTTGCTAGCCCCATTGTTAGCATCATCCACCCCAACACAATAAAAGGCCATAACTGGCAGAAACCTGGTAGCGGAAAGCCCAAGAAAAATAAGACTGGTATTGAAAAGGGCCAATACCATAAAAATGCAGCTACCGACAATAACAAACGCCGCGCTACCACCCAATGAGATGCTGGACTTATACTTTGCAATACAGCATCAATCTCTTCCTTGAAGTCGATAAAAACACCCCTCTGAGAAAGTGCAGAGGACTCTAATGCTTCCAATTCAGCTGATTGCTCCGTTATTTCGGAATTCTCTGTCGATACTTTCTCGAAAATAACTTCTTCTGGAGATAAATTAGGTAACTGCTGCCAGGCCTTCTGAATATCTCCATTAGCTAAGCCATAGGCTATGCCGGCTAAAATACAGCCGTATAAACGATAGGCTTCGCTTTCTTCAGTAATAAATGTAATTTCGTTTCGTCCTATTTTCTTAGCATGCTTCCAGGCCTGTCTAACCATTTTTTTGGGGTCGGCTATATGATCAACCAATTTTACTCCGTATCGGAAAACATCATAGGCTTTCGCAGTCCATAATTCTCCCCGAATTTCTGGAAAGACGTTTTGGAAAGTCTGCTGTTCTGGCCCCCATAAATCTATTGTCCGCAATATTTCATAGAAAGTTGAAAGGTAACTCTTTGGCCGTTTCTTCCATTTAGAGAGAAACCAGTAGTTTAGTTCGTGAACTAAACTAATTCTTAAAGGTGCCTTGTTCTTATACGGATTTAAAATAATTGCATTAGCTTGGTTATACATTGAATTTGGTAAACTAAGCTGATAAAAGAATCTAACAAGTTCAAATATAGAGCATAAGAATAAAACAACAGCTAGTAACGCTGTTATTGGCGAACATAAAATCTTTATCAGTGGGGCTTGAGTTAATAAAAATAATGTGAGATTAAAAAATACTGAGAAAAATCCCAAGATAACAATACCGCGCAGTAATTCTTGAGACGAAACCAAAATTGTCTCTTTGATGCTTTTATGCGAATACACACTAAGCTGAGTTTCCTTGGCTTTCTCTAAAGGTGAGGCTAAGTTTGGAAATAGATATTCTATGTGCTCTAAGTAATAACTCATCTCATCTCTAAGGACTTCCTGCTCTTCTTCGGAAAAACTAGAACTAATCCGGCACTCCAGGCCTTTAACTGTAATGGGCTTGAGTTGTTTATTGGTTATTTTATGTATCCACACAAAAAATGACCCGTTAATTATAAACGCCCCCGTAACCGCCGCAGCAGAAATATGCCAAGGAAAACTTAGTACTATAGCTAATAAAGCCATATCTATAACTACCAATGCAAATGGAAATTCTCGGATTATTCTAGAAGTCCAAGTAGTTTTATTCTTTTCTGCTTCTGCCTCGGCTGGCTGCTGCGCCACGTCGGCTTCGTCACCGAGATTCCTATTTAACGCAGCTTCTTTAAGGTCAGACACGAGTTGCATAAATCTGGATAACGCCTCGACAGAAACATTAAAAGCTTGCTCACCCGAGCTTGCGCGTGCTTTATCTGCCCCTTTACTCAAGATAGCCAAGTTTTCATACAACGCCTGAATCAGACGCTCTTCCTCAGTTGGTGCAACCCCGAACCGTACGGCCTGTCCGAGCCAGCGGACCAACCGGGCGAAAAACGGCACCCGCGGCTGTGGTACTAACTGTCTAGCAAACCAGGCGAGATGCTTTAAGTTCCTACTGACGTATTCCTGATCGGAAAGTAAGATTCGTGACACTATCTCTACATCGAGCCAGTAGTCTGTAAGTTTCACGGTCTGCGCATCGCCAAAAAGCACGTTCTTCAGTACGAATTGTCGGTGTGGCACATGCTGATCGTGCAGATACCGCAACCCCGCCACGATCTGCCACAGAATCCCCAAGCGTTCCACAAGCGAACGGTTCTGAAAACTAACATCACGCAGCGCGTCCTCTAGAGTCTGAGGCGACGTAAACTCCAATACACGATACCGCCGTCGAGCTCCGTCCAACTTGATCCAGCCGGCGTCATACAGCCAAACAAGATTCGGATGCTCTTGTGTGAGTAACTGACGCAACTTACTATCATTCTCTTCAATGTGGAGCTTTTCGTCAGATTCTGGCGGATAGATGTTGAGTCTAAACACCACTATTACCCCATCACTAAGACGCCTGGCGCGATAGACATAGTTTGCATACCCTTTGTCAATAAACTCAAGCACTGCGTAGTTGCACGCCAGCGGTGAATTCGCTAACAGCAACCGCAGTTTCTCCGCATCGGTATCCCGTCTTAAAGCCCGGAAGTACTCCCTCAGCCTTCTTATCTTATCAGCTTCTGCTATAATTCTGTCCTGTTTTTCTCTTTGTTTTTTAGCTAATTTAGAGGTAGCGATATTGACGGGTAAATGGGGAAGGATAAAGACTGAGATTAGTGAAGCGGCAAGCAGGAAGCCCGTGGGGGTAAAAAGATGGGCTAGGGCGATTATTCCAATAAAGGTTAAGATGCTGATGGCAAACTTCTCAAGGGACTTCTTCGGAGAAAGCACAAAGGCAATGTTATGACCCAAAGTTTCCTTAGGGCCTTGGTAAATGTGAAATAGCTGCCAGACAACCACAGCTAAAAACAACAACACGACCATCGGCGGACTTAAGCTAAACGGCAGCCCAAATGCCCAACTGAGTAAGCTGTTTATGCCAAGTACGAGTGTAAGCACAATAACCGGCTCAATGATTGCCGGTGCCAAGACTTGGCCGGCAAACCAACCAAACCGTGCCTCAATCCAATTGTACACCGGCTGCATCCCCGGCCAACGACCGCCACTATCGCTGGGTAAACGGATATCATTTTGACCTACTTTTATAGCAAAGGCAGTAATAAAGTCGATTCCCCGTTGATAGGGATCGGAAACAGACTTGATGTCTATAACCTGAAAACCTGACGACTCCAGTAATTCTCTTATCTCTTTAAGTCTGTAATAGCGATAGTAAATATTTCCTGCTCCTTCATCGCGGTAGCCGCTAAAGGTTCCCTGACGGACAGAAAGATAGAATAATCCGCCTGGCCGAAGCGCCCTACAGGCTTCTTGGAAAGCACAATGGACATCACTAGAGCCTCCTAAATGATGGTAGACAGCATGTGCAAAGATTACATCAAAATAATCACCCTTAAAAGGTAGATGTCTAGCTTCAAACTGCGATATTCGTCCCGGTTCGATGTCTTGTCGTTGTAAGGCTAACTTAAGCATGCTCTTTGAAAAGTCACCGCCGTAAATTTCCATACCAGATTGTCTTTGCCACCAGACAAAGAATTTACCATAACCCATACCAAGATCTAACAAGCGTAATGGGTCGCCTCTTACCCCTTTATCCGGAAGTTTTCGAGCAAGCCTAAGAACTCGGCGCACCCAGCTTGCCTCTGACGATTGTAACTCACCGCGCAAACGGCGAAATTCATTAGCAAATCTCTCATAAGCCCTAAATGTTACTCGGAGAGTCCCGGCTTGACCTGCTATTGCAGAAACTGAGGGCTCAATATTTGAGGATGCTTCTTTCGCCTCGGCTGGCTGCTGCGCCGCCCCAGTCTCCTCTGCCGCTGATTCGTCAAAAACACTATCCTCCTGCCCAGAGGAGGCATTTAAGCGAGGCAGTTTCTGAGGCCTTCGCTCGGTAGCACTTTTTGATAGTTGTGGTGTTTCTCCTATAGGCTCAGAAGAAATAACTCCATTGCGCTTTAATTTATGAATTACTGTCTTAAGCAGAGCTTCGAAATCTTCAACCGCCTTATCGGAACTGCAAGGGTATTCTCTGATAATAGGAGCTAATATAGGTGGGTAGACATTTACATTATTAAATGAGTAATATCTCAATAATGCCTCAAGTATCTCTTTATTATTATAAAGGTATACTACCAACTCCCTTGGGATACTAACTAACCTATAAATAGATCTGCCACCTTCAACCATATACAACATATCTTCTAAAAGATAGAGCAGTTCAATTTTTGTCATCATTTCCTCATCCGAAAATATATGCGCCTCTACCTCTTCAAACGAAACCTGCATTTCTAGTTCAAGTAATGGATTCAAGGCAAGTGCAAATCCAAGTTGTTTAACCAGCGCTGCTTTTCTCTCTGTGGTATCACCCAAATATAAATGCCTCGAGCGCGGGTTAGAAAAAGGCTGAAGTAGTACTTCTGTAAAGTTTTGTGGACTTACGGCTCGTCGGGGATACTCCTGTCTCCTGATACAGGTAACTAACTCTCCCATTGACAGGTCAAAAAACGGCTTATGACCACATACGTACTTCTGCCTTTGCGTCATCTTTTGGAATAAATCATTAACGGTAAATTGGCGAGCTACCCTACCTCTTTTGATTCCCTCTCTGACTGCCTCTGGAGTCATCAAAATTAAGAAGCCATCCTCTTCACGGGTCGTATATCTAAACGGATATGCATACATATGATTGCTATCCCGATGGTCAAACCTTGTTTCTAAAATACCCTGTAATCTTTGATGAAATTCCTCAAAGGCCTTTTGTCCTTCTTCTTCGCTTCCTCCACCTAAGTCATGGGCGTCTACAGCTAAAATGTATTTTTCGACTATTGAAGAAAAATCATCTTCGAGATCTTTAGGATTATATATTGCTTCTACCATAGCATTACGCAACGCCTCTTCATCTAAAGGAAAAACTTCTCTGAAATTATGCAATATTTCTGCCATAGCATTAAATACTGCTTGTTCATCTTCAGCGAATTCGGGGAACTTCTTTACTTTGCTAACTTTCTCTGGGTCCCAGCTAAATATAACTGAAACGCCTTTACCATTACCTAATCTTTTTTTAAGCTGGCTAAAGAAATCGCCTGATTGGGTATGATTTCCCAATAAATAAAAACCGTTGGTAACCATTACAAATTGTATTGGCTTATCTTTACAGGCATCAACAATTGCCCAAAAAGAATCCAGATCATCAAGAGTATCTTCGCCATTAAGCCGTATCTCTCCAAATCCTATTTTAATGGCCTGTGTAATGATAGCTGTAGCATCTGATAACTCAATTGGGGTAGTATCTTTTAATCTTTCCCGCAATGGAATCCTGCGAGCACAACAAAACCAACACATCCCCGAACAGTAAGTCCTGCGGTCAATCTTTCTATTATTCTGGATGTAAAGACATTTATTATTAAATAATCTTTCTGGTGCTGTTCTTATTTCTCTATCCCCTGCATATTCTATCCTGTCCAAACCATAACTAACTTGACGAATATCAGGGATAGTTCTATTTTTAGATAGATAATTATCTCTATCTAACAGCCGGAATAATGCTCCAACAGCCTTTCCTATCGCTACAAACAAATCTATTCCATGGGCGATGGTTTCCGCGATAACGCCATTGACAAGACAATTGATTACCTTGCTCAATAAGCTTCTGTCTTTATTTTTGGCTATCTGGGCCATATCTATACCGACCCGCTCCAAGAAAATTTGTACCAACTGGTGTGCGTACTCATGAGCATAGGCGATAAAATCATTGGCATTGCTTATTTCTCTAGTTACAGGATCGTAGGTAGCATTACCTCTAAAGATTACTCGAGCTAACTCAGCCAATTTCCAAGCTACAACAACACCACAGACCGCTGCCCACAACAGATTACCAGAGATAACTAACGCTCCAAACGCCGCTGCTGCTGTTATAGCCAGAGTAATTGAGGTGTTGAATAGATTGAGGCTCTGAGTTCCTTCTTGGGATGATGCTTCGCCGCTTGGCGGTTCGCGGCCATCTGTATCATCAAGAAGACCCAAATCTCGGTCAATAGCATCGGTGATATCACGCAGGAGATTATCCACGCGCGTTATCAATTCTGGGTTTTCGCGACGAACTTCTTCAAGATAGACCAACTGGGTTTGAATAGGCTCCCATTCCGCTTCGTGGCGCAGTCCAAAGCTAAGCCAATCGGATAGCTTACGTGGCTTCTTCGTAAACCATATAACCTTAGCCGCGCCCTCAACTCCATATTCCTGAAGAAGAAGATTCATTCGCCAAACAAACTCTCGCCAGCGCCCAGCCAACTTATCACGAATCACCATAGGAATGTTACTCGGAGCAGTCCCCTTCGCAGCATGTAGTGCGAAAGCTAAACGCTGATATGCCCTAGCCTCAAGCCACAGACGTTCGCGTTCTTCTTGTTCAAAAAAGTAGCCCTCGTCAAGCGTAGGATCATCCTTCCAGAGTTTCATCCGCTCTTCTTGAGTCATCGCCTCCAATTCTTCGAGTCGTGGTTCGTAGACAGCGACGACCCGCTGGATAAAGTCAGTGCGCCCTTCAACGTTTTTCCAGAGCGGATTTAACTCTAGATCAACCTTGCCTCCATCGTGCACAAGGGGCGCAACTTGACCCCAGATAGCTTTAAAGAAAGGCTTGCTCCAATCATGTTTAAATGGACTATTGATAATCAACGCTAAGGCAACATACTTAAACTCATCAGGCAGTCTTCCCTGAACCGTAAGCTGATGGATATAGGCTGTGCCGAGCTTACCCTGCCTGCGCAACACTAGGACTCCGTGTACTTGCTGCTCTGCAATCCAGGAAGGATCGAGGTTGCCTGGGTGCGGTAATTCTTTTCCCCTATCTTCGACATCAGGAATTTTTCCACCAGTTGGCGGCAGCCAATAAATAACCTGCTCAAATGCCTTACGCCTGGTTTCTGAAGGTGGCTCCTGGAGCCATTCAGGATGTGCCGTGAACATCGCATGTAGTACAAGTGGCTCGATACCCTGGAATTCAGGATGGAAGTTAACAATAGCTTTGGCGGCGGCTTCAGCGATTTTGCGGTCTTCGTCATTTAACCCCTCGATTAGAATGGGAAGAGTTCTGGAATCTCTAACACGCTCCATAGTCTTAATAACACCTAACCTAAAATCTATGTCCCCAACACCAAACCTTTGCATAAGAGTGGGTGTGGCGACGAAACCAAGCTTAACTAGTTTATCCCATTGCCTCAAGATAAGGTAGAACAAGGCCTTCTCATGAGCGGTCCTAGGCTCCCAATCGAGATTATCCAGCGCTTCGGCAGCGGCACGCCGAACAGCATAACTCTTGTTCTTGCGCCACGCGTGAATGAGGACACGAATAATTTCGGTCCGTCGTAAATCACCCTGCTCGAGGGAAACTGCAATCTTACCCATAGTTGTGGCGGCGGCAGGAGCAATATTGAAAGATTCTTGCTCTTGCAGAGCCAGCTTAAGGGCCAGAAGAACAGCTGGGCCAACCTTAACTACTTCATCCCATTGCTCCAAGGCAATACATAAGGAAGCCTTGTCATGGGCCTCAACAGGCTCCCATCCACTTTGAACTAATCTTATGGCAGCGGCAGCGCGCACACTATGGCGTTTATCCTTCAAGACAACCTCCTTGAGGGCGAGAATTGAGTCTTGGCCAAATCTGCGCAGGGTATCAAGGGCTTCTTCGCCAAACTCATAAATCTCGCCTCCCAGCGCGTTGACCAGAACAGGACTCGCTTGCGGATACGCGTGCCTTATCATTGAAACCAGGGCCGCAAGGCGAACCTCAAGTGCGCCGTCTTTCCGCGCCTTCTTAATGGCAATCGTCGCTGCCGGATCATCATATAAACTAAGAGCTAGCACAGCATTACGGCGTACTTCGGCATTCCAATCCTCTAGCAGAGCCCTCTCGAGGACGGGAATAGCTCTGGGATCTTTGCGTGGAATCAGCGCCTTAGCAGCGATATCGCGTAAATCTGAATAGCTATCATCTTCTAATACCTCTATGAAAGCTTCAGTAGCTTCTGCATTCTTATAGTTCGCCAAACCCTCGAGGGCGGAGCGCTGAACAGTGTGATGAAACGTTTCCCTTAGCGTTGCTTTAAGAAGAGGTATCGATTTGGGATCACCAATACAACTAATGGCCCACGCAGCTCTCGAACGCACAGGGGGACGTACATCCTCTCGGAGAGCTTTCTCAAGGAAAGGTAAAGCTCTGACATCTTTCCGCCCCCCCATAGCTGCCATTTCTATAGCTGTGATGGCTTCACATACAACATCCATATCTTCATCGCCTACTGTCTCCATGATGGCAGGAATTACCCCCGGATCCTTGGACCATATTGCTAAATGGAGAGCGGCAAGACGCACGGCCTTACGCTTGTCCTCTAATCCCTTCGCAATGACTCGCAAGACTCTTGGATCATTTGGAATATCTCCTATATGGGTATTATGTAATGTATGAGTATTATGTAATGTGATAAGGGCATTTGACCAAACGCTGTCTTCTTCAGCGCATAGCTCAGACATAAGGGCAAGTGTCGCCTGCCGACCCTTCTGGTCTTCAGCTTCCAGCCTATTCGACTGACCTCTTTCCTGCCCCGCCGCCCCAGGCTCTTCTCGGAAATCATCTGTAGAATCAAAGTGTTCGTCACCGACCCAAGCAGCGCCTGGTCCACCCCTATAGGCTGTAGGTGACTCTGAGGTTGGAGCGATTCTAAATTCTTCAGTTGCGGGCTCAGTAAATGGACCGTTCTCAGGTGGAATCTCACTCTCGCCAGTATCTGGCGTGCCCCCCGAATCACCTTGGGGTAGTTCGTCGGCAGAAGGAGTAAGGGCGCGGGTCTGGAGGAGGGTGATTATCCAACTGCCTTTGACTAAGGGATCAGCAATAAGGACACCTTCAATTTGTTGCGGGCGATTAAAGAACATCTCAGTTTGTTCGCCGACCTCGGCAAGCGCCTGAATCAGCCGCGATGCATCCTGATGCCGCAAAAATTCACGAATGGAATTAACGGGTTGAACATCTGTTCCGCCGCCATCGGTCAAAACACTCTGCTTTTGCTTAGTCCCTGCTATCTGTTCTTCAATTCTCTGGGCTGTTTTATTCCAGACGATACGAGTCGGTAATCCTACAAAGGCTGGATCATCGCCCACTAAAGACTCTCCCAAGCCTTGAACAACTTCGATGGTGAATCGGTCAAGTCGTTGTTTTGCAGCATCTGAGGTGTGGATTACAAATGCATAGTCTGCCGGCTGGGATGGCACGAGCCACACGGCCGGAAAGACAGTCCCCTGATCCACTCCGAACCGCTGCCGCTCCCTATACGCCTTCAGCGTCCAGGTCGAAGCCCAGACTTGCTTGACAGCCGTCCAAAAAGCTGATGGACCCCTGACGTGGGGTACCGTAAGATAAATTCCTGCGCCAAATCCGGGATAGCCCGGAAGATCCTCCGCGTTCGTCGAAGCCCTAACAAATACTCCTTCTCTCCAATAAGCCGGATTTCCCTGTTCTTTACTCCTGAACGAAGTAATAAGGTCAGCGGAGATGTGGAAGTTATCGGCCTGAATCATCTTCCTGAGCCGCTCAAGAATAAATAAGACATCTTTTTCAGTAGTTGCGGCTGCGAGTGTCTTGATAAGTTCTTGGTACTCCTGTTCTTGTCTATGTTGACGTAAGAGATGAACGAAGGCTCGAAACGTAAACGCAGCACCGGTTGCAACACTAACTTTGATATCAGAATCAGACATAACAAAGGCGTGCGCAGCGAGTTGATTAAGAAGCGCTGCTTTGTATCCGACAAGGTCCGGACGGGCCAAGCGTAGATCCCCAGCAGCGAGATAGAGTGTCGTACCTTCAATACCTTCGAGATCAACCGAAGGCAACTGAATAGTAGGTGCAGATGGAGTTGTGGCGTAAAGCTCCTGCATCTGGCGGATTTCAGACTCGCTCGCTTGACGAACAATCACTTCTTCTGACGTAACTTCAAAAACGATAATCTGCCCCTC
>MHGH01000011.1:7123-7407 GCA_001805465.1 Omnitrophica WOR_2 bacterium RBG_13_41_10 | reverse complement strand
TTTGCGCGAGTCTCAGCATGGGAAGTTTCGCCTTCAGGGCGAAAGGTAAGAATACCTTGGAATGGTCCAACCCTTACATCAGAGGTAGGTAAGAATTCCATTGCTACGATTGCATCGGAGGGAAGGGCGATAAGCGTATCTAAGTTCGGCTCTTCTTCACGGACAATTACCAATCGTCCAATCGCCCGACCAACAATGCGTGGAATCGCGGCTTGAACACGTGGTGGTAGCGCAACCCTAAGTAACTCTTGAGCGGGAAGGCCGCCTAACTCTTTAGGAAGTTT
>MHGH01000011.1:0-7105 GCA_001805465.1 Omnitrophica WOR_2 bacterium RBG_13_41_10 | reverse complement strand
ACTACGACGCACAGTAGAAAAGACGATTTGCAGATATAGACACCTTCTCATGCCGTCAAGCAATTCCGCGCGTCCCTGATCATCCATAGCAGTAAGGATTGCGAGCGCCTGCTCTTCTGGAAGGTATCCCATCACTCCGGAAATACCGAAGATATTGTATTTACCCGGATTGAATCTCTCGCTTTCAAATCTAAGATAGCGTTTTTCACGTAAGACGGTTAATCCTCGACTGATTATGGCCCCGAGAAGGTCGTTTTCAACCGGCGATTCGCCAAACTGCGAACTGAGAATTTCATTCCAGGGACCATGATCTCCCCTTCCGAAACTACAGATGATTGCTCCGGCTAAATCTGGATAGCGATAGTAAATCGCCCGCAGGACACGACCACGTCCGACAGAATCCAACCCTTCTTGTGGCATTCTGACAAAGCTGTTGCCGGCATCATAATCTCTATAACCTCCTCTTTGTAATTTCTCTAGTCGCATTAGGTGCTTGAGCACTTTGTCGGCGAGAATGAGCTCTTCTTCAGTGGGAACTGGCCAGTTTGGATTCCAAAGTGGCGGCTCTTCGCCACTGAACGAAAACATGTCAAATCCTTCCTCCAACTCCGCCTGTTCCTCATCTATAGGTATATCATTTTCTAGATCCTCTTCTAGATCCTCTTCACCTAACCAACCTAACCAGCTCTTATGTTTTGCAGTTTTTCTTCGCTCCTTTTCTTCTCTCAAAAATCTTTGCTTGCGTTCAAACCGTCTCGCAAGATTAACCCTCTCCCTAGTTCTATTATCACGACTAAAATGTCTCCTCCTTGTATCAGGCATAGACGGATTAAAGATAGAGTCATAACCGCCACCCCTCGACCCCGCCTCAGTAGAATCACCTAACTCTTCTCTTGCGTTACCTGAACTATCTAGGCTTAGGGGCTGCCTTAAAGCTCTCTTTTCAATCGTTTGAAAATCGGATATCAAGCCGCCTTTTTCGTAGCTGTACGTCGTGCTGAAAAAGAACTCCAAGAGTTCTGCATCTGTCCATTGCTCGCTCATCTTTCTGGCTTTGAGGGTCGCGACGCCCATCTGACGAATAGGTGGGACTGCTTCTTGCATCAGCCAGAATGCGATTGCCTCCACGAGAAGCCCTTGAAACACAAATCGAGTCAGTTCCTCCTTAGTCAAGGACTCATCTTGTCTCAATCGCTCTTGTAGCTCAATCCATGGATGAGCCCCTGCAACCCCACCACACAAAGTCTTCTCATCCTGAACCACCAATTCTTGGAGTCGCTTTGCATGCGCCTCACCCACAACTAACGCTACATCGTATCCTTGCCGTACCAACAACTTTAGTTGTTGGAATAGGCGACGCTCCCGGATGATATTCGCCGCATAGCGCGCCTTCACTGCTTCGCGTATAGCGCCGATGAAACTCTCCACGTCATGCTTAGTTAGAGCCTTCCATGCCAATTCTATCCACAGATGATGCAAGGCTTCCCAGCGCCAGGCTTCGAACAAAACCGCTTCCTCTTCAAGAACCGTCTCAATACTCCGCTCGCGAATTACGTCAAAGACTAGTTCGACGAACACATTATGCATTATATTAATGTCCGGCATCACTCGACCTTCGCGCAGGCTCCGTCGCATCTCAATGCCTGCCGGAATGGCATAGGTCAGCCATGTAAAGTGCATACGCATTGCCGCCTCAACAGCCTCATCCCGCATCAAAATCCGCTGGATTAATGTCGGCGTATCGAGCTCTGGAAACTGAACTAGATGCAGAACATCAATCTCATATTCCATAAACGCTGCTCCTGCGTCCTCAAGAAGTAAGGCAAACTTCCTACTCCTAGGCTGCTCCTGTACTACTTTGATTTTTCTGATGACCGGCTCTATGTCCTCGACTGCGTCGCTGTGCACCATTGGAATAATTGTAGTGTGTGCAGCAATCTCGCTGGGTATTATCTCCGACCCCAGCGCATTCAGGAATCTACGAACTAACTGCCGCTCGCGCTTGCTCTGATAAACATGATTAGGCCGATCTGGATCCGGAATACGCTTTCCGGGCATCCCCCTAAGGTGCCATTGCTCGTGTCGCCGAACCGCACGAAATGCTTCTGGATCCTGTACCGCCTGCTCGAGAACTCGCAACGTGTAGAACTCAGTAGGAGCGCCGGGACCGCTGCTATAGGGCTTCGATTGACTACCTGATGAGGCAATGAGGTCACCAAGAAGAACGAGTGGTTCATCTGCGAAACTTAAAACGACGCGGTAGGAAGAGGGGGAGCCCTTTAGAAGCTCGAATGCCAATCGTAGACGAACAACGAGATCGCCTTGTGCGAGGTGAAGTTGCAAAATCTTCTCTACCTGCTCTCGCTCCTCCTCTGAGGTAAAGGTTAAACTTTCAAGGAGCCGCTCTGCGCGCTGCTCGAGGCTCAGTTGTTCCCCAAAGTAATATTCCGTATCCTTCATGAGATTCCAGGCCACGGCCCTGCCCGATTCAATGTGCAACCGCAGGATAGGATTCGTATCAAGTATTTCATCTACCCACGGCCGAGCTACATCCTTCGCGTCAATTCGACCAGCACCATCTACTTGCCGAAGTTCATCTACTGTTAAGAGACCAAAAAGTTCCTCCAATCTTTCGAATTCTTCTAGTGTTATCCGTTCAGGGGTTGCTTTTTTTGCATTCATAGTTTCTATGAGATTTTTAATATTAGCTACTGCATTGACGACTAAGTCCGCATGTTTTCTAACATCAGGATATCCATGTGGAGCAGATAAGTCTAAAAATTTTCGATAGCGTTCTCTTGCTTCCTTTAACCTACCCTGCTTTTCGTATACCTCACCCAGATTGTACTGTGCTGCAGCACTCCGAGGATCTATCTCTACCGCTTTTTTATAATGCTCTTCTGCTTTCTTAAAATTACCCTCAGTGAAGTATGCCACTCCTAGATTGTTGTGCGCTTTACCAAACCGAGGATTTATCTCTATCGCTGTTTTAAAACGCTCCTTAGCTTCCTCTAACCTGCCCTGATCTAAGTACATCACCCCAAGGTTGTAATGGGCCTCAGTATCCCGAGGAGTTATATCTATCACTGTTTTGTAGCGCTCCTCAGCTTCCTTTAGCCTGTTCCGCTCTTCACAAATCAGAGCTAGATTGAAATGTGCTGAGGCACACCGAGGATTTATCCGTATAGCTACTCTAAAACACACTTCGGCCTCATCTAACCTACCCTGCTTTTCGTATACCTCACCCAGATCGTTATATACCCAAACCTGCATGTAGGTTGCTGGTCTCAAAAGCTGTAGTTTCCTATGGAATCTAGATAGTTTTCTGTCTTCAGAAATTTCTTGAGCTACTTCAACTTCAAATATATCACCAATGTCCCCCGGAAGTTCTAACGCTTCTATAGGAACAAGACCAGATACCTCAGGCTTGGCTGCATCCAGGGCATATGCCTGACCATTGCTCAGTCTTGCTATTATGCATGCATGTTCTACACAAGTTCCTTTGTAGTCTTCTAAAACCCCAGCTGCATAAAGTTGCAATCCTCTATATTCCATGCTACTTAGCAGAGAATCTAGTAACCTCAGGGCAACTGCTGTTTCCTCACTACAATCAGCATTTAATTGATGTAGGACGCGCCTGGGAGACGCTCGCTCTCGTAAAATCTTACCCCCATATCTCTTAGATGGCAGTTTCTCTAATTCTTTCTGAAGGATTCCCAGGGCGTTGGCCTCTGCCTTGGCTTTCTTTTGCACATCAGTAATCTTCTTCGCACCCTCGAGTATCCCTCTAACCTCAGCTAGTGTCTTAGGTATATCTATTACTCCCAACTTGTAAACTCTTAGAACATCTCTATCCTTTCTGACACTGTATGTCCTTCCATCAAATATCTCCCATTCTCCATCACCAACTTTCCTAACACGAGCCCACTTGAAAAGGACCTCAAAATTACTTTTAAAAATAGCTCTTAGCCCATCCGGGATTTTGCCATCATTCAGCTTACTTTCAAACTCAATAGGAATCCTGAATAAGGGAAATTCCTGCACTCCTCTAAGTTGCTCCAGACTCTTCCAACCCTCAGCAGCCAGTATCTTATCTATAGGCTTACCTTTGAGCTTTGGATTAATAGCCTCCGTTAGTGGTACGTAATCATCCTCTTTGAGATCATTCGCAATCCTGATAGTTGTGAAGGCCAGGTCCCCTGGACTTCTTCTCTTTTTTACCTCAAACGCCTTTCCCCTGTGAATACTATTCCTGTCAACAAAATGCAGAACAACATTATGCATCAATGCAACATCGTGGAGTATCACCAGCATTTGTCTATCTACCTTGCCTGAAACGCTCCTGATTTGCGGAACTGGCTCTTGCGGATGCCTATCCCCAGGACCACTGTAACTTTGATCATCTCGACCGTGGCCAAACCCTTCCCCAGCATGAAAGACGGGGCGTCCTTCTCCATCAAAGTGGATCTCACCGGGATAACCTTCTTGCTGACCCTCGCTGTCGTACGCCAAAGCCAGCCAGCTATCAGGTACCGCCCCGCCGCCATCAAGCACACGGACGCTAACTACTCTGCCGTTGTTATCCAGCACGTCAATTAGTTCATTGGTGCTTTTGAGCTCAGAAAACATTTGCCGCGTAACATCCCATCGCGTAGGCAACCGCACGGCGTGAAAGACAACGACATGGTCAAGGCCTAACAGGAACGTTTCGTAGTCGGGTACTTGAACTTGGACGAGATCGTACGAACGCCCTTCAATTAAATCAGATATGCGCCCCTGACGCGCTACTCTCAACTGGCGCTGACGCAAACCAACCGAATGGACAGTAACTTGACTTCCTTGGAATGCGGTCTTTGCAAAACCTGCCAGGGACTCAGGAATCACGATAGCCTCGACAGCAGTAATTGGTATTTGGTTCTCCTCTATAAAAACAAGGTGGATTTTCGGTTCTGTCCAATCCAGGAGATAACGCGCGCTCGGTACAAGGTCTGGCCGTATCACTACTAGAAGGCTCTCCTGCATCCTTTGCTCAATCTCAGCCGGGGAACGAACTAGCCGTTCCATATGTGATTCACCTCGCCGCTCCGTAATGATGGGGAAAATGGCAAAGCCGTCAAACATCGCCACCTCGTCTATCGTCTGAAGCCCGTATAACATTGGCGCGAGATGCTTAGAGCTCACTAGAGAACCCGTAGGATTTACGCTCAAACCAGAAAGTGGTGACCCTCCTAACGCCTCAAAATCATCCACTGAACCGAACGTCTCTTGCCTAAGCTCTGCTTGACGCTTCGACGACAACAACCCATGCTCCCGAACCGATCGCAAAAGCGTGGTAATCTGCGTCCTCCATTCCTGTTCAATCCGCTGCGCAAAGGCCGCCTCAAACTTCTGTGAAGTTTGGGACGGTTCTATTTCTTCTGACTCGGCTATCCGCGCCGCCGCGGGCGAGTCGGCTTCGCCACCCCCCAACCCCGCCTTATCAGATGCTTTCTCGCCTCCCCGCCCCAGGCTGCCACCATTACTACCCATCATACCTACCCAAATACCGCAAGCAGCAAGCGCTCCAAACATTCCCTGCCAGTCATGAGTCAACTGACTGAGGCCGCTGATAGCAGCGAATTGAAACGTGTTATTGTCACCTGTAGTAAGCCAAGACAGAGAATCCAAAACGAGATATTTGAGTATCTGGTCAGCTAAAAGAAGAATAAACGAAAGTACGAAAAGCGCCCCAATGAACGGCACCTTATGACGCAGGCACCTCAGGATTCGCACAGTTAATGCCTTCTTGGGGCCTCGTTTATATTCGCTAACAAGGAAGGTTAACGTCTCCGCAGATGCTTCTCTAACTATGGCGTGCGTATCATGTTCAGCTGATTCGGATAATGCCTTAAGCGCCCGTTGGTCTGGAAGATTATTAACAACCCCCAAAACCTTAAGGACAGTTGCTGCATATGCCCGGCTAGCGGGTCGGGGTATGTGATTTGCATCGAGCATAGCAATCACAATTAACAAGGCTCGTTTATCCCTTTTTCCAGAAAAACGGAAAATGGCAAGATAATGCTTCTGTATAGCTTCTGCTACTTTGACATGGAGATCTGGACTTAATCGTAGAAAACGTCTTAGATTTACCCGAGCAATCAGCTGGTTGGTACCTCGGTAGCCGACGAGCTTCGCCAAAGACGGCCATAATATCCCATTTTCAAACCTAATCCAGTTTAAGAAAATCCAATGTAGCCAGTCAAGTGGTAACAACATCTTAAGAAGTTGAGAAAGCAGAAAAGGCGGGCCTAGTGCCGAGCTTGTTATTAGGCCTTTCTGTAACTTATCATCTATAAATCTAAGGAGCTCTACAATGCGCTGCTTATCTGTCTGGCCTGTTTCAGCCGAATCCGTTGCCGTATCAAATTCTTTTATCGCGGATTCAATATTCTCGGCCTCGTCGTGCTCCTTGATACTCCTAGTTACAGATCCTACGGGTCTATTAACAACAAGGTGTGGTGCGACAAAGCTAAATATTAGGCCGTAAACAAAATACAATCCCGTCGGTACAAACAGAATTAACATTATAATTAAGAAAGAGGAAGCAATACTAATCCGGCGTTTCTCAAAAGAAAAGGCAAAGGTGAATCTTTGTCCCCAGGTTTCTTCAGGGGTTTTGGGGAAGATGTGGAGGAGGTGCCAAGCTAATTGCAGAAGGGCTAAAATCCCGAGTATAGGCGGACTCAGGGCAAAGGGTATTCCGAAGGTCACAGACAATAACCAGCTCCCGCCAACCACAAACCCACCTGACTCAATGATTGCCGGTGCCAAGACTTGGCCGATAAACCAACCAATCCGTGGCCCTAAGCTGCTACTTGCCACCCACTTCTCAATCCCATTATACACCGGCTGCATCCCCGGCCACCTGCCGCTAGATGACGTTTTAACACGCTGTAACTCGCCTACCGCCGGCAGACCTGCTTTTTTTCTTTTATATTTTGCAACATTACGCATCGCCTCATAAATAAGTTTATTTTTGACCAAACCAGCATCCGCCGCAGGTACGAGATGCTCGGCTACTCCATTCCAATATTCCTCCACTGCTTCCAAGTCTATACCTGCCTCG
>MHGH01000010.1:48249-58176 GCA_001805465.1 Omnitrophica WOR_2 bacterium RBG_13_41_10 | reverse complement strand
AGGCCTGCCTTAATGGAGTTCCCAATTTAAGCGTTCTTGATGGTTGGTGGATAGAGGGATGTATTGAAAATGTAACCGGCTGGGCGATTGGCTCAATACAATCACAGGATACGGACAGCGCTCAAGATGCCCGTGATTTATATCAGAAATTAGAAAAGATAATCATCCCTATGTTTTATAAAGAGAAAGATAAATGGCTTGAAATTATGCGCCATGCGATAGCCTTAAACGCCTCATTTTTTAATACCCAGAGAATGGTTCAGGAGTATGTGTTAAATGCTTATTTATAAGTAATGCTATGGTTAAAACTAAGATAATCTGCACGCTCGGCCCTGTGTCTTCGAGTGAGACCGTGCTTAGGAAAATGATGTTTGCTGGTATGGATGTCGGGCGCCTGAATTTTTCCCACGCTAAGCCGAAGGAGCTGCTTCATCGTATAGGCCTCATTCGGCTTTTAAATGCGAAATACCGCAGGCGCATAAAGCTTCTCGGCGACCTTCAGGGGCACCGCATAAGGGTAGGTGGGCTTGTCGCTCCGGTAGAGCTTAAAAAACGTCAGATAGGCTGGCTTACCCAGAAAAAGATAAAGGGCACACACGAAAAGATACCTTTTGATTACCGAGGTTCGTTGCGAAAAATCAAGAATGGACAGCATATATTCATTGACGACGGAAATATTGCCTTAGAGGTAGTAGGTCACGCTGAGAATAGTCTGAGGGTAAAAGTACTAGTTGGCGGTTTACTCAAAGCACATAAGGGCGTAAATATTCCGGGGGCGCGGCTTGAATTCGGCGGGATAAGCCAGAAGGATATACAGGATATACTTTTTTGCGAAAAATACGGTGTTGAATATATTGCGCAGTCGTTCGTGCGCACAAAGAAAGATATCTTAGATGTAAGAAAAATGTTTGGTAAAGGTTCTCAGTGTCACGTTATCGCCAAGATTGAGAATAGAGAAGGTATAAAGAATATCGATGAGATAATCGAGGTTTCAGACGGGATCATGATCGCTCGCGGGGATATGGGGGTATCGTTGCCCATCTACGAGATTCCTGTTATTCAAAAGATGATAATTAAAAAATGCAACCGCGCTGGGAAATTTGTTATTACCGCGACACAGATGCTTGAGAGTATGACCGAAAACCTTCGGCCCACGCGCGCGGAGGTAACGGATGTTGCGAATGCCATAATTGACGGGACTGATTTTGTTATGCTCTCGGCAGAGTCCGCTATTGGTAAATACCCGGTTGAGACAGTCGTTATGATGAATAATATAATAAAATTTACAGAAAAATATTTAAAGAGGCAAAACCATACCTGATAAAATAGCAGCTCTTAATAAGGAAATCTGGCACTCGTTGTCTGTTGATGATGCCGTTAAGAGGCTTGAAGTAGATATTGCCACGGGGTTATCATTGGATGAAGTTCAGAAACGCCGGGACCGTTACGGCTTGAATCAGATCACGCCGAAAAAAGGCGTGCCGCTTTGGATACATTTCCTTTTGCAGTTCAATCAGCCTCTTGTATATATTCTTTTAGCCGCGACAATAATAACATTATTTTTAAAAGAATGGGTTGATGCTTCGGTAATTTTCGGAGTAGTTTTTATTAATGCCATCGTTGGTTTCTTGCAGGAATCCAAGGCCTTAAAAGCCCTTGCGAAGAGGCTCGAACCGCGGCTGTTGGTGTCCTGGTTATAGGAGAACTGCTCTATCTTTTTAATTGCCGTTCATTATCACGGTCAATGTTTTCTCTGGGGTTATTTTCGAATAGATGGTTAATTGCCGGCGTTTTAACCATGGTAGCTCTGCAAATGTTTTTTACTTATAACTCATCTATGAACCGCTTTTTCCATAGTGCACCGATTGCACCCGATGCCTGGGCGAGGATTTTCTTAATAGGCTTATTGATTCACATTATTATAGAAATCGAAAAAAAGGTCCGCGTCTATCTCTTAAATAGGAAGCGGGCATGATTTTTAGACCTTTGATCCCTTTATCCGGCTAAAAAAGGTAGACAAACATGCTCTCTTAATATCTAAAAGATTTACGAGAATTAGGGACAAGAAAGACCGGACAAAACGGACATTCCTGCTTCGCCTTTGGCTTCGCAGGATTTCGTACTCCTTCGGAGTACTTCGCTAGACAAAAACATAAGGTGCTCGCTAAATCCTTATATTAAGGTGCTCAAATTTCACGAGGAAATAGCCTCTCTAAAGCGCAAATTTCCTTGATAACCGCTATATTCAGCCTTATAATACATACCTATATATAGAGAGGTTTCCCCTCATGACATTTGAGAGGGACCCCATTTTTCTTTTGGCCATTTTTGGGCGAAATAAACATAAGGGGGACGTGGGTGGGGGCACGCCCCGGTGCCCCCACCCAAAGGTTTCTAGCCCAAGAATTTACTTGACATATAAGTTAATATATGTTAACCTTTAATATGATGATTAACCAATGTTAATCCATGTTAAATCAGTTAACGATATAACCTATGGAAAATAAAGAACTTATAACTACAGCCGAATTGGCAAAAATTTTGGGTATCAGTAGGATAGCTGTGTTTAAGCGAATTAAACGGGGCCAGATTAAGGCAATTAGAGTAGGGAGAAATTTTGTCATCCCCAGAGATTCTCTTCCTGAAGTCCTCGGGCAGGTCTTGAGCAAAAAAAACAAGAGGGAAATTGAAACCGCGGTCAAAAAGACAGTTAGGGAATACGGCCAGACTCTGCGACTTTTAGGTAATGAGTAATTCCGCATGAAATTTATTTCCATAGCTGAAATCGAATACCTTGCCTTTAATTTAGCCAAAGAAACGATGGATTTTAACGAACCGATTCCGGCTTTCTCCACGCGTTTCCCCAATATTTTAGAAAGCTGCCTGGGAGTGCCTTTGCAGGGATTCTCTGGAAAATCCTTGTATCATGGCTTGATAGCCAAGGCGGCAATTTTGTTTTATCTCATGGTGAAAAACCATCCTTTTCAGAACGGTAATAAGCGCATTGCGATGACCACACTGTTTGTTTTGCTGCATAAAAATAAGAAGTGGTTAAAAGTCGATAATCAGGAGTTATATAATTTTGCTACCTGGATTGCTGCAAGCCCGGCACGATTAAAAGATGAAACAGTAAAGGCGGTTGAGAAATTTATTAAAACTTACCTAGTAGATTTATGAGATAGAAGAAGTAGCTCTTGATATATAATAAAATCAATTGTAATTTAAAACATTTTTACAATGCTAGATAAAAGAAATTACAAGCGGTTCAGTTATGAAAATAGCATTTTTTTAAAATTAGAAAAAGATCCCTCTAATATTATCGAGGGTAAATTACTAGATATCAGTTTTTTAGGAATGAGTATTTTTCTTAAAGAAAACGTTAATGTCGACTCCCTTGTTCAGGCCATCGTTCAATTTGATTCTCCCATTTCCTTAGAAAAGCATTTAATCGGAAAAGGCAAAGTTGTTTATGTAAAAAAACAAAAATTTTATGCTGAGGATGGTTTTGGGATCGGGGTAGAGTTCGTGGAAGTGGACAAAGAGGTTGTTTTAAGTATTCTTGACCGGCTCGAAGCAAAAATTATAGACGAGAGAAAAAAACAAAGCCAGATACCGCGTAAAAATCCCGGCCCATTTTAAGATAAAAACGTAGACGCTTTATGTCGACTACTTATCGGCTGATACGAGAGGGACCTAATTAGTATTCGCCCGTAACATTTGTTACGGGCCTTTGTTTACCTGTACGGTTTAATTCCAAAACCTACGGTTAAGCGATATAATAATCTTCAAAATCAAGGCATTGTAGAGAAGGAGGTACGCATGAAAAAACTCTTACATATCATCGCCACCCCCCGCACAGAGGAGTCGCGCACATTGCAAGTATCGCAGGTATTCCTTAAGGTTTTCACGGAAAAACATACGGATTGGGTTGTCGAGGAACTGGATCTTTCTAACGAACAACTGCCTTTCCTTACGGCTAAGCGCGTAGACGGCAAATATGTACTTCTGGGAGGAAAAGATCTTTACGGAGAGCTGAAAGAAGCATGGCAGGAAATCGTAGCCCACATTGAACGATTTAAGTCAGCAGATGCCTATCTTATCAGTACTCCGATGTGGAATTTCAGCATACCTTATTCATTAAAGCATTATCTGGATGTTATCCTGCAGCCGAAATATCTGTTTCGTTATACGGCTGCCGGAGTCGAGGGGCTGGTAAAGAATAAATCCATGGTCGTTATTACCAGCCGCGGGGGTGATTACACGTCGCCCAAGATGCACGGTGCTGATTTCCAAGAACCGTACCTTCGTTTTGTATTCGGATTCATAGGCATTACAGATATCACGTTTATCAACGCACAACCCATGGATATGGGAGAGACGCTTCAAGCTCAAAAGATAAAAGAAGCACAGGCTAGAGCAAAAGAGCTTGCTCTGCAACTGTAGTTTCAACTATAAATAGAGAGGTTTCCCTTCGGCTGATACGAAAGTGCCTAGACTATCTTTTAAGGAAATAGTACCAAGGCTATGATCGAAACAGGAAAGTAGGTAAGCAGTAAGGTTTGAGCTGTTTCTTTCGGCTCATTCGCCCCTACCTTAAAGGCCAACGAAGTAAAAAATGTTGAGTAAGATACCTAAAATAACCGCTATCGTTTTGTTTTTTTTAGCAATTTTTTTAAATCTATCTTTTGCGCAGGTTTCTACCATTCAGGTCATCAGGTCTGAGGAGGTTTTAGAAAAAGAAAGGGTCTTAAGACAAAAGATAGATGAAGAAGAAAAGGTATTGATTAAAAAAATTACCGTAGAAGGCGTTACTTTACTTACTGAGGATGATATAAAAAATATTATTTCGCCTTTTCAAAAAGAGTGGCTTACTAAAACTAAGATCCAACAGATATTGGAATCTATTAAGGAAACCTACGCTCAAAATGGCTATAAAGCGCAACTAAACGGTATTTCATACGAGGTAAAAAGAAAAGAATTAATAATTAAGGTTGAGGAAGCCAATACCCAATAGAAAATTATAGCTTGACAAATACAGTAATTCCGAGGTAACTTAGAAAGTACAGAAAAGGGTAAAGAATAGAAAATAAAACGTTCTAATGTTAGTGTAATGTTAAGGAGAAGAACTAAAATGAAAAAACTTATATTTTGTATAATGGTTATCTCGTTTATCCTGTTCTTTAACCATGCCGCCATTTTTGCTCAGATTGCGGTAGAAGTAGAAAAAGCAGAAAGCGATATTCGGGAGGAAAAGGCCTTAAGAGAAAAAATAGAGAAAAAAGTCAAGAAGCCGCAGATTGAAGAAAAAGAAATGCCTAAGGTAACCCCGGCTGTTTCAGAGGAAAAGGCCTTGATTAAGAAAATCAACGTAACAGGCGTAACTTTGCTTAAAGAAAAAGAGATAAATAATATTATTTCCGGTTACACTAATAAAGAGCTTACCTTGACTGAAATGCAAAAAGTAGCGGATATGATTACCGATATCTATCGTCAAAAAGGCTACATTACCTCCCGCGCATATCTACCTCCCCAGAAGATAACAACAGGAGTGTTGGAAATCAGGATTATGGAGGGTATCACAGGAGATTTTGATATAAAGGGCAACCGCTACTTCAAGAAATCTTTATACAGAAACAAGATCGTTTTAAAGAAAGGTGAACCTTTTAATTATGAAATTTTAAGGAAGGGGTTAAGTAAGATAAATGAACTACCCGACCGCAGTGTTAAAGCAGTAGTTGCGCCTGGTAAAACAGCAGGGACTACGGATGTAGCCTTAGAAGCAAAAGATAGATTACCTATGCATATAGGATTTGATTGGGATAACTATGGTTCGCGTTTCATTGATAAGCAGCGCTTCAGAACTACGCTTACTCACAATAACCTTTTAGGCTTAGATGATGTTTTTGTTTTTCAATATCAGTTAGCAAAAGCTGAGGACTACACGTTATTAAGCGGACGCTATCTTTTACCTTTAACTGAAAACTTAAAGTTAGGTTTCTTTGCTGCGAAAACAAAATTAAAATTAGGAAAAGATTATGAAGACCTTGGCGTAAGAGGCAAGAGCACCTTATATAGTATTTATGCCAGCCAAACTTTGATTAACAGAGAAAACATTGATCTGCTTTTAAGCGTGGGATTTGATTATAAGGATGTATTTAATTTTCAAACTGGTGTAGATACCAGTAGAGACAGAATGCGGGTTGCTAAGTTAAACCTAGATATGGATATAACGGATGGCTGGGGCAGAACTATCATCACTAATGAAGTAAACCTCGGTATTCCTAATATCATGGGAGGTTTAAAAGCTAAAGATCCGCAGGCATCTGTAAGCGGTGCATGCGGCCGGTTTTTTAAAGATAATGTAAACTTGGTAAGGCTGCAAAGATTGCCTTGGGATGCTACGCTTCTCTGGAAAAACCAACTACAGTTTTCTCCTAATCTTCTGACTGCTACGGAACAGTTCCAGATTGGCGGCATTGTCAATGTGCGCGCTTATCCTCCTGCCGAAGTAGTAGGAGATAGCGGTTATTCTATGACCTGGGAACTTTCCTTACCTATATATATGGTACCCCGCGATCTAAAGGTGCCTTTTTCCAAGGCAAAAGTATATGATGCGCTAAGGCTGGTTGCTTTTTACGATTGGGCAAATGCAAGGCAAAGAAGGCCTGCGGCTGGAGTCCAGAAAAACAGGACATTAAGAGGAGCAGGTTGGGGTTTACGTTTCAACCTGCCGGAGGATTTTTCCGCAAGGGTAGAGTTTGCCTGGCCGTTGGACAATATGCCTTCAGATAGCGAGCGCCTGCACACGCTGTTTGAAATTTCCAAAAGCTTTTAAAAATTAGCAAAAGAAGTTATTCTTGTAGAATTTAGATAGCGCAGTTTATTTTTGGTGATTTTTATTAGGAACAAAACATATATAAAATAAATAAGTTAGGTTTGTGCTAAAATTTTTTAAAAAAAAACTTGACAAATACCAATTCATGAGGTATACTTTACCAAATTCACCGCAACAATCAACAAACCAGGGTCAGTCAGAAAAAAACACAATGTTTTTGTTAAAGAAAAAAGTTAGTTTAATAACCATCGCTACCCTCGCAGTGTGTTTGGGTAGCGCTTTCTTTAGTTCTTCTATCGCAGCAGAAGGTGAGCATCATCACGACTTCATAAATGATATTCACAGTGAAATTGCAAAGCTTGCGCGCTCTGCAAGAATTGTTGCCGGTGAAGCAAGGTTTGAATTTCCTAACTCCGCCACCCTGAACATCGTAACCCCTTCCGAAAAATTAATTATTAATTACGATACCTTTAATATTGGCCCACAGGAGACAGTTAACTTTATTCAGTCTTCTTCAAATGCGGTAGCATTAAACCGCGTAGAGCAAATAGAGACTTCTAATTTTTCAAATATTTTAGGTACACTAACCGCAACCGGAACAATCTTTCTCATTAATCCTAATGGTATTATTTTCGGTCCGCAGTCGCGCATTGATGTGGCATCACTAGTGGCTTCAACTTTAAATATTAATGATCAGGACTTTTTAAACGGAAATTATAAATTTTTTAAGAACGGAGAAAGCGCTTTCTTAATTAATAAAGGAAATATCATTATCAGAAACGGCGGTTATGTTGCTTTATTTTCTCAGGCATTAGAGAATCAATTGCTTATCCAGGCAAATTTAGGGACCGTGGTTTTGGCTTCCGGAGAAAAGATGACTTTAGCCCTGGATGACTTAAGTGAAATTTCCGTAGTCATTGATGAAGCAGTAAAAGAAGAGGTCCTAGGGCCTGATGGACAAAAAATGGATAGCGCCATAAAGAATAGCGGCAGTATTTTAGCCAATGGCGGAAAGGTTCTTCTCACTAGCAAGGTCTTAAATAAAGTTTTTGATTATGCCATTAATAACACCGGCATCATTGAAGCAAGGTCTTTAGTGAATAATGATGGAGTGATTGAGTTAGCAGCAGAAGGCGCTCCTGTGATTAATATAGGTAAGATGGAAGCCGGCACGGTTAAGGTTACAGTAAAAGGCTCCGACTTCATTAATAAGGGCGAGGTTATTACCGACGGTAATGTGGTACTTCCTGATGGCGGTAGGATTTCCATCGAAGCAGCAAATATATTATTGCAGGGAAAACTTAGCGCCAATGCTTATGAAGAAGGAAATGCCGGCGAGGTAAGTGTAGTTTCCCAAACCTCGACGACACTAGATGAAGGTTCCACGACTGAGGCCATGGCCTTAGGATTAGCCGGTAACGGCGGAAGAATCCTTATAGACTCCGGCGGAAATACTGTGGTAAATAAAAATGCGGTGATTGACGTATCGGCAGGAAGTATTGCCGGTAACGCTGGCTTTATAGAAATTAGTGCCTTTGCACAATTAGGTTTTTATGGAGTATTGAACGGCCGCGCACCTCCGGGATATCAAACTGCCACCGTTTTATTTGATCCCACCAATATAATTATTGTAGACGGAGGAAGTAGCGCGCCGTCCCAAACCATACTCAAAACAGATCCACCCCTACCAGGAACTCTTTCCATTGACCCATCATCATTATCAGGTTTTACCGGAACTATCATACTCCAAGCCACAAATGATATTACCTTACTTAGCGGACTCTTCGTAAAAGCCACCATTAAATTAGAAGCAGATAATGACATAAATCTGTATGCTTACCTTTATGTTCAAGGAGGAGATGCTTATTTAACAGCAGGTAATAATATCACTCATAACATAAACGGCGATGTATTTGTTTTAAACGGTAACTTCTATGGTAGTGCTGGTCAAGATTATATTGTCCATGATGGCGCCTCAATTATTACTGAAAACGGAACTATAGATATAGATGCCGGAAGTGATATTATCTTAGGCACTCCTGGTGAAATGGCATCAGGCCTTACCTGGGAATATATCAGCGGCAGCCGAACTTACCATTTAACTGAATTAGGATATTATTATGTAGATAGCAATGGCAATATAATTCTTAAACCCTTAGCTACTGATCCACATGACATTAATTCAGGCTCAGGATCGATTCTAGAATTTGAGGACACTAACGAATTCGGGCTTTATATTAAAATGGCAGAGTCCGGAGAATTTTACACTTTCCCCTTATTTAATTCGGACCACCAAGACCACACATTCGTAGATGTTTCCGGAAAAACCCTAACCATACACTGGGAAGATTTAATTGGCTTAGGAGATAGGGATTTTAATGACGTTGTAATAAGCTATTCGCCTATCGGTAACGGAGATCTTCTTTTAGGTACTTATCTTTATTCCTACTATACAACCCCCAGTAATAATGCTGATGTAAATCTCTATACTACTTCCGGAGATATTATTAGTTATAATGCATACGTCATTGCAGAAGCTAAGAATAGCGGCACTGCTACAGTAACCTTTAATGCGGCAAGCGATATCCTGCTTAATAGCACTATTGTTAAGGCCCTGGTTGAAGGAACAGGAGTATCTTTAGTTGATTTTGATACCTTAACCGGTGATATTATTCTAACAGATACCGATGTGCTAGCCGAGGATCCTATTCCTGATGATAGCGCAGAGGTTAATTTTACCTCCGGTAATAATATCGTTCTTATTAATAGCCAAGTAGAAGCTATCAACACTAACGGTCCAGCAACTATTAACTTCAATGCTAATGGCAATATCGCTTTATTTAACAGCCTAGTCAAAGCCAAAGCTTATAATGGCTCTTCCTATATTAATTTCACCGCTTCTGGTTTAGCTGCCCCTACTCTTGGCTACTTTACAGGCAATATCCTCATTAAGAATAGTACAGTAGAGGCACTTAGTATAGGTGAAGGGTGTGTTAATATAGCAAGCATTAAATTAAACGCTTATGGTAATAGTGATTGTGGCAGTGGTAACATTATCCTCATAGGTGGTAGCAAAGTAAAGGCTACTGTCG
>MHGH01000010.1:46165-48144 GCA_001805465.1 Omnitrophica WOR_2 bacterium RBG_13_41_10 | reverse complement strand
TTGGCCATGGCTTTATGAATATTGCCGAGGTAAATTTAACTGCCAAGGCGAATAGATGCAGTTTTTATCCTGAAGGGGACATCACCTTAATCGGGAGAAATGAGGTAAGCGCCTTATGCATTAATGGATTGGCAAGTGTGATATTTAAGGCTTCCGGCAATATATATATATGTAGAGGTAGCAGCGTCAGTGCAATCAGTCTTTCCTGCGGCCGCGAGAGTTTCTCTAAGTCTGCATTTGTATTAATGTTTGCAGGAGGAGAAATCTATGCTGCCGGTAGAGTCGAGGCCATTGCCAATAAAGGCTTAGCTATTGTAGGAATGTTGGCTTGCGGCGATATTTATGCAGGTAACATAACTGCTATAGGCGGGCTAGACCTGATTAATTGGATAAATACCCATACTCCTATCGGAATTGCCGCAGAATATCGCCTTGGTAGTGCAATATTACTTGCTTCCTTAAATGGAAATATTACCTTAGGTTATCTTTGGGCAGATGCGGTAGTAGCAGCTGCTTTGAATGGCTCAATCTACGATGCTACGCAATTCGGCGCTCCTGTCGGTGATGTATATGCGCATTATTTATTATTATTAGCAAGACACGATATCGGAACCGCAGCCTACCCCATTAATACCTCCGTCGACATCTTAGCTGCTTATTCTTGGGATACCGGCAGTATTTACATTAATGAATATGACGATATAGAACTTGGGCTTTATTTACCAATATATCTTTTTAAGGGCAAAGAGCAGGGTTATAAACAAATAGCAGCTCTCGGCGCTTCTGTTGCTGCTAATGACGGAATTATTCACATCACCAGCGGCGGGGATATGATTGTCAATTCAGTCGTCTCTCCTAATGGCGGCGTGTTCTTAGAGACATTAAACGGCTCAATTTATGCGGGAAGAGGCTGGTGCCCGGCTTATTTTGGTGAGCCTCCGAGGTGTTGCATTAAAAATTTCTTCTTAATGGATGGTTGGGCAGGTTTAGAAGATGTAGATAGCTTATTTGACGGTCCTGACGGTTTCTGGGCAGCGATGATTGGCTTTCCGGATTTACCCATCGGGCCGAACGTAATTGCTGGCGGCTATTCTTATTTTTCAGCACCGCATGGCACAATCGGCGTAGGCTGGCCAGGAGCTACCTCCGAGCCTATCGTAGGAGACCCCCCCTACTACCCCTCCTTTAATCAAGATGATTATAATCCATTATGGGTATGTATTCAGGTAATGCATGGTTTGTATAATTCTGCGCTTCCTTCAGGTGTACCTGAATTGGCTGGTTTAGTGATGAATATTGGCGGAATCTCTCCCTTTACAATTACCGGGCCAAACGGGACTTTAGGTGTCAGTGGTATGATTAAGGGTATTGTCAGGCCGGGAATAGTACCGGTTACCGGCGGTTATAATTATAACAATTATTCTCCTTCACCAGCGCTTTATCCAAACAGTGTAGATAATTCTGGATTACTGCCACCCGGTTATAATAATCCACCGTATTATCCTCCCGGCTATGTCTTCTATAATGATTCGTCTGAAAATTGCTGTCCGCCGTTAGATGGTTCGAAAGCTAATAATACTGGCTGGGTGCAGATTTGGCCACCTTTCGCCCCCGCAGATATCCGCGGGGTTATCGGATACGATATGCTCTTTAGATACGTATTACCGGTACTAGAAAAGTTATTTACCGTCCAAGTTACTCCTTTTGATTCCATGAGTTCTGATTTAATGGCGCGTTCCACATTCTATTATCACCCCTTAACGCCTGCGGACATGACTGCTTTTGATCAGTTTATCTTAGAAGAGGGGGCCTATGAGTTCATTTCTAATAGTATAAATATTCGCGGCCACGATGGGCTTCTACCAATGCTTGAGGAGATAAAGAAGAAAAAACAAGGAACAGCTATTTAAAAATAAAAAGATAAAAGTAGTATTTACTTTAGTCGGAATAAAAAAGGGCAAATAAAATTTGCCCTTTTT
>MHGH01000010.1:38092-46141 GCA_001805465.1 Omnitrophica WOR_2 bacterium RBG_13_41_10 | reverse complement strand
AACAATAAAAAAGAAAGGAGAAATCCATGAAAAAATACACTGTCACCCTTTTCGTATTATTAATGCTTTTGGCCGGCTGCAGCCGCAGTGGGCGAGAAGAAAAGCCCCTTTTGGCTAAAATCCGCAACTACGAGATTACGCTGGATGAATTTGAAAACGATTTTAAGGATTCCAGTTACGGCAGGGATAATTCTTTGGAGGCAAGGATGGAATTCTTGAATTCTCTTGTCGATCGTAAACTCATTATGCAAGATGTCCAAGAACAAGGCCTCGATAAAAATAAAAATTTCCTTAAGATGATTGAGAGGTTCTGGGAACAATCTCTTTTAAAATTAACCTTGGATAAGAAAACCAAAGAGATTGCTGGTTCCCTAAGCGTGAGCGAAAAGGAAATAGAAGAGGCATATGAAAAAATGCCCCCAGAAGCAAAAACCGATAAGGCCCTTGGACAGATGCACGATGAGATTAAATGGGGAATTGCCAAGCGCAAGGAAGCCGAGGCATTGAATAACTGGATATTGGGTTTGCGCAAAAAATCAGAGGTTAAAATAAACTATAATTTATTAAAGTAAATACGCATAGAGGAGGCAAAATGGAAAAGCTAAATTTAACTGAGAAGCGTAAAACCTATCTTATCGATAAAGAATTCCAAACTAAGTTTATCCTTAAGTTCTGTGCCTTGGTTGTTTTGGGGAGTATGTTGACAATAGAGGCGCTTTATCTTTTAGCAATGAAGTCCACCACAGTCTCTATTATTAATTCGCGGGTAGTGGTACGCTCTACCGCGGATTTTTTACTGCCTATACTAATTCAGACGGTAGTAATCGTGACGATTCTAGTCGGTTTAGCTACCATTGCCGTAACTTTATTTGTTTCACATAAAATTGCCGGGCCACTTTACCGTTTTCGCAAAGTAGTCGAGACATTAAGCACAGGAGATTTCTCCAGTAATTTCAACATCAGGGATCCCGATCAGTTGCAGACCTTAGCTGAAGCCTTTAATAAGATGATCACCAATACCAGAGGACAAATAAATATGCTTAAAGATAATCTCTTAGGCTTAAAAAATAAATTAAATAGTTTTACAGAAAGGGAAGTTTCGCAAGAGGCCCGAAACGAATTTAAAAAAATAACCGAAGCCCTAGATAAAATAATTCAATACTTTAAATCTTAATGCCAAAGAGTCGTTTCTTTAGGTTAATTTTAATAACTTTTATCATAGCTGTAACTATAAGTGCAGCTTACAGTTATGAAGATGGATTTGGCCAGGCAAAAAAAATAGAAAGTAAATACTTTACTATTTATTACGCGCCACAATTAGATACCTTTGATTTGGCGCAACAATTAAACGTAGGTGCGGCAGAAAGGATTTTGGCCGGCAGAACAGCAAGGGCTAATTCTTCCAGGGAAACAGAGCTTACAGATATGATGGATACGCTTTTTTTAAGAGCCGGGGAAATATTAGATATGAATCTTTTTAGTTACAAGGGAATCATTAAAATATGTCGCGATAAAGAACATTTAAATGGCATTTACAGAAAGATTTTTAATAAGGATTTAAGAAGTCCTTCCCTGTACATCTATACCTTAAATACTATTTATATTTGTCCCGAAGATTTTAAGATTTATATACTCGGCCATGAAATAGCGCACGCCATAATTAGCAACTATTTTGTGGTCCAGCCGCCAGAAAAAGTCGCAGAAATTCTTTCAGGGTACGTAGAGTATCAGCTACGTAAAGTCGCAAATTAAAAAATAAATGGTTTTAGATAAAGTTAAAAATACCATTAGAAAATATAATCTTATCCAAAAATGTGATAAAATTGTCATCGGCGTATCGGATGGCCCTGATTCAGTAACTTTGCTATATCTATTGAATAGTTTGTGGGGAGAGCGAAGCGAAGAGATAGGACCTTACAAGTTAATTTTAATATAAAATCCCATTTCCCATACCTTGGTACTTTTACAAAAAAATAGACCGTCCCCTTTGTTTGTGTTTTACCTCATCATAAATAGCTTGCAGAAAGCGGTTGTTTGAAGTAAAATCTTTAACTATAAGGAGATCATTGTGACCAGAGATAATTATTCATATAAAAAGTATCAGAAAGAATTATCCAGGAAAAAGAAGGCAGAGGAAAAGAAACAAAGAAAACTGGAGAAAAAAGCGATTGATGCCAGCCCTGAGCCTGGGCAGGTCCCTAATGACCAGGCCGCCTTAGAATAAAGAAACACTTGCAATCTTTTTTAAAAGCCCTATAATCACAACTTAAGGCTAAATCTTTAGCAGAAATAAAAAAGGCACCCAAACATAAAGGATTGTTTGGTGCCCATAACTATGGGAGGAAACATGGCATATCAAGGTGGTGGCGGTGGATACGGCGGGCCACGGGAGATGCACAAGGCAATTTGTTCGGAGTGCAAGAAAGAGTGTGAAGTCCCGTTTAAACCCAGGGATGATCGTCCGATATACTGCAAGGATTGTTATTCAAAGCGCAAGAACGAAGGTCGTTAACTATAACGTAGAAGTCTAAAACCGCAAGGATAGGATACTTGGCCTTGCGGTTTTCTATTAATTGTGAGTTTGTAAGGAGAGAAAAAGGAGGAATTAAAATGAATAGCTGTATGAGATGCGGAGAGAAATTATCACATAATTATTTGGTAGCAATATTTACGGTTATAAAAGAAGAAAGAAAAAGATTAATAGTATGTTTAAAATGTAAAGAAATTTTAAATAAAAAAGAAAAATAAATAAAATAACCAGATAGATTAAGATGGATATTTTTGTGGGTAATTTATTGTTTGAGGCCACTGAGGGCGATGTAAAAAAGCTCTTTGAGGGTTTTGGGAATGTCTCCTCCGTGGTGATCGCGATGAGTAAAGATAAAAATACGCCTAAGTCTAGAGGGTTTGGTTTTGTCCAGATGCCTGATGGAGGGCAGGCGCTCGCTGCGATAGCTGCTCTTAACGGCAAGGAATTCATGGGGCGGGTTCTTAGGGTCAATCCGGCGCGCCCTAAAGGCCAGAAGGCCATGGTTTGGCCTCCTATACGCCAGAGGACGATGGTTTGGCCTCCTTTGGCCAAAGCCATAGCCAAAGCTAAAACAGAAGTTCAGCTACGGGTGGTGCGTCCTCCTGGGACATATAGAGGCGGAAGGCGTACGCGTAGCTATATGAGTCGGCGAGGATTAGCTGGAATGCAGGAAGAGATTAAGCCGCGGCCGAGGAGCCAAGACAATCCGATGCGGTGGCGCAAAAAGAAAGACCAGCCAAAACCTTGGCAGAAAAGCCCGGGTGAGCATAAACCTTGGAAGAAACCTGCAGGAGATGCGAAGCCTTGGGGGAAAAGTACGGGAGAGCCTAGGCCTAGGCCATTGAAGAGAAAAGAGGGTGAATTTAAGCCTTGGAGGAAGAGTACAGGAGAGTCTAAGCCATGGCGGCGCAAAAGTAAAAAGCGTCCGCGCCAATCCCAGATTGAAAGCCGCAGAAAGCCCGGTGGTTATACAAGATGAAGTTAAGGTTATGGTAAGATTAATTTTTAGCGGTTCTTAATAAAAGTACGTTTCAGGGAATCTCCTAGGCGGCCGCGGCTGATTTCTCTTGTAATCACGCTTAAGAAAAGGCGGGGTGATGCGGATAAAAAGAAGGCTATTTCTTTGAAGGAAAAAAACTTTATTACAAAAATATTCTTCCAGAGTATTTTTAGGTATCTGGAGGGGGTGTAGAAAGAAAATTTGATCCGCCTGCCTATTTTTTTTAAGGCAGCGTGGCTGTAGTTATCGGAATAAAGTTCTCCTCTTTCGCTAACGTGATACCCGGGCGTTTTCTCGGCGAGTTCTCTTAAGGCAGAGAACTTTTCAATCCTTAGCTTGTTGCAGGCGATGGAATCAACCCCGATCTCCTTGGCAAATTGCCCGATATAAAGCATTTCTTTTTCCGTCTCGCCGATATTTCCGTAGATAAAATAACCGTTGTAAAAAATAGGGTATTTTATCAGGACCTTAAAATATTTTCGTATCGCCTCCTGATTAAAGCCTTTGTTCAGCTGTTTTAATATCCAGTCATGCGGAGATTCGATTCCTATCAAAAGTGCCTTAAATCCAGCCTTCACCATTTTTTCAAGCAGTGTCGGGTATTTAGCGATATCCAGGCGCGCCTGAGCCATAAAACGTTTTTTGATCTTCCTCTCAATAATTAAATCACAGATTTTCTCCGCCCTCTTAGGGTCTGCAAAAAAATCATCATCACTAAGGATTATAACTTGCGCTTTTAAACTTTGTATTTCATTAACTACGGAATTGACGCTTCGGGCAGTATAATTCCTTTTTTGTCCGAGAGGATTTAAGCTGAAGGTGCAGAATTTGCAGTTAAAAGGGCAGCCCCGCGCACTTAACACAGAATCAAAACTTATATCTGCTATTTTTATCCCGTTTAAGGCAAAGGAATATTCGTTACGCCGAAGGGTTCGGTCAGGCGCGCCTAAGGTATCTACATCGGGAAGGGGACGGTTAGGGTTATGCGCTATTTTGTCATTTTCGCGGTAAGAGATACCCAAAATATCTTTGAGCGGATTGCCTTTTAATATCTCTTTGATTGTTTCTTCGCCCTCGCCCCTGACAATGATATTAATTGTGGGGCATCTCTTAAAAAGTTCCTCTACTTTCTCGGTAGCCTTGTAACCGCCTACGACTAGCGGTATGTTATTCGGCACGCGGTTAAGCATCTGGCAGATTTCGTCAAATTGGCGGTCCCAACCGATACCGACGCAGAGAATGTCGATTGAGCTGGATATAAAGGCAATGAGTTTTTCCGTGTCAGATAAGTCTTGCTCATGCCTTAAATCCATAAGGGTGATTTTGTTGACCAGTCCCTTTGCGCTGGTAGCCACATATTCAAGCCCAGTAGGGGGAAATAGCATCATTGTGCTGTTGGCGCTACTTTCAATGTAGGGATTCAGGAATAAGGCGTGGTTATATTTAATCTTAGTCTCCTTTTGATTGATAGGTTTAATAATATAACTTTATCATTAAATAATAGCTTAGGCAACAAGAAATAGCCTCTCTCATCCTTTGAATTTCCTTGATAACCGCCAAATCCAGCCGTATAATACATAGCGAGAGGAATATGAACTTAACTTTTGAAAAGGCATCTGCCAGGGAAAATTTTTTAAAGAAAAATTTTTCCAGATTAAAGAAAGATAGGGAATATATTTCTCGGTTCTATTATGGATTAGGCCGAGATTGGTTTAAATTAGGCGATTTCAAGAAAGCAAAAAGATATTTTTGGCAGGCATTTCTGTCTTGGCCATTAAGAAGAATAGATTGTCTTTTTGAAATTATCGGCGTCAATATCGAGGCCGGACAATATGGGTATACGGCTTTAAGAAGGAATTCAGCATTAAAGAAGATAATAAAGAATCAGAGAGTTTTGATTATCGGTTCCGGTACTTCGGCAAATGAATTAAAATATATTCCAAGCGATGTTAAGATTTTGACATGCAATGTTGGCCCGCGGATTCTTCTATATAAAGGAATCAACAAGGTAATAGATCTTTACTATTGTGTTCCGGGAGTGATAGAAGGAGACCATAAAAACGAAAACGTCATAGACCTTGTCTTGAGATTCAAAATTAATCTATTCATCTACCCTGCAAAGTGGATAAAAAGTTTTATCGATATAAAAAAAACTTGCGTTAAATGTATCAAAGACCACGGCTTTAATGATTACTATTTAAATAAAATAATGGGGCCGCTAAAGACAGAAGAAATAAAGAGAAGCTTTTTGTCCAATAACAGGACATCTAGCGGTGTGAGGCTTTTGCAGTACGCTTTGTATTCTCAGGCAAAGGAGATTTTTCTCTTAGGAATCGATATTAATGAAGAGGGATATTTTTGGGGTAGAAAGAATATCCACGAGCATCTCTCTATAGATAAAGATTTTATCGAGTTTGTGTCCCATAAATACAATAACATCTATTCCGCTTCAAGGAAAAGCCCTATTATGCGTTACGTAAAATATAAACCTTTGCTATAAAACGGGTATTACATATGCCCTGGCACGTATACATAATTAAATGCAAAGATTCCAAACTCTACACTGGCATAACCAATAACCTAGAGAAAAGAATAAAAGCCCACAACTCTGGCCACGGAGGAAAATTTACTAAATATAGAACCCCGGTTGAATTGCTCTATACTGAAGATTGCCTGAATAGGCCAACAGCCTTAAAACGAGAAGCGCAGATTAAGCGTTTAGAGAGAAAAGAAAAACTCGCCCTTATTAAAACAAGTCAATCGCTTTTAAATTGTAGCCAGGATAAATAAACAGTGTTACAATATACAAAAAGGAGGAAATAAGATGAAAAAAACAATATTTATTACCTTGATGGTGCTAATACTCGTTCCGGCTTTGGCTTTTGCCGAGGAGAAATCTATGGGTATGGATACCTCTATGAAGATGGCTAAAGGAATGGAGATGGGAAAAGGAATGGGGATGGGCCGCCGGGGAATGGGCTTTAATTGCGGAAAAATGTGCATGATGATGCAGAAACAGATGGTCGTCACCTCTGACGGCGGAGTTATAGTCTTAGCCGGGAATAAACTCTACAAATATGATAAGAATCTAAACCTGGTTAAGGAAGTAGAGATCAAGATTGATGTTGAGGCTATGAAGAAGACGATTGGCCAGATGAGGGAGAAATGTAATCAGATGATGCAGGAAGAGAAGAAGGAGTAAAAAATGGGGTCAGAATTAGTTTTTTAAAGAAATCGCAAAAATAAATCTGACCCCATTATCAAGTTTAATCAGCCCGTAGCGAAAGTTACGGGCTTTTTATTTTAGCTAAAAAATCCCCGTTAGATTTAGTCACCTTCTGCGTCTATTAGAGTAGAGGGGAGGTAAATCATGGAGAAAAAAGATATTGACAAACCAGAAAAAAGTAATACAATTGTATATACAATAAGATGGAACCCTACCAAAAGCGCACGGTTAAAGCGCATACGGGGTGTTTCCTTTGAAGAAATAATTCATACTAAATTACTATATATATGTGATCATCCTAGTAGAAATGATCAACAGGTTTTCATATTTGACTATAAAGGCTATATTTGGGCGGTACCATTTGTCATTGATAGCGAAGGTATATTTTTGAAAACGTTATATCCGAGCCGCAAATTCAAGAAAATTTATAAGAAGGGGTGATTATATGAGAAAAATTAAATTAACTAAAGAAGAACGCTGGATTGAAGATCATGCAGAGGAGTTTATTCCGGTAAGCAGAGAAAAATTTGAAATGATTAAGCAGGCCATTGAGCGTAGGAAAAGGGATGCGGTTTTAAATATCCGCGTCAACAGCTACGATTTAGAGCACCTTAAACAAAAAGCGCGGAAATTAGGTATTAAATATCAGACCTTCATTTCCGAAATCCTGCACAAAATTGCTGAGACATGAAAGAAAAGGAAATAATATGCAAAGCAAAGTATATTTCATTGCGGTAAAGGAATCAGAGAATATTCCAACTATCGCTAAAAAAGTTAAAATCTTATGCGACCAAAGTAAGGTTTTGACTTTTATCTCTAAAGATCACACCGTCGCAGTGAAGATGCATTTCGGCGAAGAAGACAATACCGGCTTTGTGAAGCCAGAGTATCTACGCATCATCTGCGATGGGATACTAGCCAAAGGGGCAAAGGCACTTCTTTCCGATACCAATACGCTTTATCGCGGCAAGCGCACTAATTCTAAGGATCACCTGGCACTTGTTGCTCTCCACGGCTTCACTAAGAAGGCTACCGGCGTAGAGGTGATTATCCCTGATGACTCCAAAAAAGAAAACACCATAGATATAGAGATTAACCAGAAATTCATCAAAACCGCAAAGCTCGTGCGTCTGTTTATTGATGCCGATGCTCTTGTGGTGGTCAGCCACTTCAAAGGCCATATGATGACCGGTTTTGGCGGAGCTTTAAAAAATCTGGGTATGGGTTGTGCTGCCAGGGGAGGTAAGCTCATGCAGCATACTGAGATCGCACCGGTTGTCTATGAACGGAAAT
>MHGH01000010.1:31770-37947 GCA_001805465.1 Omnitrophica WOR_2 bacterium RBG_13_41_10 | reverse complement strand
TCTTGGTTTATTTCTCACAGCACCGCTCGCTTTTCCCCACCGAGGAAAATCTCGCTTCATGAATCTGCTCGCTCTCACTGACATATCTTATTCGCTGGTGAACCTTGGCCGCTCGCATCTCAAAAGATGCTGCTCAAAACCCGCCCATAAGGGCGGCACTTGCCTATCCTATTAGGGAAGGTGCAAACCAAGCCACCCGCTAGCTACAATTTAGCCTTGACCAACCTTTCCTAAAGCAGTAAAATAAAAAGTCACAAAGAGGTAAATTTATGAAGGAAGCTAGGTGTAAATTTAAAGGCAACTCTCTAAAAGATAGGGGGTTGCCTTTTGAATTGGCCGCATCTAATTTTTGTCCTCCTACGCCTACGGCTTTGGAGGATTAATTCGCACAATAACTTACTCACGCTAGCGTGTTCATAAGTTATGTGCTCATTAAAAAAAAATAGAAACGTGAATTCTATGGAAAGAGAGCAATAAAGGAAGATGAAGGTTTTGTTGATTTCCTCAAGTCCGCGCAGAGAAGAAAGCCAGACCTTTCTTTTGGCCAAAGAGGTCTTGCGTGGGCTCTGTGAGCAGGGTGTTAAGACAGAAGCTATTCATCTAGCCGAACATCATATAGATTTCTGCCGGCATTGCGAGGAATGCCATAAAAAGATTCTGCGCTGTTCGGTAAAAGATAGCATTCTGTTGATTCTGAACAAAATGCTGGAGGCTGACGCTATAATTTTAGCCTCGCCAAGCTATATAAATCAAGTTACCGCTTCGATGAAGGCGCTATTCGACCGTTCAAGCCATTTTATACACTGTAAGCGGCTTCTGGGTAAATACATCGTGGGAGTAGTCAGTTCTGGAAGCGGAGAAGATAAGGAGGTGTTAGATTATATAAAATATTATGCTAATACCTGTGGTGCGCAGTACTCCGGAGGCGTATCTAGTTGTGCATATGCTGTAAGAGAAAGAATGGATGATGCCTATCAATTGGGTAAAAAACTCAACCAGGATATAAAGGAAAAAATTGTATTTCCAGACCAGATGAAAATTATCGACGCAGGCAAAGAACACTTTAAGCGAATAATACAATTAAGAAAAGAAGATTGGAAAGAGGAGTATCAATACTGGCAGGATAAAGGCTGGATATAAAAAAGAAGAGGCAAGAGATGAAAAAACTAATCTATCTATTCGTTATGGTAATGTTGGTGAGTGGGTGCGCGACTACGGCAAAATATGAGGCAAAATTAAATACCTGGATTGGGGTAAGCGAAGATTCTTTGGTTGCTTCTTGGGGAGTTCCTGATAAGACCCATGAGATGCGCGATGGTAAAAAGGCGATTGAGTATGCGCATAAAAACACTATTCAAACCGGCGGCTACACCTATACCACGCCACAAACAACCTATGAGTCTGGCAAGATAGGAGATAAATCTTATAGCGGAACCTCTACCACCTATGTAATAGAGAGAGAGCCAATTCGCAAGTATAGATTGTCTTGTAAAACCAGTTTTGTCATAGATAATACCGGAAAAGTAGAAAGTTGGCACCACGAAGGAAATGATTGTGTTTCTAATTAGAAGTAGTTTGTTTGGGGGGAGATATGAAAAAATGCCCTTTTTGTGCCGAAGAGATACAGGATGAGGCAATATTGTGTAGGTTCTGCGGGAAGCAGTTAGAAGGAAAACCCCAAGAGACCAAATGGTATTTTAAAACTTCTTTGATAGTCACTGCTTTCTTATGTATAGGTCCGCTGGCCTTGCCATTGGTCTGGTTAAATCCTCGCTTTAGCCAAGCAAAAAAGATAATCATCACTACGGTAGTTATTATTTTAAGTTATTATTTAGGTTCTTTAGTTATTGATTCTCTGAAGTCTATAAAACAATATTACGGGGCAATCTTTCAGAATAATTTTTAAAATAAAGGGTAAATAAAGGGGTAAGGAGGAATTATGAATTTTATTTTTATACTTATTGCACTCGCTATAGGACTGATTATATGGCAGGTGTGGAATATGAGAATGGCAAAAACAAGCCGTTTGTCAGAAGGAAAAGAAGAGAAAGAATCTCTTGAGGCAGAAGAAAAAGAAGAGGTTCGGGCAGAAAAAAGAATGTTTGAACAAAGAGAGGAAAGAAAACAAGAGGCAGAAGATGAAGAAAAGGATCGTAAGGCTAAAATAGAGAGAGATCTTAGGGAAATAGAATTAAGGCGTAAGATAAAAGACAGGGAAGACCGTGAAGCAGAACAAAAGAATAAGGATGGGTATGGCGGTTAAATTTAAATGTCCGAAATGCGGGATGATCTATGAACTTGCGGGAAATTGTACCATGTGCCATGTCCCGCTTGTAGAAGTCAAAGAAGCTAGCACAAAGCACCAGGGACATCATGGTCACCATGCCCACATGGTTACTGATTTTAAGAAGCGCTTCTGGGTTTCCTTGGCGCTTACTCTGCCCATTCTCATTCTTTCGCCGATGATTCAGGAATTTATTGGCCTAAAAGGGTCAATTAGATTTACAGGCGATATGTATATTCTTTTTGGCTTGTCTTCCATAGTATTTTTTTATGGAGGCCTACCTTTCTTAAAAGGCCTTTTTGATGAGCTGAAAAATAGACAACCCGGCATGATGACGCTAATCGCCGTTGCCATTACCACGGCCTATGTCTATAGTGTTGCGGTGGTATTGGGCCTAAGCGGTATGATATTCTTCTGGGAGCTGGTGACCTTAATCGATATCATGCTTCTTGGCCATTGGATAGAGATGAAATCGGTTATGGGGGCTTCAAAAGCCCTTGAAGAATTAGCCAGGCTTATGCCTTCCGAGGCGCATAAGATAATGCCCGATGGCAGCATCAAAGATGTGCCATTGGATGAATTAAATGTTAATGACAAAATTATCATAAAACCCGGAGAGAAAATTCCGGCAGACGGAGACATCGTTGAAGGCGAAAGTGCAGTTAACGAAGCTATGCTTACCGGAGAATCTAAGCCTGTATCTAAAAAGGCAGGAGCCAAAGTTATAGGCGGTGCTATTAATGGCGAAGGCTCATTAACTGTGGTGATTAAAAAAACCGGAAAAGATTCTTTTCTTTCGCAGGTAATTGAATTGGTCAGGCAGGCTCAGGCCAGTAAATCGAAAACACAGGATTTAGCCAACCGCGCTGCCTTATGGCTGACTGTTATAGCTCTTTCCGTAGGCGCAATAACCCTTTTTATCTGGCTGGCATTAATACATAAGGATTTTGCCTTTGCCCTGGAAAGAACAGTAACGGTTATGGTTATTACCTGTCCTCATGCATTAGGGTTAGCTATTCCTTTGGTAGTAGCGGTCTCAACTGCGCTTGCCGCAGGAAAAGGGTTACTTATACGCAACAGAGCGGCCTTTGAAAGGGCAAGAAATATCCAGGCTATTATTTTTGATAAGACAGGTACGCTTACTGAAGGGAAATTTGGCGTAACCGATAAAATCGTTTTTACTAATGATATTAAAGATCAGGAGCTCCTTAAATATGCTGCTTCCGTAGAAGCCCGCTCTGAACATCCAATTGCAAAAGGGATTGCTTCATCATCAAAAGAGGTTTTTCCTGTTGAAGGATTTAAGGCTATTACAGGCAAGGGCGCACAAGGCAAGGTGGACGGCAAAGAGATAAAAGTGGTAAGCCCGGGCTATCTAAGAGAAAAAAATATCCCCATTCTTGATGAAAAAGTAAAAAAGCTTTCCTCGCAAGGTAAAACCATTGTATTTGTATTGATTGACGGAAAACTTAAGGGCGCCATTGCCCTGGCTGATATTATCCGGCCGGAATCAAAAAAAGCAATCTCAATGCTTAAAGAAATGGGTATTAAATGTATGATGCTGACTGGTGACAATAAGCAGGTCGCCAAGTGGGTTTCAAAAGAGATAGGCCTGGATGAATATTTTGCCGAAGTTTTGCCTCAGGATAAAGCAGCTAAAGTCAAAGAGGTTCAGTCCAGAGGGTTAATCGTTGCTATGACAGGGGATGGCGTGAATGATGCCCCAGCCTTAGCGCAGGCAGACGTTGGTATAGCTATCGGCGCCGGCACAGATGTGGCTATGGAGACTGCTGATATCATCCTTGTCAAAAGCAATCCGCTTGATGCCGTAGCTATCATTGGCCTTGCCCGGGCAACCTATAGAAAAATGATTCAGAACCTTATCTGGGCCACTGGCTACAATGCCTTTGCCATACCGCTTGCCGCAGGGGTTTTCTACAGGCAAGGGATTATTTTAAGCCCTGCTTTAGGTGCGCTGCTTATGTCTTTAAGCACGGTGATTGTGGCAATCAATGCACAATTCCTAAGGATAAGAAAGTAAGATCTAAAGTAGGGGGCTTGTGATTATCGCCAAAGATAATATTTGACAAAAGCTGATAACATGGTATAATTACCACGTAGTAAATAAAAGATTAGACAAACTTGTGCCGTAAAGTGAAGTTAACTAACCTTTACGGTTTTTTTGTTTTTAGCTGCATTATTTACTATAATTTTATTGAGAGGAGGTAGTAAATAATGGCAAGAGGAAAAGTAAAATGGTTTAGCGATCAAAAAGGATACGGATTTATCACCCCTGAATCAGGTGATGATGTCTTTGTGCATCATAAATCTATACAGGGTGAAGGTTTTAAGTCTTTAGCTGAAGGCCAAGAAGTTGAGTTTGAGGTCGAAAAAGGCCCTAAAGGCTATCAGGCTGTAAATGTTACCAAGGTATAGCTAAACAAAAAAGCCCGGTAGAAAACCGGGCTTTTTATTTATAGACAGTTAAAGGAGGAAATACAATGCATTCAGGAAAAATAAAGAGGGTAGTACGTGAAAGAGGTTTTGGTTTTATCAGCGACACCGACGGAAGAGAAGTATTTTTTCATCAGAGCAGCCTAATCGATACGCAGTTTGATGATTTAAAAGAGGAACAGATGGTAGAGTTTGAAATTGAAAATTCCCCTAAAGGCCCTCGCGCTATTAATGTTAAGGCTGTAAAAGAGTAAGCGCTTTAGATAAGGCGATTTTAGAATATGAAGAAAACAAAGACCTCTGCCAAGGGCAGAATCTGTAGATACCTTCATTGCAAGCATATCTTAAGTATCTATAATCATGAATTATTTTGCCACATTCATCATGGGCACCCTATCCCGGAGCATAAGCTAAGGGCCGCTAAGTCATAATGCCGCATAAAACATTTAATGCTATTGGCCTGCATGGAGATAATCAGGCCGGCCTAAGTTTTTATGGGCTCGGTATTGCGCCGAAGATTCTTGATATCCTTGAGCAGATAAAGTTTAAAGTACCGACACCGATTCAGTTCAAGGCAATCCCGCTTGCGATTGAAGGTAAGGATGTTATCGGTATTGCGCAGACCGGCACAGGTAAAACCCATGCTTTTGCTATTCCTATGGTGCAGTGCCTGGCCAAGATAAAAGGACTTGGTTTAATCCTTGCGCCTACGCGCGAATTGGCTATTCAAATCGATGAGGCTTTTCAAAAAATCGCTCATCCCTTCGGGATGAGGACCGCCTGTCTTATTGGCGGAGCTCCTATTGATGGGCAAATACAGGCCTTGCGTAAATATCCCCGTATTATAATTGCCACTCCCGGCCGGCTACTGGATCATATGAGCCGCTGGGATTTCCTGCCGGAAGAGGTTGTGATGCTTGTGCTTGATGAAGCAGACCGCATGTTGGATATGGGGTTTGCTCCGCAGATTACCAAAATCCTGCGTTTTTTGCCGAAAGACAGGCAGACCATGCTTTTTTCCGCGACCATTCCCAAAGAGGTAATACAAATAGCGGCTCATTATATGAAGTTGCCGGTTTCTGTGGAAATCGCTCCCTCCGGAACCACTGCAGAGCACATAACTCAGGAATTATTTATCGTTAAAAAAGAAGCCAAGCCGCGCCTCCTCAGTAAATTATTAGCCCAATATCATGGATCAATACTTTTGTTTTCCCGCACAAAATATAACGCCCGCAAGATTACTGCGTTAATCCGGCAGATGGGATATAAGGCGGCAGAAATACACTCCAACCGTTCCCTCCCTCAACGCCGCGAAGCGCTCGATGGTTTTAAGTCAGGTAGATACAAAGTGCTTGTTGCCACGGATATCGCAGCCAGAGGCATTGATGTAATTGGCATTGAACTAGTGATTAATTACGACCTTCCCGAAGATGCGGGAA
>MHGH01000010.1:30723-31757 GCA_001805465.1 Omnitrophica WOR_2 bacterium RBG_13_41_10 | reverse complement strand
TATCGGCCGCACAGCCCGGGCCGGTTCTGCCGGCCATGCGATTTCTTTTGCCACACCTGACCAGGGCCGCGATGTCAAAGACATTGAAAAGATCATCAGATCTAGTTTGCCGGTATCAAAACATTCCGAAATTCCTTCCGAGAAGTTTATGGAAGCCGGGCGTGATTCCTTCCCAACAAGGCCGAAGTGGCAGCAAAACAGAAGGAAGAATAAGTTTCAGCACCCAAAAAATACCCATAAAAAATTTTATCTATAAGACGTGAAGCAAACCATACAATCAGCGATCATTTGGTTAGTGGGTATTTTGCTTACGGTATTATTGTTTTTTGTTATGGCGCTTGTCTCAACAGTACTTTTTCCTTTCGATAAAAAACGAAAATTTACCCATGCCCAATGTTTCTGGTGGTCTAATGCAGTCACTGCGTTAAATCCCTATTGGGATGTCAAGGTTGAGGGCCTTAAGAATATAGACCATAACCAGACCTATGTCGTTGTATCGAATCATCAGAGTTTGGCGGATATCGTATTAATGTATAAAACAAGAATGCAGTTTAAATGGGTAGCAAAAGAAAGTTTATTTAAAATTCCCTTCTTAGGATGGAATATGTTTCTTGCTAAGCACATTATGCTAAGGCGGGGGGAGTTCTCCAGTATCAAGAAGGTCTATAAAGAAGCTGTCCAGTGGCTACGCAGCGGCATTTCAGTATTATTTTTTCCCGAAGGTACAAGAAGTAATGATTTAGCAATGGGAGAATTCCAAAACGGAGCGTTTAAATTAGCCATAAAAGAGAAAGTCCCGATACTGCCGATTCTTATACAGGGGACAAGAGATGCTATCCCAAAAGGAAGCTGGCGCTTTACCACTAAAATTTCCTGCTTGCTCAAAGTCCTGCCCCCTATTGATACCGCGATATACCTTTCTGCCGATTATAACCGCTTACGTGATTTTGTGCGGTCGCAGTTAAATAGTAACTAAAAACCCGTATGCTTGCGATTGGGCCATTGATGATTGAACACAGGCTTATTGAGCGTAT
>MHGH01000010.1:27216-30714 GCA_001805465.1 Omnitrophica WOR_2 bacterium RBG_13_41_10 | reverse complement strand
GTTAAAAGCAATTAAAACAATAGATACTAACTTCTTAGGGCAGGCAGTAGATTTTTTCAGATTTTATGCCGATAGATGCCACCATGGGAAAGAAGAAGATATTTTATTTAGGGGACTCCAGACAAAACATCTCTCTCGTGACCACAAAAAGATGCTGGCAGATTTAATGCAAGACCACACTAGCGCAAGAGAATTAGTAAGAATGCTGGGTAGCTTAAGAGGGCGATATCTAGAGAAAGACGCTCAAGCAAAAGAAGAGATTCCAGAATGCTTAAAGAAAATAGTCCAGCTCTATACAGGCCATATTCAAAAGGAGGATAAACAGTTTTTCATCCCCTCCATGAACTATTTTACAAAAGAAGAACAGGCGGCAATGCTTTGTGAATTTGATAATTTCGATAAAATGCTTATCCATGAAAAATATAGAAAACTCATAGAAGAAATAGAAAGAGGTAAAGGAGGTATTTTAGATGAGTAAGACAGTGAAAGGTACAAAGACAGAGAAAAATTTACTTACGGCTTTTGCTGGAGAATCACAAGCGCGTAACAGGTACACTTATTTTGCCTCAGCAGCCAGAAAAGAAGGGCTTGAGCAGATCGCTAACATATTTATCGAAACCGCAGAGAATGAAAAAGAGCATGCCAAATTATTCTTTAAACACCTAGAAGGAGGAGAAGCAAAGATTACCGCTACTTATCCTGCCGGAATGATCAAAGATACCAAAACCAATCTGGAAGAGGCTGCTGCCGGAGAGAATCTAGAGTGGACAACCCTTTATTCGGATTTTAGTAAAATCGCTAAAGATGAAGGCTTTCCGGAAATCGCACGCACTTTTGAGCAGGTTGCCAAAGTTGAGAAATTCCACGAATCAAGATATAGGAAATTAATTAATAATATTGCCAATGGTGAAGTGTTTAAGAAAAAGACAACCACCAAGTGGCACTGCATTAACTGCGGTTATGTGTCCGAGGGTAATGAAGCACCAAAAGAATGCCCGGCCTGCAAGCACCCTCAAGGTTTCTATGAAGTTTTGGCGGAGAACTTTTAAGCTTATTCCAAAGATGGCCTTTAACTTGGCTTTGGATTTCGATTGTTTCTATTCTTCTAATTTTAATGCGGATTTAAGCAGGGATAGGGCTTCGGAGAAATCGTGGCCTTTATAATAAGTGGCGAAGGCGCCTTGTAAGCTTATGGTTTTTTCGGCTCGGGTATCTTCCACATAACCGCTCATCATTATTACAGGTAGGGCCTGATTAATTTCTCTGATTTTTTTTAGCACGGTATAACCATCCATACCGGGCATAATGATATCTACAAAGACAATATCCGGCGTATCCTCTTGGATTTTCTTAAGGGCATCTTCGCCTTTAGGAAAAACCGAAACAGAATAACCTTTTTCCTGAAATAATAAAGACATAGATTCTACAAAACTATTTTCATCATCCACCAAAACTACTTTAATCACTTTATCCATAACTTAGCTCTATTTTTAGGTGGCCTTTTGCTATCGGTTACATTATACAGCTAGTTTAAGCAAAGTCAAATAAAGAAATCCCCTCCCGAAGACAATTTTTATTGACCAGTTTAGCTTAGCGCAGTAGAATATATTAACTTTCTGCTACTTAGAAATTACCAACAGAGCGCTGCGTAATAATAAGATAATGGCAAAAAAAATATTGATTGTTAATAATGAGCCTGACCTGCTGCGGATAATTACCTTTCGTATTCAAAAGATGGGTTATGATGTGATTATTGCTTCTGACGCAGTAAAGGCACTGGAGATGATCAAAAGCCATGTCCCGGGCCTGATTCTTCTGGATATAAATATGCCTAACTTAAGCGGCCCAGAAGTTTGTAAGAATATGAAGGCAGAGGAGAACTTAAAAAAGATACCGGTTATCTTCTTGGCCGCCGCTAGCACGAATATAGAAGAGAAAGCAAAAGAGGCCGGCGCCCAGGACTATCTGATTAAGCCTTTTGACCTTGAGGTGCTGGTAAAGAAGATCCAAAAGCTTATAGAATAGGGACAGACGAGGAAAGGAATGAAGATTCTTAAACGGCTGATTATTTTTTTAGGAATAATATTTCTGGCTATAGTCATTTTGTTATTTACGATATTTTTAATTATCAAACACATCAAAGCCCCGGAACTAATAGAGAAAGAAATAGAGAAAGAACTAGGGATTAATCTCAGCGTAAAAAAGTTAGAGTTTTCCCCGCTTTTAACCCGGATTAGGCTAGAAGGCATAACTATACATAATCCTGTTGGATTTGACGAGAAAGAACTGGCGTATATAGATTCGATTAATTTGGTATGGGATCCTTTGCAGCTATTTATTTACAAAAAGCCGAATATTTATTTAGTGGCGTTGGACTTAAAGCGTTTGAATATCATTAAAAATGCACAAGGCAAGGTTAATCTTAAAGAATTAATTCCGATTAAGGACGTAGGTGCCTTTGGCACGGATCAGGCGCCTTTTTCTTTTGATGTCTTAGTATTAAGTGTTCAAGATGTAAATTATACGGAGTATGCTGGCGGCGTTAAGAAAACGCATAAATACCCCATAGGAATCAAGGACCAGGCCTTTGTCAATCTTAAGGATGAAAATCAATTAATAAAATTAATCATTTATAAAGCGGTGCAGAATACCGATATCGCCAAGTTAATCAATTTGACTATAACGCCGATTGTGTCCAATGTTTCCGATGCGCTCAATGCGGCTTGGGGCACGGCAAAGGCCGGCGGAAGAGGTGCTTGGGAAATTGCCACTTTGCCTTTTAAGCTGATTTTCGGTAAATAAAAGATAGGAAGGAGAAGAAGATGAGAATTAAAATTAGCGGAATAATTATTTTAGTAGCAGCGATGTTTTGTTTTAAGCTATCTTTTGCCCAGACTAATACCGCTACCGCCGACGTGAACAAGGACGGCAAGGCAGATGTAACTTATTATCAAGAAGGAAAAAACATCACCAAAATTGAAGCAGATACTAATTATGACGGCAAACCCGATGTGACAATTAATACCGAAAACGGGAAATTTAAATCAGCCGAGGCTGATACCGATTACAACGGAACAATAGACAAGAAATTTAGCAATGCCAAAGATTTCAACGCCTGGTTAAATAAAGATAAGCCTGAATTCGTTAATGCGCTGGGTTTTTCTGATGATGGGACCTACACGGCAGTTAGGTTTTAAAAAAAAGAGATAGACGCAGCCGCTATTTGATCTTATTTAAAAATAGCGGCTTTTATTATATATTACTATATGCAAAAAACATATAATCATATGCATAATGAATATAGAACCTCACGCGTAGAATATGAAGATATTTACCAAAAATAAAGAGAAACTACTTAGGCTTTTTTTCGGCCACCCCGAAGAGCAGTTTTATATACAACAGATAGGCCGGCTTTTAGGCAAAAAGCCCGGAGTATTCCAGCGCACGCTGGATAATCTACGGAAAGAAGGCATTTTGCTTAGCGAATATAAGGCCAAT
>MHGH01000010.1:17218-27209 GCA_001805465.1 Omnitrophica WOR_2 bacterium RBG_13_41_10 | reverse complement strand
TCTTCAGTGTCAATAAAAAATACCCCATCTACAGCGAATTAAAAAGCATTGTCTTTAAATCCGCCAGAGTAATTATCCTACCTTTAATTTTTACCTTTACGGTTTATGCCTCTTGCCTTTATGCAAAGGAGCCTGATTCCAAAACCGATTTATCTTTGAGCGACGTGATCAATATTTCCTTTGGTAATAACAAGGATATTCAAATTTAGGAAAAAGGAGGGCGATATGGCACAGATAAAAGATTTATTGCAAAGTGCGGATTGGAAGACAGAAAAGCATGTCCCGGTAATAGAATTAGGCGGTAAAGCTGTTAAGGGAAAGATTATCACCATTAACGTAAGCGTCGGCAAAGAGATTGCGCATCCTAATACTACCGCTCATCATATCCGTTGGATTGAAGTATATTTTTTACCCGCAGAAGAAAAGTTTCCTTATCAGATAGGGAGATTTGATTTTTGCGCACACGGAGAATCCATTCAAGGCCCGGATACCAGCAGTATTTATACTCAGCCCGAGATTGCGGTAAAATTTAAAACCGAAAAGTCAGGAGCGATTTTAGCTGTTTCTTATTGTAATATCCATGGGCTTTGGCAGAATTCTCAAGAATTAATTGTTGAATAAAAAAATAGCCCAAAATTTAGTTTGGGGTTACCGGTTATAATACTCTTGCTATTCCCTTGGCAGCGGGTATACTATATAATTTAAGAAAGGAGGAGGTATGGAAAATAAGAATGTAAACATTATAAGGTCATTACTATGGGGTGCAGGGATCATTTTGCTTCTAGCAGCGGCATTTGACGTCTTGCCGATGGATGATAATCAGGTTATTTTTATCGCCCTAGCTTGTTTTGTTGTTTCTGGCGTGATTAAGAGAATTGCCAAGAGCGGCGGCAGCTGTTGTAAATAGGAGGAGTATATGCAGGTTGAGAATTTAGTAGGTAAGCTTGTGCTTTTTAAATTTTCTCCTGATATAAGGCCGGATTTACCGCTGTTTCAGATCTATAAGGATGAGGTTTGGGCAGTAGTGACGGGAATCGATAATGAGGGGGTCTGGATAGAAAACCCCGCTTATGAACTGGGAATCTGGTGGGATGCAAACGGTAATTTAATACCTCCGGAAAAGCAAAAGAAAGAAAAAGTAAAGGCCAACATCCTTATCCCCTGGCACTATATCAAGGCCTTGATGAGCGTAGAAGACGAACGGTTCCAGAAAGCAAAAAACGAAAGGCTCCCCGGTTTTAAATTCTATAGATAATAAGCAATGTTGAAGAAAATATTTATATTCTTAGTTGCAGGATTCACGTTGGTAAATATCTGTGGATGTTTTGTTTTATTCGCAGGTGCAGCAGGTAGTGCAGGAACGGCAGCCTGGCTTTCGGGGAAATTAACTGAGCAAGTTAACTATTCTCTAGAAAGTACAGTTAAGGCTAGCAAATCCGCTTTAAAGTCTTTAAAACTTTCCATTACTAAAGAAACCATTGAAACAGATGTTGTCCAGATTATGAGCAAATACAGCGACGGAAAGACTATTTGGATTGATATCCACAGAATTACAAACGCCAGCTCCAAGATAGAAATACGCGTGGGAGCGGTTAATCCGGACAAAGAAGCAGCGGATAAAATCTTAGAACGAATTCAGCGATATCTCTAATATTTTCGCATGAAGATAATTCACGAAAAAATCAGCATTCCTACCAAGGGCAACCCCGATTTAATTAATATCACCGCTAATATAAAAAAAATAGTTGATGACTCTAAACTAAAACAGGGGACGGTCACGGTATTTGTGATCGGCTCAACCGCCGCCATTACTACTTTTGAATATGAGCCGGGGTTGATAAAAGACGTTAAAGATTTATTCGAAAAATTAATTCCCTCCGGAAAAAATTATGCTCACGACGAAACCTGGGGTGATGCCAATGGCTTTAGCCACTTAAGGGCAGCTTTGCAGGGGCCGTCCTTAGTTATCCCCTTTGAAGAAGGCAAGCTTTCGCTGGGTACTTGGCAGCAGGTAGTTTTGGCAGAATTTGACAATCGCCCTCGCAACCGCGATATAGTAGTGCAGGTTATCGGAGAATAGGTAAAAATAAAAAAATTGACAAAGGTAGGATTTACCATAAAATAAACCTTAATGAAAAAAACTTTTAGAAACGTTTTTACTATTATATTTATTATAGCGGGTATATTGTTTTGTAGTCCTTCTGCTTGGGCATCTAGTTTTGTCAGGTTCAAGGCAATAGAAATGCTTACCGGATTTGCTAGGTCAGAATTAAAACGCGAAAAAGACTCTTTTATGGTCCCTTTTATTTTTGCTTTTGATTTTGACATTAAGCCAACCTTAGAAAAGTTTGGTATCAGCCCACCGTCTTTAGTAGAACTTCAATTAGAGCCATCCGTTTGTTATATTTATCAGCCACGCCCTAATGTAGAAACTAATGGAACTTTCGCGCTAAAATTGGGGTTGTTACCTGAAGATTTTAAATTTCAGCCTTATCTTAAAATCGGTGCCGGGATATCTTTTATGTCCCAGCATGTGCGTGAACAAGCGACACAATTTAATTTATTGGAATATTATGGAGCAGGGGCGCACTATTTCTTAAACAAAAATTTAGCTTTAACCTTAGATTGCCGTTACCGTCACTTATCTAACTGCGGCACCAAAAGTCCCAATCACGGAATTAATTCTTTATTTTTTGTCGCAGGCACGACATATAGATTCTAGCCATAGCAAATTCATTTCATAAAAAAGCCGCATCATAATACCACATGAAAAAGAAAATCCTTTTAATATTGATTGTTGTATTTCTTATCATTAGCTTGGCGTTTGTTTATCTTAATAAGGTAGTCCTACCAGAAAAACTAAAGTTATTTGTTACCCAGCGCCTGCAGGAACAGACGAATAAAACGGTAGAGTTAGAATCGCTGCAATTAAATATCTTTAAGGGGCTGGTATTAAGGGGCTTGGAAATTTATGACGATAAACAAACCTTCCTGAAATTAAAAGAGGCAGATTGCGGTTTTCTGATTTTCCCCTTTTTTAAAAAAAGAATAGTCATCCCTTCCGTAACGTTAAGGAACCTTACTCTTTTTTTAGAGCGTAAAGACGATAAGGCCCTTAATATAATGCAGCTTTTTATGCCTGGCCAGGACGCCAAGGCAAAAACCCAGGAAAGCAAATTTAACATATTTATCTATAAGATAGCTGTTGTAGATTCGCGTATTGAGTTTAAAGACAAAAGCATTATCCCCGAATTCACCAAGATAATAGACAACTTAGATTTGACGCTGCGTTTATCAGTACCCGCTGATATCAAATTTAACTTAAGAGCGGATATATTGAGTGGTAGCGAAAAAACAAAATTAGCCGCCTTGGGGATATATAAGGTAATAGAAAAAGAAATTCAGGCCAAGGTTTCTTGCAATAATTTGCTACCCAAAGAATTTTCTGCTTATTATCCCTACTCCCGAATATCAGCCGGGGACGGTTATATAGATATATTTACCAACCTTATTATCAAAGAAGGAAAAATAAAATTTTCCGGTACCGTGGATATTAAAAAATTAGATATTTTAGGAATAGAAATTATAGAGAATGTAGATGATATACAAGGCAGGGTTAATTTTGATAACGAAGGTATTATGGCAAATAAATTAACTGCAGATATATTGCAGATTCCGGTAGAAATAAGCCTTAAAATATCCGGTTTTAAAGAGCCTGTTTTAGAGGCGGATATAACTGCTCAAAAAATAGGCCTTAATAACTTAAACAATATCATCAAAGATAAATTTAAATTTGTTATTCCCGGTGAATTTAGCGGAGAGGCCGGGCTCTCGCTCAAAATTGAATCTGATTTACCCTTAACTGGCCCCTTACCTATAAGCGGTTACCTCGATATATTTGCGGCTAGGCTTAATTTAGAAAACCTTAATTTTCCTTTGGAAAATATCAGCGGCAGGGTTATTTTTAGCCCGGATTTAGTAAAATGGCCTGATTTAAGTTTTCGCTATGGCACAACGGATTATAAAATGCAAGGCAGCCTGATTGATTTTCAGGCGCCGCAGGTTGCCGTAGCTTTTTCGTCCAAGGAACTTTATCTTGACTGCGAATTTGGCATCAAGGATAAAACCTTAAGGTTTACAAAGTTTAACGGCCGCTATCGAAATTCAGATTTTTCTCTTAATGGCATGATTGATATCACGGATTCCTTTTCTTGGCCTTCAGATTTAAGCGCCAAAGGGAAAATTGACCTTAAAGACCTAAGTAGTATATTTGCTCAATTTAAAGATAGCCTTGATAAACTAAAGCCCAGTGGTATTGTTAACGCCGATATTAGACTGGCAGGAGATATAAAGGATATTAAATCCTGTGCTATTCAGGCGGATTTAACCAGCAGTTCTTTATCTATTTACGGACTAAAAGGCAATGATTTTAGCGCGCAATATTTACAGAAAAATAATTTGGTAGATATCCCGCTTCTACGCTTAGCCTTATATGATGGTATATTGGAAGGCTCGTTAAGCATGAATTTATCCGCAGAACACTTTCCTTATATTATTGAGGGAGCACTCTCTGGCGTAAAACTGGAGAAATTAAAGTTAGATACTGCGATAAAAGATAAGGATATAGCAGGGGTTATTGAGGCAAAGGCAAAGGTTAACGCAACAATAGAAAATTTATCTAGACTTTCCGGTACAGGCAGTATTGCCATCACAGAAGGAAAGATCTGGGAGCTTGATTTACTTAAGGGGTTAGGCAAATTGATTTTCAGCAAGGATTTTACTAATATTATTTTTGAAAAAGGAAACTGCTCATTCGTTATCCAGGATAAAACCATTTATACCGATAGTATAAACATGCAAAGTGAGTTTGTAAGCTTAGACGGCCCGGTAAAAATAGGTTTTGACGGTTCTCTGGATGCGGCCTTAGGGGTTCATATCGATGAGGATAAATCTCCGCTCACCGGAACTTTTAAGGATATAACTACGGCAATAATAGGCCAGGCGGAAAAATTCGGGACAATACATATCACAGGGACCGTTAAAGAGCCGCAGTATAAATTTAAGACTTCCGCGGTAGATATTATAAAATCTTTAAAAGACAGGTTCCTAGGGCAATAAACATATGCTGTTACTAATCGGCGCATTATTTTTGATATCAATTGTGACGATGGCTTACGCATTTTTACCATCGTTTAATATTCCTAAGCGTAAGAAGCCCAAAAGATTAATCAGTTCCCAGGAATCCCTCCAGCAGGAGGTTATTGGTAAAGAACAGAAAATTGCCAGGCTAGAAGAGCAAGCTAGCTCCTTGAGTAGCGAACTAGAAAAAATAAAAGAGGAGTACGCCAACCTACAAAAACAATCCGAGGTCTCAAAATCCAAGGCCCAGGTGTTGACTGGGGAGTTATCCAGAAGAGAAGAGTGGGTTAGTGCCAGCGAAGATAATCTAAAAAAGGCCCAACAAGGCAAAACGGATTTTCAGAAAATGATTTTGGAAAGAGAAAAAGCATTGCAGGAAGAGTTTACCAAAAACGTAACTATCAATAAGGAGCTTAAAGATGCCAAAGAAAGAATCAAACTGTTGGAGAAGGAGATTAAAGAGAAGGTAGATCAGGCGGAATTCTTAAAGCATCAAGTCGATGTATCGATGAAAGAAGTAAAGAAATATGCCCAGATAGCTTCGCAGTTACAGAAAAAAGAGGAAATAAAGGAATGGGTCCCTAAAAGCGAATTTAGTAAATTAAACGAAGAATATACCTCCTTAGAGAAAGATTTAGAAGCAAATGAAGAAAAAATAAAAAGATTAAACGAGGAGATAATTAAATTAAATAAAGAAGCCAAAGAAAAAGATTTAAGGGAACCGAAGGCAAAAGATGTCCCGGAAGCTTTGCCGGCACCGGTTACAATTGATGCCGCCAAGCTAGAGCCAGAAGCCTCGAAGGAAGACAAAGAGACTAAGCCGGTCGCGCAAAAAGAACCAAAGGAAAAAAAGTATTTAACACCGGATATAGATTTGAATATGGTGAGAAACATCGGGATTATGGCGCACATTGATGCCGGTAAAACTACCGTGACGGAGCGGATTTTATTTTATACCGGCCGCTCCCATAAAATCGGGGAGGTGCACGACGGAAAATCCCAGATGGATTGGATGAAGCAGGAACAGGAAAGAGGGATTACTATTACCTCTGCGGCTACCACTTGTATCTGGAATAACCATAGAATTAGTATCATTGATACTCCGGGGCATGTGGATTTTACCGTAGAGGTAGAGCGCAGCCTGCGGGTATTGGACGGAGCAGTAGCGGTTTTTTGCGCGGTGGGAGGAGTAGAACCGCAGTCAGAAACCGTATGGCGCCAGTCGGATAAATATAATGTACCAAAGATAGCTTTTATTAATAAAATGGACCGGGTAGGCGCAGATTTTTTCGCGGTTTTAAAGAGTATAGAAAAAGACTTAGGAAGTAATGCCATCCCTATAGAAATTCCTTTGGGAAGTGAAGATAATTTTCGCGGAATAATCGATCTTATGGAAATGAAGGCTTATTTATACGATGAGGAATCGCAAGGAAAGGAGTTTCATGCCGAGGATATACCTAGTGATTACTTAGAGGTGGCCGATAAATACCATCACCTGATGATAGAAAAAGCCGCAGCATTTGATGAGGCGCTGATGAAGAAGTTCTTGGAGTCAGAACCTACAATAGAAATCCAGGAATTAATCAGCGCTATCCGTCAGGGTACCGTAAACAATAAAATGGTTCCCATTCTTTGCGGAGCAGCGCTGAAGAATAAAGGGATACAGAAACTCTTGGATGCAGTAGTTTTATTTCTTCCTTCGCCGGTGGACTTAGCGCCGGTAGAGGGGCACGATCCTTACGAAGTAGAAAAGATAGTCCAGCGAAAGCATGATGCTAAAGAGCCGTTTTCCGCCTTGGCTTTTAAGGTCCAGTCAGACTCGCATATGGGAAAACTGGTTTATCTGAGGATCTATTCGGGATTCTTGGAGAGCGGTTCATACGTCTTGAATGCCGCAAAAGATAAAAAAGAAAGAATATCGCGCATCGTGCGTATGCATGCTAATCAAAAAGAAAATATAGAATGTGCTTTCGCCGGAGATATCGTGGCTATAATCGGCTTGGACCATACCGTAACAGGGGATACGCTTTGCGATCCGGATAATCCTGTTCTTTTGGAGGCCATGGAGTTTCCGACGCCTGTAGTTTCCTTAAGCATTTCACCGAAAACCCGTAAAGATCAGGATAGGCTTGGGGAGGCCTTGGCCAGGTTGATGGACGAAGACCCCACTTTTATGGTAAGATCAGACGAAGAAACCAAAGAGACGATATTGACCGGGATGGGGGAGTTGCATCTAGAGATTATCGTGGACAGATTAAAAGAAGAGTTCGCAGTAGATACGATTGTGGGTAAGCCTAAGGTCGCTTATCGTGAAACTATCTTAAAGTCCGCTAAGGCAGAAGGTAAATATATTAAACAGACCGGAGGCCGCGGCCAATACGGCCATGTAGTTATAGAGATCGCTCCCCGTGCCGCAGGAGAAGGTTTTGAATTTATCAATAGTATTAAGGGCGGCGCGATCCCCCAGTCATTTATTCCTTCCGTAGAAAAAGGGATAATTGAGGCGATGGGAAAAGGGGTTTTTGCCGGTTATCCGGTGGTAGACCTGGAGGTAAAACTAACAGACGGCTCTTTTCATGAAGTAGATTCTTCGGAGTTAGCTTTTAAAATAGCCGGCAGTATTGCTTTTAAACAGGCCTTTATGCAGGCAGAGCCATTACTCCTTGAGCCATACGGGTTATTGGAAGTAAATACCCCGGAAGAATTTGTCAATAGTATTGTCAGCTACATTTGTTCCTGCAGGGGAAAGATAATGGCAATGGATGATAAGGCTAACCAGAAAATAATTACTGCAGAGGTCCCTTTAGCAGAGGTGTTCGGTTACGCCACTTGCGTACGTTCTTTAAGCAGCGGCAGGGCTGGAGCTTCGTTACATTTTTCTAAATATTTAGCCGTGCCCTCGGAGATCGCCACAAAAATAGTAGCAGAGAAAGATAAAAATAAAAAGGAGAAAACAAATGCAGATTAAAGAAATTACTTTAAAAGAGTTAAGCCCCCAAGGCTTTATTGAGGAGAAAGTCAAAGAAATCGCATCATTGGTGAAAGATGGTTTGGCAATAAACGCTTTATCCGGAGGCGTAGATTCATCTGTAGTCACTATGTTAGGGTTTAAGGCGCTGGGTAAAAGATTAAAAACCTTTTTTATTAATAACGGCATCATGCGTAAAGACGAACCCGAACAGATTGTTACGTTATTTAAGAAATTAGGGGTTCCGGTAGAGGTAATTGATGCGCAAGGCAAGTTCTTTGCAGCCTTAAAAGGAATAACCGATCCGGAAGAAAAAAGGGAGGCCATTACAAAGACATTCTACCGCGATATATTTTCTAAGTTGGTCAAGGATAGTAAAGCCAAGTACCTTCTTCAGGGCACCATCCTTACCGATGTCGATGAGACCATTGCGGGGATAAAAAGGCAACACAATGTTTTTATACAACTGGGTATTGATCCGCAGCAGGCCTTTGGTTATAAAATTATTGAGCCTTTGGTAGAGCTACGCAAGGATGGGGTAAGAAAGATAGCAGAGGCTATAGGGTTACCACCTTCCATTTATAATCGCATGCCTTTTCCCGGGCCGGCTTTATCGGCAAGGATTATAGGAGAAGTTACCCCGGAGAAGATAAAAATAGTCAGGTTAGCTACCGCTATTACCGAGGAAGAATTATCTGGTAGTAGAGCCTTTCAGTATTTGGCAATTTTACATCAGGATAGAGTGACAGGTATGCGTCAGGGTAAAAGGGATTTTGGTTTACAGATTGAAATCAGGTGTTGGGATAGCACTGATGCCAGGGTTGCCCAGCCTACCAGATTGCCTTATGAAGTTTTAGATAAGTTATCCTCAAGAATAATAAGCGAAGTTGACGGAGTTGTCAGCGTGACTTATAATATAGCTTCTAAACCTCCTTCAACCATAGAGGCAGTTTAAAAAAATGCTTAATGAATTTTATAAAAAATTAGAAAAGATTATTAAACACGACCCCCGTTATAAAGCCGATGCCTATGAGTTTGTGATGCAGGCGCTTTGGTTTACCCAGAAAAAACTTAATCGCAAAGACCATGTCAGCGGCCAGGAATTATTAGAAGGCATAAGAGAGTTGGGCCTAGAGCAATTTGGGCCGATGACCAAATCCGTATTCCAGCATTGGGGGATAGAGTCTACGGTTGATTTCGGAGAGATTGTTTTTAATATGGTGGATAACGGCCTGATGAAAAAAACCGAAACCGATAAAATAGAAGATTTCAAAAATATTTATGATTTTAATGAAGTGTTGGATATTTTTAGCCAGGAGAAATACCGTCTAAATTTCCAGGATAAAAAAGATGAAGACAAGGATTTATTATCACCACACTGATTGTGGCGGGGAGGAGGCGCACTATGTTACCATAACCTCTAACAAAAGCAGATTTTTTTAGGAAAGATTAAATAAGAAAGGGGGATTTTTTAATGTTTGGGGATCTATTGTGGCTGGCACCAGTGGGTTCAATTTTAGCTTTGACCTTTGCAGGTTATCTTGCTGCATCTATATTAAGGAAAGACCAAGGCAATGAAAAAATGCAGGAGATTGCCCAGGCAGTAAGAATCGGGGCAAAGGCCTATTTAAAAAGGCAATACTTAGGGGTATCCCTATTTTTTCTGGTTGTATTTTGCATATTATTAGGCTTAGTTTTAAAAAAATATCTGGTTATTTTTGTACCTTTTGCGTTTTTGACCGGAGGTTTCTTTTCCGGCTTGTCGGGATTCATTGGGATGAGTATTGCTACGCAATCTTCCAATCGCACGGCCGCCGCAGCTATTAAGAGTTTAAATTCGGGTCTACGCGTAGCTTTTTCCAGCGGAGCAGTGATGGGGCTTAC
>MHGH01000010.1:14287-17155 GCA_001805465.1 Omnitrophica WOR_2 bacterium RBG_13_41_10 | reverse complement strand
TGGCCATCCTATTCCTATTGGCACAGATAAAATTACCGCGATTACTTCTACTATGCTTTGTTTTGGCATGGGTGCCAGCTCCCAGGCGTTATTTGCCAGAGTAGGCGGCGGAATTTTTACCAAAGCAGCGGATGTAGGCGCGGATTTAGTCGGTAAAGTAGAAGCAGGAATTCCTGAAGATGACCCGCGTAATCCCGCTACTATTGCCGATAATGTCGGCGATAATGTTGGTGATGTGGCCGGGATGGGGGCTGATCTTTATGAGTCTTATGTGGGCTCTATTGTGGCTACTTCGGCGTTAGGAGTAGCAGCAGGTTTAGGTGTAGCCGGAGTAACTGTACCAATGGTAATGGCAGCCGTGGGTGTGATTTCATCAATTATCGGCACATTTTTTGTCAGAAGTAAAGAGGAAGCCAGCCAAAGTGTTTTATTAGCCGCTTTAAGAAAAGGGGTATTTTCCAGCTCCATTCTCGTAGCAGTCACATCTTATTTTTTGGTTAAATATACCTTAGGCACAGAGCATTTGGGGGTTTATTGGTCAGTGCTATCAGGTTTAGTTGCCGGCGTATTAATCGGTTTATCTACGGAATATTATACCTCTAGCAGTTTTAAACCTACGCGCTCTATTGCTGATGCTTCTTTAACCGGGCCAGCCACAGTAATTATCGGAGGCATTGCAGTTGGCATGATGTCAACAGCGATACCGGTTATCGTGGTAGGAATTGCGATATTACTGAGTTATTTTCTCTCAGGGGGCGCTACGAATTTTAATGTCGGGCTTTATGGTATAGGAATTTCTGCAGTGGGGATGCTTTCTACTTTGGGTATTACTTTAGCTACTGATGCCTATGGCCCAGTAGCGGATAATGCCGGAGGTAATGCTGAAATGTCGCATTTACCGCCTGAAGTAAGAAAAAAGACTGATGCCTTAGATGCTTTAGGCAACACCACTGCTGCTACTGGCAAGGGTTTTGCTATTGGCTCAGCAGCATTGACAGCCCTGGCTTTAATTGCCGCTTATCGCGATCAGATAGTACTCTACGGTAAAGAAATGAATTTAAGCATGATGAACCCCAATATATTAGTGGGATTATTTATCGGAGGGATGCTGCCGTTTTTCTTTTGCTCTATGACTATGCAGGCAGTAGGCCGGGCAGCAGGTAAAATTGTAGTGGAAGTGCGCCGGCAGTTTAAAGAGATAGCTGGGCTTATGACCGGTGAGGCCAAGCCGGATTATGCCCGCTGCGTGAATATTGCTACTGTTGCAGCGCAAAAAGAAATGATCATGCCTTCGTTACTGGCAATTATTGCGCCTATCGCAGTCGGCCTTTTGATAGGTGTAGAAGCTGTGGTAGGTTTGTTAACCGGTGCCACCGTTACCGGTTTTGTGCTGGCAATAATGATGGCAAATTCCGGCGGCGCTTGGGATAACGCCAAGAAATATATTGAAGAAGGCCATCATGGCGGAAAAGGTTCTCTGGCGCATAAGGCAGGAGTAGTCGGCGATACGGTAGGGGATCCTTTTAAGGATACCTCTGGGCCGAGCCTAAATATTTTAATTAAGCTTATGTCTATGGTCTCCATTGTCTTCGCCTCTTTTGTTATTCGCAATAGTTTTTTTAAATAATAGGAGGGACACCCTTTCAACTAATCGTAAGAGTGTCCCTTTTTTTCTAATTCTCTATTCGCTTTATTAAGTTGAATCAGGAAGGTCTAATAAGTTACCTTTATTGCCAAGTACTCTATCCCTATAACTGCTCCAGAGATAATTTAGAGGCGATAAGACTAAGTTGGCTCTTACCGGATTTGTTTCTATATAATAGATACATTCCAAAAAATAATTGTCTTTTTGTACAACCATACTCTTGAATCTTCCTTGCCAAAGGCGTCCTACCTTCTTATATTTTTTATTAAACCATATGCTGTAGGTTTGAGTTATACCTTGCATAAATTTTATTAATTTCTCTGACTGCTTTGGTTGTAATATTAAATGAATATGGTTAGGCATAAGGCAGTAGCCGAATAATTTGAAAGTATATTTTTTCTTATAGTGTTTTAATAATTGTAGATATTTTTCAAAGTCAGATTCCTCTAGGAATAAATTCTGTTTTTGGTTCCCTCGGTTGATGATATGGTAACATACTTTATCCAAAAGAATTCTTGTTCCTCTAGGCATTTTTATCGCCTCCTGCTATAATAGACGAAATTAACCGTAGTTTCTAACCATAATAATTTAGCTCTAGGGGACACTCTTGGCTTTGGCTAAAAGGGTGTCCCTACTAATACTGCATAAATTATCTATAATTTTATTCTTTTAGTGTTATAATTATTTTATCATGGATGATCTTGAATTTATCCAGCGGTGCTCTAGCGGCAACAAACAAGCCTGGGATGAATTCGTAGATAAATATTCCCGCCTCATTTATAACTACATATATAGTGTCTTAAAAACCAAAGGCCGAACATTAGCTCAAGAGAATATAGAGGAGCTCTTTCAGGAAATATTCTTTTCTCTGATTAAAGAGGATTTTAAAAAGCTAAAGAGTTTTAAGGGCCTAAACGGGTGCAGTTTTGCCAGCTGGTTAAGGCAGGTAGTAGTTAATTTCAGTATTGATTATATCCGTAAAATTAAAACAACAGTATCTTTAGACCAAGAGAATGAAGAAGGGTTTAGCCTTAAAGACATACTCACCGACGATTCTCTGCATACAGCCGATGTGCTTGAACAAGAAGAGTGGTATTCAAACCTTACCGGTTGCATTGAAGGATTGGATAATGATGATAAATATTTCTTAGAATTATATATAAATAAGAAGGTTTCTTTAGAAGAGTTAAGCCGGTTTTTTAAGATTTCGCGGGGGGCTTTGG
>MHGH01000010.1:7819-14225 GCA_001805465.1 Omnitrophica WOR_2 bacterium RBG_13_41_10 | reverse complement strand
AGTTAGAATCTTAAAGAATTTTCGTCTATTGTATTAGAGGAGAAATAGGAAAATGCAGGATAAATTTGAAGAATTAATTAGCAAGGTTTACAAAAAATGGAAGATAAAAAAACGGGTAGCGGATGAACCGCATCCCGATGAGGAGTTACTCGCCTGTTTTCTGGAGAATAAATTATCGGATCAAGAAGCCGGCCGTATAAAGCGCCACCTTTTAAGTTGCGCTAGATGCTCCGAATCAGTAGCAATACAAGCCAAGATGGTTCTAGCTGAAGAGGCCGTGAGGGAAGAACTGATAGCTCAGGTAAAGAATCTTATCCCTACGCTTAAGGATCAACCGACTATTTTGGAGATTTTATTATTACTCAAAGAGAAGGCTATAGAAATTATGCAAACTAACGGCGACATACTGGTAGGAAGAGAGTTTATGCCGGCTCCGGTCTTAAGAAGCCATAATATTAAGGATTTTAAGGATGAGGTCACTATTTTAAAAGATTTTCAAGATATCCGGGTAGAAATAAGAATAGAGAACAAACCTGCTCATGCCGTAAATTTAATCGTGCAGGCTAAAGAAAAACAGACCCAAAATATAATCAAAGATTTAAGAGTCACGCTTATTAAGGGCGATATAGAGTTAGAGTCATATCTGTCTGATTACGGTAAGGTTGTCTTTGAGCATGTGCTATTAGGGAAATATACGGTAGAAATAGCTAACCTTAAAGATAAGCTCGCTACGATATTATTAGATATAAATACCTAAAACATATGGCGCAAAATAGCAATGGCTTAGTCTTAGAGGTGTTGAAACAAGATAATAATCTGGCAGTGAGTATTTTTGAAAAAGAAGAGATTGCCTCGACTGTCAGGCACTATAGCCAGCTGCCTTTTTCGGATGTAGAAATAAATAAATTATGCCGGGAAATAACCTTTATCTTAAATAAGGCCAATCGCGACGGCAAGCTAGATGAAAATGCGCTCAATAACCTGAAAAAAACCGGCCAGCTACTCTGGGATCAGCTTTTGACAGGGCAGGTTAAGGATAGGTTAAGGACTACTGAGGCTTCCCACTTATTATTATCTTTGGATGAAGAGCTGATTAATATCCCCTGGGAGCTTTTATACACCGGAGAGGAGTTCCTCTGCCTTAAGTTTGGCTTGGGTAGAGTGATCAGGACTAAAGATAAGTTAAATCAGCCGCAATACCGTAGCCAACAGAGTAAACTAAAGATGTTGATATTGGCCAACCCCACCAATGACTTAAAGTCCGCCTATTTAGAAGGCCTGCATACTAAAAATCAGTTTGACAAAAAAAGAAATGAAATAAGCATTGATTTTAAATCTACCTATATCGATACATGGTACGTAAAAAAGAACCTGCGGGATTACGATATCGTGCATTTTGCCGGCCACTGCGCATATAATCCGCATGACCCCAAGACAAGCGGCTGGGTATTAAGTGACGGTAAATTTTCCCTGGTTGATATTCTTGCCCTAAGCCAAGGCTCGGTATTGCCTAGTTTAGTATTTTCTAATGCCTGCCACTCTGCGCAGGTTCTAGATAATATGCTGGCTACGGATTATCAGGACAGGGCCTATAGCTTGGCTTCGGCATTTTTATTTGCGGGAGTCAGGCACTATATCGGCACTATACATAAGATTGAAGATCCGGCAAGCCTGGTTTTTGCCACGGAATTCTATACCCAGTTGATTTGCGCAAAATCTGTCGGAGAATGTATCCGGCAGGGCCGCCTGAAATTAATTGAACAGTACGGTGTACATACCGTGCATTGGGCCAATCACCTTCTTTACGGAGACCCGAATTTTGCATTCTTCAGGCCAAAGGAAAAAGCAGGAAAATCCCAAAGGCAAGCGAGGTTTGTTTTATATAAAAAATATACGGTAAAATTATTAATGGCTTTATTCATTTTATCCGCAGGCATATTCTTTTATCGTGGGTGGGTAGCGGTTAATCCCGGGGCATACTTTTCGTATCTGGCGAGTGAGCGCTATTTTTTAGAAGGTAAAAATGAAAAGGTTATTTTAAAACTGACTGGCTTGATTCAGAGAGACCCGTTGTATTTGCCGGCTTATGCCTTGTTGGCACAGGCTTACCAGAGATTAGGCAATAAAGAGCTAATTTTTAAGTACTATTTTGATTATATGCTTTATAGCCAAAAGAAAGGGGATAAATTTAATTTAGCCAAAGGGTACGTGTCAGTCGGCTGGGCCTATCAGAATCAGGGAGATTATCCTAAGGCATTTGATTTTTATGATAAGGCATTAACTTACAGCAGGGAAAATAACGACAAGCTCAATGAAGCGCTGGTTTTAAGAAAGATGGCGGTTTGGTATATCGATAAACAAGATTACGATAAGGCATTAGAGCTTTTGTTGAAAAGCTCAGAGATAAACCGGCCCCGAGAGCATTTGTCCGAACACCGTTATAATCTGGCCTGCGATTATTTTGATATTGGCCTAGTTTTTAGCGACAAGGATGATTTCAAAACCGCGCGCGAATTTTATGAGAAGAGCCTTAGGATATTCGAAAAATTAAAGATGAAAAATGAATTAAGCGATTATTACTTTAATCTGGGGGAGATATATTTAATGGAAAAACAATACCAGAAGGCACTGGATTCTTATACCAAAGGTTTAAAAATAGACCAGATGCAGCATAATCTGCCGAGCATTGCCGCTGATTATAATATGATCGGAGAGCTGTATTTAGAGATGGATAATTTAGTGGATGCGGAAAAGTTTTTTAAGCAGGCACTAGAGGCCTGTAAAGGAATAGATGCGCCCTTAGAATTAGCCTGCGCTTATTATAACCTGGGGTTGTTGTATAAAGAAAAGGGCCAAAAGAACAGGACCAGAGAATACTTAAGGCAGGCGCAGGAGATTTATGTCAAAATCGATACACCGGATTATCAAGAGATTAAACAGGAGTTTTTAAGTTTAGATTAACTCGACTTAAAAAAGGAATTTCTTGACATTGTTCTTAACATAAGTTAAGATAATTAAAGCCACGGAAAGATAATAAATAGTTTTTATTATTTTCAAGCCGTGGTTTTTTATTATGGATAAAAGAACTTTTCAGCGGTTACCCGTAGATCTACCCTTAAGATTCCTGAAACTTGATTCTACTGAAGAAGGCCGGGCCCGGGTATTAGATATAAGCGTAAAAGGAATAGGTTTTGTAAGCGATAGCCATTTACCCGCAAAGACTGCTTTAGAAATCTGGTTAGATGTCCCCCGCAGGAATACTCCCTGGTATGTAAGAGGGCAAGTAGCCTGGTCACTGCCTACCGCTAATGAGAAATATAGGGTGGGGGTGAACTTAGAAAAGGCAGATTTAACGGCCTTATCCTCGGTTTTTTCTGACCTACCTTGAAAATCCCCTTTTTTTAATGTATACTTAGCTTACCTGTAGATTGTCTTCTTAAGCCACGGAATGTATCCCAGGCGAAAGGGCATATGTTTCGTAAAAAGAAGGTAAACACATCTAATGGGCCTCGTTTTCCCCACCAACACAATCAGAATAATAAACATAATAATACACATAATAATACACATAACGGTAATCATATAGATACTTACCGTATCCTAAAAAGAGCCTTAATTCAATCCATTGACGGCATTGCTGTAGCAGATAAGAACGATATTATTATAATCTGCAATAAGGCCTGGGCAAAAATGCACGGCTATAGAGTTAGCGAGATTATCGGTAAGCCCTTAACCATATTCCATACCCCCGAACAAATACGCGACGAAGTCATTCCTTTTAATAAAATAGTAATAGAAAAAGGCGCTAATTACGGAGAAATGGGCCATGTAAGAAAGGACGGCACTGTATTTTCTACCTGGATGAGCGTCACGCCTCTTAAGGATGAAAATAAGAAACCGGCGGGCTTAATCGGCATAGCCAGGGATGTCACCGAGCGTAAAATAATGCAACAGGCGCTGGAGGAAAGCGAAAAGCTTTACCGTAACCTAGTAGAGACGATGAACGACGGCTTAGCGGTAATTGACAAAGATGGGCGTTTTCTTTTTGTTAATCAGAGAATATGTGAAATGTTGGACTTTAAAAAAGAGGATTTACTTAGTTCCAATATAAAGGACTTTTTTCAGGAGCCCTATAAGAGTATCTTTCTTAAACAATTAGATAAGCGCAAGAAAGGCATCATTAAGCCTTATGAGATTACCTGGACCTTAAAAGACGGCCGCAAGGTCCACACCATTATTTCACCTGAAATTATTTATGATAAAGACGGCCAAGTGAAAGGAAGCTTTGGCGTAATCACCGATATCACCGAGCGTAAGGGTGCTGAAGAAAGAATAGCTTTATTAAATAAAGAGCTCACCAGGTCTAACCGCAGGTTAAAGCAGATGGCTTTAATAGATTCTCATACCGGTTTATACAATCACCGTTATTTTCAGAAGGCTATTGGGGTGGAATTTGAGCGGGCAAAAAGGTATAACCAGCCTCTTTCTGTTATGATGCTGGATATAGACTACTTTAAGTCGGTAAACGATGTCTATGGGCATCAGTTCGGAGATTTGATATTAAGGCAGTTTGCCAGGCAGTTAAAAAAGATAATCCGCAGATACGATATTGTTATCCGTTTTGGAGGAGAAGAGTTTATTATTATCCTGTATGGTACAACTAAAGAAGCGGCTTTAAATTCAGCTCAGAGGGCGCAAAATACTGTAAGTTTATATAATTTCGGGGATGGGCAGCACAACATTAAATTAAAGGTAAGCATTGCGGTGGCCTCTTTCCCTGAAGATAAAATAAATAGCGGCACTGAATTGATTAATTTGGTAGATTATATCTTGAATAAAACAAAAGAGGACGGAGGCAATAGAATATATTCTGCGATAGATGTAAAGAAAGAAAAGCCTTTGTTAATAGAAAATAACCCCAAGACCCCGGAAGTCAAATCCTTGGAAGAGAAGATTGAAAAACTTACCCGGCGCGCTAACCAAAGCTTGGTAGAATCAGTTTTTGCTTTTGCCAAGACTATAAAATTGAAAGACCATTATACCGGCGAACACGTGGAGAATACGGTTTATTACGCCACCGAGACAGCCAAAAGGCTTAATTTAAAAGAAGAAGAAATAGAGCATATTAGGCAGGCTTCTATGGTCCATGATTTGGGTAAAATCGGCATTAGCGAAAAGATCTTGCTTAAAAGGTCGCCGTTAAATAAAGATGAATTTGAGGAGATTAAGAGGCATACTCAAATAGGCGCGGATATACTTCGGCCGATACATTTCTTTAATCACATTATTCCTTTAGTTTTTTATCATCACGAAAGGTGGGATGGCAAAGGTTATCCCAACGGCCTAAAAGGAGAGCAGATTCCCATTGGTGCGCGTATTGTAGCTATAGCAGATGTTTATCAGGCCCTGATATCAGACCGGCCTTATCGTAAGGCCTACCCTCAAAAGAAAGCCCGCAGAATAATTAAAGATGGTTCCGGCACCCATTTTGACCCTAATATTGTAGATACCTTTTTGAAGCTTATCTAACAAAAGCAATAATTATCCCGCCTAAATTATTTACAATTTTAAGATTCCGGTGATATAATACAAATCTATGCCATATACAGGTCTAGAAAGACGGGAATTTATTCGGGTAGCTCTTGCGATACCGGTTAGCTATAGCGTAGCTGGTACTCACCAGGAATATCAGCAATCAGAAACCGAGGATATTAGTACCGGCGGGATGAGGATCCTCTTAAGAAGCGAACTTTCAGTCGGAACATTATTGAAATTAAAATTTGAATTGTTAAGAGAGCAGAAATTGATTCAATTCCAGGGCCTGGAGGCAAGAATCGTTTGGGTAAAGCCCGATAACAATTTGGAGTATCCTTACAAGGCCGGCATACAGTTTGTAAATGTAGACCTTCAAGAAAGTATACGCATAAGCAATTGTATATATTATAAGGCAGACTTGTTAAAGAAGCCTTTTCGTTAGCCCACCGATTACGCTGCATTATTTCCCCCAAAAAATTACTGTTAGATTTTCCCGCCTCTTACGTCTATTAGTATCAGGAGGTGGCAAAATGAAAAAACACATAGTAGTTCTGGCAATGATAGCTTTGTTTGCTTTAAGTTTTATGATAAGCGGTTACGCTGATGAGATCGCCTGGCAGGATATAGCTAGAGGCAACCTGAATTTAAAAAGTGTTCTTCTTCATCCAGATAATCCGCGCATTATTTATATTGGTTCAAACAATGCTGTTTTTAAGAGTGAGGATGGCGGTGGGAGTTGGAGAAGTATTTTTTCGGCGAGAGGCACAAACAGAGGGGTAAACTTTTTGTTATTCGCTTCAGATGATAGGAATTCGTTGTATGCAGCAACCGGAAACGGTTTATATTTTAGCTCAAACCGAGGAAGAAACTG
>MHGH01000010.1:5266-7801 GCA_001805465.1 Omnitrophica WOR_2 bacterium RBG_13_41_10 | reverse complement strand
GAAAAACTATCTTGCAAACGAATGCACGGCATTGGCAATTTTACCCTCAGCTATTTATGTGGGTACAAAGGCAGGGTTGTTTGTGAGTCAAGAGAGAGGTCGCTCCTGGCATAAAGAGTCAGGTATGCTTGGCAATAGCCAGATATTAAATATTTCCTATAATCTTAGCGAGCCAGATTATATTTATATCGCCAGTTTAGACGGCGCGTTTAAGACATCTGATGCGGGAAAAAATTGGGAGAGGATTTTTGTTGCGCATCCTGTTGAAAATGGCGATAACGGTGATGAGATAAGCGAAGACCAGGATGGGGCAGAAAGATTTTCAGAAATAAGATACATAACTATTGACCCAAATAATCTAAATTGCCTTTACATTGCCACCAGTAAGGGGGTTTATAGAAGCCAGAATAAAGGTAAGTCCTGGGATTTACTAACCGACTACGGCTTACTCAGCAAGGAGATTAAGTTTTTACTGATATCCTTAAAGTCAACTATTTATGCGCTTACAAAATCCGGAATTTTTAAGTATCAGGATGAACGTTGGCATGAGTTATCCTTGCGGCTTGCGGCGGGAGAGATAAATTTTCTAAGTTTGGACAGAGAAGACAATATTTACGCTGCTTGCGACAATGGTTTATTCAAGACAAATTTTAAGGATACCCCTGGCAGTAACAAAAATAGCATTCTTGAGTTTTATTATAAAGACGAACCTAAGATAAGCGAGGTTCAGGAAGCGGCAATTAAGTATGCCGAAGTAGAGCCGGAAAAGATAATCAAGTGGAGAAATCAGGCGGCAAAAAAAGCATTATTACCTCAGGTCAGCGTTGGCGTAGATAGGAATGCCACTGACCTTTGGCATTGGGAAAGCGGCTCTACCGCTATCGGTCAAAGTGGCGATGATCTATTAAGGAGAGGCCGCGACAGTATAGATTGGGATGTAACCCTAAGTTGGAATTTAGGCGAGCTTATCTGGAATGATGACCAGACCAATATTGACGTGCGCTCAAGGCTGATGGTAGAGTTACGCAATGATGTCTTAGACGAAGTAACCAAGACATATTTTGAGCGCATCAGGGTAAAAATGGAACTGGATAATCTTTCTATAGAAGACAGAAGAAAGAGATTTGAAAAAGAGCTACGCATACAGGAACTTACTGCTAATCTTGATGCCATGACCGGAAATTTTTTCTCTAAAAGATACCCTCAATAATAGCTAACCGTTTTTGTAAAATATCTTGCAAAGAAACTCGATTTATGATATTTTAAACACAATCTATTCATTAATCCTTTCGGTAATATATAATTAGAGATGGCTTTATTGCACTTAACCGATACTGATTTCAAAAAGGAAGTTTTAGAGTCAAACTTACCGGTGTTAGTGGACTTTTGGGCACCTTGGTGCGGCCCCTGTAAAATAATTGCGCCACACCTTGAAGAGCTAGCTAAGGAGTTTGAGCAAAAAATTAAAATTGCCAAGCTCAATGTCGAAGATAGTCCCAAGACCGCCAGCCATTACGGTATCATGTCAGTGCCTACGCTTCTCTTTGTGAAAAAGGGCCATGTGAGAGAACAAATAGTGGGTGCTTTAAGCAAAGCCGACCTGAAGAAAAAAATCGAAGAAAACCTTTAATAATGAAAAAAATATTTATTGCGGCAACCAAGCAGAATGACGGTAAGACTACCGCTTCTTTGGGCCTAATCGGTAATTTCAAGAATAGATTCAAGAAGGTCGCCTTTATTAAACCTATTGGCCAGCGCTATCTCGAAGAAGAAGGGGTTAAGGTTGACGAAGATTCTGTGCTTATGGAAAAAGTGGTGGCGAGTTGCCAGGTGCGCTGCGGTATTAAGGATATGAGCCCTATTGCAGTAGAGAGGGGTTTTACCGAAAATTACATCAGTTCTCCCCGCAAAGATCTAATCACAAAACAAATCAAGGAGTCTTTCCGCAGAGTTTCTAAAGGGCAGGACCTAGTGATCATCGAAGGTACGGGCCATGCCGGCGTAGGGTCTGTTTTTGACCATTCTAATGCCACCGTCGCAAAACTCCTCAGTTCAAAGGTAATTATTATTTCTTCCGGCGGTATTGGTAGGCCTATAGATGAAATCATATTAAACAAAGCTTTATTTGAGAAAGAAGGAGTAAAGGTCTTAGGGGTAATTATAAACAAAGTCTTGCCTGAGAAATTCGGTAAAGTCAGCCGTTTAGTAAGAAAAGGTTTGGAGAGAAAAGGAGTAAAGGTCTTAGGGGTAATACCTTACAATCCTTTACTTGCGCGGCCGACCATAGAGCAAATTTTAGAAGAGACCAGTTTTAAATTATTGTCTAGCCCGGAAAATTTAGAAAACTACATATCTTCCATTATTGTCGGGGCAATGAAGCCGGAGGATGCCGTAAAATTTATGGTAGATAACAGCCTTCTAGTTACTCCCGGGGACAGGGAGGATATAATTATGGCGGCCCTAGAGTGTTTTCGGGATATAGATAAGACAAAACTCAAGATTTCGGGGATAGTGTTAACTTGCGACATGATACCC
>MHGH01000010.1:0-5232 GCA_001805465.1 Omnitrophica WOR_2 bacterium RBG_13_41_10 | reverse complement strand
AGATTCCGGTATTACTGGCCAAAGCTGATACTTATACCGTGGCTTATGGTTTACATGATATGACGGTTAAAATTAGGCCTTGTGACACCGAAAAGATTAATACCGTAATGAATTTAATTAAGGAAAATGTAGATTTAGAAAGGATACTGAAAGGAATGTAATATGGATGTAACCAGAAAAATTTATGCTAAGGCCAAAGCCAACCCAAAGACAATAGTCTTGCCCGAATATAAAGACGAACGGGTAGTCCAGGCGTATCATTTTGTCCAGAAAGAGGGGATTGCCAATGTTATACTTTTGACTGAAGATAAAATATTGCCTCAAGAAAAAGAAAGATATATCCAGGAATTTTGCGAAATGCGTAAAGCCAAGGGGATGGATATAGAATCAGCCAGAAAGATATTCGAGGATCCGCTTTACTATGCGGCAATGATGACGCGCGAGGGTAAGGCTGACGGTTTTGTGGCAGGGGCATCACATACTACCAGCGACGTGGCCCGGGCTGCCATACATTGTTTAGGAGTAGATGAACGGATAAACATTGCCTGCAGTTGTTTTATTATGGATGTCCCGAATTGTATTTACGGAGAAAACGGCGTTTTCTTTTTTGCCGACTGCGGCATAGTGCCAGAGCCAAATCCGCGGCAATTAGCTTGTATAGCTTTAACCAGCGCTGAATTAGCCATAAAGGTATTGGATTTTGTCCCGCGCATTGCCTTATTGAGCTATTCTACTCATGGTTCAGCTAAAGGTAAATATGTTGAAGAAATCAAAGAGGCCTTAAAAATATTACGCGAAATGTCACCTCATATAATAGCCGACGGAGAACTACAGGTCGATGCGGCTATTGTTCCGGAAGTAGCCCAGATAAAATATCCTGACAGTATTTTAGGCGGGAAGGCCAACGTTTTAATATTTCCTAATCTGGAAGCAGGTAATATCAGCTATAAATTGGTGCAGAGGTTGGCTAATGCCAGAGCCATAGGGCCGTTAATCTTAGGCCTTAATAAACCGTGTAGCGATTTGTCGCGCGGGTGCTCTGCCGAAGATGTGATAGATTGCGTGGCAGTTACAGCTATCAGGGCACAGTAATCATGAAAACATTAGTTATAAATTGCGGTAGTTCCTCTATAAAATACAAACTCTTCGATATGCCCTCCGAACATGTTATCCATCACGGAGTTATTGAGCATATTGGAGAAAAAGCCTCCCGCGTGCATAACCACTATGCCGGCTTGAAAATAATTTTAAGTAAAATTAATCATGTTAACTTGGTTGGGCACCGCGTAGTCCACGGCGCCGAAGAATTTAAGAAACCCGTTTTTATTAATGACGCGGTAGTTAAAAAAATTAAACAATGCTGTTCTATTGCGCCGCTGCATAACCCGGCAAATTTAGCAGGGATATTAGCATGTAAAGGGCTATTAAAGGGCACTAAGCAAGTAGCGGTTTTTGATACTGCCTTTCATCAGACCCTGCCCGATTATGCTTATATTTACGGCCTGCCATACTCTTATTATCAAAGGTTAGGGATTAGAAAATACGGTTTTCACGGCACCAGCCATCAATATGTGGCTATGGAGGCGAGCCGGATATCAAAGAAACCCCTGAACAAATTAAAGATAATCACCTGTCATTTGGGTAACGGTTGCAGTATCACCGCAATAAATAAAGGAGTATCTATTGATACCAGTATGGGTTTTACCCCTTTAGAAGGCTTAGTAATGGGAACCCGCTGCGGCGATATTGACCCGGCCTTGGTTACTTACATCATGGATAAGAAAAAACTAAACATACGCCAGATTAATAATATATTGAACAAAGAAAGCGGCCTAAAAGGAATATCCGGCTTAAGTAATGATATGCGCATATTAGAAAATAAAGCTAAAAAAAATGATGGGCGTGCCCAGCTGGCAATCAATGTTTTTATCTACCGCATCAGAAAATATATCGGTGCTTATACGGCAATTATGGGCGGGTGCGATATTCTCGTTTTTACCGCCGGGATGGGAGAACATCAGAAAAGAATACGCCAGAGGATCTGCCAGGGCATATTTTCTTATTTAACCAAAAAGCCCAAAATTATGGTAATTCCTACGGACGAAGAGTTGATGATCGCCCGGGAAGCTTATAAATTAGCTAAAAAATAAAGGAGTAATATTATGTTAAGGACGATGTTAAAATCTAAAATCCACCGCTTAAAAGTTATTAAGACCAATCTTTATTACGAAGGCAGTATTACTATTGATGTACGGCTTATGGAAAAAGCAGATATTTTGCCCGGTGAAAAAGTAGAGGTATTAAATTTAAATAGCGGCTTGAGGTTAGAAACTTATGCTATAAAGGGCAAGGCCAATTCAGGTATAGTATGCCTGAACGGCCCATCCAGCCGCGGGGCATGCGTAGGCGATGAAGTAATCGTTCTCTCTTATGTTTGTATCGACGATAAAAACGCAAAAAATATAAAACCCAAGATAGTAGCTGTAGATGGAAAAAACCGCATTAAGCATTAGGCTCTATGGCGATCCGGTATTAAGAAAAAAGGCTAAGCCCGTCAGCCATATTAGCGACAGGCATAGGCAGATACTAAGCGATATGGCGAAGACTATGTATGCAGGTTCTGGCATAGGTTTGGCAGCGCCCCAAATAGGCACAAGCGAATCAATGATTGTGGCGGATATAGGCAGCGGCCTATATAAGTTAATCAACCCGAAGATCATGAAAAGAGAAGGCTGGCAAGTCCTCGATGAGGGTTGTTTAAGTATCCCCGGAGTATGCATCAAGGTAAAACGCGCCAGAAAAATTACGCTTACGGCACAGGATGAATTTTCTCATCCCCTTACCCTAGAAGCTGATGATCTTTTAGCCTGCGTTCTGCAGCATGAGATGGAGCATCTTAAAGGTAAACTCATTGTAGATTATGCCTCTATTTTTGAAAGACTCAAGATCAAACAAAAATTAGCTAAATTAGCCCAGAAGATAAAAGATGAAAAGTTGCCTGAATCAAAAAAAGAATCTTGCCAACTGCAACTGTAGTTATCCGGATTGTCCGAGAAAGGGAATATGTTGTGAATGTATCCTCTATCACCGTCAAAAACAACAACTAGCCGCATGCTTTTTTCCTGCCGACATAGAAAAGACCTACGACCGCTCCATGAAAAATTTTTTAAGGAATACATTATGAATTACCGGCTTCCTATTTGGTTTAGGCAAGAGCTGCCTGATAGTATTAGTCTTTCTCAATTAGCTGAATTTAATCGCGACCAGGTAAATACCGTTTGTAGAGAAGCAAAATGCCCCAATATCTTTGAGTGTTTTAAAGACTCTCAGATGACATTTATGATTTTAGGGAATACCTGTACCAGGAACTGCCGGTTCTGCGCAGTGCAAAAAAAATCTCAAAACCAGCCTTTGGGCATTGATTTCAAAGAGCCAGAAAGAATTTTAGAAATAGTCAGGAAACTTAAACTTAAATATGTGGTGATTACTTCAGTGACCAGGGATGATTTAGTTGATGGAGGCAGTAGTGTTTTTGCTAAGGTTTTAGATACGATTCACAAATTTAATAAAAATATAAAGATAGAATTATTGATTCCAGATTTCCAGGGGGATATTTCCAGTATTCGCTGTGTTCTTAATGCAAGGCCCGATGTGGCGGGGCACAATATTGAAACCATAGAAAGATTGTATCCCGATCTAAGGCCTGAAGGAAACTACTGGCGCTCCTTAGAAGTTTTAAAAAAGATCAAAGAGCTATGCTTTGAACTGATAACTAAGTCTTCAATTATGCTGGGACTGGGTGAAAAAGATTTTGAAGTAAGGCAGGCTATGCAGGATTTAAAAGAGGCTAGTTGTGATATCATAACACTTGGCCAGTATCTTGCTCCTAGCCAAAGCCATTATCCGGTAAAAGAATTTATTGCCCCTAAAAAGTTTTTAGAGTACAAAGAGCATGCTTTGGCTTTAGGATTTAAGGCGGTTTTATCAGGCCCTTTGGTACGCAGTTCCTATAAAGCAGAATCAGTTTTTAAGGAGTTTCATTATGCATGACTTAGTCATTATCGGAGCCGGCCCTGCCGGATTAACCGCGGCGCTCTATGCAGCCAGATACAGGATGGATACCGTGGTTTTGGAAAAAATGAGCGTAGGCGGACAGATTCTTTTTTCTTCTCAGATTGAAAACTTTCCCGGTTTTCCCGGCGGAATATCTACAGCCGAGTTAATAGAGAGAATGCGTAAACAAATAGAGGAATTGGGTATTTGTATAGAAATGGAAGAGGTAAATAAGGTTCAGACTAACTCTTTGCCTGAAGAAACATATTTTGAAATTATTACCCCCAATAAAAATTATCAGGCCAAAACTATTATTGTGGCTGTGGGTGCGCAACCCAAAAGATTGGGCCTAGAATCAGAGCTTAGATTAACCGGCAGGGGTATCTCTTATTGTGCTACCTGCGATGCCCCGCTTTTTAGGGATAAAGAGGTGCTAGTGGTTGGCGCAGGAGACAAGGCTATTGAGGAGGCAATTTTCTTAAGCAGTTACGCAAAAAAAGTTACAGTGATACATAGGAGAAATCAGCTGCGCGCTTCCGGAATCTTACAGGAAAAGGCAAAAACCAACCCTAGGATAAATTTTGTCTTAGAAAGCGTAGTAGAGGATATTAAAGGCAAGGATAAAGTAGAAGCAGCGGTTATTAAAAATCTTGCTACCGGCGCTATGAGTAATTTAGTCTGTCAGGGTATTTTTGTATTCGTCGGCATAAAACCGGATACCGATTTTCTTAAAGACCTGTTGAAGTTAGATGAATTAGGGTTTATAATGACAGATCAAGAATTTAAGACTTCCCTTAACGGAATATTTGCCTGTGGAGATTGTTGCAAGAAAAGCTTATATCAGGTAGTAACTGCCTGTAGCGAAGGGGCAACTGCCGCTACAGGCGCACATAATTATTTAGGGTATAGGAAAGTATAAAAATCACCCCACTGCGAAAATCACAATAAGTTATCGCGAAACGATTTTCTTGAAATGAAAAAATATCCTACCCGTAACAAAAAATTAATAAATTGGGTCAATAAAATGGCTCAACTATGTAAACCCGATAATATTATTTGGATTGACGGCTCCCAAATACAGAGAAAACAATTAGAGGAAGAAGCGGTTTACACTGGAGAGCTTATCCCTTTAAATAAAGAAAAATTACCGGGATGTTTTTTGCATCGCACGGCAATTGA
>MHGH01000009.1:5233-13634 GCA_001805465.1 Omnitrophica WOR_2 bacterium RBG_13_41_10 | reverse complement strand
CTTTATGCCCTGATTCCTTAATAATCTCTAAACTTTTCTTATCGCAATTATTATTATCCGCCAGGATAACCTCATAATCTTTATACTGGGTATTATTTTTAAGCGCATCCAAACAACCCTTTAATTTGTAGGGATTATTAAAAGTAGGGATGATAATGGAGACAAAGGATTTTTTTTTGACGGGGAACTCGACTTTATCCGCCGGGTACTTCGGCTCCTGAATATTTTTTTTCCTATACAAGGCAGATGCGTGGCCGTAATAAAATATTCTGCCGAGGTCAAGAATTATAAACTGCAGCTTGTGGGGTAAACATAACCAGAAAAAATGCGCTATTTTCAAAATCCACTCTCTTAAGAAAGATTCTATCTTCTTATGCTTTTTCATTTATGAAAATACTCCCTTAAGAGCGCTTCCGCTATATTCTCTGCTAAAAGGCGGTTTCCTTTTTCAGTGCAGTGCCCGAAGTCCCCGGCAAAGCGGTCAGTGAAATAATCCTCATACCTGCCTTTGGCTACCGCCTCATTAAAAATCTTCTCGTTATCCACGAAAATAATCAGTTTCTTAGAACCCAGAATGTCCTTCAACGGCTGGAGGCGCCTGCGCGGATACTGCACGCAGACCAAAGTTATGCCCCTGGCCAATACTATATCCCTTAATTTGCGGTAACGCCTCTTTGTCGAGGCAGGATAATTATCCGTACTCTTGTATGCCTGGACAAAGCCCTGGATGATTTCATCGTTTTCCAGGGATTTATTTCGTTTGTCGTAATACTTCGTCAGCTCATCCAGCAAGCTCTCGTTGCCGGGGTCTATATTCAGGACATGGCGCAGGCACTCCTCAGCCGATACTTCGTTATTTTGCGCATGATACAACCAGGCCAGCTCAACAAATATCTCGTCCTCCATCGGGTCCATCTTTGATGCCTTCTTTAAGACCTCCTCTGCGCGGGAAAAATCTTTTTGCGCCGTATAACACCTGGATAATTCTATATGCAGTTCGATATTTCTCGGATACCTGGCGAAGGCTCTCTTTAACCGCTCCTCGGCTTCTTCATATTTACCCTGTAAATTATAGCACTGGTTAAGATATATATATGCCTCTGGTTCGGGATTGATATCTACTGCCTTTAAAAATAATTCTTCTGCCGAAGCTAAATTGCCCCGCACCTGATAGAGAGTTGCTAAAGCCAGAATAACCTCATAATCCCGGGAAAAGTTCTCGTAATTTTCCTCGAGTACCCTCTCTGCCTCTTCTAACCTCTCTTCTAAAATATACAAAAGCCCTAACTGCGTATGCGCCTGCGGCCGGACCGACGATAATGTGATGATATTCTTAAAAACCCTCTCTGCCTGAAGGTATTTTCCCTGCTTCTGGCAATATAATCCGAAATCGAGGTACTCGTCGTATGCCGTGGGGCTGACTATCAGGGCGCGCATAAACTGTTCCTCGGCCTGATTCAGGTCATCTTTGATTTCCTGAAAATACCTGGCGAATTCAAGATAAGCATCGGGGTCATGGGGCATCGTTTTTATTGCTTTCCTAAACGCCTCCTCGGTTCTTTCGTCGTCATCGGTTTCTATATAAAATTTTGCGCGCTGAAGATAAATATTCCGCAATATTTCTTTCTCTTGCATTACTGTTTTACAGAAACGCATCAGCTTGTATATACGCGTATACTTTATTTTGTCTTTACCCCAGCGCAATAAGCTCTTGTCCGAAATTTCCGGGAAGAGCAACTGCTCCTGGGCGTTGATCCCCATCATCACGATGACCATCCGCGGGCCATATTCATCGAGGTAATGCTGCAGGTTATCAAGGATAGTGATAGTAGTGATACCGGGGATGGCTTTGTTGACGATGCGGATTCCCTTACCTGGCAGCCGCTGGCGCAGCAACCTGCCTAACTGCCTGGGATAAGAATCCGGCCCTCCCAAAGCGGTAGTGGACTCTCCCAGGCATAATATCCGGAATTTTCCCCACTGCTCTAGCGCAATTTTATTCCGCTGGGCCTGGCCATATAAGTAAAAATTACCAAATAGGCGCAAGGCAACCTCTAAAATAATCAAAGCAATAATAATCCCGAAAGCAAGTAGCGAAATCTTTTGTTTTAGCATAATCCTGGGTATATCAGACATTAAGAAATTATTTCTTTATAATTATTTTATAGTCCCCTAAAGGTGGCACCTGAACATCTCCAAACGTCCTTATCCTCGTTAGGGATCAAGCATGGAAGTAGAATAATCAATAAATTTAGAATAATTATGGTAATTATCATCCACCACAACGTCATTTCCTTGATTTACCAAGACAAATAGTTCATCGTAGTTTAATACAGCTTTACCTGTACCTGGTTGCAATAAAGAACTGCCTAGCCATCCCTGCGGCTCGGCAATACCAAGTAAATCTAGAATCGTAGGGCTAATATCAATATGTGACCCCACTTTATATTTTATGCTGGGAGAAATGCCCGGGCCTATAATAAGTAAAGGGACACGACTACCAGCCGGACAAATACGATAAAGATCATCCTCGTGAGAACCATAATAATGTAAGGCACCGGGAGAATCATCATAGAATACAGTATTTCCAAAATCTCCATATATTACAACAACTGTATTCTTCAAAAAACCATATTTTTCTAATTGGGTTATAAAAACAGATATAGCTTGGTCTACTTCGTGCATGGTAAGCATATAATCTTGCATATCTTTATTAAGACCGCTAAAATCGAAAATCTCTGGATTTGTTGAGTAGTTGCAAAAAGGGCCGTGACTTTGTATAGTAATAATATAGGCGAAAAATGGCTGGGGTAATGAATGGATTATCTTGATAGTTTGCTCAAAAAAAACTTTGTCTTTTGAATCCCATCCTGCTGCTTCCCCTTGAAATGCTTCCTGGTCAAAAAATTTATCAAATCCCATTAAGGCATAAGATTGAATTCTATTAAAATACCTTCCTGTATTGGCATGAATCCCTACACAATAATAGCCTTCTCTGGCAAGTATTCTATTTAAAGGGATAATTTTTTGATAATCGACAGTATCAAAGCCGGGGTGGGTCTCCAACGGAATCAAACTGGTTAAGCTACCCAGTTCCGCATCAGAGCTAGCTCCACCTCGATTATATGCAAAAAAATATTTAAAAAACATGCCTTGCTTTTTAAGAGAATGCATATAAGGCATTACATATTCTGATCCTATCTGATAATCCATAAGACAGGCGTCAAATGTTTCTACCTGTAATATAATAACATTTTTCTCATTTTTATTTCTGGAAGTTGTATTATATGTATTTAAATTGATTTTTCCTGGCCAGGGAATTATCTTCTTTTCTTTAAATATGGCTTCTCTAAATTGCTTGAAATACACGGGGATAAAACCATGTAGTTTTAACAAATGAACACGATGCCATTTGGTAATGGGGCGCTGGGAATTAATCAATATTGCTTTGAGAGGGTATGCTATTATTATTATTATCAAAAAGAAAATTAAAATCTTTTTTTTAGGTATTGCATAGAATCGATTTTTTTTAAAATCGTGGGATAATCTGAAAGAAAATGCCAGAGAAAGGACAATACTTGCAGAAATAATTAATTCATTAAAACCGAATAATAGAAAGAGTATTTGAGGGATAACCGGAGGCAATAAATAAATATGCTTAATTAAATTTATATGAGGAATTGACTGGAACTGTTTGTAGTATATTGAAACAGTTAACAATACTATCAGAACAAAGAAATGTAATATCAAAATTAAGGAAACGCTCCTAAAAAAGTAAATTATTAATAATAATAAAAAAGGAAAAACTAGTGAGTTAAGTATCATATTTATTTGACATATTAATTGTACAAATAAAGATGTATACGGGATCCAACACTTCATAGAATTTAAGCATAAAAAATATGCCATTGAATTGAAGAAAATAATGAGTAATGAAATTAAGAAGTGGTAATAATTATCCTTGGTTTTCATATTGCCGAAAGCCAGTTATGGAGTCAAAAAGTCGGTATAAACCCCGAAAACGTCGTTTGCGTATAGTTTGCGTTGTAACGATATCTTATTGACAGTATGGGCGTATGTTAGAATACCTATTTTCTTTAATTCTCTGGGCAAATCAGTTAAAGCGCGCTCAAGCGTCATAGTTACAGCAGCTAAAGAATATTTTCTAGCAAATTTTAATACTACCTTATCACTATATTCAGCTACATATAAAGTTAAAATAATATGTTTATATCCTAAAGTTCTTACTGGGAAATATTCATAAAAATGGTAGATTTGCGGTATAAAATTCCTGACTAATTCAGGAAATCTTTTTTTAATCTTAGTTAACGCGCGGATATTATCACGTTTAACATCTGTTATGATGAAGGTATCTGGATGCTGTCTTATCCATATGGCTAAATCATCTAAAGATAAACTTGTCATTTCATTTATCATCTTTAAATGCTCGTATTCCTTTAAACTGTATTGGCGTGGTCTGGCGTTAAAAAGGCGCAGGATACTTTCTTCCCAATCATGAATGAGGACTAAATATCCATCATTTGTCCATTCAAAATCCAACTCCATAAAGCGGAAACCTTTGCTATAACTTAAATTCAATGCTTCTAATGAATTGGTGTAGCTGAGATTTTCAATTCCACCTCCTGCATGAGCAACTAAATTTTGTAACGCAAGCGTATCGCTGCTTTTTTCATCAATCTCTCCATCCTTTAAGGCTACATATGATAATTCGGCGTATTCTTTGAATTTCTTGCAGGTTTCCGGAAGAACATAGCGTAGCGTCAATAAACTAGCAAGTATAATAAGCCCACAAATAAGTATGCTTATAAAATACCTTCTCATAACTGCTTAGAATAAGAACCCCATCGAAATAATAATTCCGAAAACAGGGAGCGAAATCTTTTGTCTTAGCGTAATCTTGGGTATATCAGACACCAGAAAACCTCCTGAAAAATTACTTCCCCATGGTTATTTTATACTCCCTGATCGCATCCTTGGCCGGACCGATAGCCTTAATCTCCCCTTTATCCAGAAGGATTGCCCGCTCGCAAAGCCGCTCGATTTCATCCAGATGCTGCGATACCAGAAAAAGCGTCTTACCTTTTGCTTTTAATTCTTCAATCTTGCGGAAGCACTTTTCCCTGAAAGCCAAATCGCCTACTGCCAGGGTCTCGTCAATGAGCAATATATCCGGGTCTATATTTACCGCTAACGAGAATGCCAATCTCATTCTCATGCCAAAGGAATACTGCCTTAAAGGAATATCCAGAAAATTATTTAATTCCGAGAACCCGATAATATCGGGTATCCTCTCTTTTACCTGCCTGCGGGATAGGCCGAATACCGCTCCGTAGAGATATAAATTCTCTATGCCCGTAAATTCCATGATAAAGCCTGAGCCCAATTCGAAAAATGCCGCCACCCTGCCGTTTACATGCACAGAACCGCTGGTAGGGGCATAGATACTGGCGATTATCCTTAAGAGCGTTGTCTTTCCGGAAGCATTCGGCCCGATTAAACCCACTGCCTCCTGTTTATTCAGACAGAAACTCACATCTTTTAGCGCCCAGATATCCTGGTAACCTCTTTTGCCTCTTAAGAGATTATATGCTGCCCTTTGGAAAGTTAACGGCGATTCGTGAAAAACCCTGAATTTCTTATTTAAATTTTCTATCCTGACTCTCACTTTATCCATCTCTACAATTGTTCGGGCAAGGCCTTTTTAATCTTCTGAAAGGCATAAAAACATAAGGTAAAAATTATGATACTTTCCAAAGTAGCAAGGCCGAGCCATTTCAGGTCCGGCGCCCTTCCATAGAAAAGGACCTTGGCAAAACCGTCAATCACTGCGGCTAAAGGATTGCAAAGATAAATAGAACGTAACTTCTGCGGTATAAAATCCAAAGTATAGATTACCGGCACAAAATAGAAAAATAGCCTTAAAGAAAAATTCAAAATAAAATTCAGGTCCCTGAATGTAACGTATATCCCTGCCGCCAAAATAGATAAGCCGCAGGTCAAAATAAATCCTATAAATATCAAGAGGGGAATATAAAACCAGACTATACTGATACCCCTTCCAAAGAGAAGCAGGACGGGAATCAGGATTAATAAATCTATTAGGAAATTTATGAAGTTTGTAATCACTACCGCCAAGGGTATTACCTCATAGGGAAAAAAGGTATTCTTCACGAAATGGTCATCCTCTACGATGGAAACTATGCTGTTAATCAGGGCGGAATTAAAAAAGTTCCAGGGGAAGATAGTGCATAAAAGATAAAGAGGATAACTCTTAATATTTATTTTTATGATTACCGTAAAAATAAAGGTAAAAATCAAGACATTCAATAATGGATTTAAAAGTGACCAGAATATCCCCAAGAAAGAATTCTTATATTTTGCTTTAAAGCCCCTTATCAGCAATGCCAAAATCAGCTCCCTGAATTTAAAGAGATTTTTTATTTCTTGAACCATAAGGTCTCCTGAGCCAAAAGGGTATAGTATCCTAAAATAAGGATTTTACTCTTTTAAATAAATATTTAAATAATTGCCTAAAGATATTTGTATTCCGATAATTCCTCTTGATAAACTTCGGGCTCAAATAAAACCTTCTATAGGCATAAAAAATCAGCCTATCTAAGTCCTTTACCTTGATGCTCCGGGGGTAAAAAGCATGCGTACTCAAGTGGCTGGAATAATCGTCCCATTTGTTGCTAATTATGCCGCTTTCTTCTGCCAGGCGCCGAAGCTGCGTGCCCGGATAAGGGGTGTATAAGAAGAAGACTGCTCCGTCAAGAGGCAAATTATTGGCGTTATTAATTGTCTCCAATATCTCTTCTTTCGTCTCTGTAGGTAAACCCAACATAAATGAGGCATTAACTTCCATGTTATAGCTTTTTATCAATCTGATTTTATCGATTAAGAACTCTCTTTCGATATGTTTACCGATCAATTTCTGCAATCTATTACTAAAAGTCTCAATGCCTATATAGATTTTCTTGCAGCCTGCTTTTGCCATCAGCCCGATATCCTCTTCGGTAATAGAATCTATGCGTATGCTGCAGCACCAGCGGATCTTCAGACCTTCTCTTAATATATTCTCGCAGAGCTCTTTTAATCTCTGCCTGTCGTAATTAAAAATATCGTCTTCAAAGGAAAAAAAGTTAGCGCTGAAATCCCGCATTACCTGTTTAATTTCATCGCAAATATAATGGGCGCTATATCCTCTTACCCTTGTGCCAAAAACCGCCTGTGTACAGAAAGCACACCCGTAAGGACACCCTCTACTGCTAATTATAGAAGCTGTCCTGCCGTATCCTCTTAAAAAATGATGGTAATATCTATCAAACTCCTTCAGGAGATTACGGGCCGGAAAAGGCAACATATCAAGATTCTCAATTAAAGGTCTTGGCTGTGTCTTGACGATGCTATTGTTTTTTCGATAAATAATCCCCCGGCATCCGGATAAATCCTGATTTTGCCCTATAATGTCGATTAATTCTTTGAAGGTAATTTCTCCTTCGCCTATAACCCCTATAGCTATATCCGCGCATTCATTCATGGTCTCAACGGGGACAGCGCTGATATGCGCCCCCCCCATTACGGTAATAACTTCCGGATAATATGATTTTATAATCTTCAGGGTCTTCTTGGCGGACGGAAATGAAACCGTGGTAGAAGTTACTCCGATTATATCGGGTTGATATGCATTGATAAAGTCAATGAGATTAATATGATTTGAAACATACAAATCCAATATTTCCACCTTATGCCCGTATCCGATTAAATAAGAAGCCAGATAACAAAGGCCTAGGGGAGGCAATTTGTGAGAAAATATTGCTAATCTTCCGTAAATATTCTCGCTTCTAACCGGTGGATTAATGAGCAGTACGTTCATCTATCTTTCCCCGCAATTTCATTTCCACAAATAATCTCCCTAATTCATAAATGCCCCCCACAATAACGCGAAAACTCGCTCCGCTCTGCCTGCCTCTAAGACGGGGAAAATGGGTTATTGCGACTTCTTTTACAGAACACCCTATCTCCTTCGCCTTAATTAGAATTTCGGCATCTACCAGGGCGCCTGTTGAGAGAATGCCGATCCTTTCCAGCATTGATTTCTTCAGTACCTTAAACCCGCAATTAATATCCTTTAAAGACACTCCAAAGAGAAGCGCAATTAACCGCGTGTACACTTTACCCAGCGCTACTCTATACCGGGGGTCCTGGCGTTTCTCCCTGTATCCTGCCACAATGTCATAATCCGGAAAGAAAGACAGAAGTTTCTCTATTTCCGATATATCGAACTGGCCATCTGCACCTATAAAGGCGACTGCCCCATACTGCGCTTTCTGGAAACCCGAAGCCAGGGCTGCGCCATAGCCCCTGTTAGTAGCATGGT
>MHGH01000009.1:4022-5206 GCA_001805465.1 Omnitrophica WOR_2 bacterium RBG_13_41_10 | reverse complement strand
TACATAATTCGACAATGGCATCCCGCGTCCCGTCGGTACTCCCGTCATTTACCAGAATAATCTCAAAAGTATCTATTTTATCCGAAAAAAAACTCAACACAGATGATACTGTGGATTTTATATTCTCTGCCTCATTATAAAGAGGCAAAATCAGTGAAATCGGCTTATGGATAAGCTTATCCTGGGCCATTTTTAATATCCTTGATTACTTCCCGGACGCAATTGACGATATATCCGATGTCTTCTTTTCTTAGGTAGATGCTATTGGGCAAATCTACGCTGTTTTCCGACAATAACTTTGAGACCGGATAAACATTCCCCGATTGCCCTGATATCTCTGATGCAGCGCAGTCAGAGAGATGATTCTTCTCTATATCTATCCCTTTCATTAATAAGCTCTTTTGGAATGCTTCCCTGTTTATATCTTTCAGCCTAAAACAATAATATAAAGGGATACGCTCCATATCGGCGCTTTCCCTCTGCAGCTTTATTGCCTGGTTATCTTTTAAAAGCGCATTGTACAATAATCCGTTTTCTCTTAATCTTGAATTTATGCCGTTCAACCTCCCCAATTGATAAAGCCCTACCCTTGCCTGCAGGTTGAGCATCCGTTTTTGGTAGCGCCGTATCTCTTTTTCTGAAAGCAATTTTTGACCTTCTCGATAAGTTGACAGAATAATACCAAACGCTCCAAGTATCCGCAGGATAAAATATGTAACATAGTTAAATATTGCGGGGAGGGTGCAAAGATAGCAAATAACATGCACCAAAATTATTCTCAAAACCTCTGGTTTTCTCGGGAGGCCGAATCCGTCCCTTGCCTTATTTAGCCCCCACCAGACCGCATCGCTATCGGTAATAACCATACCTCCGCCAAAACAAGGGATATTTTTCCCGAGAGCAAAACTAAAGATACCCACATCGCCGAATGTCCCTGTTTTTTTCCCTTTATATTCCGCGCCTAAGGAATGGGCGCAATCCTCAATAACCTTAAGGTTATATCTTCTGGCTATCTCCATTATCGGCTCCATTTCGCATGGCTGACCAAAGGCGTGGATAACGAAAATGGCTCTCGTGCGCGAAGTGATTTGTTTCTCAATCTGAGAAGTATCTATATTAAAGGTTTCGGGGTCAACATCTACAAAAACCGGCTTAAGGCGGAATGCCTTTATAATTTCCGGGGT
>MHGH01000009.1:2315-4000 GCA_001805465.1 Omnitrophica WOR_2 bacterium RBG_13_41_10 | reverse complement strand
AGGATAATTTCTTCCCCCTCTTTAAAACCAAGCGCACGCAAAGCCATGCACAATCCGGCCCTGCCGGAAAATACAGCGCAGGCATATTTGACTTGATGATAATCGGCGAATCTCTCCTCGAATTCCTTAATCTCGCGGCCGAAAAACACGCATCTATCCTTCATCGCAGCAATAAGTATGCCGAATACCTCCTTAGAGATGTTTACGGTGTGCCTGGGGAAAGCCCTTTTGGGCGCGGGAATAAAGGATTCTTTTTGTCCTGGCCGCGACCCGGAATTAATCAAAAATAGCGCGTCATTTAACCTAGATATAATTATTTTTAACTGGCGCAGTGATTTAACGCGTTTTATCAGCCCCCGGATAATCCTGGCCCTTAAGTAAAATTCCAGAAAGGCCTTTTTTTGTAATTTTTTTAATTTTCCATCCGGCACATCGGATAAGCCCTTTATATTGCGAAAGAAGAAGAATCTCTGCCAATCTATTTCTGGCCCGTTTTGCTTTTTATAAACATCCCAGAGCGGTGACCCGGGGAAGGGCTTTGCAAAATTAAAACTTGCCCTGTCTATGTTAAGGGATTTTGCAAGGGCGATGGTCTCCAATATTTCCGCTTCCGTTTCCGTAGGATAACCCAGCATAAAGAAACCGGTCAGCTCAAGCCGCGCATGCGTCTTTATCAGGGCGATCTTCTCCCTGATTATTTCTTTAGATAAATTTTTTCCCATTAGTTTCAATATCCGGTCACTTCCCGATTCTATGCCTACGGCCATAGAATAAAAGCCGGCTTTCTCCATTAATTTCAACATCTCCTCATCTAGCGTATCCAATCTTACCCCGTCCGGCAAAGCAAAGGAAATCCCTAAGTTTAATTTAATTATTTCTTGGCAAAAATTAATCACGTAATCTCTTTTTGTGGTAAAGTTATCGTCTTCTATGTGGAATTCCCTCACGCCGTACGCCTGATATAATAAAATAATTTCCCTGAGTACATTCTCTATGCTCCTATACCTGATAAGCCGGCCGGTGATGGACTTTCCCGCGCAGAAAGTGCATTCAAAAGGGCAGCCCCGGGATATGATTAGGGGAGCCACAGGTTCTCTTTTACAGAAAACACCGTGCAGGGCAGCCGGGTAATCCGCCGGAGGCATAAGATGCCAGGCAGGAAAATCAATCTTATCCAGATCCCCGATGGATGCGCGCATATTTACCATGACATTGCCGTTCTCTCTCCAGACAAGATTGGGAATCTTCTTTAATAAATCGTGATTTGCGCAATCCTCTTTCGATAACTTCAAGAATTCCCTTATCCCGGTTTCCGCTTCCCCGGCAAATCCGAAATCCGCTCCTACTAAATTCATGCTGCCTTCCGGGTCGCCGCTGATATGCGCTCCTCCCAGAATAATAACGCTACCGGGCGAATATCTTCTAATAATTTCTATATGCCTTTTTACCGATGGAATCTCGTAGGTAAACATCTGAATACCCACTAAGTCGTATTCTTCTTTCCTGATACGGCTGGCGAAACCATTCCAACCTAATCTTTCTCTTGCTGAATCTAAAATATGGACTTTATGGCCGTTTTTTAACATTATCGCCGCTAAGTATCCCAGGCCGAGATTGGGCTGAATTACGTAATAAGTGTTATTGATGGGTTTTAGAAGGAGTATTTTCATCCTTTTCTGTATCTT
>MHGH01000009.1:1465-2294 GCA_001805465.1 Omnitrophica WOR_2 bacterium RBG_13_41_10 | reverse complement strand
AGTCTTTCTTTTAATCTGACGCTGAGCTCATAGAAATAGCGGGGAGCGACAAACGCTGTCAATAACGTCAAGGGGATAACATAATACTCGTTATTATAGGTAGAGAATAAAATAAAGAGGCAATAAATGACGCCTATGCGGGAGAAAAACCGGGATATTCTATCTCTTTTAGGAAGAAATAATATAATCACCAAAAAGAAAGAAGAAACTAATGAATTCTTAATAAAGTGCAGATTATTTCTAAAATTAAAATCCGGCCAAATCCCTCTTTGCTCAGGGAACCAATTTTCCACCAGGCCAAAATGGTCGAATCTTGTGAAATACTCAACGGATAAAGTCTTAAGATAAGTTCCCATATTCCCGGATAAAAAGCCCAAGATGACGATAAAACCTAAGAAAAACGCAAGAAAATAAATATATTTTTTCAATAAAACCCATGTGCCCTTCCTTTCTTCTTTAAATAAATAACCAAAGATGAGTAAACCTGTAAAAACAAAGAATATGATCGAGTAGGTTATCAGCGAACACAGGGCCGCAAAGATAAATGCTGTCCTGTATTTCTTTAAGATGAGAAAATAGTAACATAAAAAAAGATGCAAAAAAGCCGGGCTATGCCAAGTACTTGCCAAAAAAATGCCTTGCTCACGAGAGAGGAAGAGTATTAAAGACAGATATATAGGCATAACTATAATATAAAACCTGTTCTGCGCAGGCACTTGTATTTGCGCTACCTTAAAGCTGAGAATGCCCATAATAATTACCGAAAGGAGAAAAACGAGAACAAAAGATAAGAATGAATTTCCAAATAAAAGAAACGCGTGTAAGAGAA
>MHGH01000009.1:557-1432 GCA_001805465.1 Omnitrophica WOR_2 bacterium RBG_13_41_10 | reverse complement strand
ACCCCATCTTATCAGCATACTCTAAATCCCAGTAAGGGAAAAGATGGTCCTTTAGGTTTTGCGTTATCCCTACTATCTCAAGTTCATCGCTGAGACCGCCAAGCGGAATGCTTAATAATCTTTCCTCGCTGATGTCTGGTTCTAACGGGGTCCCGTCAAAATACCCATGAAGAATCAAGAGCGCGATTAAAACAATCGCTCCCAAAATCAAGGTCTTCCTGAAATCAAAATTAAAAACAAAGGATGGCTCTGCCGTTTTTCTACTGAACTTAATAACCGACAATAACGCCAGGAAAAGGGTAAAAAACATAATCACTATCATAAAATCAAAGCGATAAAGCGCTTTTTTAGTAATGAATTTGTATGCCTCACCTGCCAATATCCACAAGGTGATGTTGCCTATCCAGCTATAGGCCAGAAAATCCGAAAGATTGAATTGCTTTTTAAAAAACAGGGGGACAAGTAACCCTCCCGGGATGAACATCAAGATAACCGCCCCGCTAAGTAAAATAAGGGGATAAAAAAATATTTGCATTAATAAGGAAGGGTTATAACCTGGATTAAACAGGTTAAAATCATTGAATGGGCATTGTATTAATTTACTAGCCAAGAAAGTCAGAATCAAATATAGCAAAATGCAGGCAATAGAAAACCGTGCTACCTCAAGTGGCCAGACGCTAATTTGTAACTGCCTATTCTTAATCATAAAACCTGTCTATTCTCTCTCAATTTTTCTTAATGCAAATAAATATTTTATTAATCTCCAATAACTTAATTTATAAAACCGTTTATGCGAAAGAACAATTCCTATTTTGTGCAATAATCTATATATAAAATTATTTGGTATGTGGATTAATATTTTCAACAGTTTGTCA
>MHGH01000009.1:255-489 GCA_001805465.1 Omnitrophica WOR_2 bacterium RBG_13_41_10 | reverse complement strand
GTTCATCGGAGTTTTGAAGTAAACAAGGGGATCCAAATCGTCAATCTTAAACTCTGCCTTATTAAGATATCCCTTTTCAACAGCATAATTATAAATGGGGGTTTTAGGAAAAGGCTGTAACAAGTACCCAACGGGATCGGTTGCTTTGATTTTTTTCACAAATTCTATATTATCAAAAGCATCCTCTAACGTTTCTCCGGGAAGACAAAAAATAAAATTAACCCTGCTTTTTAT
>MHGH01000009.1:0-245 GCA_001805465.1 Omnitrophica WOR_2 bacterium RBG_13_41_10 | reverse complement strand
TAGAGCTTTCTGCCCGTTTCAAAAAAAACCTGATTAGAAACTTTTCTATTTAAAACAATGCTTCTTAATCGTTCATTTGCCGTTTCGGCGCCGATACCGACAAATTCGCAGTTTGTATCTTTTAGCAATTTAATGAAATTATCGTCAAAGACATACACCCGTGTCACTATTGTATAGGGAAGATTTATTTTTTCCTTATATTTGGAAAGAAATTCATATGTCCAGCCTTTATTAACTCCGAACAT
>MHGH01000008.1:4402-4782 GCA_001805465.1 Omnitrophica WOR_2 bacterium RBG_13_41_10 | reverse complement strand
GCGAATCCTGAACAGAAAGCCGTACGTATATGAAGAGAAACTAAAAACTACCGTTCTTATTTTAACCCGTTTCTTTGTTTTGCGGTAATTTAGCGTAAGGCATAGAAAGGAGGTATAGTATGCAGAAGAAAATCACGATTATAATCCTGGTAATTGTCTTTATTGTAGGATTCTGTTTGGTCAGAGATTTTCTCATCAAGTCCCTCATTGGCACCGTAGCCAGTAGCGTTACAGGCGCCCCTACCCATATAGGCGGCCTTTCCTTAAGCGTAATAAGACAATCGATTAAAATATCCGATTTCAGGATGTATAACCCTAAGGGGTTTCCCAGGGATATCCTTGTCGATATTCCCAAGATGGGCGTTGCCTGTGACTTAGGG
>MHGH01000008.1:4067-4390 GCA_001805465.1 Omnitrophica WOR_2 bacterium RBG_13_41_10 | reverse complement strand
GGAAAGATTCATTTGAAGACAATAGACTTCGAAATTAAAGAAGTGGGCATGGCTAAAAATAAAGAGGGAAAACTTAATGTAGATTCTCTCAAGATTATCGAACAGCAGAAGGCAAGGGCTCAGGAAAAAGGAGCAAAAAAACCCGCTAAAGAGATGTCTATACAAATTGACATTGCGAATTTAGCCATAGGCAGGATAGTCAGTAAGGATTATAGCGTTGAGGGCACTCCGGTTATTAAGGTTTTCGATGTAAATCTCAAGAAAAGTTACAAGAATATTAACAGCGTCCAGCAGCTCGTTGCCTTGATTATTACCGAACCGTT
>MHGH01000008.1:3664-3996 GCA_001805465.1 Omnitrophica WOR_2 bacterium RBG_13_41_10 | reverse complement strand
GCAACTCGAAGATGGGACCGTCCAAATCACCGTTTCTGCGCGTAAATTCGGGCTTCCTCAGCCTGCAATTGCTTCTGGCGTAATTTACCAAATTACAGATAAATTGAAATAAGATATATCTGCCAGGGGTAGGTTATCTTTACGCGGTTAAACAAGCTACGCGCAGTTGAATAAATACCTTGATTGGCGAGCCTGATCAAGGTATTTTTATGCATTATTATATGACTACTAAAGAGGAATAAGCTTTGACTATGCGTAAAAAGACGGCTTTTTTTATGCGCACTTTCGGATGTCAGATGAACGTAAGGGATTCTGAGGTTATTTGCGGCCTG
>MHGH01000008.1:3312-3630 GCA_001805465.1 Omnitrophica WOR_2 bacterium RBG_13_41_10 | reverse complement strand
CGGATGAGGCAGATATTTTAATCTTTAATACCTGTTCCGTCAGGCAGCACGCTGAGGATAAGGTTTGGTCGGAGGTGGTGAGATATAAAGAAAAGAGCAGTGCGAAGCGAAGCGAAGCCTCCCCGGAGGCAAGAAGGCCGATTATAGGCGTGGTTGGCTGCATGGCGCAGAATTACAAAGAGAAAATTTTTCAGCGAGCGCCTAATGTGGATTTTGTAGTGGGGCCGTCGGATATTGACAAAATCCCGCGCATCTTAAAAGACCTGGGAAACACAATACACAATTCGCAAAACGTAATACTAGAAAGAAAAATCTGGG
>MHGH01000008.1:2964-3283 GCA_001805465.1 Omnitrophica WOR_2 bacterium RBG_13_41_10 | reverse complement strand
ATTTATCATTCAGGCTACCGCGAGGACAAAGAACATGCCTATATCGTGATCTCCGAAGGGTGCTCTAATTACTGTTCCTATTGTGTTGTGCCGCATGTCCGCGGAGAATTACATAATAGAAATTATAAAGATATCCTGAATGAGATAGGGCAGGCAGTGGGTAAAGGCATAACCAGGATAACTCTTTTAGGCCAGAACGTAAATGCCTATAACTCCGGGGAGGTTAATTTCGTTAATCTCATTAAGCTGGTTAACCTCGTTAAAGGATTAAAGGAATTTAGTTTCATTACTTCGCATCCTAAGGATACAACCAGAGAAT
>MHGH01000008.1:2361-2516 GCA_001805465.1 Omnitrophica WOR_2 bacterium RBG_13_41_10 | reverse complement strand
CCTCGGAAGATAAAATACTTATCGAAGGTTCTCCCGTAGTTATCAGGTTTAAAGGCCTGATGGACGCATTTGTCTCTCAATTTAAAAAACTTCAGGCGGAAAGCATTACTTTTGCGCAGGGTTTAACTATCGAAGAGATAGAGTTATTCCTGAAG
>MHGH01000008.1:1218-2336 GCA_001805465.1 Omnitrophica WOR_2 bacterium RBG_13_41_10 | reverse complement strand
TAAAAACAAAGGGCGGCATAAATCAGATTATAATCGACAATAATATCAAGCATATTAAGGTAAACCTGTTTTCTTATATAAAGATCGAAAAAGATAAAGATGTGGTTGCCGTCCAAAAAGATAGAATGAGAGCCGAGGAATTAGGCGGCAAGCTAAAAGAATTCCTGCAGGGCGGCCTGGGCGACAGCGAAGCCCAGGGAATAAGGGGAGAGCTTTACCGCCAATTCTTAGAGAACCCTCATGGTATTATAGATTTGGCCAAAAGTATAATTGCCAATGCACCCGGGATTATTCAGATTTTGGATACCATAGGAGAATCTTTGGTTGCGGACAGCAAGGCCAAAGACTTTAAAGCAAAAATTGAGCAGGCAAAAGCCATAACCAGATTTTCCGCGCAGCTTAAGAAATTAACCGGCCAACTTAAAGAAAAAGACGAGATAGAAAATACAAAGTCCGCAATTGATGAGCACGCCAATGGTTATACTAATCAAATCCTGGTTGATGCTGTCAGCACGGAATATGCGAAAGAAAAAAAATGGTCCTTTGGCCTGAAAAGCTATATCAAAAGGCTGTTTTCTAAGGCCCGGGACAGAAACGGGATTTTGGCTGCGCTAAGTAATAATCTGGTCCAGGCAGGGCTCTCCCGGCAAGATATTGATAATTTTAACGCGCAAGTAGAAAAAATATCCGGGGAAGCCGGCACTAAAACCTCAAAGGGCTCAGGCGAAGAAGTAGAGCGCTTAAAAGAAGAAAATGCCAGATTGAAATCTGCGGCCCGGGACATGGAGGGTGGATTAAAGGAACTGGAAGAACTTAGAAAACAGCATAAGTTAATCCTTAATGAGAAGGAGAGGGTAGAAAATATTATTCGCCATATGGCAGAGGGGTTGGTGGTAGTTGATTCCAACGGCCAGGTCATGCTTATGAATCCCGCTGCCGAGAAATTATTAAGCGTAAACAAACAGGAAGTCCAGGGTAAGTCTTTGAGGGATAACATTAAAGACGAGCACCTCCTGACATTTACAAAAAATTTAGTCCCTGATAAAGACGGAAACCTGACCAAAGAGATAGAACTTTTAAGCACGGATGAATCAACCAAGAGGGTTTTAAGAACAAGT
>MHGH01000008.1:0-1176 GCA_001805465.1 Omnitrophica WOR_2 bacterium RBG_13_41_10 | reverse complement strand
GTCATGGTCTTAAACGATATTACCCGGCAGAAAGAAATTGAAAAATTAAAAACAGATTTTGTGGCTAATGTTTCACATGAACTTAGGACGCCGCTCGCGGTAATACAGCAGAGCTTGTCCATATTGACCAGTGAGATCACCGAGAAATTAAATGACGACCAAAAAAAGTTTCTTCACAACTCGCAGAATAATTTAGAGCGCCTGCGCAGTTTGATAAATGACCTTCTGGACATGGCTTCCATAGAGGCGGGCAAGTTTAAACTAAGGCTAGGCCCATTTGATATAAATGAGGTGGTGTCAGCGACGGTCGCGTTTTTGGAAAAATGGGCCAAGGCCAAAGACATAACTCTTTCGGCGCAACTCCTGCCTTGCGCAGTTGGAATGCAGATTGATAAAGACCGCGTAATACAGGCAATTACCAACTTAGTGGGCAATGCCATCAAATTTACTCCCGGCGGCGGAAATATTACCATTAGCCTCAATGAGCGTATGCCTGATGAATATTTTAAATATGCTGCCATACAAGTTTGCGTAAGCGACACCGGCTGCGGCATAGAAAATAAAGACCTGGAGAGAATCTTCGGCAAATTTGAACAGGCGAGTTCCCCCCAGATGTATGAAACCAAAGGCACGGGCCTGGGCCTTACGATTACTAAAGAGATAGTCGAAATGCACAAGGGTAAAATTTGGGTAGAAAGCGAAGTAGGAAAGGGAAGTAAGTTTTCATTTTTACTCCCTAAAAATATAGAGGAGGCGAAGTATGGATAGCCCGGTTAAAGTTATGGTAGTGGAAGATGACAAGGATTTTCTTTATACAATCGGATACTGGCTAAAGTCTAAAGGCTATACTGTTGTTACCGCTAGTAACGGCCTGGAGGCCGTAGAAACCGTAAAAAAAGAGCCGGTGGATATCGTTTTCTTAGATCTGCAGATGCCGGTAATGGATGGGGTAGAGGCGCTGAAAAACATCAGGAAGCTGAATAAGAACCTGCCTGTGATATTAATAACTGCCTACGCCACTGACGAAAGGATCAGCGAGGCAGAGCAATACGGGATATCCGGGTTTTTCTCTAAAGACAAAGATTTTTCCGAAAGCGTTACCTTGATTGAAACTATTTTAAGGGTTCATAGAGGTTTAAAGAAGGAATAAAAGCCTATATATTGCAATAGGTTATA
>MHGH01000007.1:5706-5848 GCA_001805465.1 Omnitrophica WOR_2 bacterium RBG_13_41_10 | reverse complement strand
AGTCGGCTTTGAAGAAAATGAATTAAACGTTTATAAGGAAGCAATCACCAGGCCCCAGGGGATAATCCTCGTTACCGGCCCCACAGGCTCCGGCAAAACCTCAACTCTTTATGCCACCTTAAATTTTATAAAAGATGAGAAA
>MHGH01000007.1:5382-5511 GCA_001805465.1 Omnitrophica WOR_2 bacterium RBG_13_41_10 | reverse complement strand
GGGCACCTTGTATTCTCAACCCTGCATACCAATAATGCAGTTGCTTCGATTACCCGCTTGCTGGATTTAGGCCTGGAGCCTTATCTGATCGCCTCATCGATTATTCTCATTGTCGCCCAGAGGTTAACA
>MHGH01000007.1:3460-5188 GCA_001805465.1 Omnitrophica WOR_2 bacterium RBG_13_41_10 | reverse complement strand
ATCGCTGATGACGACGAAGATATCCTGCAAGTTTTAGAAAAACACCTTACCTGTGCCGGCTACGATGTGGTTAAGGCCAGAGACGGCCAAGAAGCAGTAGAGTATGCGCACAAAGATAAGCCGGATTTAATCATCATTGATGTGACCATGCCGAAAATGAATGGATTTGAAGCCACAAAAGAATTAAGGTCCAAGCTGGAAACCGCAGTTATTCCTATAATCCTGCTTACAGGCAGGCAAGATAAGGAAAGCGAGCTCAGGGGCTTCGATGCCGGTGCCGATGATTACGTTACCAAGCCTTTTGATGCGGATAATTTATTGGCAAGAATCAAAATGCTCCTAAGAAGAAAAGAACGCTAAAGGGCGAGGTTGAAGAGAAAATGTCAGATATGCCCAGGGGAATATTAAATCTAATATTAGTTTTTTTGCTAGTTTTGATGTTCAGCACGTCTTCTGCGCGGGCGCAAGCGCCTGATGAAGAGATAGCTGTTTTAAAGGCACAGGTACAGGGCTTATTAAAGCGCATAGAGGCATTAGAGCAAGAGCAGGCCAAGGCAAAAGAAATGTCGGTAAAACAGGGAGAGGTGAAAAAAGCAGTTCCGGAAGAACCCGCAGTTGTAACCTCGACTATGCCGGTCAAGGGGATTAAGCTGGGAGGAAAGCTGGAAATAAGGTATCAGGACTTTGAGGGCGAAGAAGGCACTTTTAGCCTGACTAATTTCGAACCTAATATTGTCGTGGATGTCAATGATAACATATCTATGAAAGGCCAGTTGGAATGCACCCCTACCAGTGTAATTGCCAATGAAGGTTGGATACAATATAAAAAGCCTCCGGTTATTCAGGGCGCCCTCAAGGCTGGCAGGTTTCGCAGAAAGAGTTTTGGCCTTCCTCAAGGCGATAGCGACAGGGTGTCCCTTGACTACGCTCTTTTAGGTCGAGCCTTTACCGGTGAGAGGCAGTTGGGTTTAGAGTATACCAACTCCTTTAAAAAAATGGGCTTGCTGGGTCCTGTAAATTTAGGTATAGGTGTATTTAATGGCGCAGATTTAGGTAACCGTGAGACAGGAGACAATGCTAAGAGACAGGTATTATTTTTAGCAGATAGAGCTGGTGATACGTCTGATACCCAACAAAAGGAATTTTCTTTGCGCTCAACCATAGCGCCGATAAAAGAGCTACAAATGGGCGGTTCAGTATCGGTGGGTAAACTTAGCAGTGCAGATATCTCTACGCTTAATACTTACCTCGGTACTTCCCGCACTGATGATAAAAAACAGAGGTTTGGCGCAGATATAACCTATAAATTTAATAATGTTCCTCTGGAACTAAGGGGAGAGTATATGCATGGTAAAACCAGTGATTTGGGGATAGACGTTTGGTATACCATGGGAATCTTAAAACTGCTGAATAAGAAACTAGACCTCTACGCCCGGTATGGTCAGCTTAATCTTGATATCGGCCCTACCTTTAATTCTTATACCTGGGATTTAGAACAAGCGACTTTAGGCGCTATCTGGTATTTCAATAAAATGAACCAGATTCAGATTGAGTATGAGTTTAATGGAGAAGATACCAAAGGTGCGGCTGGCGAAGTGGATAATGATATACTCAGGATGGAGTGGCAGACGTTATTTTAAGTTGCGGGCTTAACCGCGGATACAAAAGAAAAGGAGGGTACTTAAGATGAAGAAAGGGATAATATTGTATCTCAGTTTACTAGTTTGC
>MHGH01000007.1:2997-3345 GCA_001805465.1 Omnitrophica WOR_2 bacterium RBG_13_41_10 | reverse complement strand
TAATTACCCATGATAAGATAGCCGATATTGATATGACTCTGAAGGCTGTCTATACCGATAAGGAGATTTTCTTTTTGGTTGTTTTTCCTGATCCGGACGAATCCAGACAGCACAAGCGATGGGCGTGGGATAAGAATGACCAGATGTATAAGCAAGGTCCTGAGCGGGAGGATACTTTTGTCTTTAAGTGGAATATGCAGCCGCAGCCTGTAGACTTGAGCGTATACTCTGATGAACCTTATGCGGCAGATATTTGGTTCTGGAAGGCGTGCCGGACCGACCCGGCAGGATTTTCCGACGACAAAATTGACTCGCTGAGCTTGGCCGAAATTCCCAAAGCCATGAAGA
>MHGH01000007.1:317-2896 GCA_001805465.1 Omnitrophica WOR_2 bacterium RBG_13_41_10 | reverse complement strand
TTGCCGAATTTTAAAATTCAGGCTCCTACGGGCAGCAGGGCAGATATCAGGGCCAAAGGTATCTACAATGATGGTAAATGGACTATTGAGTTTGCGCGGGCTTTAAATACAGGCCATGCGGATGATATTCAATTCGTTACCGGTAAAAGTTACCAATTCGGTGTTTCTCGCCATGAAATCGCGGCGAGAGAACCCATTTTAGAAACAACTCAGCCTCTTTATGGTGCGGGCGATGTATCAGAGGAACTTACTTTAAGTTTTAGCCAATAATGAAAACAATAAGCCGGGGGAAGATGATAAAGAGAGTTGTAACTCTTGCAGGCGCAATACTTTTTTTAATCGCTGTAAATTTAGCTTCGGCAATGGATAGTGAGATATTGAATGTCGTTAAGCGGATAACGCATAAAAAGATCCTGCCTTTGGCTAAGGAGCCTATACTGGTTAACGCGGTGAGAGAGGCGAATAAGAAAGCGGTAAAATCCCCGGATGAAATTATACAGTTGGATAAGAGATGGCGGGCGACAGAAGGCATAGATGAATGGATTACCGGGTTTTTGAACAACGCGTGCGCTTACTATTTAAAGAAATTTCAAAAGGATGCAGCCAGGGGAGAAAGGAACCTTTATTCCGAGATATTCGTTATGGATAAACAAGGCAACATTGTGGCAGAGACAGATAAAACCACAGACTATTGGCAGGGCGATGAAGATAAATTCATTAAATCATTTGCCGATGGCAAAGGGGTTGTTTTTATTGATGAGCCTGTTTTTGATGAGAGCTCAGAGAGATATTCAGTTCAGGTTTCCGCGCCTGTCCTTGATCCTGATACTCACAAGGCCATCGGAGCTATTACGGTAGGGATAGATTTGGATATTTTAGCGGAACAATTTGTATATTGAATCTGGCTATGACTATGTCTTTTAAAATGGCCCGTAATTTAGGCCTGGTAATAATAATTATGATTATAGTGGTGATGGGCATATTTTCTTTTCTCAGCAAGGCAAAGATTATAGATGGCCTCTCTGCAGTCCTGAAAGAAAAAAACCCCACGCTTGAAAACATAGCTTCTATCAGGGAAGACTTTTTAAATGCCAGAGAAATCTTCATTGTTTTTTCCAGAGGAGAGCGGGAAGATATCGGCCTGGCCATAGCTCTGATGAATAAGGTGATTGAGAAAGCCGCGGCCTTGCATAATACGGTATCAGAAAAGGACAGGGGCGAAGTAGCTAAATTCATCACCGCTGCCAAGCGTTTTAAAATGGCGGTAAGCGTTTATGCCAAAGAAATTAAAGTTGACCCGACTGGTTCATCCGCTCTCGATATGGAAAAACTTGCCATGGCCACAGTCAAAGAGACTAATGCTGCGTTGGGTAAAATGATTAATGATGTCCGGGCCAGTATTAAGGCCTCTGACATAAATGCGCTTATTGTGGCAAAAAAGAGCCAAAATTTAATTTTAATAAGCGTAGTTGTAGCTGTAGCGGCTGGTTTGCTTGTCGCCTTTTTTATGGGCAGGGCATTAACGAAGCCGATCAGCCAATTAGTGGATGCGACCAAGCATATTGCGCAGGGAGATTTGGACTATAGAATTAATGTGAAAAGCGCAGATGAAATAGGCCAACTCGCCCATGCATTTAATAAAATGGCCGAGGATTTAAGTGTTTCTCTTAAAAAAGAGAGAGAGCTCGTAGTGGTAGCAGAAGCAGCAACAGAAAATGAAAAGGGAAGGGCAGCGGAATTGGCTAAAGAAATCGCCGAGCGCAAGCGGGCGGAGGGAGCGCTTATAGAGGCCATGAAAGTAAAATCAGATTTTACTTCTACGGTTTCGCATGAGCTAAGAACGCCTCTAACCGCTATCAAGGAAGGGATCGCCATTGTCTTAGACGGTTCAGCTGGCGTCCTTAATGCAGAACAAAAAGAATTTTTGAATTTGGCCAAGAGAAACGTGGATAGGCTCACCAGGTTAATTAATGATGTTTTGGATTTTCAGAAACTCGAAGCGCATAAGATGGTATTTAATATTCAAGAGAACGATATCAATGAATTGGCCAAGGAAGTCCATCATACCATGGCGCCTTTAGCAGATAAGAAGAGCTTAGGGCTTGTCCTTCAGCTCGGGGAGGGTCTGCCGCGGGTGAACTTTGACCGGGATAAGATTGTTCAGGTGCTGACGAACCTGGTGAGTAACGCGATTAAATTTACGGAAAAGGGCAGTATCGTTATTGCCTCAAGCCGCGGGGATAATAGCATTCAGGTTTCGGTGAAAGATAGCGGTCCGGGGATTAAAGAAGAAGATATAGGAAGCCTGTTTCAGCAGTTCAGGCAGTTAGAAAAAATCACCGAGCGAAAAACCGGCGGCACAGGCTTAGGCCTGGCAATTTCTAAAGAGATAATTGAAAAGCATAAGGGCAGGATTTGGGCAGAATCGGAATTCGGCAAGGGCACAACCTTTTGGTTTATCTTGCCGGTTAAGGCCCAAGATAAAGTTTTAGTAATAGATGACGACAGGGCTATGCTCGATATAATTAAAAATTTCTTGGAAAAGAAAGGGTATGGCGTAACATGTTCGGAAAAAGGCC
>MHGH01000007.1:0-280 GCA_001805465.1 Omnitrophica WOR_2 bacterium RBG_13_41_10 | reverse complement strand
CCTGGTAATTTTAGATATGAAACTTAAAGACACAAGCGGTTTTGAGATTATCGGCAGGCTCAGGAGTAATAAAGATACCTCAAGGACCCCTATTATAGCTATGTCCGGCTATCCCGAAGAGTTAATCAAAATAGAAGACAGGCAGGAGGAATTGGCTTTAGTATCGATTGCCAAACCGTTTGATTTGGAAGATTTGTTATCCACAATAGGCAAGTTGTTGCAGCGAAGGTCTTAAAAGGAGAATGAGTTGTTATGGCAAAAAAAATTTTAGTGGTGGATG
>MHGH01000006.1:6619-8789 GCA_001805465.1 Omnitrophica WOR_2 bacterium RBG_13_41_10 | reverse complement strand
GGCATTGATTCGCTTGAGGTACTTTTGAATATCCACCGAAGAGTCCCAGGTCTTGTAGGCTGTAAGGATGGCAGCGGTTAAATCGATATCCTCCTCGGGGACATACAGGACTTCATCGATATGGTTGTATCGCGGCTGCTCATCCCCGATACCAGGGCCGGCCTCTAAGCCCTCGATATCGGGACCCTGGCCATTAATCGAGGCAATATCGTCGCGATAGTATTTTAAAGGGGTGCCATAAAAATCTATGGTGATAGACTTATCTGACTCCTGAAGTATAGTTCCTTCAATTTCTTTTCCTGATTTGAGGATGACCGTTTCAGCGGGGAGCATAAAGGGAAGCTGCGATAAAAATATGATTGATATTAATTTTTTAAAAATAGAACCGTTCACTTTTATTACCAAATTTTCTTAGAAACCAACTCCAACCTGCGAGGTTGGAAATTGGTTCATTGTTGTCCACTATTTCGGGGCAAGCCCACTGCCCCCGTTAATCCGGCACAAACCGAATCTGACGGTTATCTTTTAAACGTACCTGAATCTCTTTAAGCTTTGTCTTATCCGGCGAGACCGGGCTATAGCAGTAAATGCCGATAGTATCACCGCCAATGGCGATGTTGCGGTTGAGGCTGCCTGAATTATAATTGACTTCACCAAATTTCAGTTTATGCTCGGAACCGTCAACAGCCAAGGCAGAATATTGCGCATTGGTAAAATCTATTGGCTCGCTCGTGTCATTAGTAATATTAAAATCCGCCCTGTATTTACCGCCGATGGTAACGAAGCTCACTCTCCCATGGGCAAAGCCTGCATCCTGAGAATGAAAGCTGGAATTCGGTATGGCTTCGGGATACTGGACTTGGGCATATCCTGCCGCGCAGCAAAGAAAGATACACAATAAAACATAGAGTAGTGTTTTCATACCCCACCTCCATGGTCATTATTAAAAAGGTAACAAGTTACCAGTGTCAAGTTTCAATTAATGTCTGTTGGAACAAGGTTTTATTTCAGCCAAATATCCGGTATAAAAAGATTAATTCCTACGATACCGATGACCACGAGCCAAAAAACAATAAGAAAAATTTTGAGCACTGTGCCGTTGCCCAGCATTCTGCGCCCTGTTCTATAAATAAACCAAAAAATAACAGCACACACGATTAATCCAAAGTGAGCGCCTAAAGTGTTATTGAGTTCATAGTTATAGCGCGCCAAAACCAGCCCTACCGACCCCAGCCACAGCCATACGCATCCGGAAACAATAATAAGCGCGATCCCCAGCACATTTTTTATAATCTTCTTTGCCGTTTCATTCATTTGTTTGTCTTTTTTAGGTTTTGGCCAATCTATCTGACGTCTGAAAGTCTGACCCCACTATCCTACTGCTCCATATCAATGCTCTCTGAATAAACAAAGGCCCGCGCCGACAATAACACTCCATACTATAACGGCGCCAATTATATGCTGTAGGGATGTCGCGACTTGCTCCCGATTTCTTTCAATGAGATATGAACGGTCGGCAATAACTTCCTCATAGACATCCTTTGAGCAGGATTTATACGTTACTGAAAAAAAGCCTACCAGCGCAGGCAGCACAATGCCCACAAAAAAGAGCTTGCCAAGCACGCGGCTAAAATTCTTCTTCGAGAAAGCCTGGAGGGTCAGATGCAGGCTGCCTTTTAACCACACATACACCCCCAGCGCGACCATACTGCAACCAGCGCATACCGTAAAGTATGAAACAATAAGATACTGTTCGTTACTCATTGTTGCCGTTTCAGTATCGCTACCAACACGGTGATGAGAATAACGTAGCCCAGAAGCATGAAGCTTATATATTGAAAAACAGTAGCGAGATTGGCGCCTATAGCCCAGATATACTCCATAAATTTCGCGTCTTTTTCAAGATCCAGGTTTCCATCGGCAATAGCTGCCAAAACGATAAAGAGAAGAAGAATGGAATATACCCGTAAGTAAAAGGTAGTTCCTGCGGGAAGTTTCAAGGCGGCATCAAGAAGCCCGCCAAGGCTTTTTCTCGTCGGCAGATACACAAGCAAAAACACGCAAACCGAAATCGTCACCAACACCAGATACCCCGCTATATTGCCCATTGCTCACCTCCTGGCTTTTGCTGCCTTGAAATGCTTTATACAGAATCGGCGCTCATTTCCAA
>MHGH01000006.1:5516-6603 GCA_001805465.1 Omnitrophica WOR_2 bacterium RBG_13_41_10 | reverse complement strand
CGTTATTCCGACGGACATTAATCCGATAAGGTCGCTGCCCCCTCCCCGCACCTCTATATTTATATACAGCGGGGTCCCCGCTCCCACACCCGCAGGCCCCACACCCGTTATATTGGATGAAGCGGGGTACAGCGGGGCGCCGAGTTGTCACGAGACGGATATTTATATAATCAGGTACGTGTCCCCGGAATTCTTCCAAGCCGAAAAGGCCGCTGTCCTTTTGGTTTATTTTATTTAGAGGCGGCCCGAGCAATATCAAACCACACGCAAGAAAAACCAATAGCTATAACAATACCTAAGATAGCTCTTGTATACCCGGAAAGAGTAGTTTTATTTCTAAAGATTATGACTAAAGCCCCTATACCGAAGGCAACGGCGCAAATACCGAAAAAAATACCGAGGTAACCTGCAAAAGGAAAAACAGGTATATTAAAATAAGATCCGACAAAACTCAAAAGCATCGGAAAAATACCAGAGCAGATGCTTATAATAAAACTTGCTAAGGCTAATTGAGACATTTTTTTCTTCTCCATCATACCCCCTTTTGGCTTATTTTAACATAATGTCTTAAAATTCTAGAGGCATCGTGCGTATTTCCCAATTAAGTATTGAAACCAATTCCAACCTACGAGGTTGGAATTGGTTTAATCCGAAAAGGCCGCGGCCCCCTCATTTATGTGCCGATTTTTAATAGATAAGGCCTTCACATTGAAGGCCAATCTGCTTTAATTCCTGTTCAAGTTCATACTTTACTTCACAATTGTCTTCTTTAGCTTTATTGCAATGCTGTTGTGCTAAGATATGATTTCCTTCTCGGCTATAAATAGCCGCAAGATATAAATTCGTAAGGCAAAGATTATTGTCTATAGCAATTGCTTGCCGGAAAGCTTCTTTTGCTTCGCTATAGCGGCCTACATTTAAAAGAATAAATCCCCTTGTTTGATATGCAGATGAGTAATCTGGTTCCATAGATATTGCTTTTTCAGCGGCTGCGAGAGCCTCGGGATACATGCCCTTGGTCATATATGCTACCGCAAGGTTGGCAACGGTTTCGACAATTGCTGGTTCTAATTCCGCTGCCTTTTTT
>MHGH01000006.1:5204-5399 GCA_001805465.1 Omnitrophica WOR_2 bacterium RBG_13_41_10 | reverse complement strand
TCTCTATTAAACACCGGTGCTCCGCTCACTCCCGGCCCGCCAATAAGATTAGTGCGAAGAAAGGTTTGTGCATTGTACCATTTTTCTTTCTCCAAAACCTCTCCTTCAAAAAATTCGTATTTCCCATCTTGCCCAACTACTATTGCAATCATCCCGTCGCCTTTGCGTATAGCCGCCGAATTGCCCAAAGATACT
>MHGH01000006.1:0-5185 GCA_001805465.1 Omnitrophica WOR_2 bacterium RBG_13_41_10 | reverse complement strand
TTATTTTGAATACAAAAATATCCCGCATAAAGTCATATCCTACTACTGATGCCATAGGATAAACTTGACCATTTTTTAATCTAACATGAAACCCTTGTAATCCATGAGCTACAAATACATGGAAATTAGTCACAATTATCCCATCTTCCCTTAGGATAAAACCCACTTCGCTGGGATTCTCAAGAGGGTTCTCCTCTTCCTCTATTCTGACTACCGCAGATGCATACCTTTCAAAAATCTCTTCGGGCGTTCTTGGAAGAAATGATTTGGGTGGTTCAAGAGATTCAATAGTTTCTCGCACAGACTCCGCACCATCAACGCTTTCAATCTCATCGGAATAATAGGTTACGGGTATGCCGCTCACATCAACTTTTATATACTCATCGGTCCGTTCAATAATCTTTGCTTCAAGAGCTTTGCCACTTTTAAGTATGATCGTTTCGGGATGACAGCAGGAAGAGGTAAATATGAGAAAAAAAATGATAACAAGTATTATCTGCATAGGAAATACTACGGCGCCAACCCTCGTTCGGCCTCCTTAATATAATTTGGGGGAGATGTACCGAACTCGCTGATTAATTACTATCTTTAATAATTAGGTACGTGTCCCCGGAATTTTTAAAAACCGATTCCAAGTTGCGCGAATGGAAATTGGTTTTCAAGCCGAAAAGGCCGTTGGCCCCATTGTTTTAAAACCAATTTTCTTCTTTGCTGTTACATTTATTGAGTACTTGTATTCTGGCCATTGCAAATCCTTAGGCAATTTATCTTTTATAAATTTTACAATTTCACTTACCTTCTCCAATAATTTTTGTGCCTCTTCTCCCGAGATTGGATTTTTCCCGATTTTAGCGACCCCCTCGTGAACAAATGAATTTCTTGCTTTTTTCAAATCCTTAAAAACTTTCCATAAAGCATCATTTTCTTTAAGCGAAACTCCTAAAAAAACTTTTAATAGAATATCAAATCGCTCTTCAGTTGTTGGTTCCTGAAGCCACCAATCTCTCTTATTTATCCAATCCCAAAGATCTTTCGGGATGGAGTTATTCTTAGACAATTCATTGAGAATATATGAAATAAATACTTCTAATGCAGTTGCGGCCAATACAACTGAAGGCCCGATTGCAGGCAAAGCCGCATTAGCATCAAGAAGGAGATTGTCCCATTGGGGAGTAATATAATTCAAAGGTAATTCAAATATCTCTCTCCAAATATCATTATTTACAACATGCCAAGAAAAGGTAAAGAATTTAGCACCTCTACCTCTAACTAATCCTTCCTTCATTTCTAACTCCGACTCATCATCGTTAAGATATCTTAGATGCCAAGATGTTGAAGATGGATTTATGGGGTGTATTTTGCTATATCGAGTTACAAAGCGAAGTTTCAGTAAAAATGAGTTAACTGTTCTGGTTATAAGCGTATATGGTGGATCGCATTCGACTTCTACTCTACGATCAAAACTATCTTTTTTGAAATAAATTCTAAGACCATTAGCTTGGTAAGCGGGGTTACCATTAATTAAAAGCTCACTTAAATCATCTCGATGGACAGGGACGTCAGTTTTTATAGGGGGAAAAATACGAATTTCGTAGCCCTCATCATTACATTGATAAATAGAAAATTTTTCTCCTTCAGGAATTGTAATTAAAAAAGGTAGCAATAGATCGAATCTTGCTAACATGTATACTGCCCCCCCCTGATGGCAATACCATTTAACCTATGAGGCTAGCAAAAGACGGAGTTAATTTCTAATATTGAGGCTTAATCCCGTTATTCCTATTCACTCTTGACTTTTATTTCCATAGGTGACCCCGCCATCCCTAGTATTGTGTTTTTCGATTAAAATTTATTTTATTCAAATATTTTTGTTGCTCCCTTATAAAATGCTTTAAATTGCGCAATAGCTTGCTCGGTAACTTGACCTGTGTAGACTAGATTCGAAATAACTAATGCCTGAAAAAAACTTTTTGTTTGGTTTTTATATTCTTCATCTCTCCTTTGAATAGCTTTATACAATAAATAATCTACCCATGCAAATATGGCTATCACTACTGTGGCGATTGCGGTAATTGCGCTCCAAATAATGATCATACCATCCTCCTTTGTGTTTAATAAAATAGCTACAAGTTTCAAGGACTAACCCGGTTATTCCTTCTTTAAGGACTTCAAACCTGTTGCAATAATCTCATGTAATAGCTGTATTCTGCCTGCTATTTTTTCCTTACCCTTGCGCTTCCCATGTTCATTAAGATTTCTTGATTCTACAAGCTCTGCAAATAATTTGATGTCCTCTGGAAGAAATACAGGATTATGAATTAATTCTTCATGGCATTCATAACAAAAAACAGTAGATTGCTTTTCTTGATTCCAGGGGCATTTTTTAAAAACGCCTTCGCGTTGTGTATTTTTTCTATTTTTAGACCGACCGAAAAACCTTTCGGCTACATAATGGTGCCTTGTTGCATGAGACCGCCCCTCTATCGTTGGCTCGGCATAGTGCCCCCGCCGATGAACTATGCAACCGCAGATTCCACACTTTTCTAGCTTATTCGACATAATATCCAAGAACAGTTACCCGTGATATATTGGGGACGGTTCTGTTTTAAAGCCAAAAAACAGAACCGTCCCTATTATTCCCAGGCGTTATTTAAAACCTATTGTTTTGTCTTCAATTTTTTCAGAAGCCTCAATTTGGCTATATTTTTTTTCATATTTGGATATATTTTCTTTTAAGGCATTTAGAATTGCTTTTGCATGGCGTGGGTTAGTTATAACCCTAGCCTGCACTTTAGCTATGGGTTGTTGTGGTTGTAAATATAAAAAGTCTAAAATAAACTCTGTTTCCGTATGATGTATAAAAGCTAGATTGGAATATACCCCTCCAGCCTTTTCTTTATCTAATTCGATTTGTATCTTAATGTTCTCCTGTCCTTCCATTTTAGCCTCCTTTTTTAAAAACCTCTAAATCCCTCGAAATTTTACGCACAGTTTGATGTGTTTTGCTTAAAATGTCATCACAATAAGTTTTTACCTCCCGTTTTTTCGAAGTTTTAGGCGACCACGACCAAGGGTCACTAGCTAGAAATCTTTCGTATGTAGACGCGCTGCTTGAAAAATAGCCGCCCCTTCTTCGTCTTATAATATCCTCACTATATATATTTCTATTATGCAAAGCACAATGCCTGAAGTCTTCCAATTGTTGAAACCAAGGTTGAATCTTAATGCGCGCGAGCTTAGAAAGAATATTTTTATTTTTAGAGCTTGCCTTAGCTGTCAATTTTTTTACTAAAAAATCGAATGAAACTTTTCTATGCTTTCGTTCAATTAATAATATTAAATTTATTATTTGCGCTAAAATGTCAAATATACTAAAAGCATGTATAAAAAAAGAGTCGATATAGAAATCTATACGAACGGGGTCCGACATACTTCCTTCCCGTTTTATTTCATTAATTCTATCCAAACAATATCTTGAAAAAATAAATTTGTTTTCAATGGTACTCTTAAAAACCATGAATTGTTTTAATTTGCGTTTTTTTAACTTATTACCAATATTTTCTAATTCTTCTATTTTCTTCATCGTCAGTATTTACTTACTTTTTAAAATACGAAAAAGAGGCTAGAAAAGACTTCACCGCCCCTTCTTCTACTTCCCGCCTCTCGTATCCCGCTTTCTACTCTTTTCTCTCTCCTCTCTACTCTCTCCTCTCTACTCTGTCCTCTGTTCTCTGTCATCTGTCCTCTGACTTCTGCCTTCTGACCTCTGCTCATCGGGCCGGCACAGGGGTACGGCCCCTACGGCTGTATAAACTAAAGAACCAACCCCGCCTTCCGGCAACGATTGGCCCTATCCACAAACCCTTATTTTTTGATTTTCGGCCACGCACCCTCCATTTTCTTCATTTTTATATCCTTGACAAATCCGTTTAAATGTAGTATATTTTATTTGAAATTAGAAGGGGGAACTGCGTAGCGGGTCCTCCTTATTTTTTTGGCAAAATAACCAAGCCAAAGCCTAAATACCTGCCCCCTTTACTCCGGTACCGTTTCTCGATCGCCTCATAATCAATCTGATTTTTCTTACCTAAAACCTTCCTTCCTATAGGGCTTGCGATTAAATCGGCTATCTGTAGGCCGGCAATATTTTCTTTCTTTTCCTTAATTAATAATTGCGCAATACTCTTCTTTACTCTTGCGGCAGAAACATAATTGGTGCCTTGCACTTTAAGATTTAAAAAAGCTAACTCTAACTGATTATCCAATATACTATTTCGAGACTCTGCAATAATAATTCCTTGTTTACCAACTGCTTCCAATTCAAAAACAAAACGTTCAACAAGGCAATCCAACGATAGCATATACGGGTCTACTGCGGCTAAACCATATTTTTCAAAATGGTCATCTTTTCTAATTGCGCAAGCTATAATCTTGAAAGCCAATTTGTTTAATAGCGCATTAAGTTTTCGATAAAAATTATGCCGAAAATCTGCTTCTTTTATTTTCTCAAAGCCACGTTTGTTGCGTGTGATATCATCGGTATGCAGAATTATTTTACTGTGCCCGAATAATTCCTTTTTGAAAATAGAAATTTCTTGAATGACTGTCTTTTCATAATACCCTGATTCAAATAAACAACCCGCAAGAACAAACATAGGATATTGCGGGTCGATTTTAGTCAAACTATGGTCGCCAGATTCATCTAAAAACAAAATCAATCTATTTTCTTCTTTATCTATCATAAACTGCAAAAAGTGACAGCGACTTTTCTTCTACTTTTATCTTCTCTTTTCTCTCTCCCCTGCCCTCTTCCTATCTCGCATCTCGTATCTAGTATCTCGCATCCCTACTCTTTTCTCTCTACTCTCTCCTCTGTCCTCTGCTCATCGGGCCGGCACAGGGGTCCGGCCCCTACGGCTGTATAAACTAAAGAACCAACCCCGCCTTCCGGCAAAGATTGGCCCTATCCACAAACCCTTATTTTTTGATTTTCGGCCACGCACCCTCCATTTTCCCATGTAAATATTAGGGAGTGATGACGGGGCAAAACTTGCGATGTGAGGCGATTATACTGCTGATTTGGCAGGATAGCAAGGGGTGGCTGCTCGCTGTATGCAGCTTCGGAGTTACGGTAAGAGTAACGGTTGCGAGGCCCGTATCCCTGCCTGCCGGCAGGCAGGGGTTA
>MHGH01000005.1:90549-90705 GCA_001805465.1 Omnitrophica WOR_2 bacterium RBG_13_41_10 | reverse complement strand
AACTAAGGGAATACGGTAAAAGAGAAAATCTGTTTATAGTGGAAGAGTTTATTGAGACAAAGACCGCTAAGAAACCCGGCAGGCCTATCTTTGATTTTATGGTTAAACAGATTGAGGCGGGCGTTTGTGACGGTATTTTGGCATGGCATCCAGACA
>MHGH01000005.1:77338-90408 GCA_001805465.1 Omnitrophica WOR_2 bacterium RBG_13_41_10 | reverse complement strand
GTAAATATTATGTTGATAATCTTTCCGAAAATATCAAGCGTGGGATGAGGGAAAAATTAAGGCGCGGTATCTGGCCTAATTGGGCCCCACTTGGCTATCTGAATAACTACAAGGAGCATAATATCTACCTTGATCCTGAAAAGTCGCAGTTTGTGCGGAAAATATTTGAACTCTACGCCACAGATAATTATACCCTCTCATCAATGGTTGAAGAAATCCACAGGTGGGGCCTAACAGGAAGTATGGGCAAGCCTGTCTGTAAGTCGCAACTGGCAAGATTATTAAGGAATCCGATTTATTACGGAGTATTTAAATTTAACAATGAAATGTATGAAGGAAGCCACCCGCCGCTTATCTCTAAGAAACTTTTTGATAGTGTGCAGGCTGTTTTAGACAATCGCCATAGGAATCATAAGAAGACAGAAATCAAATACGGGTTTACCGGATTAATGAGATGTGAATATTGCGGGTGCGCTATTACCGCCGAGAAACAGAAAGGCCATATTTACTACCGCTGCACCAAGAAGAAAGGCCCCTGCCTGAGCAAAAAGTTTCTTAGAGAAGAGGCTTTGCTTTCCCAGATAAACGAAGCAATCAAAAAAGTTTATATAGACGATACAACAAAAGGCAAAATGATTAACCGTTTTGATGAACTATTCCAAGAGGAAAGCAAAGCATCCTCTTCTCTATCTCAAGGTATTAAGAACCGTATCAGCGAATTTGATACAAAGGTTGAGCGCCTTGTTGACATCTTCATTGACCGCCAGATTACTCAGGAAGAATACGCTAAGAGGAAGGCAAAACTGTTCAACGATAAGAAAGATTTAGAGGGTAAACTCAAAGAGATAGAGAAAAGCGGCGGCGGGTGGCTCGAACCGGCAAAACAATTCGTAACTACTTGCAATCAAGCTGGTTCTGTCGCTTGGCAGGAAATTTTAAGCCCCAAAAAAGATTTTTTGAAAATTTGCGGCTCGAACCTGAAACTAAAAGACACAAGTCTTTTAGTTTCATATAAAAAGCCCTACGACTTCATCGCAAAATCGCAGGGCTGTCTCGACTGGCGGAGAGGGAGGGATTCGAACCCTCGAACCCTTGCGGATTACGGGTACTCCAGACCCGCGCGCTCGGCCTCTACGCGACCTCTCCAACTATCTTAGTACATTACGTATAAGACTATCTAACTTTTGGAATGCTTCTTTACTATGGTAACGAATCTTAAAAGTACCATTCGGATTAGGTCTATACTTGTAATTTTTTGCCCTAAGAATTATAGTTTTGTTAAAGCGTGATAAAGAAATGCTGCTTATCCTAGACGACCAAAATTTTTATAAATAAAGGGTTCTGGCGGAAGGAGCAGGATTTGAACCTGCGAGGCCTTACGGCCTAATCGCTTTCGAGGCGATCGCTTTCAACCACTCAGCCATCCTTCCGTTCTTAAGCAGCTCTCTTTACGCTTAATCCTTTAAAAGTACAAAAAATACCAGAGAACAAATGATACAAATCAGGCCCACAATAACTTTTTTACTTAATAGCCACTCGTGGAAGGTGTAAATATTAGTTTCTATCTTGGGCATAACTATCTTTTGAATCCCGCCCAGGTTTCTGTTTAAGTTATCCTCTAACTTCTTGTATTTCTCTAAAGACAGAAGCAAAAGAATTGTACCCATAATAAACAAAGCTGGGCTAATCCATAAAAAAGCTACTTTTAGCCAATCAAAAACCGTGTATTCTATAATCATATACCCACCTCCCTTGGTTTTTGCTGTTTGTCACAAAATTTTGGCGGAAGGTGGAGGATTCGAACCTCCGGTGACCAAAGGTCACAACGGTTTTCAAGACCGCCGCATTCAACCACTCTGCCAACCTTCCATAAACCTACCGAAAAGTTTTTCCCGCTTCATTTCATTTCGCGGGATTCCCTCGCTTCGCTCGGTCACAAGGCAGTCCCATTCAACCACTCTGGCACTCCTCCCGAACATAATTTTAGCTAAATCATATCATCAAATACAGCTATTGTCAATTTTAAAGGAAAAGCTGCCTGAATACGGCGCCAAAGATATCTGAGGCGGCCTGAAATGAGTTATTGCAGAAGTTAATAAAAGAAAAATTTGCGGAAATGAAAGTAAATCCTGCGGCAAGAACTACGATATTTATGATATAAACGAAAGAAAAACCAAAAATATAGTTTGCTTTTAAAAAGTCGCCTTGGCGTAAGCGTAAGGATTTAGCGCTAAAAACCAAATGTAAAGCGATGGTAAAACCAAAAAGAAATACAAAATACTTTAAAGGCTCGAAGGACTTGTTGACTAACGTATAAATCGCATAGGCTACAAATAATATAATGGTGTAAATCGGTAATAGGTAGGGCGCTACTTTTACTAAGGGAGCAAAAAAGCGAAATACTGCAGCAATAATCTTCTGCCCTTTATTGTAAATCAGGCGCGGCTCAAAGATGAAAAGATAAACTACCAAAAATGAGATGATGCCGCCAAAAAAATACTGCCTAAGTATTGCCTCCAGCAAATCCGATTCTTTGAAAAATGAAACGGTTACCGCATATACAAAAGGTAACAGGCATATACCCAGGGCCAGCTTAATCAGAGAAAAAAGTTTTCCGGAAAATATGCTTATTTTGGAGGACGGGACACCAAACGCAGCCTCTAGCTGTGCCAAATCATCTGCTGAAAAATCGTCTTTATTTTTATTTGATTTTTTCCTGGCCATCGAGGTATGGTCTTAAGGCTTCGGGTATAATTATAGAGCCGTCTTTTTGCTGGTAATTTTCTAAGATAGCTGCGACTGTGCGCGCTAAAGCCACGCCAGAGCCGTTTAAGGTATGCACAAAGTCTAACTTTTTGGTATCTTTTTTTCTGAATTTTATATTCGCCCGGCGGGCCTGAAAACTCTCGAAGTTACTGCAGCTGGAAACCTCTAGCCAACAATCCACTCCGCTTGCATAGGCTTCTAAATCATAACATTTGCTGGCAGAAAAACTCAAATCTTGCGTAGATAACACTGCAACTCTATAAGGTAAACCTAGCGCCCTTAAAATATCTTCTGCATCAGCGACTAATTTTTCTAATTCATCGTAGGAGGCCTCGGGCCTAACGAATTTTACCATCTCTACCTTATCAAACTGATGCACACGGATTAACCCTTTGGTATCTTTACCGTAAGATCCAGCCTCCCGGCGAAAACACGCCGTATAAGCAGTATAATAAATAGGAAGCTTTTCTTCATCTAAAATATCGTCGCGAAAAATATTGGTCACCGGCACCTCTGCGGTAGGTATAAGAAATAAATCATCATCTTTTAAGCGATACATATCCTCTTCTAATTTAGGTAATTGCCCCGTCCCGGTCATAGAAGCGCGATTCACTAAAAATGGAGGAAAAATTTCGGTATAACCGTGCTTTTGGGTGTGAAAATCAAGCATAAAATTAATCAGGGCCCGCTCTAATTTTGCACCCCAGCCTTTATAGAGGATAAAATTTGAGCCGGTAATCTTAGCGGCGCGGTTAAAATCAATAATATCTAAGCGTTGGGCTAATTCAATATGCGTGGCAGGCTTAAAATCTTTCTTTGGAAGTTCACCCCAAGAACGCACAATCTTCTTCTTGGTAGGATCTCCGACGGGAACTGATTCATGCGGCACATTGGGAATATTTAATAAAAGTTCGCCTAATTTGCTATCGGCTATTTTTAATTCACTTTCCAATTTTTTGGTTTTTTCCGAAATCTCCTTCATTGAGGAGATTTTATCTTTTGTGTCTTTCTTTGCCTTTAATAAAGCATTGATTTCATCATTAGCTTTATTTTGTTTTGCCCTTAAATCTTCCAGCTCTAATAAAATCTTCCTGCGGTAATCATCGAGTTTAATAAGAGCGTCGAGATCTATCTTTAAATTACGATTCTTTAACGACTGTTTTACTAAATCCGGATTTTCCCTGATAAATTTAATGTCTAACATATTTTATCCCTTAATAACTCCTAGCGGCCTCATTCGGCAAATACGCTTGGATATTTCTGCTTTGGCCACCACATCTACCACTTCATTTACATCTTTATAGGCTTGGGGCGCCTCTTCAGCAATAGTGCCGCGGCCGGAAGCTTGCACTATTATACCTTTGGATTCCAATTCTTTCAATAAAACATTCACATTGATATCTCTGGTGGCTGCGGTACGCGACTTTAACCTGCCGGCGCCATGGCAAGTGCTCCCGAAGGTCTCCTCCATCGCCTTTTGCGTCCCTACTAAAAGATAAGAATTCCTGCCCATGTCACCGGGAATAATTACCGGTTGACCGGTTTGTTTATATCTATCGGGCAATGCCGGGTGTCCCGGGCCAAAGGCGCGGGTGGCGCCCTTACGATGTATACAAAGTGTTTTTTCTTTACCGTTAACGATGTGTTTCTCTATTTTTGCGATATTATGGGCGACATCATAAATTAAATGCATGCCTAATTTCTCCCAAGACGTACTTAAAACTTTTTCGAAAACTTTACGGGTTAGATACATCAGGCACTGCCTGTTTGCCCAGGCATAATTTGCTGCGCACTTCATCGCTGCCAGATATTGTTTGCCTTCGGAAGAATTAACCGGCGCACAGGCAAGCTGCCGGTCGGGAACATTAATATTATATTTTTGTAAGCAATGAATCATGCTTCTAGTATATTCATCACAGATCTGATACCCCAATCCGCGTGAACCGGAATGAATCATTACCATAATCTGGCCGAGATTTAAACCGAAATAATCACAAAGGTCACGGTCGTATAATTGATCAATAGCCTGTATCTCTAAAAAATGATTTCCTGAGCCTAAGGTCCCGGATTGAGCCTTTCCCCTTTCATATGCCCTATCGGAAACAGCGTCGGGATCAGCACCCTGTATTGCTCCATATTCTTCGGTACACTCCAAATCTTCATCAGTGCCGTAACCTTTTTCTACTGCCCATTTTGCGCCTTTAGCTAAAATCTCTCTTTCTTCTTTTACCCCTACTCTGATATCACCTTTAGAACCCACACCAGCCGGCACATCCGAAAAAAGCTTATATACTAAATCTTTAATTTTGGTTTTTATATCTTCATATTGTAGATCAGTTTTAACTAGCCTCACCCCGCAGTTAGAAACTACAAAGTTATTGGCTATAAAATTATGATGGGAATGTTCAACCGTAAAGTCATAAACATAGTCATCAAAATCTATTTCACTGATAGATTTAATTCTTTCCCAAATCATTCCTGAGCGTCCTAAGCCTTTTGTAGCCAATTTAATAAATTCATCGAATCTCGGATTATCGCCCCACATCCGGGGCTTAGTCTCTCTGGGTTCATAAAGCGAACGTTCAATGAATCTTTCGTTAATATAAGTTGAAGCGAGATACCCATAAATCTCGCTTTTATCCCAGCCTTTTGAATTAAATAACGCCAGCGCTAAAACAGCTACTTCTTGCTTTTCTCCAATAATTTGCTTCTTTAATCTTAAATAACCAACCGCACAATTAGCCAAGATTTTTCTATGTTCATTATACTCAAAGCCAATTTTGGCATAAAGGGTTATCAGGTCTTCTGTTTTATTCGATACCATTAACCTGAGCCGATAAGAAACCAGGCCTTGCTTGTTCACAAATTCTTTTCTCTGGGTTATCCCATGAACAAAAATGTTAAATTCTGATAACAGTCTAGAAATCCCCTGTAAGAATTTATAACCGCTCTCTAAAGATTTTTTTATCTTATTCATAGAAAGTGTCGGACAGTAAAAATTATAATCGTGGCCAGTCATGGTTGACGGTGAAGATAACTCTGCGCCAAATAAACCTGCTAAGAACAGCCTTTTCTGCCATAGGCAGGATTTTAATAGCCATCGCGGTAATTCATATGGCTGATAGCATTTGTTTCCTAAAGGGGTCCCCAAAGCAACTAGAAGCGCTGCGAGAGCATTGCAAGAGCACTTAAGCCAAAACTCTCTTTTATTAAATTCGTATACCCCATACATCGTCTTTATCTTGTGGTGTCTGGACCTAGAATAAATCCCCGATTTAAAGCCAATTCTGGCTAAATCTTCTTTTATATTCTTCATGTCTTCTTCTTTTCCATAGAAACAAACCGTGCCTTTTTTTCTTTTACCATCAAGATATATTAATCCATCGCCAAAACAATACCCCATAATTTTAAGAAGGTACGGTAATTGAACGGAGTTGTATCGTAAAGGTAATATATTCTTCTGCTCAAGATGGCTTATTATCTGCTCAATCGCTCTTCCAGCCGAACTCTTCCCCAATTTTAAAAGAAGTTTTCTAATATCCTCTCTATCAACTATAACATCGGCAGTTGGCTCTTCGTAATCTACTCCTTCGAATGGATAAATGGCCACCTCTTCGCCATTCTCTAATTTATTCAACTGCTTCATGCCGTCCTTTGTGTAGAAAGGGTGATCGCTGGTAGCAATAATCTGCCTATCAGTTTCAGTAATAATATTAAGCACAGACGCGCGGGGCCTTTGTTTAAAAAATCTCATTATTATGGTAGAATCTGATTTTTCTTTGTTAAAATCCATGCAAATTAATTTATCCTTATTAAAATTTTTCTCGTAATCTTTAATTTTAATCCTATAGCCAAACTCATTACAAATATAAGTATCTCCGTCGAGGCAGTTTATGTCAAAACCCACACCGCCGGGAGAAATTACTCCGCCTTCTTCTATGTCAGTGGCAGCCACCCCACCGATACAATTCGAAACAATAAAACTATTAGCGATGAAATTATGGTCTGAATGAGAAACCGTAAAATCATAAACAGAATCTTCGCAAGGAATACTTTCTATTTTATCAATCATATCCCAAACCATGCCGCTATTACCGAGTTTTTCTGTAGCTTTCTTAAAATAATCCTCAAATGCCGGAAAATTTGTAGGAATCCGTGGAATAACCTCTCTACCTTTATTAAGTTTCCAACAAACATCTATAATGAATCTCTTAGTTAAAGGATTCCCCGCTAATTGCAAAGCAATCTTTTGATAACTCAATCTATCTTTTAGCAATTGAGGAATAGTTACTTTTATTACTTCTTCTTTTTCGCTTAATATCTTTAATTTTAATTTAAGATATTGGGCCGCTACATTTGCGAGAAAAGACCTCTTGGCATTATATTCAAAGCCAATCTTGTTCCAAAGATTAAAAAGATTTTCTGGTTTTGGAGAAATTATTAACTCTAATGACCAGGAAACCACTTTTTTTGTACTGATATGCCTTCTTCTTTGATCAATATAAAGAGTTTTTACTCCAAAATCTCTTAAAAGCTCTATAATATCCCCTAAAAAATCCTTTCCGTTCTCTAACAATTTTTCGCTCTTGGCCATTGGAAAAACAGGAGCATTAAAATAACCTCTTCTCCCTAATCTTCTGTGCGGCATACTTAATTCAGATCCAAAAAGAGATGCTAAGAATAAACGTTTCTGCCAAAGAAGCGTATTGTATATCCATTTAGGGACTCTATAAGATTGATTAACCTTGGTACCTCGAGGAACCCCCAAGACCTCTAAAAGTATAAGTAAACTAGAAGCATTAACATAGAATGAGTTACAATCATAATATTTATTATATCCCAGAATCTTCCGCCTTCTAGAGTAAACGGGGCCAGGCGTATAGCCAATATTCTTTAAGTCATTTCTTGCTTCTTCAAGATCTTGGGATTTTCCCGAAAAATTTAAAATACCATCTGCCTTCTTTCCAATAAAATTCATTGAACCATCGCCAAAAATAAATCCCATTATTTTTAGTATATAAGGGATTTTTACATGGTCATAAGTTAGGGGCAAGAGATTGCGTTCTTTTAGTTTTTGTATTACTATCTCAAATCCTGGCGTATGTGGTTCTCTTCCTAATTTTAATAAAATTTTCTCAACATCTTCCTGCGAAATAATTATCTCACTAGAGGCCTTTTCATAAGGAACACCCTGGAAGGGAAAAATTGCTATTTTCTCACCCAAAGTTAATTCTTTTATTTGTTTCATACCCGAGGGAGTAAATAAAGGGTGGTCGCTTGTCGCTTTGATTTCGTGGCCCGCCTTAGTAACAACTTTAAACAAACTCTTTGGTTTTAATTTCATAAATCTTACAATAGGGGTTTCAGCCGGCTTTTTAGAGCTTAAGTCTATACTCTTAAGATTTTGATTGTGCCAATCATTTTCAAAGTCTTTAATGGGTCTATAGAAACCGAGGTTACTTAATATTTTTGTATCTTTTGTCAAACAGAAGCCATACCCCCAGTGTATATCCGGCATGGCTAAGGAAGCCTTGATGATTCCCGGCAAAAACGCCACATTCGCTACCTGCTCCAGCGCCTTATCCTGTCGGATATCTTTTAATAGTTTCTCATCTGTATAAATAATTCCCGGCACGCGCATACCGGCTTTATAGGACTTAGGTATACGAAAGCGGTAATCATCAATCTTTTCTAGCGATCCCTGCCAGAGTTCAGACATCGAAAATCACCTCTGCCTGCCAACCCCCATTGATTTGTTCTATTTTTAATCCTTGGTAGGTAGCGGCTTTAATTTCGCTATTGAATTTAAAATTCTTAGCATCTTCTGCGCTACAAATAGCTTTTATATGATAATCGTCTAACTCCTCTATTTTAAAATTAGTAAAGACTAATTCTTTCGCCGCCGATAAAGACAACAAATCATTCAGCCAATTAATGAATAGCTCTTCAAGATTATCGGCTTTTTCTTTTACCGTGATTTCTTCTTCTCTTTTGGATTTTATTACGGAGGCTTGCGCGATAATATCAAACATGGCCAGGGCGGTATTTTTAAACAACTCCTTTAAATCATCGCCTCTTACCCTGATACCGATATCTGCGGTATGTTCAGTGAATTCGTAATTCTTCACTAAAGAATAAATTTTGGTGGGCCATGTAGGAGTCGGACCTACGACCTTGACATTAAGAGTGTCCTGCTCTACCAGCTGAGCTAATGGCCCTAGTTTTTTATATGTCTGCCATTAGTGAAATCCCCCGAGGGGGATGAGCTAATGGCCCGATTATTTTTGAAATTTGTCATGTAATTATAACATTTGGGCAAAAGCCCGTCAATTTATTCCGCTTAAGAAATCTTCGATATCTTTAGCCTTCAGATAATCCCCTGCCTTTTGAAATAACTGTTGGGCGCGGTTAAAGTTTTCTTTTGCCTGCTCATTTTGCCCAAGAGAATAATATGACGCACCGATAATAGCATAGGCCTGGGCATCATCCGGATTTATATCCACGGCCTTTTTTAAATAGTTTATAGCGTCTTCATATTGGTCCAAAGAATAATGGCTTGCACCTAAATAATAGTTTATCTCATCATCATCGGGTTTCTTTTCCTGGGCCCGGCGCAAATAATCTATGGCATTTTGATATTCTTCTTGCGAATAATAAGATATACCGGCGTAATAATTTAGGTCGGGGTCTTCAGGCCGTAGTTTTAATGCTTGTTGAAATTCCTTAATAGCCCCTTGGTAGTTAGCATCGATCAGGTAACGGGAGCCTTTAAATAAATAAACAGCGTAATCGCTATTTATCCGGCCCTGCTTTAAATCAGTAACCATCTTTAAGGCCTCCGTTAGATTATAATCGGAAGGATTAATTTTCAGGCCCTTTTGAAATTCCTCTTCTGCTTCTTTAAATTTAGCTTCAGAGCCGTACCTTAAACCTTCTTTTAAATAGTACAAAGCATCTTGAGGCTCTAGCTTATCCTCTTGGATAGACTGTATATATTTCAGCTCATAATAAATGGGCGTACCTTCGACTTCTAATTTTATATACTGGTCGGTTTTCTCTAGAATAGTACCGTCTATTTTTTTACCGGATTTTAAGGTAACGGTTTCGGCAAATACATTGCTGGCTGTAAACAATAAGCTTAGCATAACTATTATTCTTTGCGCCCAGCAGGGGTTGAACCTGCAACATCCAGTTCCGAAGACTGGCGCTCTATCCAGTTGAGCTATGGGCGCAAGATTTAATATTATTCCATAGCTCAGATGTCTATCCAGTCCCGACGTTCGCTTACGCTCAGTCGGGACCCCGACTGCGACGGAATTAGCGCGTCGGGGTTGAGCTATGGGCGCGGTTTTAAATGATTTCACAGTTATCACCTAATATTTCCTTTATCTTCCGCAGTTTTTTCGCATCTACAGCTTGAATACCTGACTTTGCCGTGGCGCGCACAGGAGAATTCAAATGTATCTTATCCGGCTTTATCTTTTCTATTGCCTCTTTGAGTTTGCGGATATGCCGTAAATCATCATTAATACCTTTCACTAACATTACCTCCAGCCAAATCTTGCCCTTAAATTCCTGACGTAAATTTATCAGGCCCTCTATTACATCCTCTATTTTTATGCCGGAGTGCGGCCGGTCAATCTTCTGGAATACTTCTTTTGTGACCGCATCCAAGGAAGGAATAATTAAATGCGCCTCCAGAAGCTCTTTACGCACCGAAGCAATATGCAAAAGAGAACTGTTGGTAATGACTGTCAACGGTATTGCGGTGATTTTTTTGATTCTCTTGATTAAGCTGCCTATTTTATTGTAAAGAGTGGGTTCTCCGCTGCCGGAAAAGCTGATATAATTTATCTGTTTTGCATCTGTAATATTATTATCCAGCCATGACTTTAATTCAGCTACAATATCTTCTTCTAGCACATATTCCTTTCTTTCTATAACGCATTCTTTGGTAGGGCCTAACTGGCAATAAATACAATTAAAACTGCATGTCTTATCCGGGATAAGGCTAATCCCTAAAGACAACTTAAGCCTGCGCGAATTAACCGGGCCGTAAATGTTTTTCATATAAAACCTTCCTATACCATAAAAAACCCGCACCTTGTTGAGTATCTATGTTTTAACAAATGTGCGGGGTAATTTTATCTTTTATTTTATTTCGACAACGCAGTTTTTAGTTCCGAAGTTATTTGTTACGCAGTATGCGCAACGCGGGTCATTGATCCATGTCCCATCAACAAAAAATTTATATTCGTATTTACCCGGCTTTAAATTTAATTTTGCCGTCCAGGTCCCCTGTGAACTTTTTTTAGCACAAAGTGCTTTTGTGTCCCAGTTATTAAAGCTGCCCGCTAAGCTGACCCGTTTTGCCTGCGGGGCATAAAACTTAAACTCTGCTGGTTTTATAGCGCAAGTTCTTGCCATATCTCTACCTCCTATTCTTAATACCCTAATTTACCTAATATTTCTAAGCCTGTCAAGGGCTTTTATACCGCCACTATCGCAATGCCTTTTTTATCCGCTAATCTTAGGCTGGCCTCTTGGTCTATAAATAAAGTCTTGCCGGCCTCTATAGCAAGGCAACTAACCCCTGCTTTAATAAGGGCCTTTACGGTATTGAAGCCTATTACCGGCACGTCGAATCGGGGGTCCTGTTTGGGCTTGCTGACTTTTACCACTACAATCTCTCCTCGGGCAATTTTTCCGGCGCGCCTGATAAGATTATCCGTTCCTTCTAAGGCCTCCACTGCAACTACGGCTTTTTTCTTTACCGCTATGGCCTGGCCGATATCCAAATCTGCCACTGCTTTTGCTAAAGCAAAACCAAAGCCTATATCTTCTTTTTCACTTGAGGTAGGCCCTCTTTTTGTCAGCGCTCCTTTCTCCGGCAGCATCTCCTCTAGAAATTTGGTAGAACTAATCAGCTGAAAGCCGGCATTATTTAGCCTTTGCGCTATGGCGGAAAATATAGTATCTGCTCTTTTATCCTGGATATCTGCAAGGACCTCCTGAATTTCCTTATTCGTGTTTATCTCTTTGGAAAATATCCGGTAGGGGCTAATCTGGCCTGCCATTGCTATTTTTACGATGCCTTCGTTTTTAAAAATTTCAAACATCCGGCTAAATTCATTTAAATTCAGCCAATAAACTTTATCTGCTGCTTTTTTTATCGCTAAGGCAGTATCTTTTTTTATGGCTACGGCTACTACAAAATAGCCATTCTTCTTGGCCGCTTGAGAAAATATTATAGGGAACCTTCTGTTTCCGGCGATTAAGCCCAGCTTCTCCATGGCTTATTTCTCTTGTTTATGCAGGCGGGAACGAACCATTCCCCTTTGGGAGCCTTTGATAAAATTTATCAGGTAGCTCGTTTCTTCGCAAGGGACAATTTCTTGGATAATTTTTTCTAAGGCGTGTTTTACCAAAAGCCCGGAATTGAATAGCATATTGAAAACGTGGTCTAATTGTTTTATTGATTCTTTAGAAACATTATTGCGTTTCAGGCCTATAAGGTTTAGGCCATAGAAGCTAGCCGGATGCCCGTCACAAGTAGAATACGGCGGGATATCCTGCACCACCTTGGAGCATCCTCCGATAATGGAGAGCTTGCCTACCCGCACAAATTGATGTATCGCAACAATACCTCCTATCACGGCGTTATCTTCTATGGTGACATGTCCGGCAAGCGCGCCGCTGTTGGCAATGACGCAATTATTGCCGACTAAGCAGTTATGGGCTACATGCGAATAGGCCATAAAAAGGTTATTGTTGCCGACTATGGTTTTAGTACCCTCTTCTGTGCCGGGATTAAAAGTACAATATTCGCGTATAACATTATTATCCCCGATAACCAAAAAACTTTTTTCACCCTTATACTTTAAATCCTGAGGCCTGCTGCCAATCACGGCCCCGGTAAATATCTGACAGCGCTTGCCTATACTGGTATTGCCTTCAATTACGCAATGAGCGCCGATCTCGGTAGCCTCTCCTATAGAAACATTGTCTCCTATAACAGAGTAATCGCCGATTGAAACACCTTTAGCTAATTGCGCTTTTTTAGAAACAACTGCTGTAGAATTTATCTGCATATTTTTTTGTTTTTTTTAAGATTCTGCAAGGGCAAACATTAAATCTGCCTCTGCCACCACTTTGCCATCCACCAGGGCCTTACCGTGTACCTGTCCGGTCTTAGATTTTATTCTGCCGGCTACTACTTCAAGTATAAGCTGGTTTCCGGGAACAACGGTTTTGCGAAACTTTATATTATCAGCCGACAAAAAATAAGCGAGCTTTCCACGATT
>MHGH01000005.1:75209-77332 GCA_001805465.1 Omnitrophica WOR_2 bacterium RBG_13_41_10 | reverse complement strand
CGGCGAAAGCATCATCACTCCGCCTACCTGTGCCATGGCTTCAATAATCAAAACTCCGGGCATAATGGGCTTACCCGGAAAATGCCCTTTAAAGAAATAATCATCCATAGTAACATTTTTAAGCCCTACAGCGCGCTTGCCTTTTTCCAAGGAGAGAATCCTGTCGACGAATAAGAAAGGATCGCGGTGCGGCAGAATTTTCATAATCATATCTCTATCCAGCTGTTCTCCTTCGCTGGGGCGATAATTTACGCCGACCCCTCCTAAGACATATCTTTGCCTTTGCTGGTCAATTTTTTTCACTAACTTTAGATTTAAGGCATGCCCGCTTTTTAAAGCAATAATGTGCCCTTTGACAGGTTGACCCAAGAGGTATAAATCGCCTATTAAATCTATTATTTTATGCCGGACAAATTCATCGTCGTAACGCAATTTATTTTTTACTACTCCGTCTTTTCCTAAAACAACGGTGTTGTCGTAAGTGGCGCCTTTGCCTAATCCCTGTTGTTTAAGCTCGCTTGTTTCATCTTGCAAACAGAAAGTACGCGCGCTAACCAGCTCTTTCTTAAATAATTCCGGGGTTATATCCATCTCCAAGAATTGCGCCTTAAGTAAAGGATGGTCATAGCTTAAGGTATAAGAAATTTTAAACTCACTAGAAGGAAATGCTAAGATATAAGCTGCTTTATCCTCTATAATAACCGGCTCTTTCACGGCATAATATTGGCGCGATTTTTCCTGTTCTTTGATACCTGCCTTCTCTAGGGTTTCTAAAAAACCTACGCTGCTCCCGTCTAGCCCCGGCATTTCATTATTGTCGACATCAATATAGAGGTTATCAACCCTAAGGCCCGCTAATGCCGCCATGAGATGCTCAATAGTATGGACTTCAACTCCATCCTTGCCGATAGAAGTACGGCGCAGGCTGTTATATTCAGGCAAGAGGTTTTCCAAAGAAGCCTTGATTGCGGGTATTTGCGCTAAATCCGTGCGTCGGAAAATAATGCCGGCATCTATCTCAGCCGGCTTAAAGGCAATGTTTACTTTGTTGGCTGTATGTAACCCTATGCCTTTTAGAATTACTTCTCTTTGGATTGTCCTTTGTTTATCCATAGTTGCAACTCTTCTAACTTCTTTTTTATTTGGGTTACGCTATTATATAATCTCGGTAAATTTTGCACGCAGGCATTGACTTTTTTTGCGGTATCTTGCGGTTTTGCCGGATACCCCCAGACGGTGACACCCGCTGGTATAGATTTATTTACTCCTGACTGCGCCATTGCCACCGCATTATCTCCGATACTGATATGCCCGACGGTTCCTACCTGGCCTGCTAAAATTACATTGTTACCTATCGAGGTACTGCCGGATATGCCTACCTGAGCGACAATGAAACAATTTTCACCTATGGTTACGTTATGGGCGATATGCACCAGATTATCTATTTTAGTGCCTTTACCGATTATGGTCTTGTCAAAACGGGCGCGGTCAATTGCTACGTTCGCGCCTATCTCTACGTCATCTTCGATAACTACTGTACCCACCTGGGGTATACGATGATGAACCCCCTCAATGGTAATAAAACCAAAACCATCTGATCCGATCACAGTACCACTCTGAATTACTACGCGGTTGCCTATGGTTACGCGTTCGCGTAAGCAAACATTGGGATAGATTAAAACCTCTTTGCCTATTTTAACATCCGTTGCGATATAACAGCCGCCGTAAATTATGCTTTTATCTTGTATGGTAACATTATCTTCTAGGACTGTGTGCGGCCCTATAGCCACATCTTGGCCTAAGACCACATCTTTACCTAGTATTGCCGTAGGGTGTATTCCTTTAGGGTGTTTTACCGCAGTGGGTGCGGCTAAAGAAACTATCTTTGCAAAGGCCAATGAAGGATTATCTGTGCGGATAATCGGCTTGTTGACTTTGCCAATATCTCGGGAGGTAATAACTGCAGAGGCGCAGGTTTTATCCAGAAGGGTGAGATACTTAGGATTTGCTAGAAAAGTAATGTCTCCGCATCTTGCTTCTTTTATACCAGAAACACCGGTAACAACAATACTTTTGTCTCCGACTACTTCTCCGTCGATGAGTTGGGCGATTTCACCTAGCGT
>MHGH01000005.1:66704-75201 GCA_001805465.1 Omnitrophica WOR_2 bacterium RBG_13_41_10 | reverse complement strand
TATTAATATCGCCTTATTTCTTTGTGCCTTTATTCAAGATCCCCAAAATCTTATCTGTAATATCCATGCTTTTGGTCTGATAAACCAAAACCCGGTCATTAAAAACCAAGGTGTACCCTTCTTTTTCCGCATATTGCTTAACGGCATCTTCAATATCTTTCAATATCTCCTTCATCCTGGTATCCTGCTCTTTACGCAAATCCGTCTGTTTTTGGCGGTCATATTCCTGCAAAGCTTTAAGCTTCGTTTCAAACTCCGGCTTTTTTGCTTCTTTCTCTTTATCGCTTAAGAGATTCATTTTATCCTGAAATTGCTTAACCTCATCTACCTTCTTATTCCTTTCCGTATCGTATACGGTTTCTTTTTCAGTAAGAACCTTGTCGTAGCTTTTGGTTTTTTCATATTCGCTGAAGGCCTTGCTTAAATCTACATAAGCGAATTTATCAGCTGCGTATGATGCGCCGACGATAATCACCAAACTTAAAACAAAAATACCCACTACCAACGTTGTGCGTTTCATAACTCCTCCTTGTTGTTTTTAAAACCCGTGACTGACACTAAAATGAAACCTGCCCGGGCCCCTCTTATCTTCGCCGGACACTTTATCCAAAGGTATACCGTAATCTAACATTATCGGCCCGATAGGGGTCTTTATTCTAAAACCAAACCCTATACTCTTCTTTATGGTTCCCTTACCCATATCGTCTAATTTTGACCAAACGTTTCCGGCATCTGCAAAAGCAGCTACCTTAAGAAAATCAAACAAAGGATAAGTATATTCGATGTTGCCTATCAGCATAGAATTGCCGCCTAAAGGGTCATTAGAGGCCGGATCTACCGGGCCTATCATTCTTTCCTCATAACCCCTGACCGTATCGGCGCCTCCGGCGAAAAACCGCTCATAAATTGGCAGTTCCTTTGAATCGGAGAAAGGCTCAGCAGCTCCTACCCTGCCTCTAAATTCAAGCACGGAATTACGCCCTAAAGGCACATAGTGCGATGCCCGGCCAAAAAATTTCACATAATCCTTATCTCCTGCGAAAGGCCCGCCGGCGCACGCTATGCTGCCGGCTAATACATTGCCTTTTCTGGGATTAAATACGTTATCGCGGCTATCGTAGCTCAACGCAAACTCCAAACTGCTGATAGTATTTTTGCCGTATTCCTTTTTTAGATCATTGGATGCGGTATCCGAAATATTACTAATTTCAATATTGTCCAGCCGGTAAGTCAAGTCTAGTCTTACGTATTCTGATATTTCTTTGCCTAAACGTAAATCACCACCCAGCACTTTTTCATCATAACCGTAACCCACATCGGTATCTCTTTTATGCTCGCGTTTATAGGCATCAAAACCAAAAGTTATAGGATAGTCAAAAACCCAGGGCTCGGTAAAACTTAAATCAAAGGCATTGCTTATTGAACCTATGGTAGCACGCAAGCGAAGGTGTTGGCCTGCGCCGGTAAAATAAGGGAAGTTTCTCCAATCAAAATTTTTCTGTTCCACTTCAACAAAGCCGATAAATTGATCGACGGTGCTAAAGCCTGCGCCGAAACTGAAAGCCCCGGTCTTTGCTTCTTTGACATCTACCACCAAATCTTTTTTATTAGCTAATTCGGTATCCTCGGTATCATAGCCTATGTCTTCAAAGAACCCTAAATTCTGCAACCTTTCTTTGCTGCGCCTTAATTTCTCTCCGTCAAATCTGTCGCCCGGCCTGATCTTCAATTCCCTGCGTATTACTAAATCCTTGGTTTTTACATTTCCGGCGATCTTAATCTTATTTACATAGGCTATTTCATTTTCCGTAATATTGTAAGTGATATCCGTGCGTCCGGTATAAGTATTTAATGAATGGGCCTCTTCTACCTGCACAAAAATATAACCCTTATCGAAATAAAGCCCTTGTATACCGGAAACATCCTGCCTCATTGCCTCTTGGCTAAAAATTTTGCCCGGCGTAGCGGCTTCTAATTTTGCTAATACTTCTTTGCTGGATATATTTTTATTTCCCTGTATAGTGACATTGCCTACTAAGTATCTTTTACCTTCTTTAATATTTATAGTAATGAAGATAAAGCGTGTTGGGCTTTGAGTTTCTATCCTATAATCTACTTCTACGTCGGCAAAGCCTTCTTTGCGATAAAACGCCTTAAGGCGTTCGAGGTCCTCTCCAAATACGTCGTCTTTTAAGACGCCGGCATTAAAAAGCCAGGCCCTTTTGGTCTTTATAAGTTTTAATATACGCCTGTCGGTGAAAGTCTTATTGCCTTCGATTACGATCTTTCTAATGGTGCTTTTTTTGTTCTCTGCCACCTTAAACTCTACCTTTACTTTGTTGGTTTCCTTATTAACACTGACCTCGTATTGTACCTTGGCCATATTATACCCCATCTTTTCGTACATCTTCCTTAGGGTTTCTACGTCTTCACTGAGGTTGGGATAATCTAAATACTGGGTCTCTTTTGATTTTAATAATTCCTTGAGTTTCTCTTCTCTCATAGTGATGCGTTTGATTCCCGAAAAACTAATTTTTTCTATTACCGGCCGTTCTACAACAGAAACGATTATCTTTATACCGCCCTTATGGCTTTGGGTATCAATTTTTATATCGCTAAAATAACCCAGTAAATAAAGCCTTTTTAAATCATCACTTGCTACATTTTCCTGATAGGGGCTGCCTACCTTGCTTTTCATCTTAGAGATAATAGTATTACTACTGATGAATTTATTATTTTTTATCTCTATAGCGGTAATTAAAGAAAGCCTTGTTTCTTCTGTTGCCGCTGGAGGGTTCTCTTGTGGAACGGCTTTATCTTCGGCAAAAGATATAAAAGATAAACCTGCTACCAGGACAAACACCAGAAATAAAAATAACTTTTTGTGCATATTATTCTGTGCGAATAAGGTTTTCAAATCTGGTATATTCTTTAATAAAAGCTAGTTTTAACGACCCTACCGGGCCGTTACGCTGCTTGGCAACTATAATTTCCGCGAACCCCTGATTATCCGGAGTAGGATTATAATACTCTTCTCTTAAGATGAGTATTACCACATCCGCATCCTGCTCTATGGCTCCGGATTCCCTTAAATCAGACAACTGCGGCCGGTGATCATTACGCGATTCTACTGCCCGCGATAACTGGCTGATGGCTAAAACCGGCACCCTTAATTCGCGGGATAATTCTTTTAAGGACATTGAGATATCGGATATTTCCTGCTGCCTGCTTTCTGCTCGTCCTGAACCGCGCATCAACTGTAAATAATCTAAAATAATTAATTGAACATCGTGCTGCGCCTTAAAGCGCCGTGCCTTGGCGCGTAGTTCCATTACCGAGATTGCAGGCGTATCGTCAATAAAGATAGGGGCTTCGGAAAGTTTCCCTGCTGCCGCAGTTAATTTAGGCCAATCAGAAGCAGCCAGATACCCTGTCCTTACTTTATGCGCATCCACTCGGGCATGGGCGCAGAGCATTCTCTGGACTAACTGTTCCTTTGACATTTCCAGGCTAAAAATAGCCACAGGTATTTTTTCTACTACGCCGGCATATTCGACCATATTAATCGCCAGGGCACTCTTGCCCATCGAAGGCCTTCCGGCAATGATAATTAAATCCGAGGGCTGTAGCCCTGCGGTTTTCATGTCCAGATCTATAAATCCCGTCGGTACGCCCGTGACATGGGTTTTTTTCTGATAAAGCTTATCTATGGTTTCTATGCTGTTCTTTACGATTTCTTTAAGCTGTAAAAAACCGCTTTGGGGCCTGTGGTCGCTTACCTCAAAGATGAGTTTCTCTGCCTGGTCTACCAACTCACTAATATTTCTTTCGCTTTCATAACATAAAGTAACTATTTTTGTAGAGTTGTTAATCAGGCTTCTGAGTATGCTTTTTTCTTTTACGATTCTTACGTAATGGCTGATATTGGCTGTGGTAGGCACTAAATTTACCAGGGAAGTTAGAAAGCTTACCCCTCCGATCTCTTCTAAAATAGCCTTTCTTTTTAATTCATCGGTAAGGGTAATCAGGTCGACTGCCTTGTTGGCATTATAAAGTTCTAGTATCGCTTCAAATATTTTTTGGTGGCTGTCTTTATAAAAAGATTCTCTATCCAGGGATTCTATGGCAACGGCGATAGCTTCTTCATCTATCAACATTGAACCTAAAGCTGCCATTTCAGCTTCCAGGTTTTGCGGAGGGATTTTCTCTAATAGTGTTTCCGTGATCATTTTTGTTAATGCCATATTGCAAGCTACTTTTTAACTACCCAGGTTTTAACCTTGGCCTCTACTTCCGGATGCAGTTTTATCGCTATTTCGTATATACCCAGTGACTTTATCGGCTCTTCTAAAAGGACGGCATTTTTATCAATATTAAAGCCTTCCTCTTTCAAGGCCCTGGCTACATCTATGGTGGTTATGCCGCCATACAATTTTTCGTCTTCGTCTTTAGTTAAAACCGGCAGGGTTAAAGATATGGCAGAAAGTTTTTCTTTAAGTTCTTCGGCTTCTTTTTTGCTGGCCTCTAATTTGGCAATCTTGTTTTGTTTAGCCTGCTCCAACCGTTTTAGATTAGCGGCATTAGCTAATACTGCCGAGCCTCCAGGGATAAGAAGATTCCGGGCAAAACCGTCTTTTACTTTAACAGTGGCTCCGGCCTTGCCTAATCTGTCTACATCTTTAAGTAAAATAACTTCCATAATAGCGGATATTGCTAAAAAATTCAGGTTATCTATAAACGATATAAGGTAGGAGCGAAAGAAAACGCGCCCTCTTGATTGCTACAGCTATTCTTCTCTGGTGTTTAGCGCAATTACCCGAAGAACGCCTGGAGACAATCCTGCCTCTATCTTTGATAAAAGACTCCAGCGTCTTTATGTCTTTATAATCTATGGTTTTAGTTTTATCCACGCAGAAACGACAGAACCGCTTTCTGACAGGAAAACCACTCCCCCGTTTTCTTGTAAATCCCTTTCCCTTACCCTTACCCTTTATTTTTGTTTTTGCTCTAAGAACCATGGGATTCATCCTCGCTTTCTTCTAACCAAGCTGTCTCTGTGGTAGCTTCTGCTGGCGGTGATTCTTCAGCCGATATCGGCGCCTTGCTAGACGGGGCAGCTCCTAAAAATTGTACGCGGTCTGCCCTTACCTCAATGACATTGCGCTTCTGGCCGGTATTGTCCTCCCAGGAACGCGATTGAAGCTTGCCCTCAATAAACACAGGACTGCCTTTGTGTAAATACTGGTTGCAGCTTTCTGCCTGTTTGTCCCAGACTACCACCGTAACAAAACAGGTCTCTTCTTTCATCTCCTGATTCCTGTCGCGAAATTTACTGTTCACGGCGAGGCGTAAATTTACTACTGCCGTACCGGAAGGGGTGTAACGTAACTCCGGGTCTTTGGTCAAGTTTCCCATCAGTAAAACCTTATTAAAATTAGCCATCTTTCTCCTAAGTCTCTAGAGTTCTTGAAAATTACAATTAATAAAATCTAAGCAACAGCAACATAAAGGCAGAAATAACCAGAAATAAAACACCCAAGACGATCCTACCTCTGCCATTAATGATTATTTTATCCACATCAATTGCCTTATCGAAAATTTTTTTTAAACTATTTATGCCCCGCACCCCTAAAAGTAAATCTACCCCGGTCAATATACCAATAATACTTATCCATATAGCTGTGTTACGGATCAAGCCGGCTATAGCTAATTCATCCATCTTTTACCTCCTTGCTATAATACAAAATCTATTATTTAGGTATAAGTGAATGTTATTTAACCTTCAGCATCAAGACTCTCAGGATATTTTCATTGAGCTTGTATATGCGCCCTAGCTCAGTGATTGCTTCCGGGTCCAGGTTAAAATTTATCAGGTAAAATACGCCTTCCTGATGTTTCTTAATCGCAAAAATTAATTTTCTTTTTTCCGACCAAACAGCCGATTGAGAAACCGCGCCTTTATTCTTTATCACCGCATCGTTAATTTGGCCAAATAATGCCTTTCTTTCCTCCTCGGGCAAATCCGGATTGACGATAAACATTGCTTCATACTTATTCATAGTTTAATCCTTTCAAAGATATTATAAAAACAGAAGACGCAATTAGCAAGAGATATTAACTTTTTTGTTTCTTGGCCTTTCGGTTAAAAATATTCATGCTTTTTAGTGTTCCCTCGCTAACCCATAATTCACAACACAAAACAACCTCTCTTAATATATCTTTAAGTTGTTTTTTTTCATTGTCCTTAAAGCCTGAAAGTACATACCCTGCCGTATCCGTACCAATCGCCTGCCTTCCTATTCCAATACGTAAACGCGTAAAATCTTGGCTTTTTAAAGATTCGATTATAGATTCCAAGCCTCGGTGGCCTCCGGAGGAACCAGAAGGCCTGATTTTTATCCTGCCAAGCTCCAAATCAAGGTCGTCATAAACTACTAATAGATCCGCTAAATCTATTTTATATTTCTTCACCAAGGCCCTGGTAGCATTACCGGATAAGTTCATAAAGGTATGGGGCATTGCCAATATGGCACTACAGCCCCTGATTTTCACCCTGGCGCATAAAGAGCGAGTTAGGTTATTTTTTACAAAACGGGCCCTGTAAGTTTTTGCTAAAGCCTCAACAGCTAAAAAACCAATATTATGCCTGGAATCTTGATAGGCCTCGCCGGGGTTTCCCAACCCTACGATTAACTTCATCCGGGAATTATTTTTAGGATTTCTTTTCTTTTTCTTCTTTGCCTTCTTCAGCTTCTTCCTCGGTGAGTACCTCTTTCTTCTCCTTGATTACTTCCGGCTCCTGCGCTTCCTCTCCCTCTACTACCGGCGCCACTACTTCTTCTTTGAGCGGCTCGACTACCGAGAAGACAATGGCTTGGGAATCAGTGAGCACCTTTATCTTAGGAGGAAACTGTATATCCTTTATGTGTATGGCCTGGCTAATTTTTAATTGGCTGACATCTACGCTAATCTCTTTGGGTATATCCGTCGGCAAACATTCTATTTCAATTTCCCAAAGCGTATGCTCCAAAGAGCCGCCTTCTTGCTTTACTCCAATTGGCTCTCCCTTAGCAACTACCGGCACATTGACCTTGATAACCTTAGTTAAAGAAATCTCGTTAAAATCCACGTGAATAATATTACCCTTAACCGGGTCATATTGAATTTCCTTAATCAGGCAGGGCAGGGATTTTTGTTTGGCATCTTTTTTAATTTTTAAATTAAGGACTGCATTCTCTATCCTATGCTGGTGCACTAGCTGCAAAAGCTCACTCTGCGATACTTTTATCGCCTCTGCCTTGCCTTGGGAATAAATTACCGCCGGGATAAACTCCCTTTCCCTTAAGCTTTTCACCTTGCTTCTGCCTAATTCTTCTCTGGGTTCTACTTCCAAAAATATCTCTTCCATTTTTTATATTCTTCCTTTCAAATCAGAAAATTTTTGCTTAACATTCTCTTAATCAAAAAGAGAGCTTACCGATTCTTCGTTGTGGATCCTTTTAATGGTCTCGCCGAATAATTCCGCTATAGATATAACTTTTATTTTGGGGTGTTTTTTGCCGTTAGAAAAAGGTATGCTATCGGTTATTAATAATTCTTCCAGCTCCCTACAGCTGTCAATTGACAAAAGGGCCGAACCGGAAAGGACTCCGTGGCTAATCGCCGCCCGAATATTTTTGGCATTCGCTTTCTTCAATGTGGCTACGGCCTCTATTAATGAGCCGCCCGTAGCAATCAAATCGTCAACGATAACCGCGTTTTTATTTTCTACATCGCCGAGGATATGCATTATCTCTGCTTTTTCCGAAGAGAGGCGCCTTTTATCCAATATAGCTAAGTTAGCGCCCAGCCTCTTGGCATAGGCCCTGGCCATCTTGATCCCTCCTACATCCGGAGAGACTACTACCAAATCTTTTAGTTTGAGCCCTGCTAAATAATCTATAAAAACACCTACGGCAAAAAGATGGTCTACAGGTATATCAAAAAACCCCTGAATCTGCCCGGCGTGTAAATCCATAGTTAAAATCCTATCGGCACCTGCCGTAGTCAAAAGATTAGCTACTAACTTTGCGGTAATAGGCACGCGGGGCTGGTCTTTTCTGTCCTGGCGCGCATAGCCAAAATAAGGAATGACTGCGGTGATACGCTCTGCCGAGGCCCTGCGTAAGGCATCAATCATAATCAAAAGTTCCATAAGATTATCATTAGCCGGCGGAGAGGTAGGCTGAATTATAAAGACGTCTTTACCCCTGGCATTTTCGTTGATTTTAACCCGGATTTCACCTTCGCTAAACCTGCCCACTAAGGCATCGGAAAGTCCAACCTTAAGATATTTACAGATATCCTTAGCTAACCCTGGGTGGGCATTACCAGAAAATACGGCAATTTTATCCATCTTTGACCTCTCTGTTTTTTTATTTATTTTTGGAGATTTTAAATTTACCCCGTTAGAAAACCCCGTCCTTTCTAACGGGGTTTACCGATAGGCCTCGCTGGT
>MHGH01000005.1:65351-66698 GCA_001805465.1 Omnitrophica WOR_2 bacterium RBG_13_41_10 | reverse complement strand
GCCCATACCGCACCATCGGGGACGTTGCTATTTTTTATTACCACCGAACCGGCTCCGGTTTTGGCAGCCTTGCCTATTTTTACCGGTGCCACCATTACCGTATCCGAACCGATAAAAGCTCTATCTTTTATTACCGTAGTGTTCTTGTTTTTACCGTCGAAATTGGCGGTAACTGTACCGGCCCCTATATTAACTCGGCGCCCGACTAAACTGTCTCCCAGATAGCCAAAATGCTTAAAGAATGTCTTAGCCCCTATCTTGGAACGGGTGATTTCAATGAAGTTGCCTACTACTACGTCATCCTCTAGATAGCTGCCTTCCCTAAGATGGATAAAAGGGCCGACCTGGCAACGTTTTCCAATTTTAACATTTCTTTCTATCACTGTAAAGGGATAAATTACGCTATCTACTCCTATACTTACGCCATAACTGATAAAGGTGGTGGCCGGGTCAATTAAAGTAGCGCCTCTTTGCATAAACTCTTGGTTTATCCTTTGCTGCATGATTTTTCCTGCCCGGGCTAAATCAGAGCGCGAATTTATACCTAAGGCCTCATCGATATTGGTAATCTTGATATTGTCAATAAGGCAACCTTTTTTATGAAGAATGCTTATTACATCGGTGAGGTAATATTCTTTTTTCTTGTTATTGGGCCTGACATATTTTAAGGCCCCTAACAATATTTGTTTCTTAAAACAGATGATGCCGGTATTAATTTCTTTAATGCTTTTTTGAAAATCATCGGCGTCTTTTTCTTCTACAATCCCCGAGATGCTTTCGTACTCATCCCGTAAAATTCTGCCGTAACCAGCGGGATTATCTATATGGGTAGTCAAGAGAGTAGCATCTAAATTATTTTCCAAATGATAATCCAATAATTTTTTGATAGTTTCTTTTTTAAAGAGAGGGTTATCCGCATAAAGGATGAGAATCTCATCTTCGAAACCTTTTTTAAGGTGGGCTAATGCCACTTTTACTGCATCGGCAGTACCTAAAGGCCCCTTCTGAATGGCTATCTTTATGCCGGGCTTTAATATTTTCTTTACTTCTTGATGTTGATGGCCTAATACAAGAATAGTCTTTTTAATTTTTAAGTCCTCTACTAAATCCAAAACATAATCCAGCATCGGCCTGCCGCAGACTTGATGCAGCACCTTAGGAAGTGAAGACTTCATCCGTTCGCCGCGACCTGCAGCCAAAATTATACATGCGATATTTTTCTTCATAGACTTCTAACTTTGCCCGGTGAGGATTCGGACCTCAACAGTCAGACCCAAATTCTGATGTGCTACCGTTACACTACCGGGCAGTAATTTCAGCTCGACCCTCCCGCTCACATTTATTAAT
>MHGH01000005.1:60956-65341 GCA_001805465.1 Omnitrophica WOR_2 bacterium RBG_13_41_10 | reverse complement strand
GGGATTTCGCCTCAACCGATATCTTTAAAGGGCTCAAAAATTCTGATGTGCTACCGTTATCCCGACGCTTCGGTCGGGATTCCGAATCTGCCTTTCGTTCTCTACATCGGACACTACCGATCCAGGTATATGCCCGCCGGATTGCAATTATTAGAGGGGATTTGCCGGAGCCCTTGTCTTCTCTTGTTGGTACGCCTCTAAGATTCTTTTTTGCAGACACTCCCTGAAAGACTGCGTTATGGGATGGGCAATATCTTTATGCTCGGCCTGGGCATCTCTAGAATCTTGTTCTGTGGGCCTTATGGATATCGGTAGCTGCGCCCCGCATTGATTGCAATATTTGCTGCGCGATTCGTTTTTAAACCCGCATTTGGAACAAGGCTGTTTTATACGTCTAGAAGGCATGGCAATAAACAAACCGCTTGCGCCTTCTATCACTTTTATGTTCCTGACTACAAAGGCGTTATCAAATGTTACTGTGGCGTATGCCTTTAATTTTTTGTCCGGTGAATCCTTTAAGAAAACCCTAACCTCAGTTATCTCCATGAACCTCTCCTCCTTGCGGTACGGCCTTAATGCGTCCTCACTAGAAAAACCTGCCAGGATTTTTTTCTTTTCTTCATCCTAGCCCGAAGCTGTCTTAGTAAAGCAAGCCCCTCCTTTTTTGAAGAAAGAACACCAAATACTGCCGGGCCGCTGCCGGACATCAATATTGATTTTACTCCTATTCTCGAGAGCTCGTTTCTGATAACACCTACTTCTGGATATAAACTTAGCGTTACAGGCTCTAGGCTATTAAAGAGGGCTTTCCCCAGTAAGCCCGGGTCGCGCTTCCTTAATGCTAAGTGTAATATTTTAACATCATATTTAGGCCTTGTCAATGGTTCGACTTCGTCCTTCGACAAACTCAGGACTAGTCCCGAGCGTAGCCGAGGGACGCTTACCATTGACCCCGAGCGAAGTCGAGGGGTCAACTTTAACCTCGCACAATCCCATTGTTTATAAACCATTGCAGTTATGACTCTTTTATTCGGGATTATTAAAATATGCCAGAGCTTTGTTTTCTTGCAATCTGTTAAGGGTTTAATTTTATCTCCTTTGGCCTGGGCATAGGCAAATGGGCAATTATAAATAAAAAAAGGCACGTCTGCGCCTATATTTTTTGCCAAAGATGCCAGGTTTTCTTTAGTAAGGTGCAACCCCCAGAGTTTATTTAAAGCCAACAACACTACCGCGGCATCGCTTGAGCCGCCGCCTAAGCCTGCGGCAATAGGTATGCGTTTTATGATCTTAATATCCGCGCCATAATTAATTTTAAATTTTTTCTGTAATAATTCGGCGCTTTTGTAGGCTATGTTTTTGGCGGGATTCTGCGGCAGGCCGGCTCTAGATGCGACCAGATTAATTTTTTTATCCCGGCGCTTATTTACGAGGACGGTATCAAAGAGGTTTATTCTTTCAAAAATAGTTTCTATATTGTGGTAATTATCACCGCGCTTTTTAAGGACTTTTAAATAGAGGTTTAATTTGGCGTAGGCTCGAAGAACCAAGTGCTTTTCCTTTTAAGTAACTATGGCTAAAGCTGCTTTTTCTATGTTGTCGCTGGTCAGGTTATATTCTTCTAAAAGTTCGGCCGGTTCTCCTGATTGGCCAAATCTATTTCTTACACCTACGCGCATAACTTTGGTGGGATAATTTTCTCCTACTATCTCATCAACGCTAGAAGCCAAGCCGCCGATCACTGTATGCTCTTCGCAGACTACAATCCCTTTAGTAGAATGCGCTGCATCTAATATCGCCGCATTATCTATAGGCTTTATGCTGTGCATATTAATCACTCTTGTAGTGATACCTTTGGCAGAGAGATTCCTTGCTGCCGAAAGTGCAATATCTACCATGATACCGCAGGCGATAATCGCTATGTCTTTGCCTTGTGTTAATATCTGGGCTTTGCCTAATTTAAATTCCCCTTTGTTTTCTATGGTGTTTACTTTAGGCCTGCCTAACCTAATATAAAAAGGCCCGTTGGTATTGGCTGCAGCTATTACCGCATCGCGGGTCTGAGGGCCGTCGCAAGGAACAATGATATTCATGGTAGGAATAATCCGCATCAACGCAATATCCTCCAACGCCTGGTGGCTGGAGCCGTCTGGCCCGACGGAAAGGCCGGCGTGAGAAGCTACTATCTTTACGTTAAAATTATTGTAGCAAACGGTGTTTCTCACCTGGTCCCAGGCCCTACCGGTAGCAAACATGGCAAAGGTAGAGGCAAAAATTATTTTACCACAACTTGCCATGCCGGCAGCGGTAGCCATCATATTCTGCTCTGCCACCCCGAAATTAAAAAACCTTTCGGGGAACTCTTTGGCAAAAATACTGGTGCGCGTGGAACCGGAAAGATCGGCGTCCAGGACAATGATATTCTTATTGCCCCTGCCTAACTCCAATAATGTTTGCCCGTAAACGTCTCTTTGATAAAATTGCTCTGCCATTATTCTAATTCTTTGAGGGCGCGCTCTGTTTCGTCTTTAGTAGGGGCGCGGCCGTGAAAATCTACCACATTTTCCATAAAGGAAACCCCCTTGCCCTTTATGGTATGCGCAATAATTATGCTGGGTTGGCCCTTGACTTTACATGCCTTCTGGTAAGCATCCAAGATTTGCCTTATATTGTGGCCGTCTATCTCTATTGAGTGCCAACCAAAGGCCTGCCATTTTGCTAATATGGGCTCTAGGTTCATAATATCTTTAACTTTACCGTCGATCTGGTAACCGTTATAATCTAATATAGCGCAGAGATTATCGCATTTATAGTGGCTGGCAGCCATAGCTGCCTCCCAGATGTTTCCTTCTTGAGTTTCCCCGTCACCTAAAAGCACGTATACACGATAACCTATGCGGTCAATTTTATTGGCCAGGCTCATCCCTAGGCCGACCGATAAACCCTGGCCCAAGGAACCTGCCCCTACATCTATGCCGGCTACCCGCCTATCGGAATGGCCTTGTAAAGTAGCGCCCAACTTACGCAGATGCCAGAGCTCTTCTTCAAGAAAATAACCCGCCTCAGCTAATACAGCATACCAAAGCGGGCAGCAATGCCCTTTGGACATATGGAATCTATCCCTTTGCGGCCAATCCGGTTTTTTGGGGTCGTGTTTTAACACTGCAAAATATAAAACAGTAAGCAGGTCCGCCGAAGAAAGGCTTCCACCGGGATGCCCAGAACCTGCCTTAGCAAGCATGCGTATAATTAATCTGCGGATATTTTTTGCCTTGGCCTCTAATTCTTTTATTTCACTCTCGCTATATTGCATTTTTATCTCGTAATCGGTAATCCGTAATTGGTAATTCGTAATTTTTAAAATTACCATTTACCATTTACGAATTACGATTTACGGAGTATGCTCTAATTTCTCTCTGACCTTATCCTGCTTTTCGTCTAATCCTAAAGAAGCCTGCCAATTCTTTTTTGCCTTTTCTATATCGCCTGATTTAAAATAGGCGTCCCCTAAATGATCGAATATAACCGGATCTTTCAACAAGCTAGTTGCCTTTTCCAGTTCGTTTATCGCTTCTTTAAGCTTGCCTTGCTTAAAATAAAGCCACCCCAGACTATCAACATAGGCGCCGTTATTCGGCTCTAGCTCCAGGGCCTTATTAATCATGCCTTGGGCCTGGTCCAAATTCTTGTTTTCTTCGACATAAAGATACCCTAAGTAATTTAACGCCTGGTGATAATCAGGATTAAGCTCCAAAGTTTTTTTCAGTGCCTCCTCTGCCTTAGGCCTGTTTTTCAATTCATCATAGATATTGGCTAAATAAAAATGCGCTTCCGTATCAAGCGGGGATATTTCCAGGATCAATAAAAAAGTTTCTTTTGCTTCCTGTATTTTTTTCTGCTGCAGATAAATCAGGCCTAAACTTTTATAGATCTCAATATTCTTAGGCTCTAGCTTCGCTGCGTTTTTTAATGCGGCCTCGTACTCTTGGCTTGCCTGCGCGCCTTTATTTTGCGTGGCATAAATCAGGGCTAATATTGCATGGGGTTGGATTGCCTCTGGATCCAGCTGGATAACGAGCTTTAGTTCTTCTATTGCTTTATCAAACTCGTTTTTCTTGATATAACTTGAGGCAAGGCTAAGGTGTATAACGGAATTCTTAGGATCTATTTTAAGGCCTTCTTGTATTCGGCTATTGCCTGATCAATTTCCTCAAGGCGCTCATACACCCCCCCCATAATGTAGTGGCTTAAGGATACCGAGGTTTTCTTATCTTTAGCAAAGGCCCGGGTATTTATCCATAAGAAAACCCCTAAGCACAAAACAATCCCTACACCAATACTCTTTGACTTTAAGATCATGATAAAGCGTATTAAATTATGGCGGG
>MHGH01000005.1:60786-60942 GCA_001805465.1 Omnitrophica WOR_2 bacterium RBG_13_41_10 | reverse complement strand
AACTTCTCTTTTTCAGGTGGCGAAAACGACGACGTAATTTTTTTCTTTTATGGGTTTTGATCTTTTGTCTTTTCCGCTTCTTACCGCAAGGCATGCTTTCTTCTCCTCACTATTAATAAATCACTTTATTCAATGGATACTCAATAATCCCTTGGG
>MHGH01000005.1:49961-60747 GCA_001805465.1 Omnitrophica WOR_2 bacterium RBG_13_41_10 | reverse complement strand
TCTTTTCATCTATCACCGTTTCAATAGCAAACCAGCCGTCGTCGGAAAGATTGGAGACGGTCGGTTTCTTTAAAGCCGGCAACAAAACGATAACTCGCTTAAGGTCCGCTTTTTTAGCATTCATCTTTAAGCCGACCTTCTCTTCTGCGGCTATGGCGCCCTTTAAAAGCATAGCAACCTCTTCCATTTTATTCCGCTTCCATGTATCCCGATAGGCATTTTTATTGGCGATGAACTGGGTGGTAGATTCTAAAATCGTGGCTATCTCCTTTAATTTATTGGCACGCAGGCTTCTGCCGGTCTCCGTCAGTTCCACAATAGCATCTACTAAGCCGGTATTAATCTTAACCTCCGTAGCACCCCAGCTAAACTCTATATCTACATCAACCTTATTGGCTTTGAAATAATCTTTAGTTACGCCTACTAGTTCCGTGGCAACGCGTTTACCTTTCAGGCCTTTGATAGATTTGATGCCGCTATCTTCCGTCACTGCCAAAACCCATCTTACCTTATTCAGGCTCTCTTTGGCATAGACTAAGTCGGTGATCTTGACTACTTCGGATTTATTTTCCAGTATCCAGTCATTACCGGTAATACCGCAATCTAATGCCGAATCTGCGACATAACGGGACATCTCTTGCGCGCGCAGTAAAACCGGCTCTATCTGGCCGTCATCTATCGACGGAAAATAAGAACGCTCCGAAGATAACGATATATTAAAACCGGCCTTCTTAAAGATCTTAAAAGTCGCTTCCTGGAGGCTACCCTTGGGTAGGCCTAATTTTAAAACCTTGTTTTTCATTTCACTTATCCTTTCTAGTCTGATTATACAGATTTTATCAGGCTTTGTAAAGAAAAAAATAAGGCATTTTATATTGCAATATTTCCTTTTTCCCCTATAATTAATTACTAAAGGAGTGAAACCCATGCTTAGATTACTACGCAACAAAAAAACAGCAAAAAAAATATGGTGGTTCCTGGCTATTATTATCGTGCCGGCCTTTGTTTTTTGGGGCTCCGGCAGCCTGACACGCAGCCAACGGGAAAAAACCTCACCCGTAATCAGGATTTTCGGCAAGAATATCAGCCCCTTAGAATTTCAGGAAGCCCAAGAGGCAGCAAGGAATCAGATGATTATCCAATACGGAGAGGATCTCACAGCGGCTAAAAAAGATATCAATTTAGAACAGCAGGCGTTACAGAGGTTAATCTTATTGGCCGAGGCCAAAAGGCGTAAAATCCAAACAAGCGACCAAGAGGTTATAGAACTAATCGAAAGTTATCCCTTTTTCCAGAAAAACGGAAAATTTAATAATGTAATCTATACCCAAACCCTGCAATACGTCTTGCGCGCCCAACCCCGCGTCTTTGAAGAACAGACCCGCCAGAATATTGCCATATTTAAATTATATAAACAGGTGACTGACCCGGTAACTTTAGGCGATGCAGAAATAAAAGAAGAATACCTAAAAAGCAACGAAGAGCTAAGCGCATCTTACATATCGGCCTCATTTTTAGATTTCGCAAAAAATATTACGCCAAGCGCAGAAGAAATCTCCAATTATTTTTCTGTAAACTCCTTTAAGTTTAAACAGCCTCTTTCTTTTAATATAGAGTATATCCTGATAAATGCCAAGGATAGAAAAGATGCGCAGGCCATAACGGAAACCGTAAAAAACATTGTTGCGCGTTTAAGAAAAAATGAGGATTTTTCAAAAATTGCACAGGAACTAAAACTTAGCATAAAAGAAACAGGGTTATTTGCGCAAACCGACCCCATCCCCCAAATAGGCTGGTCTGCGGATATCTTAAGCTTGATCTCTAAGGCAAAAACCGGCCAGTATTTACCGCCGGTATATTCAGACAATAATTATTACATCATGAGGGTCAAGGAAAGAAAAGAATCCTATGTCCCTGATTTTGCGCTGATACAAGACAAGGTAAAAGAAGACTTGATTAAAGATAAGGCCCAAGAAACCGCTAAGGGAAAAATCGAAAATTGCCTGGCAAAATTAAAGGAATTGCATGCTGCCAACCCCAAGGAGGTAAATTTAACAAAAGTAGCGCAAGAATACGGCTTAAAATCTGATTCCACGGGCTTGTTTAAATACGGAAGCTACATAGAAAATATCGGTTCCTCAGACAGTTTCTGGATGGCTGCGCATAATTTAAAAGAGGAAGAATTTAGCGAATTAATCAATATGCCGTCTGGTTTTTATATTCTGAAATTACAGGCCAGGATCCCTATTGATGAAAAGAAGTTTGAATCAGAAAAAAGCGAATTCTCCAAGAAATTGCTTGCGGAAAAAAAAGAAGGGTTCTTTTTTAACTTTGTAAAAGAACTGCAGAGAAAATCTCAAGTCCTCTAAGGTTAACTTACCTTAATTGAAGCCACCGGGCACTGGTCAGCTACTTCCTGTAGGTTATGCAACGGGCAACTTTGCGCTTTTACGTGCGCGATCCCGTCTCCCCCCACTTGGAATACTTCCGGGCAAGACTGCTCACAAAGGCCACAACCCACACAAGTTGAAACATCTACCGTAACCTTAGCCATATTTTGTTTCTCCTACCTTTCCAATAAATTCTCAAATATTTCTTCGTGGTCTACTTCTTCTGACAGGATATGCGTGATTAACTGGTAAGTAACGTTGTCTTTGCCTAATGTCTTCTTGGCAATCTTATTATATACCTCAATAGCATTTGCTTCAGCCTCGGTTACTATCCGGATGATTCTATTGATATCGGAAGTATTTTTCGGAGGCGATAGATAGGGAAAATTAGCATTCTTTTCCAGATCCATAGGATTAGCAGTGGGGGCGTCCCCTAATTTAATAATCAGGTCTGCTATCTCCCGCGCATGCTCTAATTCATCTTTGGCTAACTTATTTAAAAACTCCTGAATATCTTCATACGCACGCCCGGAAACCATCTGTGCCATATACCAATATAAGTAAAATGCTAACCATTCGTCGGCATATGCCTTATTTAATTCTTTTACCAACTCTTTCAAGCTTAAATCCACAATTGCCCTTGCTTGTTTACCCATAACTCTCCTCCCCTTTTCTTTTTAACTAACCTCTGGGCTAGCAGCCTTTAGGCCATACTTCTCTATATTCTTATCAGCTATCTCCTGTATTTTTTTCAGTTCCTCTGGGTTATTAAGTAAATGCTTAAACCTTCCCTGGGCTTTAAGATATTCTTCTACAGGCTTAGGCTGGCTAATTTTTCTTACCCCCACTAATTTACCGTTTTCATATTCAATTAAAGGATATAATCCTGTTTCCACCGCAAGCTTTGCTACCCCTGGCGCATCTTGGGTTGCGTGCCTCCATCCTAACGGGCAGGCGGCATGAATTTGAATATATTTCGGCCCTTTTATGGAATGCGCCTTTTTGACTTTTCTCTGTATATCTTGGGGGAATCCCGATGATGCTGTAGCTACGTAAGGAATACCATGGGCCAAAGCAATTTCCGGCATAGGTTTTTTAAAACGGATATTACCCGAGGATTGTTTACCCAGAGGGCTGGTAGTAGTATTAGCGTCGAAAGGAGTCAGGCCGCTTCTTTGAATACCGGTATTCATATATGCCTCATTATCGTAACACACATAAAGGATATCATGCCCCCGCTCTAACATTCCGGATAGCGCCTGCAGGCCGATATCTGCGGTGCCGCCATCACCGCCCTGGGCAATAACATTAATAGTATCTTTTTTACCTAAGTATTTTAAAGCTGCCTCGACACCGGAGGCTACTGCAGCGGCATTTTCAAATAGTGAATGAATCCAGGGGACCTCCCAGGCTGATTCGGGAAATTTTGCGGAAAATACCTCAAGGCAACCGGTGTTATTCGCTATAATAGTATTTGGGCCGCTGGCATCAATCACCATCCTTGCGGCTAATGATTGGCCGCAACCTGCACAGGCAGTATGCCCGGGAGCAAAGAGGATTTTACTCATATTTTTCCTTTAACAATTCCGGTTTTAAATCAATAAATTCACAGGCCTTTTCTTTTGTAGTAAGTAAGCGAAAGATTTCTTTAATGGAATTCTTGGTAATATCACGGCCCCCTAAACCGGCCACAAAACTACTGATAATCTGGGGTTTCTTCTTTTTGCCGAAAAATACAGCTTTCATTTCTCCTGCCAAAGGCGCATAAGAACCCAAAGATAAAGCCCGGTCTAAAACCCCGACCTTAGAGACATTCTTTAATGCCTCGTAAATCTCCTGCTCGGGAAATGGCCTATAACTGGTAATTTTTAACAGGCCTACTTTCTTGCCTTTAGCGCGTAACTCATCCACCACATCTTTTATCGTGCCGCATACTGAGCCCATGGCTACAATCACTCTTTCGGCATCCTTCAGTTTATATTCTTCTATTAAGCCATTATAATGGCGGCCGAATATTTTGGCAAAGTCAGCAGTAATCTGCGGGATTAATTTTAATGCATCTTTTAAAGTCTCTTGGATGGCGTAGCGAGTCTCCATATAAGCATCAGGATCAACTAAAGGGCCTAAGGTAAGAGGATTAGCCGGATCTAATTTATAAAGAGGCGAATATGGGGGTAAAAATTTATCTACCTGTTCTTGAGTAGGGATATCTACGGTTTCAATCCCGTGCGTCAGGATAAAGCCGTCCATACACACCATCACCGGCAGCATCATAGATTTATCTTCGCCAAGTTTATAGGCCATTAAGTGCAAGTCTACTACTTCCTGATTATCTTCTGCGAACAACTGAATCCATCCGGTATCACGCATAGAAACGGAATCCTGATGGTCATTCCAGATATTAATGGGTGCTGAAACTGCCCTGTTGGCACAAGTAAGTATTACCGGCAGGCGCAGCCCTGCGATATTAAAAAGAACCTCCCCCATATAAAGCAGGCCCTGAGAACTGGTAGCGGTATAGGCCCTCACCCCTGTAGCAACTGCCCCTAAAACTACGGAGGCTGCAGAATGTTCTGATTCTACATTCACAAACTGAGAATCCAATTCACCATCGGCAACCATCTGAGCTAATTCTTCTACTATATGCGTTTGGGGGGTAATAGGATAGGCAGAGATTACTCCGGGTTTACATAATTTTACTATCTCTGCTACCGCAAAAGAACCCTCTAAGAAATGCTTCATTTAGCTTCCTCTTTACTTTCCTTAACCATAATGATGTCGCCTTTAGGACATACTACTGCGCAAGCACCGCATCCTTTACAGTATTCATAATCGCAGGCAAGCTGATTTTTTTCGCTGCCCTCAATAATGCATCCTTCAGGACAAACTGACATACATAACTTACAACCGGTGCAATTTTTCTTTAAAAATTTAGGGGTAAGCTCTGTACGCCAAGAACCGGTCTTATTTTTTCTGCTGCTACCCGGTTTTACTACCAATGGGCCAAACATTTTTACCTCTTTATATTTTTAATAAATTCATACCCTTGTTTTGCCGCCTGGATGTTTGCTTCTTGGTACTTGCCTACGAATCTTTTATTTATGGCATCCAAAATGGTATTTAAATCTATCTCTTCGGTGGCTGCAGCAAATGCGCCTAATAAAGCAGTATTGCCTAAGGGCCGGCCAATGGTCTTTAAAGCGATATCGCTAGCAGGCACCACAAATACTTTTTGGCTGGCTTTTATTCTGGGCTTTTCTATTTCGCCGTCTTTAGCGTTGATAAGGGCGACCCCCTTTTCTTTTAATCCGGCAAAACAATTAAAGCCGCGCATCAGCGTAGCATCGACTATAATCACATAATCCGGCTCGTATACCTGGCTCCTTAAACGCACTGGGACAGCATCTACGCGCACAAAGGCATTCATCGGCGCCCCCATCCTGGCTGCGCCGAAATGGGGGAAAGCGTAAGGGTACATGCCTTTTAAAAAATAGGCATACCCTAGTAATGCTGCCGTAGTAATCGCGCCCTGTCCGGCACGGGCATGAATACGTATATCTTTCATCTAAAAGCTAGCTCTCCTTAAAAACATTTTCCTATAATACGATTTTTGCGCTATTTTGTCAAATACTTTATTTTTTAAGTATTTTTCTCTAAGTTGACAGCGGTATCTGCTAAAAGCCTAAGGATCTTTTCCGCCTTTGCCTCATCCAATGCCCCTAGCCCGCAAGCAGGGCTAATAAAGATCTTCCCTAATAAGGCCTCTGGCGCAATACCTTTCTTAGTTAATGCCGCTATCCCCTCTCTAAGCTTATGGCTTAATAAAACGGGGGTTTCCTTGCCGCTAAATTCCTGGGTAGGCACAATGCCCCAACAGACAATCCCTCTTCGCTCAATAAATTTTTTAATATCCTCTGCATAGATGAGAAATTTTTCTAAGAAGCTAGAGGCATCAAAACTAATTACATCTATTGAAGTTACATCCGTAAATAAGGACCAGTCGGTATTACCGCAACAATGCACTCCTATTAAAGTATCCGCTGATTTTATGCCCTGGGTCAGCTCTCTTAAGCCTCTAAGTACCTCCTCTTTATTTATAGGAGTATAGGCTGAACCAAAACACCCTAAATACGGCTCATCCACAAAGATAATTATCTTTTTATTAAACTTACGGAATAATTTTATTTGCCAGAGCGCCTTCATGGTTAGGCCCTTAATAATTGCCTGCCTAAATACGGAATCATGTAAAAGCGCGACACCCTTTTCATCATTTATACTAGCAGCAAAGGTAAAAGGCCCGGTAATCTGGCATTTAATAAATTCAGCATCTTTAAGGTTCGTATCTTCTAATTTCTGATAAAATTTCTGCAGGCCCAAGGCATAATCGGCAGATATAGCAAAATAATCCAGGTCATTGGCAATGATCCGCTCGTAAAAAAGCTCTAATTCCCTTTCTTTGCCTTCGCCCGAAAAGAATATCCCGTCGCGGCCTACCTTAATACAGGGGAAATGTTCGCTGAATTGTGCAACCATTCTTTCGCGCACATCCCTTTTAGGTAATTGCGGCCAGAAAGGAACACTTGGGGTGTATTTAAGAATTAGCTCTAGCGCTTTTTGCGGCTCTTTATAAGGGAAGCTTCCTAATCCGGTTGTCAGTACTTTTATTTTTACCATATCTAAAAGCCCAACGGCTCTCCTATTAAAATTACCTTTAATCTATTCGGTAGAATCTCTGCTTCAATAATGAGAATCTGGCAGCACATCCTTTTATATTTGGGAAAAAGGCAGATTTCACTACGGCAGATACCGTCTTTAAAACAAGGGGTATTAAAATTAAGGCGTTTACAATTAAGCGGTGTGGCATACTCCCTTGAGCGCTTTAACGCCTCTTCTAAATCTTTAGTAATTTTATTAATCCCGCAGACAATAATCGCATTATTGGCATAAGATACCCCTGAGATGCGGTTGCCGTAAGCACTAAAAAAAACTAATTCTCCTGTTTCTGAAATAGCATTGGCACTGGCTAAATAATAATCTGCCTGGGTAGCTTGGCGCCTGATAATAAGGCTTTCTTCCCGGCTTAATCCGGGCTTGTTGTGCGATATAATTTTATTGCCGCGTTCTTCCAAGGCCTTCGCGATATCTAATTGCTCCAAGGTAACTGACCCGGAAAAACCAATACTGGCATCCGGAGGGATAATTTCCAAGATTTTTTCCTGTGCCTTTTCTTTGTTCTCACAATAAAACCCGAGTATGTTTCTTTTCTGCCAAACTTTTATAAGATGCTCAACTCTTTTATCCATTGAGCTGCCTTTTTTTTAGCTGCTGTGTTAAACTTTGCCTTAATTTTTTCAGTTTCGGGCTTATCTGAACCGTATAACTATAGCGGGAATCTATTTCTTTTAAGCCATCAGGGAATTTTTTAAGATTATTTTTAAAATAATCCCTGATTTTATCTAGAGGGGGCGATTTATAAATCACCCTGCCTTTTGCTACTACTTGCTTTAATAGGGGCCCACCCTGAATCTTTTCTTTTTCTAATCCTAAGATATCCTGAATAAAGTTGCCGTTTTTATTTTTAATCCGGAATACCTGTTTCCTGCCCGGATAAGTAACCTTGGCCTGGCTTAATTTCATCGTCGGTAAAAATTCTCCTCCATCATTAGTAACTTCGCTGATTTTATAGATTACATCCAGGCTTGGTGCATCAATGCTTGTGCCCATATTAGTGCCGACGCCGAAATTATCCACACGGCCGCTACCCTGAATTATTTTTTTAATCTTAAATTCATCGAGGTTGCCGCTGGCAAAAATCTTAACATATTTTAAGCCTGCCTTATCTAATAATCTCCTGGCTAACCCAGATAAAGAAATAATATCTCCACTATCCAATCTTATGCCTTGCAGGCGATTACCTTTTGCCTTTAGATACAAGCCAATCTTCACGGCATTTTGAATTCCTTTTCTGGTATTGTAAGTATCCACCAGTAAAATGGTGCGGCTGGGAAAAATACTGCTATAAGCTAAAAAACTATCTATTTCATTTTTAAAAGACATCACAAAGGAATGGGCCATAGTGCCGGCAACGGGAATTTTATATAACTTCCCGGCTAAAACATTGGAGGTACCTTTGCATCCTGCTATATAACAAGAGCGTGCTGCTTTGATTCCTGCTTCCCAACCCTGCGTCCGGCGCAAAGAAAAATCATAAACCCCTCTTTTTTTAGCCGCCGATACTACGCGGCTGGCTTTAGAGGCAATCATAGACTGTAAATTTATGGTATTTAAGAGAAAACTTTCTATAATCTGGGCTTCGATGATGGGAGCGGTAACGCGTATCACCGGCTCATTGGGAAAAAAAATCTCTCCCTCCGGCATAGCCCAAATATCTCCATGAAATCGAAAGCTGGATAAATATTTAAGGAACCTTTTCGAGAAAAACTTTTGTTTTTTTAAATAAACTATATCTTCTTTACTAAAGCCTAGCGTCTTTATATAAGCTAAAACATCCTCTAAGCCGGCTGCCACCAGATACCGGCGGTTGACAGGTAATTCTCTGACAAACAAATCAAATGTCGCCAAAGTATTCTTTTTATAATGGAAGTAGCATTCTGCCATGGTGAGCTCATAAAGGTCCGTTAATAAAGAAAGATTTTTCATGTTATTCGCGCAGTAAAGATCTGTATTTATCCTCGGGGAATGAATAGGCCGTAAGGCGCTGGTTTCCTTTCTTATCAATAAGAATATAGGTAGGTACTCCGAGTATACTAAAGGCATCTGCCACCGTGGCGTATTGATCCAAAAGGACCTTATAATCTAACCGGTAACTTTTGATAAATTTCTCTACTTTATATAAACGTTCTCCTACATTAATTGCCAGAATTTCAATGCCACCACTGGTTAATTGTGCATATTTTTCATTAAGCATTTTTAATTCTTTGCGGCAATAAGGGCACCAGGTCGTCCAAAAGAATAACAATACCGGCTGTTTGCCTAAGTATTCACTTAGTGTCACATTATTTTGCTGAATATCGGATAATTTAAAATCTACGACAGGAGGGTATGTTGAGTTTTCTGCCTGCGCACCATACGCAAAAGTACCAAAAATAGCCGTCAAAATAAAATAGATACCGATAAGCATAAGCGCCAAAGCGCATGCCTTCTTTATCCAAATCATCCATCGGCCGGACTTAGGTAAGCTCAATAATACGGAACTAAAAGTTCCCACCATAATAAGGATCAGGCCCATCCCGTAAGCAAAAACCAGCAATAAAGTTGTGCCGTAGAGTACGTTACTTTTAGCGGCCAAATAAACCAAAATTGCACCCAGCACAGGGCTGACGCAAGGGCTGACAATAAAGCCTGAACTGAACCCCAGAATAAATGCTGATAAATACCCTTTATTTTTAAGCGGGGGAAATTTAATAAAGATAGGAACGGGTATTTTAAATAATTCGAGCATGCTTAAGCTAAATAGCACCATAAATACCCCCACTACAATAATGGTAATAGGATGCGCGCTAATTGCCCCAAAAAATTTTCCGGTTAATGATGCCAATAGGCCTAAGGCGGCGTAAGTAACTGCCATCCCGGTAACATAAACCAAACTTAAACTCAAGCCCCGCAACTTCACTCCCCCTGCCCTTACTCCTATAAAACTTACGGTAATAGGAATTAATGGATAGATACAGGGGGTCAGGCTCACCAATATGCCTCCGGAGAAAGCAGCCAGGTAATCTAAAGGGTTACCTGATACATTCATCTATCCACCTCAAATATTCTTTGTTTCCTGCGATTATAGGAAGCGCGATAATCTCAGGGACCTCGTAACTGTGCAGAGATTTAACCGTCTTAATAATTTTAGGCAGCTTGGATTTTTCTGATTTTATAACCAGAAGCAGCTCTTTAGCGCTGTCAATTTTGCCTTTCCAGGAAAAAAGGGATTCTACGCCGGGGATGATATTCACGCAGGCAGCCAGTTTGGTTTTAATTAATTTATTGGCTATCTGTCTTGCCTGTTTTTTATCTGGGACAGTGACAAAAATAACAATGTGCATTTTAGAGCTTCTTCACTAGATTAGCTACTCTTGAGCCCAGCCTCAGGCATTCTTTTAGGGACCTATCATCTGGTGCGCCAATGGCTACCGGGCCGTAATGATCCCCTTTAGGATCACCTTGGATAATCATACCATGAATGAGCATGGCGTTCAAGATATCTAAAATAGTAGTTTCATTGCCGCCTGCGATATTAGCGGATGAGGCAAATGCCGCGCCAACCTTACCCTCAAGCTTGCCGTGAAACTGCACTGACTCATCTAATAATTTTTTAATCTCGGCAGCCATTGTCCCATAATAAGTGGGAGAGCCTATGATTATTGCTTGGTATTCTAATAATT
>MHGH01000005.1:0-49952 GCA_001805465.1 Omnitrophica WOR_2 bacterium RBG_13_41_10 | reverse complement strand
TGACATCTTTTACATCTTTTAAAACCGCATTTAAGCCTTGGTTTTTCATCCCCTCCATAATAGATTCTGCCATTTTTTTGGTGTTGCCGCTTCGCGAATAATAAATTACTAATGCCCCTGCCATAATTAACCCCTCCCCTTACCTTAACATCATCACCGACATCATCCTACCGCTTGCTTCGTTTTCCTTGCGATATGAAAAATAATCTTTGTTGTTACAGACAGTGCATATCCCAGAGTCAAAGATATTATTTTCTTTCAACCCTAAATCTAAAATCTGTTTTTTATTAATCCTGATTAAATCTAGATAATAACGGCTGTTTCTCTCGCTTATTCCAATGAGAAAAAATTTTTTAAAATCTTCCTCGACCTCATAACAACACTCTCTTATTGCCGGAGCGAAACCTACACAGAGGTCTTTAACCCGGGTATTAAATTCTTCCTGCATTAACTGGATAGCTACAGTAACAATATTCTCTTGGGTGCTACGCCAACCAGCATGCACCAAGCCGATAGCTGGGGTTTGGGGATCATATAAAAATATAGGAAGGCAATCCGCGGTAAATACGGCCAAAGGCAGATTCTTTCTATCAGTGACCAAGGCGTCGGTATCGGCTATGGCGCTCTCATAAGTCAATGCCCCTCTTGCTTTATCTTTTCCGGTAGCGTATCTGGTTTGGTTACCATGGATCTGTTGGACACAAATTAAATCCTTGTAATTAATGCCTAAACCACCAAGAAAATTCTTTCGATTATTTAATGAGTTTTCGGTATTACCATAGCGTAAAGACATATTGCCGTCGCTACGAATACTAAAAGCATAAACTACTCCAGTATCGGGAAAATCTTTAATCTTAGGCATCTATACGAATAGTTTTATTTTTGGATTTCTCTCCGGAAATAATACTAATCTGGTATTTTTTTACGCCGAAGTGTTTGGCTAATAATTCTATTAATTGCCTGTTGGCTAGGCCATCCTGCGCAGGCTTGGTCAGATAAACCTTGAGGGTATCATTTTCTTTTTTAACCAGAGATTTGCTAGATTTGGGTATAACCTTGATATTCAGGATCACTTTGGAAGAAAAAAATAACTCTTTTAGTTAGATTCGATTTGTTTATTTTGCGTAGTTAGCGCCAGCTTCTCGTTGAGCTGCCCAAGTTTAGTTCTGGCTTCGTGGTATTTCTTTGCGGCATTGCCTAGGTGTACACCGATTACCTCAAAACCCTCTTCGAACTTTTTAAAATCCAATTGCACCCCGCCTAATTCCGAGAGGATCTTTTGGATATTACGCTGGACATTCATTCCCTTTAGCCCATAGAGGATTGCTTGAAGATAGGCATAAAAAGTATTTGGTGAAACAAAAATAACCTTTTTTAATCTTGCGTGGGAAGCTAATTCATCGTCTTTAGCAATATGATAATACACTGCTTCTGCTGGTACATACATCAGGGCAAAATCAAAAGTCCCTTCGTCAGGTAAGATATATTTAGCGGCTACCTCATCAATGCGCTCCTTTATATCGCGCGTAAAAGTGCGGTAATACCCTTGTCTTTCCTCTTCAGAATGAAGCTCGGTTGCCTTTCTAAAATTATCCAAAGGAAATTTAGCATCTATGGAAATTAAATTTTTCCCGACGACTATTACCGCATCCACTATATCCCCGCTTTTAAAACGATACTGCAACTGGATATTCTCTTTCGGCAGGATATCTTCCAATAGTTTTTTCAAAAGAGTTTCCCCTACTTCCCCTCTAAATTTAGGGGCGCGCAGTAAATCCTGTAAACTGGAGATATCCTTACTGATTTCACTGATCTCTTTATAGCTTTCTTCCAAACGGCCGAGGCTCTTTTGCACTTCGCCAAAAACTCTTGTTGCTGAATCTAGCCTATCACCTACTGTCTTATGCGTATCCCGTAAGGCCAAGGTTGTCTCTTTGAGGCGCTCATTAAACTGCTGAGTAAGAGTATTCAGTTGTTGGTTTAGTTGGGATGAAATTTTAAATACTAAAAGAACGACAATCAATATTCCTGCCGTAATAATTGCCGCAATCATCCAAATCATTGCCCCTCCTTTTACCTAAAAAAGAGTATACCACTATAAGCTGTTTTTTTAAAGCAAATAATCTTTTTTGATGCGCTTTAGGCTTCTAAAAATATTGGTTTTTACCTCCGGGCAAACTTTTTCCAACTCTTTAATCATTTTCCCGACTTTTGTGCGGTTAGAAACAAAGATATTAGGACAGATACAGTCATATAGAGGAAATTTCTCTACCTTGACGAACTTACGGATCAAGTTTTCTTCCACATAAGCCAAAGGCCGGATAATCACAATTTTGCCTTTAAACAATTCCTGCTCCGGCTTCATCGCAGAAATCTCTCCCTGAAAAAACATATTCAGAAGGACTGTCTCTACAATATCATCTTTGTGATGGCCAAGGGCAACTTTGGTGCAACCGTAGCGATAAGCTGTTTCAAAGAGAGCTTTTCTTCTATTCCAAGAACACCAAAAACAATTAATATCGCTGGGTTTAGTTTCTTTTAATACATCCACCTTCTCAATATGGTATTTTACCCCTAAATTTTTAAAATAAGCCTCTAGCTTCTTAGCGCAGGAACGCGGATAACCCAAATCAATATGTACTGCCAAAATCTCATATTTTATCGGAACGAATTTCTGGCGATCTTTCAATACCCTAAGCAAGGTCAGGCTGTCTTTACCGCCGGACACCGCTACCGCAATCTTATCTCCGTCGGCAAGCATCCCGTAGTCCATAATCGCTCTTCCTACGCGCTTGGAAATATAAAACTCTACGCCTTCCATAACTGGCATCTTAATCCTTTATATTTCTTACATTCCATTGCTGCGCAGATTCTTTATAGGCATTAAAAGATGGTTTTTTGGAAAAATCCCATCGCACCAGCCCAAAATAATCAATTCCGTTACCCCAGTGATTCTTGCAATCTCTGAAAAAAGCCCAGAATATCTTATCGCAATCCGGTAATTCAATGAGTATCTGGGTGTAAATTCTTTTGACCCATGCCGCCTGTTGTTCTTCAGTAGGGCTCATGCCCACCCACCAAGCGTTTATTTGCGAAGGAGACCCTACGCCGGGAGCGCCTAATTCTGTAAACCATATCTTCTTGTCATCCGTATTCTCCCTCATAATCTTTTTGCAACCGAGATACAACCCTTTTACTCTAGCCACATCTCCTTCATTTAGGGGATTTACAAAGGGATGAATGGCTAAGATATCAAAATATTCCCTTCCACCATTCTTATATATTTTCTTCAAGGATAGAGTTATGGCCTTAGATAAACCTCCGTTTAATACTTTGCAATCAGGATCAATCTCTTTGGCTTTGATATACACCTCTTTTAACAGTTGGGTGTAGCGTACCATACCATCCTGAGGCGTCCAATACTGCTCATCATCCGGCTCATTCCAAATCTCCCAGTATTTTACTCTATCTTTATAACGACTGATAACGTAGGATACATAATTAACGAAGGATTTATCGTCATAGGCAGGAGAATTCCAGGCTGGCCCAGCCCAAGATACACTATAGCTTAATAAACCCAAGATGTTGATATTATTTTTGGCTAATAAATCAACTATATAATCATACTTTTTGAAATTACGGCTTCCTTTCTCCGGTTCAATATCCTCCCACAAAAAATCCATCCTTACCCATTTGATATTCGCCTGCTGCATTAATGCCACAGCCTTCTTGAGAGAATTCTCATCCGGATATTTATAGTTATTCCAACTATGGTCCCAAGGCAGAAACTCCAACACTCCAAATGGACTGCTTTCTCCTGTCATCTCATCTTGCAATAGGTCCTGTGCTATAGTCTTTGAGGTAAGGCTTAAGAAAGAAAGTAAAAAAATAAATAAAAGAATCCTTTTCATTCTTTAGAATAAATTTCTTGACAAAATACACTTTACCGAATATACTTATTGTTGAGCGGTAAGACCGCTATGGGTTGTTTTAGGTGTTCCCCTCCGTATGGTGGGCAAGAGCCTAAACGTTAAAAACCTGTAGGGCACGCTCGTTTTTATTTTAGGGGAGATAAACATCGTCATAAGTAATTTTGCCCTTAAACACATTAAACCACTCTAAATCCCGTTTTTCATACTTCCTAAATATTCCCCACGCGAACACATCAACTGCTTGCAACCCTAAATTTTCATGCGACAAACCATGATAAATGTCTAAAGGTATTCTTGGATTGATCTTAGCTTTAATTTGACTAAAAATATAGGAATTAAAATCGGCGATTTCTGGCTTACCTTTACTTTTATCTAATATCAAAATAACTCTTGCTTGCGCATCGTCAAAGTTTATCTGATCTAAAACTAACCTTGCTATGTAATTATAAATTCTTTCTTTTGCTTTCATCAAGTCTTTATATAGTCTTTTTTTATTCAAAGTAAGGGCATATAACTTAAAATCCAGCTTTTCTACTTGCCCATAAAAATATTTCTTTACCTCAAAAGAAACTTTACTTCCTTTTAATTCGCAAGAAGATTTCTTAAAAAGCTTCTTCTTTCTTAATTTACGCTTTAAGGTATGTTTAATAGCATTTATTAATATCCGGTTATTACTTTGCCCTTTAATTAAAAGAACTGTTATAGTAAAGAATTTTGATGGCTTTTTGGTTATAAAATCAAAACCTAAATCTCCGCTTTCATCTAAATATAAGTAAAGCATATTTTATCGCTGTTTAGCGGACCCTGTCGAGTTTAAGAAAAACGGGGTCGGAATTATTTATTAGGGCAGAAAATAAATCTGACCCCTTTATTACCTTATTCAAACTGCTCCTTGATCCCCTCCGCTTCGCTGCGGGGATTCCGCTCCAGTAAACTGCTCCTTCACTTTGGGGCGGGTGAAAAAAAAGATTATAATTATATTCCACCCAATAGTAATTCCGGTAACGATTGCAAAAAGTATAGGCATAGCTTTTTCAGTAATCTGTTTCTGCCTTTCAATTGCTTCTAAAGCTTTTTTCTGATATTCAGGTTTATATTGCTCCTGAACCATTTGCTCCTGTTTTTTGGAGGCATAATCCATCATCTTGCTATAATCTGTTTTAGCAAGGCCGTTAAAAATAATTAAAGCGTAAATAGTATTGATACCGGCTAAAACAATCGCTAATTGTTTTGCCCAGGGCCTTAATTTCAATAGATATATTCCGCAGGTTAAGCACAATGCTGAGATTACAAAAGCTAAAATATATTTCACATCTAGCATTGCGCTAGCTCGCATAGCTGCGGATATCTTTCCCAAAATACCCAATATGCCACCAATAATAAATAACCATCCAAATACCGTTACTCCCATTGATCTTTCTTTATCCATTCTGCCTCCTTATTTAAACTGTTCCTTATTTTCTTCCCACCAATCTAACCATTGTTCGGTTAGGTCATCTGCTTCCGGGCCCCTCATTTTAATACCGGTAATCCTCTCTGCCGCAACAACAAACCAAGATTTCCCGTTTTTTATTTCTTCCATGATAAACGGCAAGGCTCTTTTGCCCATAGCAATAATTTTTTGACCGGATTCCGAGTTCCAATATTTGTTAGTAAAGGTATAGTCTGAGTAAGGAGGATAGGATATTTCAGTTTCAAAATCAGCTTTTAATTCCTGAAATTCCTTTGCAGCTTTTTCTTTTTCAGTTTCCGCAAAAGCAAAGCCGTAAAAACTTAAGGTTATTGCTACTAGTAAAACTACTGATGTTTTCTTTTTCATCTTTTCTCCTTATTCTCTGTTTTCTGCTCCTGAAAATGTGCTCTAATGGCCTTTTTCCTTTGCTCCTGAGTCATATTGGGATTATTGGCTACCTGCTCAAAAAAAGCCACATTTTCACTGTGCTGGGTGTTGCGAAAAGAAACATTCTTCTTGTATTGATTCTCAAATAAATTACTGAGTTCTTCCTTCTGGGCATCGGTGAGTTTTGGATTATTAGCTAATCTTTGTTTTAGAAAATTCATGTTTTCTTGATGTTGTTGTTGATTGAACGCCTTTCTTTCTTGAGATTGTTCTGCATGAAATTCTTTGATCGCTGCCTGCTTTTCCTCGGAAGTTTTCCCTTGTAAGCTCTCACGTAAATCTTTGCGTTCTTGCCCTTCCTGTTTCTGAAAGGCTTGCCTTTCTTGTCTCTGTTGTTGATGAAACCCGCTTGTCCTAGCTCCTGTTCCTTTACCTTGGGCTAATGCCACAGCTACAGGAAACAACAATAATCCCACTACTAAGCTGTATACAGTTATTTTTTTCATTCTTACTACCTCCTTTTTTATCGCTGTTTAGTAAAAATAGTAAAAACGGGGTCGGAATTATTTACTAGGGCAGAAAATAATTCTGACCCCATTATTCTCTATCTTACTTATCTTTTGGTTGTATAATCTCATTTAATAATTCTTTTGCTTCTTCTGAATAGCTTGTTTTAATCATAATGCCAAAATTCACAGCCCCATCTGATACGCCGATTAAAGAAGCAAAGTGTTCGTTTTCAATAAAGTAAGGAATTTCATTGGAATCTAATAAAGATTTTATAATAGCCAGTTGGTCATGAGATGGTGTTCGGTATATGCAGACGTAATCTTTATTTAGCTTCTTCTCCATCCTTCCTCCTTACCTCCGCCCCGCTTGAACCTATTCCTCCCCACCCGCTACAATAATTACTTAAATTGCTCCTTTACTTTGAAACACTTTGCATTTGCAAGAGCAATAATTGTTCCATGCTCATTTTTTGCTTCAGCTTTAGTATAGATTATCTTGTTGTCTTCTCTATCTATCCATCCTCTAAATAAAAGTTTCTCTTGAACTTTAGCTATTCTCTTTAGCCTAACATTAAACTCAGCAGTAACAACGTTCTTCCCCATTTTCCATGCCAGATTAACCATAATTTCATCTAAGATAAGTCCGATTAAACCACCATGCACAATATCCTTAAAACCCTGATGATGTTTTTGGGGCATAAACTCTGTATGCATTGTATTATCTTTATCAATTGTAAACCTAAGCCGGAGTCCGTAGCTGTTCTTATCGCCACAAACAAAACAATTCTTATCATCCTCCAATTTAATATTACCCATATTTTCCTTTTGTTAACTATTGCTTTTCCAATTATACCACTTCCATTTCAAAATGGTAATGGATTTAAGGCGTTAATAGACGTAAGAAATGAGGAAATCTAACAGGGATTTTTATAGCGCGGATTTAAGAAATAGTTATGAAATTGAATGGACGCGTTTTGGACACAGGCTATTTCCACTCAGAAGGTTTAGTTAAAGTCTGGTTGTTTCCTAAATCAATAACATCGGGGAATTGAGCGCCTGCTAAATGTTTTTCTCTGATCCTGGAATACGAATCGGCGACTCTCTTTAATGACTCGCCTGCTCTGTTCGGCGGGAATAAGAGATGTATCTTCTTTAAGGGGAATTTTGCTTTTACTGCTCGTAGCGCCGGAATTAAATCGCTATCTCCTGAAATAACTACTGCCTTTTCATATATACCATCAATTGCTACTTTAAATAAATTTATTGCTATTTGCACATCAGTTTGTTTTTCTTCATAACTCTTATATACTTTGCCACACTCTTTGCATTTTCTATCTTTCTGTTTAAATTCTGAAAGAATAGGTGTTACATTTGCTGTCATTAGAGCATTTATATAGATCTTATGTCTCGCAACTTTATCTGGCTCCCAAAAAGCATATGCGGAAAAATAAAGAACATCTCCTAATTCTTCATCTTTCCCAATAAAAAGTTCTGTTAATCTTCTAAGATTTAGCCATTTATATTTACGAAAAGATTGATTTTCATCTAATGAGTGGTAGATGTTGAATCCGTCAACTAAGGCTATAACTTTCTTCATAACTTATTGATCTCTAAAAAAAATCCCGAACTCTCAGGAGCCCGGGGCCGATAAAACTTTAGGTTCTATCGGGATGACAATTAAAATGTATCACAGAATTCCTCTCTTGTCAATACTAATTAAATCATCGCTCTATAGGGTTATGGAGACGTTTTCCCAAGAGTACTACCCTAGATTATAACAGCTTCATTTTTATTCTTTTACAAAATGAAGCTGGCGATTTTACGAGCGAATGGAGGTTTTAGCCAATTGCTATAATTAAAATTTTATGCGTTTCGCTTAGAGCGTGCATTAGAAATTTTTTGGCAAAAGTGTATGAGGGATTACGGCGAACGGAGGATTGTGCTCCCGTGTAAGGTCTCTCCGAGAGAGAGCCGTAAACCGAAGTACACGGCAAAAAATTTCAGCACGCGAAAAGCGAAACCATAAAATATCTCTAAATTCTACCCGCCTCTTTTATCAACGCGCGGATATCTTCTGTGACTTTATGTTTGAGCAAATCTTCAAGAGGAATAGGAATGGTCAGCGACCAGTTATAAGGGCTGATGGTGCCGGGGATATTAATCCTGTATTCGTAAGGATCCCCTTTAAAGATATCGGATAACATCAGCCAATCTATGATTAACTGAATACAGAATATGGCCTGTGAATCCAAGGTTATTTTTAAGGCCGCCCTGACGATTTCTGCATCCGCCTTCTCCTGCATTTTCCCCACGAAGCCCAGATGTTTCCAAAGCTTTTCCTTTTCTTGATAGGTATTCTCATACATATCAATAAAATCCCTGACCTCTTCTTTTCTCTTTCCCAAAGTTCCCACTAGTTTATCTACGGAGTTTACGCTGTTTAACCAACGTAATCTGGTGCGGCAGGGAAAATTCAAATCAAAAAGCTGGTCTTTGATATGAATATAATCTATGCCGCGATCCCGGCATTTGCTGATAAAAAGCGCTTCATCTACTGTGCCGGCCTCATGCTCCCACCAGGCTGCCCAATTAGTGGTATCGTGTGTGGATAACATTGCCACGGTCAAGGCACGGTATTTGTCAGGCTCCAGAAAATCATGCTTCACTGCCCAGTCTTTTACCCAACGCTGCACGTCATTTCCCGGAATACCTAATTCCTTAAGGGTCCGGGGGCAGGCCTTCGGTATAATGCCTAAATCCTCGGCGCACAAAAGCATATCCGTGTTTTCTAACATCACGGATAATATTTTTCTGCCGTGTTCACCCCAGGCCTTTTCATCCGCAGGATCAAAAAATCCGTTTAGGCCTCTGTTTTCTTCTGTTTCCTGATAAGGTATACTCCAGATGCGAAATAATCCTACTACATGGTCTATGCGTAAGATATGATAAAACTCCTGGGCATAATGCAGTTTTTCCTTAAGATACCTGTAATCATCTTGAGCTATTTTCTCCCAATTATAAGTAGGCATACCCCAGCGCTGGCCCTTGGCGCAATACATATCAGGTGGCGCTCCGGCGGAAAATTCTAATTTAAAGAAATCCGGGTGCGCCCAGACATCCGCGCTATCGCGAGAAACCAGAATCGGTAAATCTCCTTTGAGCAATACGCCTTTCTTGGCGGCATATTGCTTTACCTCTTTTAGTTGTTGATAAAGATGCCACTGCGCCCAGACCTGAAAATCAATTTCTTTGGAATATTGTTTTTTAAAAATATCCAATAATGTTTTATCGCGCCTTTTGTAGCCATCCTCCCATTCATACCAGGCCCTTCCCTTAAAATATTCCTTAATCACCTTAAAAAGCGCGAAATCTTCCAGCCAGTAAGTATTTTTTTCCTTAAAGTTCCTAAAGTCAGGATGGACAAATTCCTCCTCTTGGGCATATATCTGTCGCAAGAGGTTGATTTTTTCTTTTCTGATCCGGTAATCTACATGGCCGCCCAGAGGATAGGCTTCTTTTATTTTATTAATCTTAAACTTAATAGCATCTTTGTTGCGATGAGGGATATTTTCTAGGCAAATATAGGCAGGTTCCAGGGCAAAAGAACTTAAGGAATCGTAAGGGCAAAAATAAGAGCCTACTTCATTTAAAGGAAGAAGTTGTATAATGGAGTTACCGCTACGCTCACTCCAATCTACCACTAATTTTAAGTCACTAAAATCAGCAATACCTATGCTTTGGCGGGAATATACCGAAAATAAAGGTACCAAAACCCCGGCCCTTTTAGCCTCGCCAATTCTCTGCCATTTACTCCCGGCTTCCTTCATCTAAGAAATATTAAATAGATTATTCTGTCAGCCCAATAAAGAGACATAATCGCTGCCACCGATAAAAAGGGGCCGTAAGGAATAGTATGGTCCTTCTTGATAATAAGGTTTATGGTGCCAATAATTGCCCCAAAGAAAGGCGCCAGGAAAAAAGTTAAAAGGGCCTTTTGCCAACCTAAAAAAGCCCCGATCATCGCCAGTAGCTTTACGTCTCCTCCTCCCATGGATTCGGTTTCTCCCTGAATAGGGGGCCTTTTCATTAATTTAAAGTAAATTAAATCAAAAATAATCCCGGTTAAATAAATTACCCCTCCGCCGATAATGATTCCTAAAAACGAATTAAGCATCGGCCAAAAATTATAGTTAAACGGCCCCAGATTCACTCCCTTGACGGAAGAAAGAATAAACCCCAAAATCATCCCGCCGATAGATATCTCATCCGGAATAATGCGGTGTTTGATATCCACAAAAGTAGCGACAATTAAATTAGAGGCGAAAAATATATAGAAAAAGAAATCAAAGGTTAATCCGTAACGATAATAAAAGACCAGGAAGATAAACGCAGTAAGGAACTCTACTATTAAATATCGCAGCGAAATCTTTTCTTTGCAGAAACGGCACCTGCCTTTTAAAAGTATATAACTTAAAAAAGGGATATTGTCGTAACCGGGAATTCTTTTTTTGCATTTAGGGCAATGCGAACGCGGCCAGACCACCGATTCACCCAAAGGCATCCTGTGGATACAGACGTTTAAGAAACTGCCTACTATAGAACCAAAGATAAATACTATAATTTTATCAATCATAGGTTCTCTACTCCTTTTTCTAATGCCGCTTTCATTATTGGTATGGGGGCTTTCTTATGCGTCCATAATTCAAAGGATAGTGCGCCTTGATATAAAAGCATACCTAAGCCATTGGAGGCTCTTACTTTTTTTTCTTTAGCTATTTTGATTAATTTTGTCTGGGGCGGATTATAGATTAAGTCGTAAACTAAAAGATTGCCGTGGATAAATCCGGGCTCTATTAAGGGAGGGTCATTTTCTTTTAAGCCTACCGGTGTAGCATTAACTAACAAATCGCAGTCAGCAATACCCAGCTTTTCGATTTTATGGATAGACTGAAAATCCACTACCTTAAAATTATCTTTGAGGTACCTTACCAGATGATCTGCTTTAGGCGTATCTAAGTCAAAAATAAAGATGGATTTGGGCCTGGCCTTAGCTAAATATATGGTAACTGCCTTGCTAGCTCCTCCTGCCCCTACTACCGCTATTCTTTTATTTTTAGGATTAAACTTTAAACTTCCAGTTAAATGCCGAAAGAATCCGGCTCCGTCGGTATTAAACCCCTCTAATTTCCCGCGGGAAACCTTGACCGTGTTTACCGCCCCGATTAATTTCGCCTCCCTGGATACCTTATGCAAAAAACGCATAACCATTTCTTTGTAAGGTACGGTGATATTAAAGCCGTAAATATTTTTTTTTGTGACAGAACGCAACAAATCCTCTAAATCAAGCGGGGTTACTTCAAATAGTTTGTATTCGGCATTTATCTTTAGTGCGGAAAATGCAGCATTGTGCATTAACGGCGAGAGGCTATGCTTAACAGGATATCCTATTAAACCATAGATTCGTAAAGGAAACGCTTTATCCATAATTTTGGATAAATGTTAGAGGCTTTCTATTTTGTTGAGGGCATTAATGTAAGCCCTGACCGATGACTCGATAATATCGGTGCTGGAAGCGCGCGCTGTCACTATCTTGCCTTTGGCTTTTAATTTCAGGCTCACCTCACCGAGGGCATCTTTACCTTTAGTAACGGCTTCAATACGGTAATCCTGCAGCTCACCTTTGATACCGGTAATCTTATCAATAGCCTTAAAACAGGCATCTACCGGGCCGTCGCCGCTGGATTTTGCAGAAAGGGACTTATTTTTATATTTTAACTCTACCTCTGCCGTAGGAGTAATCTTTGTCCCGGAATTAGTAACAAAACCTTCCAGTTTCCAGACTGGCTTAATCTGTTTAATTTCATCCTCTACTATGGAAATTAAATCATCGTCAAAAATAGTCTTCTTTTTATCAGCCAGGGCTTTGAAACGCTCGCTGACAGTATTCAGTTGTTCTGTTGTGAGATTAAAACCTAAGTCTTTTAACCGCTCGGCTAAGGCATGGCGGCCGGAATGCTTCCCTAGCACAATTCCCGTTCCGGTAAACCCTACATCTTCAGGTTTAATGATTTCGTAGGTAGAGCGCTCTTTGAGCACACCATCCTGATGTATGCCTGATTCATGACGAAAGGCATTACCGCCCACAATGGCCTTATTGGGAGCGACTACAAAACCGGTTAATTTACTTACCAGGCGCGAAACCTTATAGATAGAGTTCGTCTTAATCTGGGTATCGACATCACTAAAGATATCTCTACGCGTACGAATACTCATCACTATTTCTTCCATAGAGGCATTCCCTGCGCGTTCGCCGATTCCATTGATGGTGCATTCAACCTGACGAGCCCCATTCTTTATCGCTTCCAGAGAATTAGCCACTGCCAGGCCCAGATCATTATGGCAATGCACGGAAATAATAGCCTTATCGATATTAGGGACATTTTCTTTGATTGCCTTGATTAAACAACCGTACTCCGCAGGCTCAGTATATCCGACAGTATCCGGTATGTTCACGGTAGTGGCTCCGGCATCAATTACTGCTTCTACCACTTGAAAAAGAAATTCTCGTTCTGTGCGTGAAGCATCTTCCGGAGAAAATTCTATGTCAGGGAAAAAACGCTTGGCATATTTGGTAAATTCTACTGCCAGGCGCAAGATCTCATCTTCGGCTTTTTTCAATTTATACTGCATATGAATCTTGGAAGTCGCCAAAAATACATGGATACGCGGATGCTTGGCGTGTTTTACTGCCTCATGCGCAGCATCAATATCTGCTTTGATGGCGCGGGCTAATCCGCAGATTACCGGGCCTTTAATGGCTTTGGCAATTTGCTGCACTGACAAAAGCTCACCCTTACTGGCAATAGGGAACCCTGCCTCAATAATATCCACCCCCATATCCGAAAGCGCATGGGCGATTTCTAATTTCTCTTTGGGGTTAAGGCTTGCTCCCGGAGCCTGCTCTCCGTCGCGTAGCGTAGTATCAAAAATTATTATCTTATCCATATATGGGTTCTTGGTTTTTGGTGTTAGGTCTTTGGTTCTAACTAACACCTAAAACCCAACACCTAACACCTATTTGCGCATCCACGGCATCATTTGGCGTAATTGCTGTCCGACTTTTTCAATCTGGTGGTCATCCCCGGCTTTTAATAAACTATCGAAATTTGTCCGGCCGGTTTCATTTTCCTTTATCCATTCACGGGCAAACTTTCCTGATTTGATATCTTTTAATAATTTTTTCATCACCTTGCGGGTCTTTTCGGTAATAATTTTCGGGCCACGGCTTAAATCTCCGTAACAGGCAGTATTAGAAACTCTTCGACGCATGCCGCTAATACCGAATTCCTGAATGAGATCCGTAATCAATTTTAATTCATGCAAAACCTCAAAATAAGCAATCTCCGGCTGATACCCTGCTTCTACCAATGTATCAAATCCGGCTTTGATTAATTCTGTTACACCGCCGCAAAGCACTGCCTGCTCGCCAAATAGATCAGTTTCAGTTTCTTCATCAAAGGTAGTCTCAATGATTCCGGCGCGTGTTCCGCCTATGGCCTTTCCATAAGCTAAGGCTAATTGTTTTGCTTGGCCGCTGGCATCCTGAAATACTGCCACCAAACACGGCACACCCTTACTTTCTTCATACATTCTGCGCACTAATGCACCCGGGCCTTTAGGGGCAATCATAAATACGTCCACATTCTTCGGTGGTTTAATCTGTTTAAACCTGATATTAAAACCGTGGGAAAAACAAAGGGCTTTGCCTTTTTTTAAATTCGGCTTAATACTTTCCTTATATACTTTGGCCTGCACATGGTCCTGGGTTAAGATTTGAATTATATCCCCGGCCTTGGCTGCCTCGGCAGCGGAAACAGGACTGAACCCGTCTTTTTTGGCTAATTCATAATTTGGGGTGCCTTCCATTTCGGAAACTACCACACTACAACCGGAATCGCGTAGGCAAAGTGCCTGGCCGCGGCCCTGTATGCCGTAACCGATAATGGCAATGGTTTTACCTTTTAAAAGATTTAAATCCGCGTCTTGATCATAATAAATCTTTAGCATTATTAATCCTCCCTCTTCCTAATAACTAATCGCTACTCGTCCGGTCCTCACTAATTCTTTAATCCCCAATTGCCCTAAGGAATCCAAAAGCTGCTTAATCTGAGCTTGTTCCCCTACAGCTTCAACAATGGCAGTATCCCCTTTATGCTGGATTATCTTAGCCACATATTTATTCAAGATATTCTCTAATTTACTTTTCTCTTTGGCAGAATATTTTACTTTAATAAGAATAAGCTCTCTATCTACGTGCTCCTTCTTGGTAAAGTCGGTAATGCTGATTACGTCGATAAGTTTATTCAGTTGTTTCTTAATCTGCTCCAAGACATTTTCATCCTTGGCTTCTACTACTATAGTCATATAGGAAGTATCCGGATCTTGTGTCTCGGAAACCGATAAAGAAGCAATATTATATCCCCGGGCGCTAAACAAACCTGCTACCCGCGCCAGGACTCCGAACTTATTCTCTACTAAAACAGAAATGGTATGACGCATTTTAAGCTAAGCCCCCTAACATTTTATTTATCGCCTCCCCCGCCGGCACCATAGGATAGACATTTTCTTCCGGTTCAATATGAAAATCAATAAACACTGTGTTATCTATTGCCAGCGCCTTGTCAATGGCCGGGCGCACCTCTTCTTTTTTGGTCACTCGGATACCCACTGCGCCGAAACTTTCGGCTAATTTCACAAAATCCGGATTGTATAATGTGGTGTAAGAATAGCGTTTCTTATAGAATAGTTCCTGCCATTGCCTGACCATCCCTAAATATTCGTTGTTTAATATCGCCACCTTGACATTTATTTTATTACAGACGCAGGTGGCTAATTCCTGAATATTCATCTGAATCGAACCATCACCGGCGATATCGAAGACAATTTTTTCCGGGCAACCCAGCTTAGCGCCCATTGCTGCCGGAAAACCAAAACCCATAGTACCGAGCCCTCCCGAAGAAATAAAAGTATGGGGCGAGGTATATTTATACCACTGACAGGCCCACATCTGGTTTTGCCCAACTTCAGTAGTGATAATGGCTTCTCCTTTAGTGGCTTGATAAATCTGTTCGATAACATATTGAGGTTTAATCTTGCCTTCCTCTTTGTATTTTAAAGGATATTTCTTCTTCCAGCTATCTATCGTTTTTAACCACTCCGTAGTATCAGGGACTTTTTTAATCTCCTCTAATAATTGTCCTAAAATATTCTTGGCATCACCCACTATCGGTACATCCACTTTTACATTTTTGCTTATCGATGCTGGATCAATATCAATATGGATAATCTTGGCACCCGGCGCAAAGGCATCTAATCTGCCGGTAACCCGGTCATCAAAACGCGCACCCACTGCAATAATTAAATCTGACCCCATAATAGCGTGGTTGGCATAGGCAGTGCCATGCATACCAAGCATGCCTAAGAAAAGTTCATGCGTTCCAGGAAATCCACCTAACCCCATCAGGGTATTAGTTACGGGAATGTGAATTCTTTCCGCTAAATCTTTTAACTCTGGGCTTGCCCCTGAAGTAATAATTCCTCCGCCGGTATAAAGAATAGGCCTTTTGGCCTGCTTGATTAATTTAGCGGCTTTTTTAATTTGCCCAGGATGGCCAAAATAAGTAGGATTGTATCCGCGAATTTTTACTTCTTCAGGCCAAATAAATTCTGTATCCTGCATCTGTACATCCGAAGGAATATCAATTAAGACCGGGCCGGGCCTGCCGGTTGAGGCAATATAAAAAGCTTCCCGGATAATCCGCGCCAGATCCTTGACATCTTTGACTAAAAAATTATGTTTGGTAATCGGCCGGGTGACGCCGGTTACATCTGCTTCCTGAAAGGCATCATTACCGATAAGAAAAGTCTTTACCTGACCGGTAATCGCCACCATGGGAATAGAATCCATATAGGCGTTGGCAATACCGGTAGTTAAATTGGTAGCACCCGGCCCAGAAGTAGCAATACAAACTCCCACTTTTCCGGTAGCCCGGGCATAGCCGTCTGCGGCATGGGCTGCCCCCTGCTCATGACGCGCCAGGATGAATTTGATATCCGCATCGTAAAGCGCATCAAAAATAGGCAGAACCTGTCCGCCGGGATAGCCAAACATCACTTTCACCCCTTCGCGTTTTAAACACTCAATTAATATCTGTGCACCAGTCATATTTTTAAAAGTTACTCTAGGTTACGGAAGGTTACTTGATGTTACCAGAAGTTACATTTAATTTAAAGTTAAGCCTTTGTAACTTTTAGTAACCTCTTGTAACCTTTAGTAACATTTAGTAACATTTATAAGAGAACCGCTCCTTTATCCGCCGAGCTCACCAACTTAGAATATCGCGCTAAGTAACCGGTTTTAATCTTTGGCGGGATGGGCTTCCATCCTCTATATCTTTTCTCTATTTCGGATTTGGTTAACTTAACCTCTATCTTTCTTTTCGCTATATCTATCTCGATTATATCAGAGTTCTTTAAAATAGCAATTTCTCCACCGCTATATGCCTCAGGCGAAATATGTCCAATACAAGGACCCTTGGTACCTCCGGAGAATCTTCCGTCGGTAATCAAGGCCACAGAATCTGCTAAGCCCATACCCACAATTGCAGAAGTCGGTGCAAGCATTTCACGCATACCCGGCCCACCTGCCGGGCCTTCGTAGCGGATGACAATCACATCGCCTTTTTTGATTTTCCCCGCCAATATTGCCTGCATAGCTTCTTCTTCACGGTTAAAGACTTTTGCCTTACCTTTAAATTTCATCATTTTAGCACTCACTGCCGCCTGCTTTACCACTGCGCCAAAAGGAGCGAGGTTGCCGTATAAAACCGCAATACCGCCCTGCTTATGATAGGCTTTATTTAACGGCCGGATCACCTCTTGATCAAAAATGCAAGCCCCATCAGTAATCTCAAATATTTTCTTACCGCTCAGTGTATTAGTATTATGTAACTTCTTTTTTAGGCGCTTTAAAACCGCAGGGATGCCGCCGGCATACTCTAAATCCTCCATAAAATACGGCCCTGCCGGCTCTAAATTAGTAATATGCGGGGTGGTTTTACTGATTCTATCAAAGGTAGCGAGGTCTAATTTTATCTTTGCCTCATGGGCAATCGCCATCAAATGTAAAACCGTATTAGTAGAGCCACCCAAAGCCATATCCACCACAATAGCATTTTCCAAAGATTGTTTATTGATAATATTCAAAGGATTAATATTTTTCTTCACCAATTCCACAATGCGCTCGCCACTTGCCTGGGCAATCCGGCGTTTCTTGGCAGAGCCGGCTAATGCTGTACCGCAACCCGGTAAAGACATCCCCATAGTTTCTGTCAGGCATGCCATAGTATTGGCAGTATATAGGCCCTGGCATGAACCAGCGCCGGGACAAGACTCCATCTCTAAACAAGCTAATTCTTTTGGAGAAATTTCGCCCTTCTTTGCCCGTGCTAATGCCTCGTAGGTATCATGCACAAAGGCTAATTTTCTTTTATTGTAACGGCCGGATAACATAGGACCAGCGGTAACAATGATCGCCGGAATATTCAAACGCGCAATACCCATAAGCATACCGGGAGTAATCTTATCGCAGTTAGTCAAACAGACAATCCCATCTAACTGATGGGCATTACAGACAGTTTCAATAGTATCTGCCACTATTTCTCTTAAGGCCAATGGATAGCACATTCCTAAATGGCCCATAGCAATACCGTCGCAGATTCCCGGCACGCCAAATAAAAATGGCACCCCGCCACCGTAACAGACTCCCCGTTCGATGTAGCGCTCTAAATCCCGCATGCCGATATGGCCGGGAATTAAATCTGTAAAAGAACTAGCGATGCCGATAAAAGGCCTTCCTAAGTCTTTTTTCGATAACCCAGTAGCATGTAAAAGCGCACGATGCGGAACGCGTTCCAAACCTTTCTTAATTTTATCCGAGCGCATTATTTTCTCCTTTTAATCTGCTCCTTCTCCGTCGTGATGCACTGCCTGGGCGTCTTTGTGTTTACGGCTGATCACCCTTTTTAAAGCTACATACTTATCTACTAATTCTTTATTATTCACCGTATTTAACTGCTTAAAGAGAAAATCAAATTTCTCTTCGATTTCTTTGGTAATAGCATCTCTTATTTCTTGGGTAAGGCCTAAGATATCTTTTTTAAAAGGGCCTAAGGCTTTTTTACGCGTCTTATAAATAAACTGCTCTTCGGTTTCCCCTTCTTTTCTTTCCGAAGCAGCATTCGCTTTTAGCCATTCATAAATTTTTGCCTTTAGGCTTTCAGGAAAATGCTTGTTTTCATAAATCATATTCTGGAATTCCGTGGCCAAATGCACCTCACAGGCATCAGAGTCTACAAATTTGTGGAATGCCTCAGCCGATAAGGTTGATGCACCATGCTGCACTGCACCGGCCAGGCCGTATTCTTTTTTGGCAATCTCAGAAATATTTTTTAAAGTATCGAAATCTAATTTTACCTGCGCCACTGTCCCGTCGGGTAAAACTACTCCGCCGTGAGAAGTCCCGGTCTGAATGGAGATTTTACTTATCCCGATTAATCCTTTGCGTAATCTTTCTTTGTAACCCTCCATAAAGGCGCGCAGGTCTTCGGGAGTAGAATTCTTGTGCCCAACTTCTCCAATTTCTCCACCTACGGAAACCGTAACCCCTTTTGGCTCTATGCGCCGGATAAACTGGGTGAGCTTTGCGCAAACCTCGTAATTAAAATACTGTTGTTTCTTGATACTGGGTTTAGATAAATCTACCAGGGTCGAGGAATCAATATCAATATTATAAAATCCGCTGTCAATGGCATCTCTAATTACAGCCTGTAATGTTTCTATTTCTTTATCGGGGTTCTCCTGAAATTTTTTGGCATTGGCCTGTGTATGGTCTGCTTGGATAAAGACCGCACCCGCATAACCTTCTTTAATCGCCGCTGCCAGAACTATACTAGAATATTCTATGGGCGGTTGAGCAGTATATCCCATCTCGGATTTGGCGATCTCAAAAATAAAAGCCCCGGAATTATTAATCTTGGCCACTCTAAATATGGCGCGCGCTAAATCATAGGTCATGCTTCTTAAATTTATCGCCGGCACGGTAAAACCCCCGAATTCCAATCTACCGCGTGCCAGATAAAAATCATGAATACTGGAAGGATAAATCCCTTTTTTGTAAGCGATGTCAAAAATTTTCTTGCCCAGCTCTTTTTTGGTATTGATATCATCGCTCATGGCTAAATCCATTGCAATCTTATCGATGTCTTGCGGCCTTCTTCCCATAAAACATATCCTCCTTAGGTTAATATCTTCACTAAGTGATAAAGATTTTCGATTTTTAATTCTTTTTTCTGCGTTGCAACCTCTAAATCTATCGTAACTATTTTATTGCAATATAACCCTACCGCTTTATTGGTTTCGCCCCTTAATAAGCAATCAACGGCTGCCTTGCCGTAGTTTAAAGCTAAGTCGCGGCTTAAGGCAGTGGGACGGCCGCCCCTCTGGACATGGCCCAAAACTACTGTCCGTGTTTCTAAATCCGTCATCTCGGTTATTTTCTTAGCAATATCTTCAGCATGGCCTGCCCCCTCAGCCACTACAATAATCCAGCTCATTTTGCCTCTTAAATTTCCCTCTACAATATCATGGCAGATAGCCTGTAAGTCAAATTTCCTTTCCGGAATAATGACCTCTTCACAACCTCCTGCCAAAGCCACGGTCAAGGCAATAAATCCAAACTCTCTGCCCATCACTTCTACTACGAATATCCTCTCCATGGAAGTAGCAGTGTCGCGGATATTATCAATGGCGGCTAGCGCTGTATTTATGGCCGTATCTGCTCCTATAGTTGCATCTATACCATTGACGTCGTTATCAATGGAAGCGGGAATACCAATACAAGGAACCTGATATTTTTTATAAAACTCATGAAGTGCTTCGAAACTGCCGTTACCGCCGATAGCGATTATTCCGTCAATGGAATTTTTCTTTAAAGTCTCGTATGCCCTTTTCTTTCCTTCATCGCTATGAAATTCAGGACAGCGCGCAGTTTTTAAAATAGTGCCGCCTTGATTGATGATTCCTGATACAGAGCGGTGGTCCAATACTTTTAGTTCTTCATTAATTAAACCCCACCAGCCGCGGAAAATCCCCATTACCTCTATTTTGTTGTATAGGGAATAACGCACTACTGAACGAATAGCCGCATTCATGCCGGGAGCATCTCCGCCTGAAGTTAAGATACCAATTTTTTTAATTTCCATTTTAATTATGTTCCCAATTCCCAACTAGCCAGATATTTTTTTTGCTGACCCGTTAAACTATCTATTTTTATCCCCATGGATTTTAATTTTAAATCCGCGATGCTGCGGTCTATTTTTTCAGGGACCGCGAATACATTTATTTTTAACTCTTTACGGTGCTTGCTGATATATTCTGCGCTTAAGGCTTGGTTGGCAAAAGACATATCCATCACCTGTGCCGGATGGCCCTCTGCCGCCGCCAGGTTAATCAGGCGGCCTTCTCCCAACAGATAAATCCTGCGTCCGCCTCTTAAGGTATATTCATCTACAAAATCGCGAATACGCCTTTTTGCTTTGCTTAACTTTTCTAAAGCCGGAATATCAATCTCTACATTAAAATGCCCGGCGTTAGATAAAATCGCCCCGTCCTTCATGAGAAGAAAATGTTCCCGGCGGATAATGCTGGTATCTCCGGTAGTAGTGACAAATATTTCTCCTATTCTTGCTGCTTCTTTTATCGGCATTACTTCGTAGCCGTCCATGGTAGCTTCTAAGGCGCGTAAGGGGTCTACTTCTACTACAATTACTTTTGCTGCCATGCCTTTAGCCCGCATAGCCACACCCCTGCCGCACCAACCATAACCGCAGACTACAAAATTTGCCCCTGCTAATAATTTATTTGTGGCGCGGATAATACCGTCTATAGTTGACTGGCCCGTGCCATAACGGTTATCAAATAAATGTTTAGTCTGGGCGTCATTTACGGCAATGATCGGGTAACGTAATTTCCCTTCTTCTGCCAGCGCCCTTAACCTAATCACCCCAGTAGTAGTCTCTTCTGTCCCGCCAATGATATTTTCGTGTACGGAGTACGGGGTACGGTGTACAGCGCTTACCAAATCTGCGCCGTCATCCATAGTGATATCGGGCCTGGTGCTTAAAACCGCTTTGATATGCTGATAATAAGTTTTATTATTTTCTCCCTTAATGGCAAACACCGGAATTTTCAGGTCTTTCACTAAAGCAGCTGCCACATCATCTTGCGTAGAAAGAGGATTAGAGGCGCATACAGTAGCTCCTGCCCCGCCTAATTTTAGCACCTGCATTAAAGCTGCGGTTTCCGTAGTCACATGCAAGCAAGCGGCAATTTTCAGGCCTTTTAAAGGCCGCTCTTTTTTAAAACGCTGGGCGATAAGTTTTAACACCGGCATGTTATTTTCCGCCCACTCAATCCTTAATGCCCCCTTCTTGGCTAACTTTATATCTTTGATATCGTAATTCATAATAGTCCTTTCTACAATTTCGCTGCCTGCTTTTTCAGCGTCGCTGCCTTATCAATACTCTCCCAGCTAAATTCCGGTTCTGTCCTACCGAAGTGGCCATAGCAAGCAGTCTTTCTATAAATCGGCCGCAAAAGATCCAGCGACTTAATCATCCCTTGAGGGGTTAATTCAAAATTATCCCTGATTAATTTTTCAAAGGCAGCTTCGGGAATCTTTGCTGTTCCGTAAGTATCTACCATTATAGCTAAAGGATCTGCCCTGCCAATCACATAAGCGCTTTGCAACAGACATTTATCTGCAAGGCCTGCGGCCACAATATTTTTAGCAATATACCTGTTCATATATGCTCCGGAGCGGTCTACTTTTGTGGGATCTTTTCCAGAGAATGCCCCTCCGCCGGGTGCTGCTACGCCGCCGTAAGTATCCACGATAATTTTTCTTCCAGTCATACCGGTATCGGATTGCGGCCCGCCGATGACAAACTTGCCTGTTTCATTCACATAATACTTGGTATCTTTGTCGATGTATCCCTTTAATATGGGCTTGGCAATGACATCAATAATCTCCTGGCACGCCTTTTTAGTAATACGTTCGCCTGTCTTATCCAGTATATCTTCGGTATGTTGGCAAGCCAAGACTACTGAGTCTATTCTTTTAGGGGAACCGTCATGATATTCTACGCTTACCTGTGATTTACCGTCTGGCCCTAAGTATTTTAATACCCCCTGTCTTCTTACTTCAGTCATGCGTAATACTAATTTATGCGCCATCATAATCGGTAGCGGCATCAACTCCTTGGTCTCTCGGCAGGCATAACCGGTCATCAGACCCTGATCGCCTGCTCCACCCTTATTTACGCCTTGAGCGATATCCGGGGACTGGCTGTTGATAGTATTGACAATCGCGCAGGTATGATAATCAAAACCGTACTTAGGATGAGTGTACCCTATTTCTTTAATAATATTGCGGGCTAATTTCTGTATATCTACGTAGGCGGTAGTAGTAATCTCTCCCCCCACAATTAAAAGCCCCATGGTCACGTAAGTTTCACAGGCAACTCTTCCGTAAGGGTCCTGCCTTAATACATCGTCCAATACACCGTCGGATATCTGGTCACAGAGTTTATCGGGATGGCCCTCTGATACCGACTCTGAAGTAAAAAAATATTTACGAGCTTTCATCTTACCCCCTTAAAAAATAAACTGATTAGAAAATTTTTCCTTTGGCTTCGTTATACGACTTATGGTGGCCGATATCATACCAACGGCCGTCAAAGATAAAGCCGTAAACCGCTTCTTTCTTGCTTACCCAATCTATATAAAAACCGGTAGCGTCATTTTTGTTATTCCTGTTACTTAGGTATTCCCTGATCAATTTTAATTTTCCTTTGGGGAAATAATACAGGCACATTGCCACTAAACTTGTCTTAGGGGCCTTGGGTTTTTCTGCAAAATCAACGATCCTTTTATTCTTATCTAACTTTACCACTCCGTATTGCCTGGCCTCTAATTTGTTTTTTATATTAAAGACCCCTATCACAGGGTGGGGTTTTTTGGATTTAGCAAAATTTAAAAAAACCTTTAGGCCTCCGTCAAAGAGGTTATCCCCTCCGATTACCAGTAAGTCATCTTTGTTATACTTTTTTCTGATTACAAAATCTATATCGCCGATGGCACCGCGCCTATCATCAAGGTCCATAGTCAAATCATCTATCAGGGTCAATCTTTTTTTAATCTTTAAAGAGCGCTTCCACTCTCTAAAGCAACGGATAAATTTACCGTTAGTGACCACGATAATCTCATCTATCTGTTCTTGCGCCTGAAGCTTGTCTATGATGTATTCGATTATAGGGCGCCTGCCTATTGCTAGGAGCGACTTGGGATAATCCTTGGTTAAAGGGTAAAGCCGGGTGGCATAACCAGCTGCCAGAATTAATGCCTTCATTTAGTTGGTTTGTGCTAATCTATTTTTTAGATAAGTAACTTTACCTACCGGCGTCGGATCAATCCCATAAAGCAAAGCCAAATAATAAGAGATAAAATCTCCGATATATATCAAGGAAAATATCCTGCTTAAAAGATCCTCACCCTGCGAATTAATCTCTATGACCGGTACGCCTTCTTTTTCAATCAACTCCTTGGTAATTGCCATTCTTTTGGCTACCCGCGGATAGAGGCCCTTATCCTTAAACATCACTACCGCAAAATGCTTAAATAATTTTTTAGGGTTTTGCCAGCCGACGATTTCATTGTGGTTCATTTCCGGAAACACATGGCTGGAGGCCAAGGCCTTGCTATTTTCCGCCAGTTGCCCTCTAAAACGCGTAGCCACCACATCAAAATTTATAGAGCCGGAATAAACTATAGTGAATTTGTTCAGTAATTTTTTTGCGACATACTTGGAAATATTATCTTTTACTGCTATGCGCGGATGAAGATGGTTATTTTTTAAATCTTCCAGGGTTTTTACTACCTGATAAATAGAACTGCTTAGATCTTTAATCAGCCCTAAGCGGGTGAGGATACACAAAGGGATAATACTTAAGTACCCTAAGGCATTTCTCGGCGGTAAACCAGCGGGTATTTGAATAAAATCAATCTTGTCCTTCTGGGCATATTCTTTTAATGTTCCGCCCGAAGTAAGAACAATTATATTAGCGCCTTTCTCTCTAGCTTGCTGGTAGGCGCTAACGGTCTCCTCGGTATTCCCGGAATAACTCGCGATAAAAACCAAGGTTAACTCGTCTGCATAAGCAGGTAGTTGGTATTCCCGGCAGACAATAATAGGTAATTTACTTTCAAAATATAAATAAGACCTCACTAGATCCGCTCCAATAGCTGAACCCCCTAAACCGCAAAAGACTATTTTGCTAAAATTTTTCTTTTCTATTGATACAGTGGCGCCTCCAGCTAGACTTTGCGCTGTCTTACACTGTAAGGGAAAATCTAAAAGCAGTTCCAACATATTGGATTTATCTATGCCTTTTCCCATCCCAATAACTCCCTTAGCCTGATTTGGCTGTATTCTTCTACTTCTTTTCCCGTAGATAACTTCAAAGCTTCCAAGGCAATGGTCTTGGCCTGCTTTAGAGTAACTGAGCGAATAATATATTTTACTTCCGGAATAAGTAACGGCGGCATGCTAAATTCATCCAAGCCTAACCCTAAAAGTATTAATGCTAAAGAAGGCTCCCCTGCCATTTCACCGCACATCCCCACCCAAATACCGGCATTATGCGCGGATTCAATTATATTTTTAATCATTCTTAAAACCGCCGGGTGTGTCGGTTCATATAGATATGCCACTTTTTCATTTGCGCGGTCAACTGCCAGCGAATATTGAATCAAATCATTCGTGCCAATGCTGAAAAAATCCGCTTCCGCAGCCAAAAGGTCAGCAGTCATAGCGGCAGAGGGCACTTCAATCATCGCCCCTACCTCAATATTATTATTAAAGGGTACTTCTTCTTTTCTTAATTCTTCCTTTACTTCGTTCAATATACTGTTGGCCTGCTTAAGTTCCTCGATACCCGAAATCATCGGATACATTAATTTTAATTTACCGTGCACCGAAGCCCGTAAGATAGCCCGCAGCTGAGTCTTAAATATATCAGGGCGAGCCAGACAAAACCTGATTGCCCGCCATCCCAAAAAAGGCTGCATATCATGGGGTGCGGCAAATTGAGATAAAAATTTATCCCCTCCTAAATCAAGGGTTCGGATAACTACGGGGTAGGGGTTCATTTGTTCTGCTACGTACTTATAGGCCTGGTAATGTTCCTCTTCCGAAGGCAGGTCCTTTCTGTTCATATAAAAGAACTCCGAGCGATACAGGCCTATACCTTGGCCGCCGTGCAGCTTTATCGACGGCACCTCTTCGGGTAACTCTATATTTGCGCTTATCTCTATGGTTTTACCGTCAAGAGTCACTGCCTCCAGGTCTTTTACCAAGAAGAATCTCTCAGCTATGCCTTTAAGTTTCTGTTGTTCCTGCCTATAAAAACTTAAGGCATCACTATCGGGGTTTACGATAACAACACCCGTGCTTCCGTCTACGATCAAAATATCCCCGGTTTTAATTTTATTTATTACTTCCTGTAAGCCCACTACTGCCGGTATCTCTAAAGACTTGGCCATAATCGCAGTGTGGGAAGTCTTTCCTCCTACATCCGTGACAAATCCACAGACATTTTGCTTGTGCATTGCCGCTGTATCGGAAGGAGAAAGTTCGTGTGCCACCACCACGACCTTTTCTTTTAAATCTTGGAAGTCTCTTCTTTTCTTGCCTAATAAATTGCGCAGGATACGTTTGCCTACGTCATTAATATCGGCAGTACGTTCTTTTAGATACTCATCTTCTATCTTAGAGAATACTTCAATATACTTCTTTAAAACTTGAGAAAATATATAAACTACACCCAGATGCTCTTTCTTCAAACGAGAGATTACCTCTTCGATAAGCATACGGTCTTCTAAAACCAAAAGGTGAGCGTCAAAAATCTGGGCCTCTTCCTGCCCCATATCGCTAGAGATTCTTTTCTGTAATTCCAGGATCTCCTTGCGGGTCTGGATTAAGGCTTCTTCAAAAAGCTGGATCTGTAAAGGAATCTGGTCTTCGGTGATCTCCTGTTTAGGTACCACAAACTCCTCTCTATTCAGGCGATATGCCGGCCCTATGCTTATTCCTGAAGCTGCTGCTATACCTTTGAGTTTCAGCATAAACCTAACTACTCCTCGCTAGTGACAATCTTCTCTAATTCCGATAGCGCTAATTGCGCGTCGTCTCCCTCAACTTCGATTATAATTTGGCTGCCTCGCTCCGCACCGAGCATGAGAATACCCATGATAGACTTTCCGTTTACTTCTTCTCCGTCGCGCTTAACGGTTACTCTGGCGGCAAACTTATTAGCTATCTGCACAAACGATGCGGCAGGACGGGCATGCAACCCTTGTTTATTTCTTATGATTATCTTTTTTGTTACCATTGGCATCTTAAATCTCTTCAATAAACCCTAATATAATTCTAGCTAATTTTGCGGAGTCGTGGCGAATCACATCTCCGCTAAGCAGAACATCGTCTCCGATTACCCTATAGCCCATCTTTTGGATATTATCAGTGTCATTAATCACGGGGTGAGATTTCTCTTGGGCATAGCGCTTAAGCAGGCTTAGAGAAGCCTGCGCGGTATTTACAATACAGTAATCAAATATACGGGGATGGCTATGCTTAAGCAGCGTCCTGATATGTTCGGATGCTTTAAGATTATCGGTTTCCCCCGGCTGGGTCATGATATTACAGACGTAAACCTTAATGGCTGCGGAACTGGCTATCTTCTCCGTTATTTCTTTTATTAAAAGATTGGGCAAAATACTGGTGTATAATGAACCCGGGCCCAAAACAATGATCTGTGCCTCTTCTATGGCCTTTATTGCCTCTGGGGTTGCCACCGGCTCTAGGGGCCGAAGATAAACTTTTTTTATCGGTAAGTGCGCCTTGGGTATTTTATCCTCTCCTTCGGTAACGGAACCGTCTTTGTGTTCTGCTACCAAGGTTACGTTATTTAATGTAGAGGGGATTACCTGGCCTCTTAAGGCTAAAACTTTACTGGTCTCTCTGATAGCTTTTTCAAAATCTCCTGTTAACCTGGTCATCACAGTAATAAAAAGATTGCCGAAACTGTGGCCCGATAACTCCGAATTTGTATCAAAACGGAATTGAAATAAATCGCGCATCAACGCCGGCGCATCTGCTAAGGCAACTAGGCAGTTACGTATATCCCCCGGCGGTAAAATATCAAATTCTCTTCTTAATCTTCCGGAAGAACCCCCGTCATCGGCTACCGTAACTATGGCGGTAATATTAGAGGTGTATTCTTTAAGTCCGCTTAAAAGTACAGATAATCCTGTCCCCCCGCCAATGGTGACAATCTTGGGGCCGCGGGCAAGATGCCTTCTTTGAATAAAAGTATCTACGAAATCCGAACCCCGCGAAGAAGGCATAAAGGCAGCGATGTAAGAACGCATGAGATATTTAATCCCTAATATTAAAATTATGATACCGGACAAGACTACTATTGCGTCTAAAATTTGGGCTATCCAGTATTCTTCGGTCCGTAAATATCCGGAGCCGATAATTACTAAGACTACCCCAAAACTGCCCAGAATAATCCAACGCTTAATACCCATCCCCGGATAAAGCCATTTGAATAAACCCTGGATTTGCCTGAAATTTGTTTTAGATCTTTTTTTCATATTCCTGGCTGACTATTTTTATTACGCATTTATCGTCTGTACAGGCGCGCAGGTTATCACGGCAATACTTATCTTTTAAGAGGCGCGAAATACGGGCTAGCGCCTTTAGATGTGGCCCTGCGGAATCCTGCGGAGCAACTAAGAGAAAGAATATATAGACCGGCTCTCCATCTAAAGAATCAAAATCTATTCCCTTCTTGGATAAACCAAAGGCTGCGACTAATTTCTCTACGCAATCGGCTTTGGCATGGGGAATGGCTATTCCTTGGCCGATGGCTGTCGAGCCTAAGGCTTCTCTGGCCATGAGCGCTTCTATTAATTTATTACGGTAGCGTTTTTCGATTTCGCCGGCATTGATTAATCCCTCGACCAGCTCTTTAATCACATCTTCTTTTTTAGCGGATTTTAAATCTGTGAGTATTGCTTTCTTAGAAAGAAAATCCATAATCTTCATACCCTCTCCTTTTGTTTTTACCAAACTATTTTATTTTTTAAATTTAAAAAGCGGCGGACGGGACTTGAACCCGTGACATCCTGCTTGGCAAGCAGGCATTCTACCGCTGAATTACCGCCGCAGTATCGGCTTTAATAACCTCCCCGCTCATTTTTTTAAGAATGGGCGGAAGAGGATTTGAACCTCCAAGGGTTTCCCCAATAGCTCCTAAGGCTATCGCGTATGCCAATTCCGCCATCCGCCCTCTTCTTACCCTCAACAAAAACAATCCTCTCTTCTAGTTCTTAACTATGGACTATTAACTATGAACTATGAACTAATTTATTGAGCCACCCGCGACTCTCCCGCCAAGCACATCTTATACGCTGGCGGGATCCCGCCCTATTCCATTAATCACCTGGCGGGAGAACGCAAGATTTACCCGCCGCGGATTACTAAATTTATGAGCCACCCGCGACTCGAACGCGGCACACCCACCTTAAACATTTGTGTTAACTGTATGTCGCCATACAGATCAGACTATCCCATCGCCCTACCGTTTTTAGAATAACGCTTTTGGATAAAAACGGTAGGGCGTCTTGATTATAGTCGTTGAACCTTTCCGCTATAATTATCGGCGGACTTGGCTGCGGATTATCTGCATTCAAAAATTGTTACTCTATATTTAGAGTATCTTGAAATACACAGATTTTCCCGCAATTTACAAGATTTTCTACTACCAGTTACCCGGCAGCGCCCCCTTATTAGAGGGTGGTGCTCTACCAGATGAGCTAGTGGCCCATTATCAATGAACAAAATATCTAAGACCCCAAAATATCTTTTTCTTTATTTTTTAATATCTCGTCGACTTCGGCAATATGTTTATCCACGAGTTTCTGCAGTTCATCAATGCCTCTAAATTTATCGTCCTCGGAAATGCCCTTGTCTTTTTCTAACTTTTCCAGGGATTCTTTGGCGTCTCTTCTTATCGTACGCAGCGATACCCTTCCTTCCTCAGCCATCTTATGCACTGTCTTGGCAAGTTCCTGGCGCCTCTCTTGTGATAAAGGCGGCACTGTTAGGCGAATTAACTTACCGTCATTAGAAGGGGTGATTCCGATATTAGACTTCATAATCGCCTTTTCAATATCCGGTATTGCCAAAATATCCCACGGCTGTATGGTAATAAGATGGACGTCGGTGGTGGTAATAGAAGCTAACCCTTTAAGCAAAGTAGGGGTCCCGTAATAATCAATATGCAAGCCTTCGACTAGGCCGGGGTGGGCCCTACCGGTCCGCACTTCAGAAAACTCCCGCCTTACAGACTCCAAGGCTTTTTTCATTTTTTCCTCTGTCTGATGCAAGATTTCTCTGACCGTCATAACCACCTCCGGTTTTCTTAATTACTAAATTCCAAATTTAGTTTTATCTTACTACGGTTCCTATTTTTTTGCCCAATACTACGCGCTTGATATTACCCTGCCTATTCAGATTAAAAACAACGATAGGCAGATTGTTATCCATGCATAAAGTAACGGCGGTAGCATCCATAACCTTGAGGCCCTTTTTTAATACATCTATGTATTTTAATTTAGAAAATTTCTTTGCATTTTTTACTTTCAAAGGATCGGCGGAATAAACCCCCCCTACCTTGGTGGCCTTAAGTATAGCGTCAGCGCTTATCTCCATCGCCCTTAGTGCTGCTGCGGTATCAGTAGTAAAATAGGGGTTGCCTGTACCGGCGACAAAAATAACTACCCGCCCCTTTTCTAGGTGCCGCATGGCCTTTCTTCTGATATATGGCTCGGCAATCCTCTGCATCTCTATTGCCGTCATCACCCTGGTCGGCATATTCATTTTTTCCAAAACATTCTGCAAGGCCAGGCCGTTTATCACTGTAGCGATCATGCCCATATAGTCGGCTACGGACCTGTCCATATCTAGGCCCAGGGAACCGGTGTTTTCCTGGCCGCGAAAAATATTACCAGCACCCAGCACAATTGCCACATCCACATTTAAATCTCTTATTTCTTTTATCTGGCGGGCAATAGAAACTAAAACCGCATGCTCTATACCGTGGGATCTTTTACCCTGGAGGGCTTCGCCGCTTAACTTTAAAACTATTCTTTTATAAACAGGCCTAGACATTACTCGCCCACTTTATAACGTGTAAATCTGCGTATAACTATGTTCTCCCCGACCTTCACGATCAAAGACCCTAAGCAATCTTTGATGGTAAGGGCGGGATCCTTAATAAAGGCTTGTTCCAATAAACAATGCTCTTTATAAAACTGTTCTTTATCTTTATATTTTTCTATGACACCAGCGGGCACGTCTTCTCTTTTTATGTACTGGGGATTACAGGCGGCAATCTGCATGGCTAGGTCTTTAGTAAATTGGCAGAAGTCGCTGTTGCGGGCGACAAAATCCGTCTCGGAGCTTACCTCTAATAAGACGCCGATCTTATTGCCGTGGTGCACATAGGCCTCAATCCTGCCTTCTTTGGCCAGGCGATCCTGTTTTTTTGCCGCTATCTCCAGGCCCCGCTTACGCAATAATTCAACCGCCTTCTTGATATCGCTGCCAGCCTCTTCCAGGGCTTTCCGGCAGTCGGAAATACTGGCATTGGTTTTTTGCCGTAATTCCTTAATGGCATCTAAAGATACTTTCATTACCTATTTTCCTTTCTATCTATTTATTCTTTCTTGCGATACGTTTCTTTAACGCGCCCCTTCTTAACGGGCTTGGCTTCTTCGGGAGGGATTACCGCAGTCTCTATCATCTCCCCGATTTCTTTTATTTTTACCTCTTCCTCGGAAAGTATTACCGGTAACTCCTGTTTTTCCTTTTCTTTTTCCACGGCAACTCCGCTTTCCGACAGATACGATAAGAATTTCTTTCTTCCTTCGATTACTGCCTCGGCAATCAAACCGACAATGAGCTTTATGGATTTAGTAGCATCGTCATTGCCCGGAATAGGGTAGGCCACGGCTGTGGGGTCCGAATTAGTATCTATCAGGCTGACAATCGGGATATTCAGGCGCTTTGCTTCTTTGGCCGCAGTCTCTTCTTTCTTGGTGTCCACGATAAATATAGCCTTAGGCATACGTTCCATCTGAATGATCCCGGAGAAATTTTTCTTTAATTTTGCGTACTCTGTCTCAAGAGAGGCTACTTCTTTCTTAGTAAGCTTCTGGAAAGTGCCATCTTCCCGCATTTTTTCTATTTCTTTGAGGCGATTAATACTGTTCTTTATGGTTGAGAAGTTAGTCAGCAAACCACCCGGCCAGCGCTCAGTTACATAATACATACCGCAACGTATGGCCTGCTCCTGGACAATGGCCTGGGCTTGTTTCTTAGTCCCTACAAACATGACCATTTCCCCTTTTGCGGTTATATCCAGAAGAAAATCCCTGGCTTTATTAAAATACTCCTCGGTTTTTTCCAAATCAATAATATAAATGCCGCTCCTCTGCCCAAAGATAAACTCTTTCATTTTGGGGTTCCAACGTGAGGTACGGTGGCCAAAATGCACCCCTGCTTCTAAAAACTGTTTAATTAATTCTGTAGGCAAAACAACACCCCCCTTTCATTGACAAAAACGCCTTAAAATACCATGTTTTTACCCTTGTTAAAACAATAAGTATAACACAAATTTTTTATAAAATACAACTATTTTTCTTAATTTTGTACCTGATAAAGCCTTTTATATAACCCGTTATGGCGCAGTAATTCTTCGTGGCTGCCCTCTTCTACAATCATACCCTTATCAAAGACTACTATCCTATGGGCGTTCCTGACCGTAGAAAGCCTGTGGGCAATGATAAATACGGTGCGCCCCTGCATCAACACCTCCAAGGCTTCCTGAACAACATGCTCTGACTCAGTATCCAGTTGTGACGTGGCCTCATCGAGGATTAAAATAGGCGGGTTTTTCAGCAAAGCTCTGGCAATGGCAATCCTTTGGCGCTCGCCTCCTGAAAGTTTTGTGCCCCTGTCCCCTATAATTGTCTCATAGCCTAAAGGAGCTTTTATAATAAAATCATGGGCATGGGCTCCTCGCGCAGCCGCGACTATTTGTTCTTGCTTAGCATCGGCTTTTCCGTAGGCGATATTAGCCCTGATAGTATCATTAAAAAGTATAGTCTCCTGTGTCACTATGGCAATCTGCTGGCGCAAGGATTTGAAAGTAAATTCTTTTATATCTGTACCATCGATAAGCATTCCTCCTCTCTTGGGATCATAAAAACGCGGGATCAGATCTACTAGGGTAGTCTTACCTACGCCGCTAGGGCCTACTATAGCGACAATTTCGCCTTTTTTTACGGTTAAATTTATATCTTTCAGTATATCCTGGCTGCCATAACTAAACCAAACCTTATCAAAGACTATTGACTCTCTAAATCCGGTTAATTCCGCGGCACCTGACTTCTCCTGCACCGTGGGTTTGGTATCTAAGACTTCATAAATACGCTCACTGGCTGCTATTGCCTGTTCATTAAGGGAATTTACCTGGCTTAATTTCTTAAAAGGCCTGATCAAAGATAACAGAGACCCTAAAAATAAGCCGAATACGCCAAAAGAAATCCTTCCGGCAATCACTTCCTTGCCCCCCCAGAAAAAAACTACTATTCCGGCGATAGCCCCTAAGAACTCCGTACTCGGGCCTAAGGCAAGCATGCGCTTTATGGATTTCATAGAAAGCTTGTAATAGTCACGGTTTATATGGTTGAATCTGGCGATTTCATAATCCTCCATATTAAAGGCCTTGACAATCCTGGTGCCGATAATAGTTTCATAAAGCAGGGAATTTATATCCGCCATCTTCTCCTGGGATTTCTTAGAGAGTTTCCTTAAGACCCTGCCTACTGCAATAATCGGGAAGCTTATTAACGGCAAAAGCACAAAAGCTGCCAGCGCCATCTTGAAATAAATAAAGAAAGTCAATAGCGTAAATACCGCTACCTGCATAGTCTGATAAATAAGGTCAGTCGCACCATAGGAAACCGCATTTTCTACCAGCCTGACATCATTGGTGATACGCGAAATCAGCTCCCCTCCTCTTTTTTGGGTAAAATAATCTAAAGACAGACTTTGCAGTTTCGCATATAACTTAGCCCGGATATCCTTAATTACACGCTGGCCGATATCTGACATTAAATATCCTTGCAGAAAACCAAATAACCCCTTAAGCAGAAACAATGCCCCCATGCCTATAACCATATAATTCAATAAAGTCGCGGGGCTAAGATTGTTAATGGTATCGATGAATCTGGAAAGAAAAAGAGGTAATTTAGACGGGATAATTATGCTTTTATTAGTTAAAACCTTGTCTGCCAAAGGCACCATCATAGTCAGGGTCACTCCGTCAAAAATAGCAGAAAACCCCATGCAAACTATTGCCAAAATAAACGTGCTGGTGTATGGCCTGACAAATTTAAGTAACCTTAGGTAATCACGCATCTTTTGCTCCTATCCAAAAGTGTTTCATTTTATCATATTGATTGACTTTTGTCGAGTAGTTTGCTATGATTTTTTTCATGCGTAAACCTAATGTGGCGGTAATAGGAGTAGGGCATCTAGGCAGCCTCCATGCCAAAATATATAAAGCCAGCCAAAACTGTAATTTAGCGGCTGTTTGTGATACCGATAAAAACCGGCTGAAGGAAATATCCCAAACCCTCGCTGTACCCGGCAAAACGGATTACCGGGAACTTTTCACTCAGGTAGAGGCAGTAAGCATCGCTGTACCTACCAAGCTGCATTACAAAATAGCCGAAGAGTTCCTAAAGGAAAAAATTCACGTGCTGGTAGAGAAACCCTTTACCGCAGACCTTAAAGAGGCAGATTTACTTATCCAAACTGCTAAAGAAAATAATTTAATCCTGCAGGTCGGCCATATAGAAAGATTTAATTCCGCATTCAATGCTACGCATAAACTAATCAAAAACCCCAAATTTATCGAATGCCACCGCTTAAGCCCTTTCCCCAACCGCTCACTTGATATCGGGGTAGTTCTAGACCTCATGATTCACGATATTGATATTGTTTTGGGGTTAGTAGACTGCGCTGTCAGTAAAATCGAAGCAGTAGGAGTGCCGGTTTTAACAAAATTCGAAGATATTGCCAATGCCCGCATTACTTTTGAAAACGGATGTGTAGCAAACCTTACCGCCAGCCGTGTCTCGGATGAAACCATGCGAAAAATCAGGATATTTCAGGAAAATACCTATATATCCTTAGATTACAAAGAGGCAAAAGCCTGTGTTTATAGAAAAAATCTCCTTTCTATCAGCAAAGAAAACCTCCCCATTGAAAAAGAACAGCCGTTGCAAAAAGAGCTGGAATCATTCCTGAATTGTGTAATCGAACATAAAGAGCCCCTGGTTTCGGGAACGGTGGCCAAAGATGCACTTGCTGTGGCACTTACCATACAAAACCAAATATGGCAGAAATAAAACAGATTATGATCATTTGTGGAGAGCCATCCGGCGATCTTAATGCCGGGGCACTCGCCAAAGCCATTAAAGAAGTATCCCCCCGCATAAAAATATCCGGCGTCGGAGGAACACTGTTACGCCAAAATGCTCAAGAGATTTACTGCGACATAAAAGAATTAGCAGTCATCGGCCTTTTTGACGTCTTAAAGAAACTACCCCGCTTTTTCGCCTTAAAAAAACTTATCCTTGAGAAAATCGCCACCGAAAAACCGGATGCCATCATCCTGGTAGACTTTTCCGGATTTAACTTAAGGCTAGCCAAGGCTATCCGTAAAACTATTCCTACTATTTATTATGTCGGCCCTCAAGTCTGGGCATCGCGCACTGGCAGAATTGAAACTATTAAAAAATATATCCATAAGATGATCGTGCTGTTTAAATTCGAACAGGAGTTTTATAAAAAATACGGGGTGGATGTTGAATTTACTGGGCATCCGCTTTTAGATATCATCACAGCCGATACAAACAAAAAAGAGTTCCTGTTAAAAGCAGGGTTAGCCGAAGGCAAAACTACAATCGCGCTTCTACCCGGTTCGCGCAAAGCAGAGATAGAAAATATTTTACCGGTAATGTTGTTATCGTGCCTTTTAATGAAAAATAAAATCGTTAATGCGCAGTTTGTGATCGCTAAATCCCCGCAGGTAGAATGGAGTATTTACCAGCGTATAGTTAAAGGAATAAATTTAGATTTAAAAATCGTCGAGGGCCAAACCTATAATTGTATCAACGCCGCTGATTTTTGCCTGGTAGCCTCCGGCACAGCCACTCTTGAGACTGCAATCTTAGAAAAGCCCTTTATCGTAGTCTATAAACTTAGCCTTTTAAATTACCTGCTTTACCGGCCACAGGTAAGGCTCCCTTATATCGGCATGGTAAATATTGTGGCGGGTAAAAAAATTATCCCCGAATTTATCCAGTTTCAAGCCACCCCTCGCAATATCTCAGAAGAAGCCCTAAAGATTCTCGCTGACTCTAACCGCCTTCAAGAGATCAAAAAGAATCTTATACAAGTCAAATCTCGGCTTGGCGAAAAAGGGGCATCTCTTCGCGCCGCCAAAACCATCCTCAACTTCCTCAAGAAGTAAATGGGGTCAGAATTATTTTTTTCCTATGACTCCATTTACTGAAAAAATAATTCTGACCCCATTTACCCAGAAAATAATTAAATTACGAAGATTTTGCGAAGGCGATGCGTTCGTCGATGGAAGGGTGGTCGAAACTTATGCACGATGACTTACTTCTAAGATATCTTTTATATAAGCAATAAGGGTTTTTGCGGATTTTTTAGGCAGGTTTACAAATTCTACACCGATTTCATATCTTTCACTCTGAGGCTCTTCTCTAATCCAGATAAGTTTCACCATGGCATCAAAAGAGAAAGGTATATTTTTAATGGTGAGTTTTATTTTTAAAAGACTATTTTTAGGAATGAGATCGTGGACAAAAAATCTTATCCCGCCCTGGCTGATATTTTTGGTAATAAAAGCTCCGCTTTTTACGCTCGGCATAATTTCGTAGGATATCTGCAAATTCTCCGGAATTCTGACAAACCTTCGGCGTTCTTGCATACTTATAAAATATCACTTTAAGTGAAAATGGTCAATTTAAAATCTGTTAACAATTTGGCAAAAAGGAATAAATTTAAGCTTAAGTAAATTTAAACCTGTCGCATTTCTCTTTCTTCCTGTAATTTATTTATTATTCTCTCAAAGATATTTAAATTCCAAAGTTCTAAGATTGCCATAAAAAATATAGTTCCAAACCAAATGAGTCGCCAAGTAATGCTTGCAACTATAACAGCATAAGTCATCTTCTTTAATTCGTTATCGGATTCTGATAACATAGATTTTAAGCGCTCTTCCAATTTAGTTTTAGTTTCTATTTTCATTAAAGAAGATTCTGATCGTCCGAATGTTCTCTCTAAAATGCCCGATGTCTTATTTTTTACATTTAACGAAAATACCAATAATATTAAAAATACCGTGGCCATAAATACAGAAGAATAAATTCTAATCCTACGCATTCTTCCATTCACAATGTTTCTTATAATTTTATTTTCTTTCTCTGTTAACATATGCTCGCCTCCTCCATTATGAGATATTCCAAAGCACCACTCTATTATACAGCCACTACATTATCTAGAATAAATCCTCTACAATAAATATTATTTTACTGCTGCATAATTCCCTGTCAATAAAAAACTGGTCTTAGCGGGTGGCTTGGTTTGATTTCGAACGGGGCCTCCGAGGATGACGAGCGGGCATGGTTCACCTGCTAAAAGATAGTCGGTGAGAGCGAGACACCGCAGGGGAGCGAATCTCCGCCTCGCAGGGGCGGGGAGAGCGTCCCCGCGAGAAACAAACCAAGCCAGGACCTGCTAAATATAGAGATTACGTTGATTTTGCGAAGGCGATGCGTTCGTCGATAGGCGGATGGTCAAAGAAGAAAAACTTGATAACGGGATGCGGTGATCTATCGGCCAGATTCTGCGCAGCCAATTTCTCCATCATGGAAACAAAAGCATCTTTTAAACCGGTTGCCTCTAATGCCATTTTATCGGCATTTCTTTCTAAACAGCGGCTAAGGTAAGCTTCTATCGGCTGGGTAATAATACCAAAGAACGTAAAATAAATCAAGATAACCGGCAGAGCAGCAATCTGTGACAGCGAAACAAAACCAAAAAAGCGTAATGTATAATCGCTGGTCTTAAAAATTAAATAAAAAGATAGTACTGTTATTAAAGAATTAATTAAAATCAACTTAAGTAAATGCTTTAACTTATAATGCGCAAATTCATGCGCCAGGATTACTTCAATCTCATCATGGGTATATTTATCTTTTAAGGTATCGGCTAAAATCACCCGCCTGGTCTTACCTATCCCCACAAAAGCGGCATTGGCCTTTAGGGTTTTTTTGCTGAAATCTATTTCGAAACAATCCAAGATTTTTACCCGCATTTTCTGGGCTAGATTTAAAATTCTCATCCTTAGTGTTTCATCAGAGAGTTTTTTGTATTTAAAAAATAGGGGGATAATTATTACAGGGGTAAGCCTTGCTAGGATCAGGCTAAAGAATATCCAGAATAGCGAAACTATCAGCCACCAGATCTTGGGGAGATTCCCCAAGATAAAATAAAATGCCGCAACCAAGATAAAGGAAATAACATAAGATAGGCCAAATTGTTTGAGTTGGTCTTTCAGCCAATCCGTAACCTTCTGCGTGCTCAAAGAAAATTTGTGCTCTAACAAGAATGAGCGATAAAAGTTGAAAGGAAAATCCAAAATATAATATCCTAAGGAAGCGATTATTATATAGGTAGGAATAAGTAAAGGATAAGCTAAAAATTTAGAGATATTACTTACTAAAATTTTTGATAGGCCTGTCTTTAAAAAAAGAAAAAGCAACAATAATAGATACGCTATGTCAAAAAGTGCTAAGAAATATTTTGTTGCGGAGTATCTTTTGGCTCTGTGGAATATTTCCTGTTCCAAGCTTTTTTAGGCTTTCTTTGCGGGCATGATATTGATGTAGGTTCTTACCCTTCCGTGGCTGGTCTTTTTCTTAGAAAAATAAATTGTCCCGTCACACAAGGCAAATAAAGTATTTATACCTGAGACATTTTTACCTGCCTTATAAAGGCTCATGCTTCTTCCTATAATTTTTCCGGTTTCTACTTTCTGCCCACCGCAAATTTTTATTCCTCTGCGGTCTTCCCGGGGTGTTTTTTTGCCGCCTGTCATTTTTATCCTCCTTAAATTTATACTGAATATGCAAAAAGTAATATTAACATACAATCTCTAATTAAGCAAGATTTCTTCACCCTTAGAAGGAATATATATATTGAGGTTTTGCGTGATCAGCCTATTTGAAAGGTTTTGAGCCTGGTCTAAATCTCCGTGCACTAAAAAGATGCGTTTTAAAGGAAGGCAGGCGCTGATAAAATCACAAAGGTCATTCTGGTCAGCATGGCCTGAGAATGCATTTATCACTACCACTTCTGCATTTAATTCGTATTCTACTCCGAAGATGCGCACATAACGCATCTTCTCGACGATTCGTTTACCGAGAGTATCCTGGGCCATGTAGCCGACAACCAAAACAGTATTACGCGAATCTTCTATATTGTTTTTTAAATGATGCAAAATTCTTCCGGATTCGCACATTCCCGAACCTGCCAGAATAATCATCGGCCGCTTATTATTATTAAGGCTCTTGGATTCTTCTTGGCTGCGCACAAACCTCAAATTTAAAAATTCAAAAGGGCTATGGCCCCCCTCGATAGCTAGGTTAGTCTTGGCGTTCATATAAGAAGCGTGTGTTTTAAAAACTTCGGTGACGTCTAAGGCCAAAGGGCTATCCACATATACGGCAATAGTAGGAATAGCCTTTTCTTTTAAGAGCTCGTTTAAAAAATAAAGCACCTCCTGCGTACGCTCCAAGCTAAAGGCGGGTATCAGAATCTTGCCATTACGCCCAACCGTGCGATTGATCGCCTCTTTAAGTTTTCCTTTGGCCTCTTCAATGGACGGATGGAATCTCCCTGCGTAGGTAGTCTCTAAAATTAAATAATCTAACTCCTTAGGTGCCACCGGATCTTTAATGATGGGCAGGCTCTTTCTGCCTAAATCCACGGCATATCCTAAGCGTATATCATTATCTTTTTGTTTTATATCCAAAACTATAATCGCGGACCCCAAAATATGGCCTGCATCATATAGGGTAACGAATATATCTTTGGTGACACAGAATTTCTGGCCGTAAGAAATAGCGCGAAACCTTTTAGCAGCTTTGATTGCATCTTTTGCAGTATAAAGGGGTTTTCTTAAAGGCAAATCTAATTTCTTATTGATCTTATTGATATACCTTATATCTTCTTCCTGAATTTTTCCTGAATCCATCAGCATTAATTTTGATAAATCGCGTGTTGCCGAAGTAGTATAGATTTTACAGCGTAGGCCCCTTTTAACCAAGGTAGGTATATTCCCGCAATGGTCAATATGGGCATGAGATAAAATAAGCGCATCTATGGTGTGAGGGTTAAAATTGAAAGTAGTATTAACCTCGTAAAAGGCATCACGATGCCCCTGAAACAACCCCGCATCTATTAAAACTTCCGATTTATCGGTCAAAACGAGGTGGCTGGAGCCGGTAACAGTCCTTGTCCCGCCTAAAAATTTTATACTTATTGACATAAACAGATTTAGGTTACAAAGAGGTTGCGGGAGGAGAATTTCCCATCGGTAGTAAGATTCACTCCTAATCTCTTCAGGCCTACCTCATCTCCCGGAGTGGGGATATGCGTCATATGCATTTCACAGGACCTTAATTCTACAAGTCTATTCATGGCAAGCTCAGCGGTATGATTAGTGGTAGCGCTGATAGACAGAGCAATGAGAGTCTCTTCTAAATCCAGGCTCTCGGATTCTGCATTGAGGATCCCTTCTTTCAGTTTGGCAATCTGATTTATAATGTGAGGGGAAAGCAATAAAATCTCATCGGGAATATTGGCTAAGGTCTTGATGGCATTTAAGACTACGCTTGAGGCCGCATGCATCAGTTTAGAATTTTTGCCTGTAATCATATGGTCGTCATTTAGCTGAATTGCTGCTCCGCAATATATTCCGGCGTTACCTTTACCCTTGGCTTCTGCGTCTTGTGCTGTTTTTCTGGCTACCTCTACCGTGATCCTATCGGAAATCTTAACCCCCAGCTCTTCCATCAAAAGTTCTACTTTCTCTACGGTTTCTTTCCTTTCTATCCCTAACACATATTCGGTATTATACCTAAAATAGCGGCGGATTAATTCCTGCCTTGCTGCTTCCTGTACTATTTTATCGTCTACAATGCCAAAACCTGCACGGTTAACACCCATATCAGTAGGAGAATTATACATCGGTAGGATAGAGCCCTTATCAAATATCTTATTTAAGATTAACCTTAGTATAGGAAAACTTTCCACGTCGCGGTTATAGTTTATGGCTGTTTTATTATATTGATTGAGATGAAATGGGTCCACTAAATTAAAATCCTGAATATCTGCAGTAGCTGCTTCATAAGCAATATTTATTGGATGTTTTAAGGGTAGGTTCCAGATAGGAAAAGTCTCAAATTTAGCATAGCCGGCATTTATTCTCCGTCTATGCTCTTGGTACAATTGTGAAAGACAAGCGGCTAATTTTCCGCTACCCGGCCCGGGTGCTGTAACCACCACAATGGGATTTTTGGTTTCTATATATTCATTTTTACCAAAACCTTTTTCGCTTACTGCGAAATCTATACTTGTGGGGTAACCTTCAATAGGATAATGCAGGCATACCTTTACGCTACGCCGTTCTAATTTATTTTTAAAAATAACTGCCGCTGACTGGTTATTAAAACGCGTAATCACGACTGCCCTTATATCCAAGCCCCATTTTCTTAAATCATCAATCAACTTTAAGGTTGCGGCGTCGTAAGTTATGCCAAAATCTCCGCGTACCCTGCCCTTTTCAATATCGCCGGCATAAATACACAGGACTATATCTATTTTATCCTTTAACTGCTGCAGCAATCTTATCTTTACATTGGGGTCATACCCCGGCAGGACCCTGGCGGCATGATAATCAAAACAGAGCTTTCCGCCGAACTCCAGGTACAGTTTATTATTGAATTTTTTTACCCTGTCTAAAATAGCGGCAGTCTGTTCTTTTAAATATTTTTCATTATCAAAACCTATTCTTTTCATGTCTTCTTAACCACTATGTATATTATTATAATATATAGTTTGAGATTTGCAAATTCAATTAAACTAACCCCTGCTCTATCATGGCATCTGCCACTTTGACAAATCCGGCGATATTGGCTCCTTTCACATAATCTATATAATCGCCTTCTTTGCCGTATTTGAGGCACTGTTGGTGAATAGCGATCATTATCTCACGGAGTTTTTTATCTACTTCTTCCCGGGACCAAGATAGACGGACACTATTCTGAGTCATCTCTAAACCGGAAGTAGCAACCCCTCCGGCATTGGCAGCTTTACCAGGGGCATATAAAATCTTTGCTTTCTTAAACACCCTTACCCCTTCAGGGGTGGTAGGCATATTAGCGCCTTCGCCTACAACGATACAGCCGCCTTTTACCAAAGCCTTGGCATCATCTTCATCTATTTCGTTTTGGGTAGCAGAAGGAAAAGCAATATCGCATTTTATGCCCCAAGGTTTTTTATTTTCAAAATACTTGCAATTAAATTCCTTAGCGCAGTCTTTAATCCGGCCCCGCTTTACGTTTTTAAGCTCCATAACACAACGTAGCTCTTTTTGATCAATGCCTCCTTCGTCGTATATGAAACCATTGGAGTCGGATACAGTAACTACCTTAGCCCCCAATTGTAAAAGTTTCTCTACGGTATACTGGGCTACGTTGCCCGAACCGGATACCGCGCAAACTTTTCCTTTTAAGGATTGGCCCCTGGTCTTCAACATCTCTTCTACAAAATATACGCAACCATAACCTGTGGCTTCGGGCCTGATTAAACTCCCGCCCCAATTCAGGCCTTTACCGGTAAGTACACCGGTGAATTCATTACGTAACCTTTTGTATTGGCCAAACAGGTAACCAATTTCCCTTCCGCCTACTCCTATGTCACCAGCAGGAACATCAGTATCCGGGCCGATGTGCCTGAATAGCTCGGTCATAAAACTCTGGCAAAATCTCATTACCTCGTTATCTGATTTTCCTTTAGGGTCAAAATCAGAGCCACCCTTACCGCCCCCCATAGGAAGCGTTGTCAGGCTGTTTTTAAATACCTGCTCAAAGGCCAGGAATTTTAATATCCCTAAGTTTACGCTGGGATGAAAACGCAGGCCCCCTTTATAAGGCCCTATGGCGCTATTCATTTCTATGCGGTAGCCGCGGTTCACCTGAATCTCTCCCTGATCATCCAGCCAAGGCGCCCTAAACATAATCACCCTCTCCGGCTCCACTATTCTTTCTAAAATCTTGACTTGCTGATAACGGGGATTTTTTTCCAGGAAAGACTCTAACGAGTCTACCACTTCTTGTACTGCCTGATGAAACTCCACTTCACCTGGATTTTTCTCGATTACCTTGGCCATAAATTCTTCGATTCTCTTTGCCATTGTTAATTCCTCCTTAATGATTATGAACTATACATTAATTGCCTATTAAATAGGCACAGGTCTTTAAAAAAAATAAAAAGCGCCCACTTTGATTTGTGGACGCCTTCGTCCTTTATCTAAATTAGTAAGATATTAACATGAAACCTTATTTTGTCAAGAAATCTTTGCGCTTATTCTTTTTTTATCTCATTGATTATCTTAATCAACAAATCCGCGATCTTGGCAATCAGATAAAAGAAAAAGAAAGCAAATGCATATAACCCTAAACCTATTAATCCCCTAATGGGCGGGGTGCCGGGGACCCGCCCTAACATAATGGCGATGCCTCCGGTTATGCCAAAAAATAAAAAAACCCAAGCCGCAATCTTGACTACCATACTGGAAGTTCTTAAAAAACCTAGGTGTTCGCGCATGCCTTCCTCCTTATGTCTTATTCTTTAATTTTATATCCTTAGCTAGAATTATGGCCTCGGCAATTTCACGCATAGATTTACGGCTGTCCATGCTTTGTTTCTGAATCAGCCGATAAGCCTCGGATGGTAAAATATTCGCTTCCTGAGAAAGTATCTCCTTTGCCCGTTCAATAAGTTTACGGGTCGTCAATGCTTCTTCAGCACTAAGCGCCCTTAAGTTTAATTCTGCATTTTCAATAGCTACTGCTGCCTGATTAGCTAAAGCAGTTAAGACATCTAATTCCGGTTTAGTAAATTTATGTTTCTTAGATGTATAACAGTTTAGTACTCCGATTACTCTGGCCTTTACCGCCAGAGGCACGCTGGCTAAAGAACATAAATTTTCTTTTTTAGCGACCTCTCTGTTTAGATAACGGCTATCTTCCCGGATATCTAGAACGCATATGGTTTTATTATCTTTTGCCACTAACCCGGCTATGCCTTCGCCTAACTTTAGATTGGGTTTCTTGTTGTAGCTTTCTGAAACCGACTGCGTTGCTTTAATTACCAGTTCTTTGGTGTCAGGATCAAGCAGCATAAGGGAACTGATTTTTGAATTCATAGTTTCTGCAGTAACCTGGACCACAAGGCGTAAAAGCTCCTCTAAATATAAACCTGAAGTAATCAGATTAGCTACCTTAGAAATTGCTTCAATCTGTTTTAAATAAATCTGATAACTTTTTTTATTTTTTCTTTTGGCCATTTATAATATCGGCAGGTACTTGTCTATTTCGTATTGGGTCACCTGTGCCTTGTATTCATCCCACTCCATTTTTTTATTACGGATAAAGAAATTAAACAGCTCTTCCCCTAGCGTCTTCTTCACAAGCTCGGATTTCTCCGTTAATTTAATTGCCTCCAATAAGTCTTCTGGTAGGGATTTTATTTTGGCACGCTCTCTCTGTTCCTCGCTCATATGATAAATATTATCGTTTGCCGGGTCAGGAAGCGAATATTTCTTTTCCATTCCTTCCAGGCCTGCTGCAAGCATGACGGAGAATGCCAGGTACGGATTACAAGCCGGATCAGGTGAACGATACTCCATGCGCGTGGCTTTTTCTTTTCCCGGCTTATACATCGGTACTCTTATTAATGCCGAGCGGTTCATCTGCGCCCAACAGATATATACCGGCGCTTCATAACCCGGCACCAAGCGCTTATAAGAATTAACCCATTGGTTAGTCACCGAGGCTATCTCCGGAGAATGTTTTAACAGGCCGGCGATAAAATGCTTGGCAATCTTGGAAAGATGGTATTTTTCTTTTTTATCGAAAAAGGCGTTGGCTGAACCTTTAAATAACGATTGGTGTGTGTGCATACCCGAACCATTAATCCCATAAACCGGCTTAGGCATAAAGGAAGCGTGTAAGCCCTTTGCCTGCGCAATCTCCTTGGCCACTAATCTATAAGTCATCACATTGTCTGCCATAGATAAGGCCTCGGAATACCTTAAATCAATTTCATGCTGGCTGGAGGCTACTTCGTGATGGCTGTATTCTACGATAATGCCTAAATCTTCCAGGGCATTGACGGTTTCATTGCGCACACTCTGGGCAAGATCTAAAGGGGTTAAATCAAAATACCCTCCCTTATCCAGAATAATGGCATTCTTGGGGTTATTAAAATAAAAATATTCTAATTCCGGGCCCACATAATAGGTATATCCCATTTTTTTAGCGCGCCCTAAATTCTTTTTTAAAATATAGCGGGGGTCCCCTGGAAAAGGCCTGCCGCCAGGGGTATAAATATCGCAAAACATGCGCGCTACCGGCTGCTCTTTAGATTCCCAAGGTAGTATTTTAAAGGTGCTTATATCAGGCCGGGCAATCATATCAGATTCTTCTATGCGCGCAAAGCCTTCAATAGAAGAGCCGTCAAAACCCATGCCGTCGCCTAAAGCGCGCGGCAGTTCATTTACAGTTATGGTAAACCCTTTTAAGAACCCCAATACGTCGGTAAACCACAACCTGATATACCTTACTTTTTTCTCTTTTACTAACTTCATAACATCACTATTGGTTTTTGGCTTCATGCCTTTAACTCCTATCTTTTGATTTTCTTTACAAATTTTTCTATTCTTGCCAATGCCTCTTTTAAGTTATCGTAGCTGGAGGCATAAGATACGCGGATATAATCGTCGAATTGACTGCCAAAAGCAGTCCCCGGAACAACCGCGACATTTTCTTCTTTGAGCAGTTTCCGGGCAAACTCTAATGCCTTAAGGCCGCTATTTTTTATGCAAACGAAAGCATAAAAAGCACCCTGCGGTTTTCTACATTCTAAGCCTATTTCACCAAATCTGTCTACTACGAATTCCCTACGCCTACGATATTCGCGTTTCATCTCTTCTAAGGACCTCTTACCTGAATGCAGTGCTTCGCATGCTGCCATTTGACTGGTGATAGAAACGCACATAATAGTGTACTGATGTATTTTCGTCATGGCTGCGATTATTTCTTTGGGGCCGCAAGCGTAGCCTACGCGCCAACCAGTCATAGCATAAGCCTTGGAGAATCCGTTCAGATACATAGTATTCTCTTTTGCCTTAGGAAACGTAGGAAAAGGGATGTGCGAAAAATCATAAGTCAAATCTCCATATACCTCATCAGAAATACAAAGCACATTATGTTTTAATAGAACTTTGTGGATTTGGCTTAGTTCTTTTTTATTATAAGAGACTCCGGTAGGGTTATTGGGATAATTTAAAATGATGGCCTTGGTCTTCTTATCAATATGTTTTTCTAATAGGCCGGGTGTGAGCTTAAAGTTGGTTTTTTGCGTATCAATATAGGTAACCTCTGCCCCTGCTAATTCTGCTACCGGGCCGTAAGAGACGTAACTAGGTTGCGGCACAATAATTTTATCGCCGGGTTCCACAATTGCCCTTAAGGTTAAATCCAGGCCTTCACTTACTCCGACGGTAATGAGAATTTCTTCATCTGGGCAATATTCTAAGCCGTACCTATTCTTTAAATAGTTACTGATAGTTAACCTTAATTTATAAAGGCCTTTATTAGAGGTATAAGAAGTAAATCCCTCCTCCAAAGAAGATATCCCTGCCTCGCGGATCTGCCAAGGGGTAACAAAATCCGGCTCTCCTACTCCTAAAGAGATAACCTCCTTCATCCCTAGCACCAGGTCAAAAAATGCCCGGATGCCGGATGGCTGCATCTCTTGAACTTTTTTAGAAATAATATTTTTCATTTAGTACGATATTGCTATCCTTTTATTTTCTTCCTTATGTTTTAAAACTACTCCGTCTTCTTTGTATTTTTTTAGTAAAAAATGCGTTACCGTACCTCGCACATTTTCCAGGCAAGAAAGTTTTTCCGCTACGAAATTAGAAACCGCATGGATGTTTTTGCCTTCTATTACCACCAAAAGATCATATGTCCCTGAAATAAGATAGCAGCTGGTGACTTCCGCAAACGAATAGATGCGTTCGGCAATTTTGTCAAAACCCACGTCTTTTTGCGGGGTAATATTGACCTCGATTAAGGCCCTGACGCTAGTATCCTCGTCTTTAAATAATTGCTTATTCAGGACCGTCTTATATTTTAATATCACTCCTTCTTTTTCATACTTTTTTATTGTCTCTTTAATCTTTTGGGCCGGTTCTTTTAGCATCTTGGCGATTTCTTCCGGGGTAATCCGCGCATCTTTTTCTAAAATCTCCAATATTTCATCCATTGTCTGCCTCCTTAAAATAAAATCTCATTTTAATTTTTTGCAATCTCCGGGTTTTTTTCTAATAGTCGCAAAAAGGCCTCTACCACCTTAGGATCAAATTGACTACCGCTGCATTTCTTAATTTCGGCCACGGCCTCATCTTGAGAAAGGGCTTTACGATAAGGCCTATCTGTGGTCATGGCATCAAAGGAATCGCAGACCGCCAAAATTCTGGCACCCATATGTATCTGTTCTCCTCTAAGTCCGTGCGGATAACCGGCTCCATCGTAGCGCTCATGATGCTGCTCAACTATATCAATAACGTCGCCTAAAAAAATCAGCGGCCTTAATATCTCTGCACTCTTTAAGGAATGCAATTTGATCTGGTCCCACTCGTTGGCTGTTAGTTTATCCGTTTTAGTCAGGATATCATCGGGTACCCCTATTTTACCTAAGTCATGCAAACGGCAGGCTTCTTTAATATCTTCTATTTGCTTATCCGAAAGTCCAAGCTCCATAGCCGTACCTACCGCATATTTAGAAACATGTTCGGAATGACTCTTGGTATAATGATCTTTGGCATCGATAGCCGAAGTCAAAGCTAGAACCGTACGCATGTAGCTATCTTCAAGTGAAGTAAATAACCGGGCATTTTCTATGGCAATGGCAGCTTCAGTAGCTACCCCTTTTGCGAATCTCAAATCATCTTTAGTAAAAGGCGTCTTTGTCCTCTTATTGTTAATATTGATTACTCCGATAACCTCATCCTTAACTAATAAAGGTACGCTGATTAAAGATTTGGTATAATATTTCTCTTGATTCTTTTTCATAAATCTAGGGTCGGTCTCAATATCATCTACTAAAAGCGGTTCGCCGTGTTCCACCACCCACCCTGAGATCGGATCTCCCTTTCTCATTCTTGTCTGGCGAACAATATTCTCTTCTAATCCCTGAGCATATCCAATTGATAATTCTTCAGTATTCTTGTCTAATAAGAGGATAGAACATATTTCCGAATCCATGATTTTACTCATATTATCTACAACAATCTCTAATACCTCATCTAGCTTCAGGCTAGAGGACATGTCTTTGCCTATTCTATAAAGCAGGATCAGCTCTCTTGTTCTTTCTTTTACCATCTCTTCCAGTTTATTATTCTGCTCTTCCAGCTCTTTCATTAAGCTCTTGTTAGTAAGAGAAAGATTCCTAAAGTCAACTGCCCTTTTTATCACAAAAGATATCTCTTCTATATTAAAGGGCTTGGTAACATAATCATAGGCCCCCCCTCTTAATGCCGCCCGGACAGTCTCAAAAGAGGGGTACCCGGTCATAATAATCACCGCGCTATCCGGATCAAACCCTTTAATCTCTTCTAGCACGTTTATGCCATCCATATCAGGCATCTTTAAATCCAGCATCACCAGATCAAAACCGCCCCCCTTAAAGGTATTAATGCCGTTTCTTCCTGATAAGGCATATTTCACGCTATAGCCTCTATCTTTTAATAAATCATTGAGGAGTTCGCAGAGTACTAATTCATCGTCGATAACCAAGACATTTTCATTGGCCATCGGGTTTTCCTTTTTTGATAATCTTACTTACCACTGCCCTGACTTCCGTTATATTAAAGGGCTTATGGATACAGCTCACTGCCCCTTCTTTTATGAATTCATCAAGGGCATACTGAGGCAGGCTATCCATCATTACTATATTAGTGTCGGGGCTGGCTTCTCTGAGCATCTTCAATGTTTTTATTCCATCCATTACCGGCATATGCACATCTACAAAGGCAATATCAAAGAATGAATTTTGCACCTTTGGTTGTGCTTCTTTTCCATTACAAACAGTAGTTACCTGATGGCCCTCATCATGCAGGATGTCGGTAAAGAGATTGCGCATGATCTCTTCGTCATCCACTACTAAAATATTAACTCCAGGATGCATAAATATTCCTCCTTTTTATAAAACCTTTTTTGATATCTATCTATGGCTGTAATTATATAACTTCACACCCTAAATATCAACACCTTACTTATTATTAGTTCTTAAAAGCTATATAATTAAGTAACTGTGTGCTCTTTCTCGGCTAGAGGTAAAATAACTCTTATCGTCGTGCCTTTGCCTACTTCACTCTTGATCTCTATGGTGCCTTTGTGTTCCTGGATGATCTGGTAACTTACGGCGAGACCCAGGCCAGTGCCTTTATCTTTTTGTTTAGTGGTAAAGAAAGGCTCAAAGATATGCTTGAGGTTTTCTTCGGAGATGCCGCAACCCTTGTCCTTAAACTCTATCTCTACCTTATTCTCACCCAGAATATTCCGAGCAGCAATTTTTAGCTGGCCTCCCTCAGGCATGGCCTGTTGGGCATTGAGGATGAGGTTGGTAAAGACCTGTTGGAGCTGGTTAGTAATCCCAAGCACCTTGCCCAGGCCCTCTGGAATATCGGTGGTCAAGGTGATATTCTTTAGCTTTAGCTGATGACTGATGATGGTCAAGGTCTCGTTAATAGCCAAAGCTAGATCTATCAATTCTGGTTGCGGGGAAATCGGCCTTCTGGAAAACTTTAGTAAGCTCTCCACTATTCCTTTACAACGGGTGGACTCCCGTTCAATAGATTCCATATATTTGATGCAGGACTTAAAGTCTTGCGCACTAAACTCAGG
>MHGH01000004.1:4087-5756 GCA_001805465.1 Omnitrophica WOR_2 bacterium RBG_13_41_10 | reverse complement strand
CTGATAGCTGGACTGTCAGTAGTCAATATTAGTAGTTGAGAAAACACAGACTTAAACAATGCCTAATAAAAAAGAGAGGGGCTTTAACCTTTTAGAGTTGGTTATTGTAATTACTGTTATTGGTATTTTAGTAACCCTTGCTTTGCCGCCATACAATCGTAGCAAAGAACAAGTCTTAGGTAAGGAAGCTCAATCCAACCTCAGGCTTATTCTTGCTGCGGAAAAGACTTACCGAATGGAATACGGCACATATTGGCCTCCTTCCAGTTTTAATTTTGATATCGAGGAAATAAATAATAATCTTAAGCTTTTTCTTACTAACACAAATTGGTGGTGGATAATTACGGGCGGTGGGTCTACGTTTACTGCACTTGTCCAGAGACTGGGTGTAGGTGGGTATAAAGATTGTGAATATACCATTAATGAGGCCGGTACAGAGACAAAACATGCCACTTGCCCATAACAAATGAACAAAAAAGGCCTTACGTTGCTGGAGATTCTGGTAGCGACCATGCTTTTTGCTTTAGTCATGACTGGTTTGGCTAATGTTTTTCTTGCCGGTAAAAGGCACCTCATTCATAGTAAATCACGCATATCCGGCGCGGAAATAAATAAATTTTTCCTAGATCCTTTGCAGATGGATGTAAGGCAAGATACCTGGTCCACTGCCGGTAATTGTTTAACCAGTACAGGATCTAGCTGCTCTTCAGAGGCCCGGACATTGGATACTATTGTTTATAATGTTAATTGGTCTATCGGTCCCGGGCCTATAACGAACTTACGTAAAGTAACAGCCACGATAAGCTGGACTGAACCCAATCCCAATCCTTAAATAGATAATGCCTAAAAATACCCGTGCCATAACCCTTCTTGAGTTAATCATCGCCATAACCTTATTAGGTGTAATTGTCATAGGTTTTTCCAGCATTGAGTTATTCAGCCGCAGCCAAACCTTAAGTGCAGACAGGAAAGCGCAAGTACAAAACGAAGCGGCTTATGTATTGGAACATATGACTAAGGAGATAAGCAGGGTAGTAGGAAGCATCATTAATCCCGCGGTAGTTATTATTTCTGATACCTCACCTCTTGCTACTACTTTTCTAATACTTAACATAGATACTAATAACGATGGCATAGCAGATTCGGGTCCTTGGAATGGATATTCCTATTTTGACGAAACCAATACTTCTCCCAACCTGCGAAATCGAATTACCTATTGTCCTCCTTTATCAAACGTTCTTTGTCAGCAAGCAGCTCTTAATACTAATACCCAAGATATTAGTAACAAGATAACCAATTTTATTGTTAATTACGATAATATTGAAACTGACGGGGATCCCATAGATAATTATTTAGAGATTGAGCTTACTGCGCGTTGGGATCCTGCTTTGCCTTCTTCTTTAGATAATCCCGAGATTACTATGCGCACCCGTATCAAGATGCCCTCCGTATCCACGCATTAATTTAAAATAGCAAGTAAACAATGGACACCCTTCGTCTAATCGTAAGAGCGTCCCTTTTCTGTTGCCAATCTAAATAAATTGTGCTAAATTAAAATTAAATAAATTTGGGGCGATAGTTCAGTTGGGAGAACGCTACATTCGCATTGTAGAGGTCGCGGGTTCAAATCCCGCTCGCTCCATAAAAATTCAGCCCCCACTAAACGTAT
>MHGH01000004.1:158-4071 GCA_001805465.1 Omnitrophica WOR_2 bacterium RBG_13_41_10 | reverse complement strand
TGGTCATTGGAATTTTGGTCATTGGTGCTTATTTGGAATTTGGTGCTTGGTGTTTGGTGTTTGTCTTTATGCACTCAAGATATCAAACAACCCAATGTTGCCGGAGCATTTTATCCTGAGGATCCCGCGGAATTATCCCAGATGATAGATAGTTTTCTTGCCGATGCTAACCCCGAGGCCATTAAGGGAGACATTTTTGCTTTAATTTCACCGCATGCCGGTTATCCTTATTCAGGCAAGGCCGCTGCCTTAGGTTATAAATTAATTAAAGATAAGCCCTATAAAACAGTGATAGTAATTGGTCCAAGCCATCAGTATGGATTTTTTGGTGTATCGGTGTATCCAGAAGGCCTGTTCCGTACACCATTAGGGGATATAGAAATAGATAAAGAGTTTTCCCAAAAGCTTCTTAGCAAAGATAAAGAAATATTTTTTGCACCCCAAGCCTTTGCTCAAGAACATTCTGTAGAAGTACAGCTGCCTTTCTTACAAAAGGTTTTATCTGGTTTTTCCGCCACAGAGCATGGCGGACCAGCCAATAATTATGGCTGGAAAATTGTTCCGGTAGTTATGGGCGATTGCAATTTTGCTACTTGCCAGAAATTCGCTTCCTTATTAAAGGAAGTTATTGGAGAGCGCCGCGATATCTTAATAATTGCCTCTACGGATTTATGCCACAGCTATAATTATCAGGAAACACAAGCCATGGATCAATTAACCATATCGTATTTAAAGAAAATGGATGCCAAAGGCTTATACGATAGCTTTCGCCAAAATAAAACCCAAGCCTGCGGAATATTTCCGGTTATCACTACACTAATTTTATCCCAAAGCTTAGGCCACAATAAATTAGAGATTTTAGGTTATACTAATTCCGCTAGTGTTACCGGTAAAAAAATAAAAGGCATCTGGACAGTAGGGTATGTTAGTTGTGCTATAGACAAAGAAGGAGAGGTAGCGATGTTAAATAAAACCCAGAGAAAGAAACTATTGGAGATTGCCCGTAAAGCCATTGAAACTTATCTAAAAACCGGCAAAAAATTAGAAATACAGGAAACAGATCCTGTATTAATTAAAGATTTAGGTACATTTGTAACTCTTCATGAGCGTGGAGAATTGCGTGGCTGTATCGGTAATCTTATCGGTAATGAACCTCTTTATCTTGCAGTAAGGAATATGGCAATAGAGTCGGCAGTGGGGGATCCCCGTTTTGCTCCGCTTACACTAAATGAACTCGCCAATGTTGAAATTGAAATTTCAGTGTTGTCACCGATGGAAAAAATAAGCTCTCCCGATGAAATCAAATTAGGCACACACGGCGTTTTAGTCAGGCGCGGTTTTAATAGTGGCGTATACCTGCCGCAGGTTGCCACAGAGACTGGCTGGTCTAAAGAAGAATTCTTATCTAGTCTTTGCGCCCACAAAGCCGGCCTTTCGCCCGATGCCTGGAAAGATAAATCTACAGATATTTATATTTTTACCGCAGAAGTATTCTCAGAAAAAGATTATTAAGCTATGCAAAGATTTTTTCTATCCTCCCGCAATATTTCCCACAATCAGGCAATCATTGAAGATAAAAAGCAAACCCATTATCTAAAAAATGTCTTACGGTTAAAACCGGGTAATGAAATAACAATCTTTGAAGAAAATGGCAATGAGTATTTATGTGTTATCACAGAGTTTTCCAAGAAAGTTAGTTTAAAGGTTAAAGAAAAGTTATCCACCCAAAAAAAGCCTAATAGCATAAAAATTACGGTTGCCTGTGCCATCCCGAAAAATTCAAAAATGGATGATATTATTGATAAGCTTACGCAATTAGGGGCAGATAGGATTATTCCTTTAGAGACCGAGCGTACTATTATTAAGCTCAATAATAAGAAAAAAGAAACTAGATTTATACGTTGGCAAAAACTTATTTTAAGCGCTAGCCAACAAAGCCAGAGAGCAACTTTGCCAGTTTTAGAGCCGATAAAAGATATAAAGGGGGTTTTGGCCAAAGTAAATAATTTTGATTTAAAATTAATTCCTACCTTAGAAGGTAAACGTAGGACTTTAAAAGATATCTTAAAAGACGCTAAATATAAAAACATCCTCATTCTTATCGGCCCGGAAGGAGATTTTACGCCTGAAGAGGTAGCTATGGCTAGAAAAGCCGGATGCGTTCCCATTACTTTGGGCCAAACAGTGCTACGCGTAGAAACTGCTGCTGTCGCAATGGTCGCTATGTTAAATTACGCCTTAAAATATAATAGCACGAATTAACACGAATTCTTTTCGAATCAACACGAATAAAAATGTCCAGTGAAAAAATTCTTTATAAGGATTTATCTTATAAGTTAGTAGGATGTTTTTATGAAGTTTATAACCTGCTTGGTCCAGGACACAAAGAAGACATTTATCACAAAGCCTTAATTAAAGAATTCAATTTACAGAATATTCAGTATGAGACTAAAAAGAGATTAAAGATAAATTATAAAGGTGAAATGGTAGGAATTTATGAACCAGATTTTATTATAGAGAATAAAATAGTTATTGAGCTTAAATCAGTGTTATTAATGCCCAAAGTCTATGAAAAGCAGCTTTTTTATTATTTAAAAGGTGCGGGCTATAGATTAGGGTATTTAGTGAATTTTGGCTCTGATAATATTGTAATCTTACGCAGGATAGTTTAAAAATTAGTGTTAATTTGGTTTCTATTCGTGTGAATTTGTGTTAACATGAAAACTATTAAGCTTTATACCTTAGGCTGCAAGGCCAATCAATACGATACCCAAAGTATCCGGGAGCGCTTTTTAAGAAGTGGTTTTAAAGAAATAGAAAATGGCCGCAAGGCCGATTGGTATTTAATTAATACCTGTACGGTTACAGCTGCCGCAGACCGTAAATCCCGTAATATCATCCGTCATTATATTAAAGAAAACCCCAAAGCTAAAATGATAGTTACAGGTTGCCTGGCAGGAAAAGACAGCGTTTCTTTAGCCAAAATAAAAGGTATAGATTTTATTGTCAGTAAAAAGTTTTTTCCTGATGGTATTAGTAGCTTTTCTGGCCACACCAGAGCTTTTTTAAAAATTCAGGATGGCTGTGATAATTTTTGCGCTTATTGCAAAGTGCCTTTAGTTAGAGGCGCCTCTCGCAGTAGAACTTTGGATGAAATTATTGCGGAGGCCAAAGGCCTAGTAAAAAACGGCTTTAAGGAAATAGTTTTAACCGGAATTTGTTTAGGTGCTTATGGCAAGGATTTAAAGCCAGAACTTAATCTTGTTTCGGTAATTGAGATATTAGAGAAGATAGACGGCCTATTGCGTATCCGCTTAAGCTCCATAGAGGCAGGGGATGTTTCAAATGAATTAATCAAAAAAATGTCTTATTCCAAGAAATTATGCCGTCATCTGCATATTCCTATGCAAAGCGGTGATGATGAAATCCTAAAGAAAATGCACCGGCGTTATAAAAGCCAAGATTATTTAGCGCTGATAGAAAAGATAAAAAGAAAGATTCCCGATATTGCCATCACCACCGATATTTTAGTGGGGTTTCCATCAGAAACTGAAGCTAATTTTCAGAATACCGTAATTTTCATTAAAAAAATTCTGCCTTTACGCACCCATATCTTTCCGTATTCACTAAGAGAAGGGACGCTTGCCGCAGAAAAATTTAGCAGAGGACAAATTGATTGTAAAATAATCCCAGTCCGCCTAAACCATCTAAAAAAAATTGCTGATCAGTGCTCTCTTAATTTTAAAAGAAAATTCTTAAAGAAAACAATGAATGTACTTATTGAGAGGCACCTAAAAGATAAACAAGGCTTTTGGCAGGGGTATGCCGATAATTATATAAAAGTAGCGGTAAAGTCAAGACTTAATTTAACAAATAGTTTAATCAAGGTTAGATTAAGGGAAATTCAGGAAGA
>MHGH01000004.1:0-103 GCA_001805465.1 Omnitrophica WOR_2 bacterium RBG_13_41_10 | reverse complement strand
TAGAGGTTCGAAAAAGAATTAGAATTAAAGGAGATGCTGATGGAGACGGGGCGATTACTTATAATGATAGTAGGCATATTGTTGATATAGTTGCAGGTACTAC
>MHGH01000003.1:71855-79513 GCA_001805465.1 Omnitrophica WOR_2 bacterium RBG_13_41_10 | reverse complement strand
TTGTGGTTATTGTTGTAGTAATCTTGGAGTGAGTAAGATATTTGACAAATAGCCTTTTGGGTATTCCTCAGACGAAGGGCACCATGTAAAAACGAGGGGTTTTCACAAGCCTCTCGTTTTGTTATATTTAGAGCGTAACTGTTTAGAAACATATACGGTTACGCTTTTTTATTTCTCTGTATCGGCTTAGGTATTTTTGTATTGATTTGTGTTTTCTTTGCACTTATTGGCTCACTAATGGCTCAAGCGAAGATAGATTTCTCCCCCAATTACAGAGAATTGTAGTATAATAAAACCTAAAATCAGGGGAATTATTTATGAACCTAAGAAAGAAAATTTTTCTTAATGTCCTTGTGTTGGCGTTAATAACCGGCACAAGGATTTTTTTCTGTTGTGCAGCCGATTCTTACCAGGCAACAGCCGAGGACATAAGCGGCGACAAGTATTTCCCTAAGGTCAAAGAGGCCTTAATAAACGCAAAATCTTCAATAGATATGGCAATGTATTTTGTCAACTTTGATCCCAAGGTTAAAAAATCCCCCGTAAATGAATTAGTAGAGGAATTGATAAACGCCCATAAGCGCGGCGTTAAAGTAAGGGTAATATTAGATCAAAATATCGATTTTACTCTTTGGAACGAAGGTGGCGAGTGGCAGAAACAGGACAAAAACGAGGCGTTATTCGAATACTTAAAGAAACAAGGAATAGAGGCGTATTACGATAATCTTTTTATCACCACCCACAGCAAGGCAATTGTTATTGACAAAGAAATCGTAATTGTAGGAAGTGCCAATTGGACAGAGTCCTCTTTAAGAAAGAATTGGGAAGCCTCTTGCCTAATCAGATCTAAGGAATTAGCCGGACAATTCTTGGAAGATTTCTCCAGAATCTCCATAGATTATGAAGCAAGTATACTTGACGAAGAAAGAGCCCCATCCGTGCGTTTAAAACAGGCCTTCTTAACAGATCCTGCGCTTGCGCCAAGTATGCTTACAGCTCGCGATGAAATTGCCTTTGATCTATATCTTATTCTGTTAAAGGATTTTGACGGCAATCCGCAGCACATGATTGAAATTGATTACAAAACCTTAAGGCATGCCTTGGGCGTAGATGAAAAATTAAGTTACGCCTCAGCCAGGGATAAAATGAAACAGGCCTTAAGGCGGCTTGAAGAAGAATACCGGCTTATCACTCGTAAAAAAAGATTTTTTATGAATACCCTTGTTACGCTGTTAAATTACCCCGATAAAACGCCATATTCTCCGCCGCAGGAAAAATATTGTTCTATACCCGGAGAATACTGGTCTTACGCCTGGCACAAAACCCTTTCATTCCCTGAAAAATATTGTTATCTGATTAACCTTTGTGAAGGCGGCTCAAGCCGCGGCCGCTTATGGTCAAACTACTTTATCGGCTTAAGCAAGAAATACAACATAAGCGGGAATTCCTTATTAAGGGGAATGAGCGGTTTAAGGAAATTAAATATAATTGATATGGAATACTCAAGCTATTCTTTAGAAGAAGGAGTTATAAAAAGAGAGCCGATTCGTTTTTATATAATCGGGCTGTACTCTTTGCAGCTTTTAAATAAAGAAAAGGAAAAATTGGCAAAAACCTATGGTAAAGAACGATTCGCAATAGCCGCAGGTTACGCAGAAATAGTTTTCAAGGGAAACGATATTCAAGTTATTGAAGATATCATTAAGAAAATGGGCGAATACGGCGCTGATGAGGTAGACAGGGCTTTTAGAATCGTATCCGAAAAATCCGCCGGTAATCCAATAAGAAACTATAAATATGTGGTGGGGATACTGCAGAAAGAAGCGGGAATGTGCAAATTTTAATGTCAATTTGTGCATAAAAAAATGTTGTTTTGTGCATAACTGTGCGGTTTATCTTATGCCAGTGGTAAAATGGCTTAACAGAATGTCGTAAAAACTATGCAATTCTTGCGACAACAGAAATGTGCCTTCCAAATGGCTGTGTTTCAATCTATAGGACCTTGGCAAAAAACAGTTGACAAAGTGGTAATTTTGACGTATATTTTGCTATATAAATCACAGGATTTAGAAATTCTGTTATATAGCGAGGTGGTAAATGACAAAAAATGAAATAATTCAGATACTTGAAGACTGGAATTTCTGGAATCGAGATCAAAAAACAGGTCTTTCGCGGCCAATCTATATTTCGAGGCTTACCGAGCTTTTTTCATCCAATCAAGTCATTACTATAACAGGGCCTAGGCGTGCCGGCAAATCATTTGTCATGCGCCAGATGATAAAGCAACTGATTAATAATGGGCAGAATCCAAAGGATATAATGCATGTTAATCTTGAGGATCCGCGGTTTACTGAGTCCGGCGTTTTATTTTTAGAGAAGATTTTTCAGACATATCGTGAATATATATCTGGCCAAAATACCCCGATCTTATTTCTTGACGAAATACAGGAGATTGAAGGCTTCGAGAAATGGATCAGGATGATGCATGAACTTTCCAAGGCAAAGATTATCATCTCTGGTTCAAACGCGAGCCTTCTAAGTCGGGAGCTAGGGACATTGCTTACCGGCAGGCATATTGATATGGAAGTATTTCCGTTATCGTTTAGCGAATTTCTCTCATTTAATAATATCGCTTTTGCGAATACTCTGGACTTGATCGGAAGGGAATCGGAAATAAAAAGCGCTTTGCGAAAATATATTGAATATGGGTCTTTTCCCGAAGTCGCCCTGGAAGAGCAGAAAAAAGAGATTCTGTTAAGCTATTTTGAAGACGTTATCACTAAGGACCTCTTACGAAGATACAAAATCAAAAAAGCTCAGGACTTAAGATCTATTGTAAAGTATTACCTTTCTAACGTCACCACGCTTTCAACGTTTAAGTCAATCGAGCGCTCGCTTGGTATGTCGATAACGAGTGTTAAAAATTACACCGGATACCTTGAGCAGGCATATCTGATATTTCCATTGCAGAGATTTTCATTTAAAGTAAGAGAGCAGGAGAAAAGTCCGCGCAAGATTTACGCGATCGATACCGGCTTATGCAACGCTGTCGGATTTAGATTTTCCGAGAATTATGGAAGGCTTGCTGAAAATATTGTTTTTGTGTCCCTTAAACGCAAACTTAGTTTAAATCCAAATATGGAGTTGTTTTATTGGAAAGACATTCATCACAGTGAAGTTGATTTTGTTATCAAGGATGGCCTTAAAATCAATCGTCTCATTCAAGTCTGCTGGAATATGGAGGATGAGAAGACCAAGAACAGGGAATTTCGCAGTCTCCAAAAAGCCATGAAAGAATTAAATGTTTCTAAGGCTACAATAATCACAGAATCTACGGAAGGCGAAGAAAAGCTGAACGGTTATATGGTGAAGATGGTGCCTCTGTGGAAATGGCTTTTGGCCGAAGAAAGCCTACCTGCCGGCGAGGGGCAGGCGCCATCGGCTCATAAAGGGCTTTAGGTACGCCTTTAAAGATATGGGACAGGCAAAATAATGATAAGGTTTGGAATTAGGCAATCATTTGACAGGATCGAACAAGTTGAAGAGCGATACGCGAATCTGAATGCGCCTGTTGAGGTAGCCCTGCCTTATTACTGGGATATATATGAACCGGTTAGAAGGCATTTGGCTGAAATTGCTGAGAAGATTAAGTCTTATGGCACGACAGTGCTAAGTATACACGCTGTCCAGGCGCCTATTACAGATGAAAAATTTAAGAAAGGAGAGAACGATCAATTTTGAATTAGATATGTTAAGTAACCTATTTAGGCGCTTGATGGATAAAGATTATCTTAACTATAATCCTTTATCAAGAGTTAAAAGATTGCAGGAGCCATATAAAGAAGAGCGCTGGTTTACTCAGGAAGAAGTTTTAAAGATACTTGAAGTGGCAAAAAGCGAGAGAGCGAGAATAAATTGGTATGCAATATTTGCGACTTATTATTATACAGGTATGCGTAAGAGAGAGTTGATGTTTCTTACAAGAAAGGATATTGATTTTGAGAAGGGGACCATACTTATCAGGCACAAAGAAGGATTTAAGCCAAAGACTGATAGGCCAAGGGCTATTCCAATTCATCCGGAATTGCTGCCAATTTTAAAGTCATTATCTATCAAATCTGATTTTGTGTTTGTTAATTCAAGGGGAAAGCCATTTTCTAATGACGCCATAAGGCAAAAGCTAAAGAAGTTATGCAAAAAGGCAGGAATTAAGCCCGGTAAATTGCACAGTTTCAGGCATACCTGGACTGCGCATTCTATTATGAAGGGTTGCCCATCAGATGTGGTTCAGGCAATCGGCGGCTGGAAAAAGAAAGATATGATTGAAAGATACAAACACTTGGCGCCAGATTATATGGCTGATATTTATAAGAAGACCGTTTTTCTTGGGAAACAATCCGAAGATAACGGCTCATTAAAGGCTCAAGATTAAACTTGTGGGAGGCATAAATGTTTGATACAATTAATACTTACGAGGGCGAAGATACCGTATCTCTCCCTCGGCACCATCATTTTAGTCCAAGTGCCGATCCTTAAAGCGTAAGCGAAGGATATCGGCACTTTTTGTTTTAATTTGGCTATTTTGAGGGAAAATTCGAGCCACTCAAAGAAAATTTACCAGGGAATTTTTCTCTGGAAAGAAATTTTTCGGCGGGGCAAAAAATAAAAACTATAACTTAGTTACGTTTGTAGCCTGATCGCCTTTAGGGCCTTGTGTAACATCAAATTCTACTTCTTGGCCTTCTTCTAAGGATTTATAGCCTTCGCCTTTGATTGCGGTATGATGCACGAAAATATCTTTACCGTCTTCTCCGGTAATAAAGCCAAACCCTTTTTGATTGCTGAACCATTTCACTTTACCTTTTGCCATTGCTTTACTTACACCCCCCTTCCTTTAAAAAAATAAAAAAACCGTAAAACATCTTAAATAATCTTTGTGTTTTACGGTCTGTTAAAGGCTGACAATATCTTTACTCCTTAAAAAATACTAAGCTTATTTTTAATATACCATCTTTTTATCTTTTGTCAACGCTTTTTTAAAGGCAAACCGAATAAGTTGACTAATAGGCAAAAGTTGGTATAATGTTATCACTATTGTGGTTAGGTAAAATATAATGCTGGCGTAGCTCAGTTGGCAGAGCAGCGCTTTCGTAAAGCGCGGGTCGGAGGTTCAATTCCTCTCGCCAGCTTAGCATTTTAAGAACCGATGTCTCAGTTTACCGAGGTATTAAAAAATCGTAACTTCTTCTTGCTATGGTTAGGCCAGATAATTTCGCAGTTAGGCGATAGGCTTGACCAGATGGCCCTGATTGGCTTTGTTTATTTAAGGGCGCCCGGTTCCACCATGGAAATTGCCAAGATACTTTCCTTTACGATTATTCCGGTATTCTTAATCGGTCCTATTGCCGGGGTCTATGTAGATAGATGGGATAGGCGCCGGACGATGTATGTCTGCGATATTTTACGAGCAGCATTGGTTTTAACCATCCCGTTATTTTTATTTTATACCAGGCATCTGGCACCGGTCTATTTTATTGTATTTATTGTTTTTAGCATCGGGCGTTTTTTTGTTCCGGCAAAATTTTCGATTATCCCGGATATAGTCGATAAAAAAGATTTACTTATGGCAAATTCACTTGTGAACATCACCGGTATGATTGCTGCTATATTGGGTTTTGGTGCTAGCGGCGTAATCATAGAGCGGTTGGGCGCAAAAAGCGGCTTTTATTTAAACAGCTTAAGTTTTCTCTTTTCGGCGGCACTGATATTTTTTATTGCTCAAAGAGTTGTTGTTGCATCGCGGCTAAGTTTAAGAAAAGTAGGGCAAGAGATTGTGGAGGTAATTAGAAAATCCGTGTTTCAGGAGGTAAAAGAAGGTATCCTTTATTTTATCAGGGAGAAAGATATCAGGTTTACCTCTGGAGTTACCTTTATCTTATGGTCGGCATTAGGAGCGGTGTATGTAGTATTAATCGTATTTGTGCAGAAGACCATGGGTTCCGTAACTAAGGATCTGGGGCTTCTGATTATGTTTTTAGGAATAGGCCTGTTTTTAGGCTCGTTGGTTTATGGCCGTTTTGGCCAACGAATCTCGCAGTATAAAATAATATTTGCTTCTTTGATATCCAGCGGTATAATGCTCATCGTTTTTGCTCTGGCTATTAACCGTTATCCCCATTTTTGGTTTGCGGCTACCCTGGCGTTTCTTTTAGGGGTTCTCATCGCTCCGATTATGATAGCCTCTAACACCATTATTCATAATGCTAGCGATAACCAGATGCGGGGTAAAATTTTCAGTTCCTTAGAAATAGTCATGCATTTAGGCTTTTTGTTGTTTATGTTTATCAGCAGTTTTATTGCCGAAAGATTCCCTGAAGTTTATATCCTTGTTATTGTAGGCTGTATATTCAGCATCTTGGGTGTAGTAAACCTTGTCTTTCACCGTAAAATTCCATGGTTAGATTAGAAGAAAATAAAACTCAAACAGAAAATCAGCCGATAGAAAAAATACCCTTACCCGCCAAGGTTTATATTCCTTTACTCCAGCATATAGGTAAAGCCTGTGTTGAGCAGGTAAAAGTAGGGGATAGTGTTTTCTGTGGCCAGAAAATAGCCGCTTCAGATGCCCGCGTATACGCCCCTATACATGCATCGGTTTCCGGTAAGGTTGCTGCGATTACAGATTATCCGCATCCGATTTTAGGCAAATCCCAAGCAATAGTGATTGAAAGCGATGGGCAGGATAAATTATTCCAGCATCCAGCATCCAGCATCCAGCATCCCGATAGCTTAAATCCTGATCAGATCCGTGAAATTGTCCGGGAGGCAGGAATTGTGGGGATGGGTGGAGCAAGTTTTCCTACGCATATTAAGCTTTCGCCTCCTAACCCCGTGGATACCTTAATCATCAACGGTGCAGAGTGCGAGCCGTATTTAACCAGTGATTACCGGCTGATGATAGAAAAAACAACGGAGATTATTTTAGGGATAGGTCTGGTGGCAAAATGCCTGGGCGTAAAAAATGTATATATTGCTATTGAGGATAATAAACCCAAGGCTATAGAAGCATTCAAAAGCTCCGTACTCGGTGCTCTGTACTCCGTACGAATTTTAAAATCCGCATATCCCCAAGGCGGAGAAAAGCAGTTAATCAAAAATATTCTTAATAAAGAGGTCCCTCAAAACAAACTTCCTTTTGATATCGGCATAGTAGTGCATAATGTGGCTACGGTTTTTGCCATTTACGAAGCGGCCTATAAAAATAAACCTTTGTATGAACGCGTAGTTACGGTAACCGGAAGTTGTTTAACTAATCCCAAAAACCTTTTAGTACGCATAGGTACACCCATTAAAGAGCTAATCAGTTATTGCGCCCCCTTAAAAAAAGAGCCGGCCAAGATTATTGTCGGCGGGCCGATGATGGGTGTCGCCCAATATACTGATGAGGCCCCGGTGATAAAATCTACCGGCGGCGTTATTTTAATGAATGCAAAAGAAGCGTCAAGTTACGAAGAGGAATCTTGCATCCGCTGCGGCGCCTGTATAAGAGAATGCCCTCTTGGCCTTATGCCCTGTTTGATAAATCTGGCCTCGGAAAAAGAAATGTGGCAGGAGGCAAATAGGTATGGGGCTTGCGACTGTATTGAATGCGGCCTGTG
>MHGH01000003.1:49215-71824 GCA_001805465.1 Omnitrophica WOR_2 bacterium RBG_13_41_10 | reverse complement strand
GTGCAAGCCATTAAGAGAGCTAAACTAGAGGCGACAAAATGAAAGAGATGGCGCGTTACGGATTGATATTAGGGCTTATTTGTGTTATTGCCAGCGGACTCCTTGCTGGCATAAATGCCTTAACTAAAGGAAAAATTTTAGCTCAAGACGAGGCAGAAGAAAAGATGAGTTTAGAAGAGGTAATGCCAAAGGCAGAGAATTTCCAACCCGTGAAGTCCGGCGAAGATATCATTTATTATAAAGCCTATGACAAAGAGGGAAAGCTTTTAGGGGCGGCCTTCAAGGCTTCTGGGAAAGGTTATTCCAGCGTCATTGAAACCATGGTAGGAATGGATAAAGAGGGTCTAGTTAATATTATAAAAATATTGAATCAAAACGAAACTCCGGGTTTAGGGGCGAAAGTAGCGGAAGCGGATTTTACATCCCGGTTTAGGCATAAGAAGGCTTCGGATTTAAAGGATGTTCAGGCGATTACCGGCGCCACTATTTCATCAAAGGCAGTAATAGATTCGGTTAAAGAAAAAGCCAAAGAAATTCAGGAGCTCATGAAGAATGAAAGATAGATTAATAGTTTCTATTTCGCCGCATCTGCATAAAGAGGAATCAATAAGTAAAATTATGTGGATGGTAGTGTTAAGCTTGATTCCAAGCGGTGCCGCCGGCGTATTTATTTTCGGATTAAGCGCACTATGGGTTATCCTTTTAGGGATTATTACAGCATTAATTACCGAGGCAGCCTTACAGTTATTAACAAAAGGGAAAATTAGCATCATGGATGGTAGCGCCTTTCTTACCGGCTTGTTACTGGCTTATAATTTGCCCCCTAAAGCGCCTTTCTGGCTTCCTATAGTAGGTTCATTTTTTGCTATTGCTATCGGTAAGCAAATTTTCGGAGGCTTAGGCCAAAACATCTTCAATCCGGCTTTAGTAGGAAGAGTATTCCTTATGGCTTCTTGGCCCAAGCACATGACTACTTTTATTGCTCCGCAAAATTACGATGCTGTAACTTCCGCCACCCCTTTGGCTATGTTAAAAGAGGGAAAACTTTTAGAAAAACTTTCTTACCTAGATTTATTTTTAGGAAAAAGAGGGGGTTGCATAGGAGAGGTTTGTATATTGGCTTTACTTTTAGGCGCGTTATTTCTTTTGCTAAAAGGCTATATTTCCTGGCACATACCTGTTACCTATATAGTAACCACGGGAGTATTTGCCTATATATTCGGGCTAAAAGGATTATTTACCGGAGATTGGTTGTTTCATATTTTGACTGGAGGTTTAATACTGGGCGCATTTTTTATGGCTACAGATTATGTCACTTCGCCTTTAACACGAAAAGGACAGATTATTTTTGGCATAGGATGTGGTTTGATTACAGCGATTATACGGCTTTGGGGAGGTTATCCGGAAGGGGCATCATATGCTATACTGATGATGAATGCCGCCACACCGATAATTGACCGTTTTACCAGAAATCGTATTTACGGGACAAGATGAAAAAATATTTTCAGGAATTTGTAAGAGGCATCATTAAGGAGAATCCTACTTTTGTTTTGGTATTAGGATTATGCCCGACCTTGGCAGTTTCTACTTCGGTAAGGAATGGCATAGGCATGGGTGTCGCCGCTACTTTTGTGCTTTTAGGGTCTAATATAATCGTTTCTTTGATTAGAAACATCGTTCCGGATAAAATAAGGATTCCTTGTTTTATTGTGATTATCGCTACCTTCGTGACTATTGCGGAAATGATGATGAAGGCGTATAGCCCGGTATTAGACCGCGCCCTAGGAATATACGTGCCTTTGATTGTAGTCAACTGTATGGTGCTAGGCCGTGCTGAAGCTTATGCTTCAAAACAGACAGTAATAAAGTCTTTCTTCGACGGCTTAGGGATGGGCGTGGGTTTTACTTTGGCATTAATATTGATTTCCGGGATAAGGGAATTTTTGGGTGCAGGCACACTTTTAGGCCATTCTCTGATAAAGGGTTTTCATCCGGTTTTCCTCTTAGGTATGCCTCCCGGAGCGCTTCTGGTCATAGGTTTATTGTTAGGTTTTTTTAACCTCTTAAAAAATAGGAAAGCATGAACGCCGCACAATTTTTAACTATATTTATCTCTGCAGTATTTGTCCATAATGTAATTTTATCCCGCTTTTTAGGGCTTTGTTCCTTTGTGGCTATATCTAAAGAGACTAAACCTGCTTTAGCAATGAGTATGGCTGTGATGTTCGTCATTACTATGTCATCGATAATTACCTGGTTTATTTATAGGTTCTTGCTCGTGCCTTTTGGTTTGACGTACCTACGCACCATATCTTTTATCCTGGTTATTGCTACATTCGTGCAGTTTGTAGAAATGGTAGTGCGTAAGACAAGCCCTGCGCTATACAGGCTATTCGGTATATATTTACCGTTAATTACGGTTAACTGTGCGGTATTGGGGGTGGCGGTATTAAACGTGGATATGTTTTTTCTAGACAATAAAGCCGTGCCGGGAAGCTTCTATTATTCGCTATTCCAAGGTATCTGTGTAGGCTTAGGTTATGGCCTGGCTATGCTTTTGATGTCAGGAATACGAGAGAGGTTGGAGCTTTGTAACATTCCGAAGGCAATGAAAGATTTTCCTTTGGCTTTTATTAGCGCCTCAATTATGAGTTTGAGTTTCTTCGGGTTTAACGGATTCAGGTTTTAAGCGAGGGTATGTCCGAACTTCCCCCCATTCTTACAAGAAAGCAAGGGGGGATTAATTCGCCCAAATAACTTACGTTCATTTCATTCCGTAAGTTATGGGCTCATTTAATGGAAATTTTAATAGCAGTTTTAACATTAGGGACACTGGGTGTATTATTCGGTATTGGCCTGGCGGTGGCCTCCAAGAAGTTTGCGGTACAGCTAGACCCTCGCCTGGAAGAAATTCATGGGCTTCTACCTGGTTCTAACTGCGGTGTCTGCGGAGGCGCTGGATGTTTTGGTTTTGCCGAAGCGCTTTTAAGCGGAAAACTGAGTCCGGATGCCTGCAGAGTAAGTCAAGACTCTATTAAAGAAAAAATCGCCGAGATTTTAGGTAAAAAGCTTGAAAAGAAAGTAAAATCAGTAGCTGTTTTACATTGTAATGGTGGGAAAAAAGTAAAAGATAAATTTTTATATAAGGGAATTGAAGATTGTGTGGCCGCAAATTTAGTTTTAGGGGGACAAAAGAAGTGCTTCTGGGGGTGCCTGGGGTTGGATAGCTGTGCTAAAGTATGCCCATTCGGCGCAATAAAAATGTCTGAAGAAGGCTTGCCAGTTGTTGATACCAATAAATGCAAGGCCTGTAATAAATGCGTGCTAATTTGCCCTAAGAAACTATTTACACTTGTGCCGTTAAAAAATAATATTTACGTAGCCTGTAGTTCCCATGATTTAGGTAAAAATACCCGGGCAGTATGTCCCGTAGGTTGCATTGCCTGTAAAAAATGCGAGCAGGCCTGCCCCGCGGATGCCATACATGTAGTTGATAATTTAGCAGTAATAGATTATAATAAATGCACCTCTTGCGCTAAGTGCGTTGAGGCTTGCCCCATCAAGACCATTAGGGTCAGATAATGGGTGTTAGGTTTTAGGTGTTAGGCCATAGGAGTAAGTTATGAACATTGCTGTCTTTGCCTCAGGCAGAGGCACAAATTTCGCCGCAATCATTAGGGCAGTAAAAAAAGGAAAAATCAAAGCCAGTTTAGCTTTATTGGTTTGTGATAATCCTAAGGCCGGGGCAATCAGCCGGGCAAAGCGCGCGGATATAAAAGTAGCTTTAGTTAAAAGAGAAGATTTCTCTAGTAAGAATGATTTCCAAGCCAAGATTCTACAGCATTTAGCAGAAAATAATATAGACTTAATAGTGTTGGCAGGTTTTATGCGTATCTTAAGCCCTGAGTTAGTACAAAAATATCAGGGCCGCATTTTAAACATACATCCGGCACTATTACCTTCTTTTAAGGGCGCCCAAGGCATAAAAGATGCTTTTGATTACGGAGTAAAAGTTACGGGCGTGACCATGCATTTTGTGGATGAAAAGACCGACCACGGCCCGATTATTTTACAGGAAGCAGTAAATATTGAAGAAGATGATACTCTGGAGTCTTTAGAAGCCAAAATCCATAAATTAGAACACCGGCTTTATCCAGAGGCTATACGCCTTTATACAGAAGGAAAATTAAAAATAATAGACAGGAAAGTCAGAATCTCACCCCTAGAGAAAATCCTTTAAGGCTATCCGGCTCAAATCTGTTTTTTCGCCTGTTGCAGTATTTTCTATCTCCACCATCAAGAAATCCTTAAAATCATACTGTTGTAAGGTATAAGCGGTAATTTTGGCAATTTCATCCTGAGTATTCATCGGGGTTTTGGGAGAAACTTTCACCAGTTTTATATCACAGATAATCTTAAGGATATTCCCATCAAAAGCAGCTTTTGTGCTCTCCAGTTTAAATGCCTCTTTAAGATTAGGATCTAGATTGAATTTTAACTGGATGCGTTGTTTAATCTGTTCGCCAAGAAACTCACTAAGTTTAATATCCTCTTTTTTTAGATGTATGCCTTCTCTATCACCTAAAGCCGCGGGGCTTTCCCCGATCCTGATGACATTGCGCCGGAAAAATTCGTCCCGAGAAATAAGTTGCAACTGGTATTTTACGATATCGGGAATCCAAGTAATCACGGTGTAGTCTATGCCGTATTCTTCGGTGTCAGAAGCTACTAAGGCCATAAATTGCGGACGGGGCTTCATACTCAATAGTACCCGGCTAGCACCAATCATAACCTTATTAATTTTTTCAAAAACATCTTTATCAAACTGCGCATCTTTGGTGATCAACTTGGGTAGCGGCATATAAACCCAGACCGTTTCACCCAAAAGCCACACCCGAGGTTCTATTTTATATTCTGCTTCACAAAGATTGGTGATGGCTTCTACGATTTTTTCTTTAGTGTAGGTGGGTTTTATAAAGAGGCAGCCTGATAAGAGGGTGGTAATTATTGATATTACGATTACCGTAATCTGGACTTTCCGCATTCTTTAAAGATAGCCTCAATCTCGTCATAATCGAGTTCCTGCTTTTGGATTAATTCTGAAGCAAACCTGTCTAATAAGGGGGATTCCTTAGTTAATAATTCCTCAACTTCTTTTAAGCACTGTTGAATTATCGCCTGCACGTCATCATCCAGTTTTTCTTTAGTTTTTTCCGAAACATAACTTGGGGTTGACCAGCCCCAGGTCGGCACACCAAAACTTCTTTCTAGTTCCTTAAAGTTTCCCTTGATGCCGGACGGGCCCATACCCCAGCGCCAGACCATATTATAGGCCCAATACATGGCATGATTAAAGTCCTCATCCACCCCGGAAGTGGTGGTATTAAATTTTATTTTTTCTGCAGCATAAGAGCCTAATGCCACTTTGATATTAGCCAGATAATATTCGCGGTTATGGATATGCATTTCTTCGCGGGAACGATGATAGACAAACCCTAAGAAACCTATTGTTCTAGGAATGATACTGGCCTTAAAGACATCGTCAGTCGGGTGCAATAAATATGCCACGATAGCATGTCCTGCTTCATGATAGGCGATCTGTTCTTTTTCCTTGGGGCTTAGGTCAATGGGGCGCCTTAATCCTAAATCAATTCTATCCATAGCTTCGCTGATTTCTTTTAAACCCACAGCATCTTTTTTATTACGTACAGCGATGATGCTTGCCTCCCGCACAATATTGGCGATATCCGCTGGGCTCTTAAATACTGCCTTACGCGCCAGCACGGAAACATCAATATTTGGGTCAAATTTGATTCTCTTTAGATAAAAACCAAAGAGGTTTTCCCGGTCTTTTAAACTCGGTAAACCTATGTAAATTTTACGGTCAAACCTTCCTGCACGCATCAGTGCCGGGTCTAAATCGCGTTCCTCGACGTTAGTAGCTCCGATCACCACAACATTATTTTCAATTTTTCTTAAACCATCCAGTTCGGTCAAGAGCTGGTTTACCGCAGCGTTAGCGCTCATCTGTCCGCCGAAACCCATATCTTCTCTTCTAGGCCGTGCCACCGAATCAATTTCATCAATAAATACGATGCATCCGCTATGCAGTTCTGCCATGGCCCGGGCTTCTTTAAAGAGAGAGCGGATTTTGGCTGCGCCCAACCCTACAATCATGCCTTCTATTTCACTGCCCACCACGGAAAGAAACGGGACTTTTACTTCGGTAGCAATCGCCTTGGCCAAATAAGTCTTACCTACTCCGGGAGGACCGAAAAGAAGCAGGCCTTTAATTATTTGTCCGCCTACGCGTTGTAATTGGGACCTATCCTTTAAAAGCTGGACTACTTCCCAGGCTTCGCGCTTGACTTCTTCCATTCCGATAACTTCATCCCATTTGATATTGACTTCCTGGCTTTTTATCCTTTTTTGTCCTAGTTTAGTCATCCCTCCGCCGAAGAAAAACCAATAGTTAAAGACAGTATAAATGGAAGCGAAGATAATAGCGGTAATTACGGATAAGAAAAACTGCAGGGGGACACTAGAGAACTGCAGTTGTTTATAGAATGACTCCAGGTTTAACATTGCCTGTACCCCGGCAATCATCACAATGGTGGTAAATAAGCCGATTATAGCCAAGAGAGAAATAATCAGGATTTTAACCCAGTGTAATTTTAAATAGATCCTTATTTTTTTATTGCCCATTTTTGCTCCGATTTTTTATGATTCTGATTTTTGTGATTTGAGGATAACATATCTAGATAAAAAAGTCAACACATTCGTATGCAGCAAATTCTTTTCCTCTTGACTTGGGAATACGGTTGTGTTAATCTAAAAACCCTATATAAACCTAAGGAGGATTTTTTATGGCAAAGATTAAACAGATAAAAGCCCGTCAAATTCTTGATTCTCGTGGTAACCCCACTATAGAAGTAGATATTATTTTAGAGAACGGTATCCTGGGAAGGGCTGCAGTTCCTTCCGGCGCTTCTACAGGGGACAACGAGGCCTTAGAGCTTAGGGACGGGGATAAGAAGAAATATTTAGGTAAAGGGGTATTGAAAGCAGTTAGCAACGTCAATAATCTAATTGCTTCAAAAATAAAGGGATTAGCTCCTGATTTTAAAAAGATAGATCAGCTTTTAATTAATCTTGACGGCACAGAAAATAAATCTAAGCTTGGTGCTAATGCTATCTTAGGGGTTTCTCTGGCCACAGCTAAAGCTGCGGCACTCTCTAAAAATGAGCCTTTATATAAATTCTTAGGTGGAGAGAGCGCCAAAATTTTACCCGTACCTTTGATGAATATCTTAAACGGCGGAATGCATGCCGATAATAATCTGGATATTCAGGAGTTTATGATTATGCCTGTGGGCGCACCCACATTTAGCGAGGCCTTAAGGTATGCTGCCGAGGTATTCCATAACTTAAAAGCGCTTCTAAAATCTAAAGGATTATCCACTTCCGTAGGCGATGAAGGGGGGTTTGCCCCTAATCTTGGTGCTAATGAGGAGGCATTGGGATTAATTATCCAGGCTATAGAAAAGGCAGGTTATAAGCCGGGTGAAGATGTTTGTTTGGGATTAGATTGCGCAGCCAGCTCTTTTTATAAAGACGGCAGCTATAAGTTTGATAATAGCCGTAAAAGCCCCTCTGATTTAATTGCCATCTACGAGAATTGGTTAAACAAATACCCCATTCTTTGCATAGAAGACGGCCTTTCAGAACATGATTGGACAGGCTGGCAGGAAATGACCAAAAGATTAGGAAAAAAAATAGAGTTAGTCGGTGATGATATTTTTGTGACTAATCCTCAGATTTTTAAAAAAGGTATTGCCGAGGGAATAGGTAACGCTATATTAATTAAGGTAAATCAAATCGGCTCCTTATCTGAAACGCTGGAGGCCATAAATATCGCCAAGAAGAATAAATACAAAGCGATTATTTCGCACCGTTCCGGAGAAACCGAAGATACCACTATTGCGCATTTGGCAGTCGCAACTTGCGTCGGACAGATTAAAACCGGTTCACTCTCGCGCACCGACCGCATCTGTAAATACAACGAACTGTTAAGAATCGAAGAGGAATTAGGTAAGAGGGCAGTTTATGCCGGGGCTCTTTGGGGGAAATGATACTAAAAAAAGCATTTTGGCTTTTTGGCATTGCGGTATTTTTGCTATTCATATTTTTACCGGGCTATAGCAAGCTGCAGGAATTAAGGGACAAGAACGCAGAGTTAGAGGCCAAGATTAAAAATTTAACCAAAGAGAATACCTTATTGCACTATGAGTTAAAACGCGTAGAAAACGATCCTTTGTATCAGGAAAAGATTTTGCGCGATAAAATGGGGGTCGTGCGCAAGGGCGAGATCCCGGTGAAGATATTAGCACCGAGAAAAGAGTAATTTTTAATTGCTATTCCGTTGACTGGTTATTTTGTTTAGGGTATAATATCATCTAAAGTAACTGTTCTTTGTTAACTGACAAGCACAAGATATGATCGCGGGGTGGAGCAGCCTGGTAGCTCGTTAGGCTCATAACCTAAAGGTCGCAAGTTCAAATCTTGCCCCCGCAACCAAATAGAGCCCGTTGAGAAATCAACGGGCTTTTTATTTAAGGCTTGACAGAAAACATTATTTTTCATACAATAGTTATGAACATTAGTTCATAACTGCTAGAGATGCTATGAGGCCAAAAAAGACAAGGTGGATAAAATGCTTGCCGGGGGAGCGGTGTTTTAAACCGCTTTGCAAGCCTTTAAATAAATTGAAGGGTGTGTGTTTAACCTTAGATGAATTTGAAGCAATGAGGCTTTCTTGTCTTAAAGGACTGAAACAAGAAGATGCCGCAAAAAAGATGAAAGTTTCCCGGCCTACTTTCTCAAGGATTGAAACATCGGCGCATAAAAAGATTGCCGACGCATTGGTAAATATTAAGGCGATAAAGATTGAAGGGGGCTGCTGTAAGGTAATCAAGAGGAGATAGCGATGAAGGAGTGGAAAAAGTTTTTATATATAGTAGCGGCATTTTTGGCGTGTTTTTATCTGCCTGTAGAAAATCTACGCTTTAGTAATGCCATTTTTGAGGCTTTGGCTCTTGTGAAATGGTACGCGCGGGAACACGTGCTTTTATGTTTAGTCCCAGCATTCTTTATAGCGGGGGCAATATCGGTATTTGTTAGTCAAACATCCGTAATGAAGTATTTTGGAGCTAAGGCGAATAAGTTTCTTTCGTACAGCGTGGCGTCAGTTTCAGGAACAATCCTTGCCGTTTGTTCATGTACAGTTCTGCCGCTTTTCTCCGGTATCTATAAAAGAGGCGCAGGGCTGGGCCCCGCGATTGCTTTTTTGTATTCGGGGCCTGCGATAAATGTTTTAGCTATCATTCTAACGGCGCGTATCCTTGGCTGGCAGTTAGGGCTGGCAAGAGCAATAGGTGCTGTGATATTTAGTGTAGTTATCGGCCTATTAATGCACCTCATATTTTTAAAGGAAGAGCGAACGCGCCATGCGAACGGTGACCTTCAATTTGGCGAAGCTAAAGCATCTCGGCCGCTCTGGAAAGATATTGTTTATTTCTTCTCTATGGTTGCGATACTTGTTTTCGCTAACTGGGGGAAACCCTTAGAAGGTGACACAGGGATTTGGAGTTTGATCTACGTTTCTAAATGGTGGATTACGGGATTTTTCTTAATAGTTTTAGGGTTTACTCTTTTCAGTTGGTTTAAGAAGGATGAATTAAAGGAATGGACCGGTGCGACCTGGGGTTTTGCCTTGCAGATTCTTCCGCTTCTTTTGGGCGGGGTACTTGTATCGGGTTTCCTTTTAGGAAGGGTTGGGCATGAAGGTGTTATTCCCTCAAGGTTTGTTGAGGCGCTTGTGGGAGGAAATTCTTTGCGGGCGAACTTTTTTTCTTCGATCGTAGCGGCTTTTATGTATTTTGCTACGCTTACCGAGGTACCGATTTTGCAGGGCCTAATTGGTTCCGGCATGGGCAAAGGGCCTGCCTTGGCGCTTCTTTTGGCGGGGCCTGCTTTAAGCCTGCCTAGCATGCTGGTTATACGGGGTATTATTGGCACTAAGAAAACGGCCGTATATGTGTCTTTAGTTGTAGTTATGGCGACGATATGTGGGATGATTTTTGGCTGGATAGTTAAATAAGGAGATTGTTACGATGAAAATAGAAGTTTTGGGTCCCGGTTGCCCAAGATGCGTTAACACAGAAGTAAATGTTAAAAAGGCTTTGGCTGAATTAAATAAAACAGCAGAGGTTGTTAAGGTAACCGATATAAATACCATGGTAGAAAAAAGAATTATGCAGACCCCAGCGCTTATCATTGATGGAAAGATAATGATGCAGGGAAAAATTCCTACCGTTGAACAAATCAAACAATTGATTCAGAAAGAGGGTTAGCATATGGGTAAGTATGGAGAGTGGCAGGGCGACAGAAGCCATTTCATTTCCGCCTTTAACTATTCTCAAAGATTTTAAAAAATAATCCGGAGATTAAGATGAAGAAAGTTATCTTGTTGGCCCTTTCATTAGTTTTAATAGTGCCTGTTTTCGGACAAGAGGCACCTAAGAACAATGTCGTTGCCTATTACTTTCACGGAAATTTTCGTTGTTTTAATTGCTACCGGATTGAGCAGTACTCCAAAGAAGCAATAGAGCAATATTTTAAAGATGAGTTAAGTTCAGGCAAACTCGTCTTTAAAATCATAAATATCGAAGAAAAGAATAACGAGCACTTTATTAAGGATTATCAGCTTTATACAAAATCTTTAATCATATCCTTGGTAAAGGACGGTGAGGAAGTTAAGTTTGATAATTTAGTTAAAGTCTGGGAGTTTCTCGGTAATAAGCAAAAGTTTTATGATTATGTTAAGGATGAAATAACCCAATATTTGAAAGAGCTATAATGAATCCGGTCTTAGTAGCTTTTATTTCTGCATTTTGGTTAGGTATTCTTACTTCTATCAGCCCCTGCCCTTTAGCTACAAACATCGCAGCTGTCTCTTTTCTTTCAAGAAGAATCGCGCATCAAAAGGCAGTTTTTTGGTCAGGTTTATTTTATACTATCGGCAGGATGGTGACTTACGCAGTATTGGGTTTTATTATTATAGGTTCACTTTTAAGTATCCCTGCAACAGCAAATTTTCTACAAAAATATATGAATAAGGCCTTAGGGCCTATTTTAATTATTGCGGGATTGTATCTTGTGGACATATTAAAATTAAATTTTTCTGGTTTCAGTATTTCAGGCAGAGATCAAGAAAATTTAGCTAATTCAGGAGCTATTGGCGCTTTTCTGCTCGGGCTTTTATTTGCTTTGTCATTTTGCCCGGTCTCAGCGGCATTGTTCTTCGGAAGCCTTATTCCATTATCATTGAATTATAGGTTTGGAATGACACTGCCTTTTATCTATGGAATAGGCACTGGTTTGCCTGTCGTTATTTTTGCCACGCTCATCGCATTGGGGGTTAAATCAGCAAGCCGTTGGTTCAATAAAATTATCAAGTTTGAATTGTATGCCAGAAAAGTTACAGGAATAATTTTTATTTTAGTTGGAGTGTATTACGTCCTGGTCTATATATTTTAAGATTAAAATTTAAATAGGTTCCAAAAGAGCACGGCAAAAATAAAAATTAATCTTAGGAAGGGGTTATGTGTATGTCTGAAACTAATAGCAATGTAAAACTTCCGTTTTTTGAGAGGTATCTTTCTCTTTGGGTTATCCTTTGTATCATCGTTGGCGTAATCATCGGGAAAATATTTCCCACGGGAGTAAATTTCTTAAGTAAGCTGGAAGTGTCACAGGTCAATATCCCGGTCGCGGTCCTTATCTGGCTGATGATTTATCCGATGATGGTGCAGATTGATTTTTCTAGTATCGTGAGGGCGGGGAAGAAACCAAAGGGTTTAGTAGTAACGTTGGTTGTAAATTGGCTGATCAAGCCATTTAGCATGGCGGTATTTGCCGTGATATTCTTAAAATACATATTCGCCGCTTTTATAAACCCCGTTTTAGCCAAAGAGTATATCGCCGGCGCCATACTTTTAGGAGCTGCGCCTTGCACGGCCATGGTTTTTGTCTGGAGCTATTTAACCAAAGGCGATCCCGTCTATACCTTGGTTCAGGTAGCAGTAAATGACCTGGTAATATTAGTTGCTTTTGTCCCTATTGTTAAATTCCTGCTGGGCGTAAATCAAATTACTGTGCCTTATGATACCTTAATCTATTCCACTATCTTCTTTGTTGTTATCCCGCTTGTGGGCGGGTATATTTCTAGGATATATCTATTGAAGATGAAAGGGGCAGATTGGTTTGAAAACGTATTTTTGAAAGCACTTAAGCCAGTTACAATCTTAGGTTTATTATTGACTTTAATTATTATTTTTGCTTTTCAGGGGAATATTATACTCGGGAATCCCCTCCATATATTGTTAATAGCCGTCCCTCTGATAATCCAAACTTATTTCATTTTCTTTATAGGTTATTTATGGTCTAGGAAATGGCGCTTAACTCATTCGATTGCTGCTCCTGCGGGAATGATTGGCGCGAGTAACTTTTTTGAGTTATCCGTAGCTGTGGCAATTTCTATTTTTGGATTAAAGAGCGGAGCAGCGCTTGCTACTGTAGTAGGTGTCCTTACCGAAGTGCCGATAATGTTGAGCCTGGTTAATTTCTCCAATAAAACCCGCCATTGGTTTGAACCGGGCTGACCCCGTTTCTACTAAATTCATTACCATTTTAAAATGGAGGTGGTATAATAAATGAAGGCATAAGTTATGGAGCAGGCTATTGTGATTGGCAAGAGGGAGGTTTAAGATGAAAAAGATTTTAATTGCGGAAGATGATAAAGAAATAAGAGAATTGCTCAAGATGAGATTGAAGAAAGCCGGATACGATGTTACGGTTGCCGTAAACGGTAAAGAGGCGCTAATTTCTTGTAAAAGTTTTAATCCCAATCTAGTATTATTAGACATTGCTATGCCCGAGATGGACGGTTATCAGGCCTGCGAGAAACTAAAAGAAAATGCGGATACCAAAGACATAGCTGTATTATTTCTCACAGGAAAAGATTTAGATCCTGCAGGAATGCTGAAACGTTGTGAAGAGCTGGGTGCCTGCGGATATATCGCTAACCCCCATACCTTCGAAGAATTATTGGGAAAAATAGAAGAAATTATGAAATAAATACTTGATAGATGTAGGACTCTTTCCTGCCTTAGTTCTTAAGATGTAGTAGTCTAGCCTACCTTAATATTCGCATTGAAACCTAAATTTTGCCCAAAAACGCTAGTTTTGCTTTTTGTTATTTTGGGTTAATTCTTAAGGTTTTTATTTGCCAAAATTTATTTTTCTGTTATAATAATTTGTCCTTTAAGGAGGGTCCTAGTGATCGAACGTTACAGCCTGCCTGGTATGTCCAAAATCTGGCAGGATGAGTTTAAATTCAAAACCATGCTAGATATAGAGGTCCTTGCCTTAGAAGCCCTCGCCAAAGAAAAAAAAGTCCCTTTAGGTGCCTTAAAACTAATCAAGAAAAAAGCCAAAATAAATATCGCAAAGATCCAAAAGCTGGAAGAGAAAACACAACATGATGTGGTGGCATTTGTGAATTCTATAGCCCAAGATATAGGGCCTAGCGCAAAATATCTACATCTAGGGCTGACCTCTTCTGATTTATTGGATACTACTTTGGGGGTACAGCTTAAAGCGGCATCGGATATCCTTATTGCCGATATAAATAGGTTGCTTGGGCTATTAGCCAAAAAAGCCAAAAGATACCAAGATATGGTTTGTATTGGCAGGACCCATGGTGTACATGCTGAGCCTGTAACATTCGGATTAAAACTTTGCCTTTGGTATGATGAAACCAAAAGGAATCTCGGCAGGTTACAAGAAGCAAAAGAACAGGCCTCGCTAGGTAAAATATCAGGCGCAGTAGGCACCTATGCCAATATCGAGCCGGAAGTAGAGGCTTATGTTTGTAAAAAGCTTGGGCTAAAAGCCGCTAAAATCTCTACCCAGATTATCCAGCGCGATGTATACGCTCAGTACTTGACTACATTGGCCATTATCGGGTCCTCTTTAGAAAAGTTCGCTACCGAGATTAGGCATTTACAAAAAACCGAAGTTTTAGAAGTAGAAGAGCCCTTTGGCAAAGGCCAGAAAGGTTCCTCTGCCATGCCGCATAAAAGAAACCCGGTAATCTGCGAAAGAATCTGCGGGTTAAGTAGGATATTACGCGCTAATGCCTTAGTATCTTTAGAGAATATTACTCTCTGGCATGAACGCGATATCAGCCACTCTTCCTGTGAGCGGGTGATTATGCCCGACTCAACTATTCTTCTGGATTATATGCTGAATAAATTCATCGAGGTGGTTAGCGGAATGATGGTTTATCCTGATAATATGTTAAGTAACCTGGTGAAAACCAAAGGCCTGGTTTTTTCACAGCGGGTGCTTCTGGAATTAATGGAAAAGGGTTTAAGCCGTACCAAAGGATATGATTTAGTGCAACGCTCGGCAATGCGGGCTTGGAAAGAGAATATAGATTTCAAAGAGGCACTCTTAGAAGACAATAATGTCTCTAAGCACTTAAGCGATAAAGACCTCGATAGAATCTTTGATTTGGATTATTATTTGCGTAACATAAATAAGATTTTTAAGAGAGTCGGTTTATAATTTACCTTAAGTCCTGCCTTAAATTTCTAAATAAACATTAAAATGGTGCAATGGCGCATCAGTTTAAACTTTTAAAGACTTCTGCGATGCCGCAGGAGGCAGCTCTTATTTATTAACCTTTATTTTTTTTAAAAGGAGCTTTCAATGTCAGATAATAACGTTGTGATTACCAAAGAATTAGTAGAAAAACAAGGTCTATCTAGGGAGGAGTACGAAAAGATAAAAAAATGTTTAGGACGCCAACCTAACTATACAGAATTAGGGATGTTTTCGGCAATGTGGAGCGAACACTGCTCGTATAAAAATTCAAAACCAGTGCTAAAACTTTTTCCTACTAAGGGTAAGCAAGTTATTCAAGGGCCAGGAGAAAATGCCGGAGTGGTGGATATCGGCGATGGGTTAGGCGTTGTTTTTAAGATTGAATCGCATAACCATCCTTCGGCAGTAGAGCCTTATGCGGCTTCGGCTACCGGAGGCGGCGGATGTATCCGGGATATTTTTACCATGGGTGCCCGGCCAATTGGGCTTTTAGATTCTTTAAGATTAGGCAGGTTAGACAAAGAACGCGTAAAATTTCTCTTTAAGAATATTATCCGCGGGTTTACAGATTACGCTAATGTGGTAGAAATTCCTGTTTTGGGCGGCGAGATCTATTTTGATGAATCTTACGAAGGCAATCCTTTAGTGAATGCCATGACCATAGGTATTGTCAAAACCAAAAAGATAATTAAAGCCAGGGCTACCGGCGTAGATAATTTAGTGTTAATTGTAGGCGGAGCAACCGGCAGGGATGGCGTAGAAGGCGCAGCCTTTGCTTCCGCAGGGCTAGATGAAGAAGCAGCTAAAAAAAGTTCTGCCGTGGCTATCGGAGATCCTAAAATGGGCAGAATTTTAAGGGAAGCATGCCTGGAATTAATCGCTAAAGGATTAGTTTTGGGGATGCAAGACATGGGAGCTGCAGGGCTTACCTGTTCTACTTGCGAGACTGCCTATAAAGCAGGTACCGGGATTGAAATAGATATTTCTTTGGTGCCGCGTAAAGAAGAAGGCATGAATGCCTACGAGGTGATGCTTTCGGAGTCTCAGGAGAGAATGCTTGTAATCGTAGACAAGAGTAAAATCCAGGAAGTAAAAAAAGTTTTAACCAAATGGGATGTTCCGGTAGATGTAATCGGCCGCGTTACCGACGACGGTGTAGTGTGCGTAAAAGAAGATGGTAGGGTGGTAGCAGAAATTCCCGCTGCTTTTTTGGTAGAAGCGCCGGTTTATCATCGCAAAACCGCTCGGCCCAAATATTTAACCCAAGTGAATAAATTAAATTTATCCCGTATAAAACAATCCAAGGGCTATAACGGCGCCCTCCTTAAGTTATTGAGTAATCCTACTATCGCTAGCAAGGCCTGGGTTTTTAAACACGGTGACCCCAAAGTTAGAGGTAATGTTTTATTGGGGCCGGGTTCTGACGCAGGAATAGCCAGTGTCCCCGGTACGAAAAAAGCGATTGCTGTCACTACCGACTGTAATTCCACTTATTGTTATCTCGACCCCTATAAGGGCGGTGAGATTGCCGTTGCCGAGGCAGCGAGAAATCTGGTCTGTTCTGGAGCTAAGCCTTTGGCTATTACCGACGGTATAAATTTTGGTAGTCCCAAAAATCCGGAGGTCTTTTGGCAATTTAAACAAGCAGCTTTAGGGATATCTTGCGCCTGCCGTGCTTTGAATACTCCGGTGGTCAGCGGTAACGTCAGCTTCAACAATGAAAATCCTAAGGGATCGATTGACCCCACGCCGATTGTAGGCATGGTGGGTTTAATTAAAGATAAAGCCAAAATAGTAACGCAATACTTTAAATCTAACCAGGACGTGATCCTTCTTTTAGGTAAAAATAAAGAAGAATTAGGCGGCAGCGAATTTTTAAAAACCGTCTATGGTTTGAAAAAAGGCAAATGCCCTAATATTGATTTAGGGTTAGAGAAAAAGGTGCAAAAGACTACCCTAGAGGCGATAGAGAAAGGTTTAGTGCGTTCTGCGCATGATTGTTCTGAGGGAGGATTAGCTGTTGCATTGGCAGAGTGCTGTGTGAGTAACCCTAAGAAAAAAATAGGCGCTAAGGTCAATTTAAAAACTGCTAATATCAGGACCGACGCCCTTTTGTTTGGTGAGAGTCAATCACGGATTATCTTAAGTGCAAAAGCAAAAGATGCCAAAAAAATTATTCAAATCGCCAGAAAAAATAAAGCGCCTGCTGCTATTATTGGCCAAGTAGGAGGTAACAAGCTTATCATTGACCGGTCAGTTAATCTTTCGTTGGCTGATTTATATAAAGCCTGGCACCAAGCAATAGAAAGTCACCTTAAAGAGTAATATAAAGAGGAGAGTTGATATGAAAGAAAAAAATCCTAAGGGTGGTTTTGCCTCGGAGGACACCTGGCGGGTATTCCGTATCATGTCAGAGTTTGTGGATGGATTTGAAGTTCTTTCTGGCATAGGTAAGGCAGTATCTATATTTGGCTCAAGCAGGACCAAACCCGGTAATAAATATTACAAATTAGCCGAAGAAACAGCTTATCTTTTGGCAAAAGCAGGCTATGCGGTTATTACCGGTAGCGGCCCGGGGATAATGGAAGCAGCTAACAAAGGCACTAGACGGGCAGGCGGCCACTCTATAGGATTAAATATCCAGATACCTCTAGAGCAGATGCCTAATAAATATGTAGATACGCTTTTAGATTTTCGTTATTTCTTTGTGCGCAAGGTTATGTTTGTAAAATACGCCAAAGCCTTTGTGATTATGCCTGGAGGTTACGGCACTCTTGATGAATTTACCGAAGCCATAAATCTTATACAAACTAAAAGAATCGATAAATTTCCGGTAGTATTATTCGGCCGGGAATACTGGAAGGGCCTGTTGGATTGGCTTAAGGCAAGAGTATTAAAAGAGGCTAATATAGACGAAAAAGAGCTTGCTATATTTAGCGTAGTAGATAAACCAAAAGAAGTAGTAGAGGCAATAAAGAAGTTTTATCGGAAAAATAACCTGAAAAATTTATGATTACTTAAAGAGGTGGCAAGATGAGCGGAATATTTGGTGTAGTCTCTCGGGATGATTGTACCCAAGATTTATTTTACGGCACGGATTACCATTCCCATTTGGGCACTCAATTTGCCGGTTTAGCAGTATGGGCAAATGAATTAACGCGCAAGATACACGACATTAAAGGCGCACAGTTTAAAAGCAAATTTTACGAAGATTATAAAAAAATGCCCGGGAATAAAGGGATTGGGGTAATTAGCGCAAGGGATGAACAGCCTATTTGCATTAATTCTAAGTTCGGCCCTTTTGCAATTGTCACTAACGGATTTATTGATAATGCCCAAGAATTAACAGAACAGTTGTATAAAGAGGGGCAGTCTTTTAGTGAAGTAGCCGACGGTAGCGCTAATTTTACCGAATTAGTCGCCAAACTGATTATTCGCGGAAAAACCATTATTGACGGCATCGAAGATATGTTTTCTAAGATAGACGGCTCCTGTTCACTGCTTTTGCTGGCTAAAGACGGTATTTATGCTGCCAGAGACAGATACGGCTATACGCCGTTAATAGTGGGGCAACGCGGTAAAGACTGGGCGGTAACTACCGAAACCAGCGCTTTTAATAATTTAGGTTTTAAAATAGTAAAATATCTAGGACCCGGTGAAATTATTTTAATCAATGAGAAAGGGATGCAGTCTAAGCGCAAGGGCCGCCGGATTAATCAGGTTTGTGCTTTCTTATGGATTTACACCGGATTTCCCGCTTCTTCTTATGAAGGGATAACAGTTGAGGTAGTCAGAGAAAGGTGCGGTATGTTTTTAGCCAAGAATGATAACGTGAAAAAAGACATTGTTTCCGGTGTTCCGGATTCAGGTACAACCCATGCCGTTGGTTATGCTATGGAATCAAAAACCCCTTTTAGAAGGGCGCTGGTAAAGTATACTCCTGGTTTTGACCGTAGCTATACTCCACCTTCACAGGAAACACGTGATTTGATTGCCAGAATGAAGCTAATCGCTATTCAGGAGATAATTAAAGGCAAGCGCATTGTGATTTGCGATGATTCTATCGTAAGAGGCACGCAGTTTAAAAATTATACTATCCAGAAATTATTGGAATGCGGAGCTAAAGAGATTCATTTGAGAATAGCCTGTCCGCCTTTGATGTTCCCCTGTAAATTTAATTATTCTACCCGCTCTCTCTACGAATTGGCTGCCCGCCGGGCAATTAAGGCTATTGAAGACAGGGAAGTCAAGGATGTCTCTGTTTATTTAAAAGAAAACTCCCCGCAGTATAAAAAAATGGTGGATTGGATTACCAAAGATTTAGGCGTGACCACATTGAAATACCAGAGATTAGAGGATATGATCAAGGCTATTGGTTTAGCCAAGGAAAAACTTTGTCTGTATTGCTGGACAGGGAGACATCCATGAAAAGATTAACTTACAAGGCTTCAGGGGTGGATATTAAGAAGGCAAGTATGTTTAAACAGAAGATAAAACCTTTAGTCAGGCAGTCTTTTCAAAAAGAAGTCTTAAGGGATATCGGAGGGTTCGGAAGTTTTTTTAGGTTCCCTAAAGAAAAATATAAGGATCCGGTTTTAGTCTCTTCTTCTGACGGGGTAGGCACAAAATTAAAGATTGCTGTTTTAGCTAATAAACATGATACCGTAGGAATTGATGCCGTAGCGATGAATGTCAACGATATTTTATGCGTGGGAGCTGAAACCCTATTTTTTCTAGATTATATTGCCTTCAGTAAATTAGAGGAAGGCGTCTTGGTAGAGGTAGTGAAAGGTATAAACCATGGTTGTATGCAGGCGGGTTGTTCTTTAATCGGCGGAGAGACCGCCCAGATGCCGGGGATGTATAAGGACGGTGACTATGATCTGGCGGGTTTTTGCGTTGGTGCGGTTGAACGTAAAAATATCATTGATGGCTTAAAAACCGAAGTTGGCGATATGGTTATTGGCTTAGAGTCAAACGGCATACACTCTAACGGATATTCGCTGGTAAGAAAAGTATTTTCGCAAAATGAATTGAAACGCATGAGTAGCGAGCTACTTAAGCCTACGCGGATATATGTCAAACCCGTTTTATCTCTTCTGCACGGTACACGGTACTCTGCACCCGGTACAATAAAAGGGATAGCGCATATCACTGGCGGCGCATTCTATGACAAGATAGCCAGAATTTTACCGTCTAGCCTGAATGTTAGAATTAATAAAAATGCCTGGGTAGTGCCAAAAATATTTCGCCTCATTCAAGCCAAAGGCAATATCAAGGACAAAGAAATGTATCATACCTTTAATATGGGTATAGGTATGGTTTTGATTGTCAAGCCACAGGCAGCTAGAAGCATAATTTCCAAATTAAGCGAACTTAAACTTAAATCCTGGGTTATCGGTGAGGTTGTAAAAGGGAAAAAAGAAGTAGAGATAGTCTAGAAAAAGAGGAGGGTAAAGATGAACATCGCCGCAATAATTATTTCAGCAGTCATAATTATATTCTTTTTGGGTATCCGCATTGTCAGGCCCACCCACAGAGGCTTGATTGAAAGGTTAGGCAAATACAATCGTTTTGCTAACCCAGGGTTTAATTGGATTATTCCTGTTATAGAGAATATCTATCAAATAAATATCACAGAGCAAATGGTTGATGCAGAGCCGCAGGAGATTATCACCTTTGATAATCTTAACGCCAAGGTCGATGCCCAGGTTTATTTTAAAGTCAAGGCAGACGAAGAGGATGCAAAAAATTGTATATACAATGTAAATAATTACCAATGGCAGATAGTTAATTTAGCCAGGACTACTTTAAGAAATATTATCGGTACGCTTACTCTGAAATCAGCCAATAGCGAACGCGGAAAGATTAACGATGAGCTGCATAAGACGCTTATGAGCGAAACCGCTCATTGGGGAATTGAGATAGTAAGGACAGAATTAAAAGAGATTGATCCGCCGAAAGATGTCCAGGAGACAATGAACAAGGTGGTTAAGGCGGAAAATGAAAAGATTTCTGCGGTTGATTTTGCTACAGCTACGGAAACTGTTGCCGACGGCCAGAAAAGGGCGGAGATTAAGAAAGCCGAAGGCATCAAGCAGGCAAGAATTTTACAGGCTGAAGGAGAGGCAGAGGCGATTCGCTTGGTGAATGAGGCAGCAAATAAATATTTTACAGGTAATGCCCAAGTTTTAAGAAAACTGGAGGCGGTAGAGCATTCCCTTCAGAATAATGCCAAAATAGTCGTTCCTGCAAATACGGAATTAGTTAATGTGATTGGCGAAATGGCCGGAGTATTGCCTTTAAAACGGGAAGCAAAAGAAGAAAAGAAATAATTTATATAATAAACAGGGACTATCCCTGAATTTAAAGACATCGCTCTTTGTTTAATGAATCTGTCGTTTTTCTCGCTCAAGTCGGTTTTTTCACGCCAAAGGTCTTTCGTATTTTTGGTGGCTGCGGAACTCGCCCGTCGGGCTATCGCCCAGGACGGGCTCATACATCCTCGCCATCCGAATGCTTTCGCGTTCGGATTCCCAAAAATACTCAAGCTGCTTTGGCTAAAACCTCCATTCGCTCGAAAATCCGCCAGATTCATTTTTAATACCTGTGTGAATAAAGGTGAAATACTATGTATCCTAAAAAATTTTGGAATGATTTTAGATTACCCAAATGGCCTGATGAAATCTTTGTAGGCATGTGGTTTAATGATGATAATGTTTCAAAAAGATATTATCCAATTATTGAGAAAGCTATACAGCAAACTTCATTAAAACCTCGTTTTTTCAAGAATATAATAACAGGAGATTCTATACCTATTGATATAATGACTGGAATAATTGAATGTAGATTAACTTTATTTGATATTTCACCGATCGAAGAATATAAAGGAGAAAGTAATCGAAATTCAAATGTAATGTATGAGTTAGGATTGGCACATACATGGAGAAATCCCGAAGAAGTCATTGTGATTAGGGATGATGATGGCAAATTACCATTCGATATACAATCTAGTGGAGTAGTGAAATATAATATCGGTGATCAAGAAAAAGCGATAGAGGATATCAAAGAAACTATCCTGTTTCGTTTAGATCAAATAGAAAAGATACAGAGATCTATGGTAAGAAAAGCAGCTGAAAGTTTGTCATTAGAAGCTTCAAATTTTTTGATTGCAACTAGAGGTAAGATAAGGCACGCTTCGGATTTAGAGGTAAATGATAAATTATTAGCAATACCCTTATTATTAAGTCTGAGCTTGGTAGATTTGAAAAGAGATAAAGTAGGATACGGATATCATCCCACTGAATTGGGGAGAAAAGTTATTGAACGTTATGGATTCCCAGTAGAAGACGACGACATAAAGACATATGAAACATTGTATGAGCCAGATTATTGATAATATTTTTAGCGGGTGGCTTGGACTGATTTTGAGCGGGGCGTCCGAGGAACCTAAAGCGGGCACGGTTCACCCGCTATAAGATTTGTCGGTGAGAGCGAGGGTCCGCAGGCGAGTGCAGTTTTGCCACGCTGGGGCAAAACAAACGTCCCCGCGAGAAACAGTCCAAGACAGAACCCGCTAAACAGTATTAGATAAACATGAGAATATTAGTAATTGGTTCAGGCGGTAGGGAACATGCCTTGGTCTGGAAGATTTCCCAGTCAAAGTTGGTGGATAAGATTTTTTGCGCACCCGGCAACGGCGGTATTTCTCAGCTTGCCGAATGCATAGATATCAAATCCGAAAACATAGATAAGCTTTTAGATTTTGCCAGAAAAGAAAACATAAATTTGACAATAGTTGGCCCTGAGGTGCCCCTTTCTTTAGGTATAGTTGATGAATTCTCTAAATATAAGTTAAAAATATTCGGGCCGAATAAAA
>MHGH01000003.1:45600-49140 GCA_001805465.1 Omnitrophica WOR_2 bacterium RBG_13_41_10 | reverse complement strand
TTCAGATTTTTGATAATCCTGATGCGGCAAAAAAATATATTGATAAAATCAATGCGCCCTGCGTCGTCAAGGCAGATGGTTTAGCTAGCGGTAAAGGTGTGGTAGTAGCTAAAACTCCAGAGGAAGCTAAGCAGGCAGTAAGCAGCATGATGCAGGAGAAAATATTCGGGGATGCCGCAAATAAGGTAATTATTGAAGAATGCCTGGATGGCCAAGAGGCCTCAATTTTGGTAATTACAGATTCCCAAGAAGTTATTGCTTTGGCCTCTAGCCAAGACCATAAGAGAATATTTGATCAGGACAAAGGCCCTAATACCGGCGGGATGGGCGCTTATTCACCGGCGCCAGTAGTAACGCCGCAATTGTTTAAGGACATTTTAGAGAAAATAGTCTATCGCACCATAGATGGCCTTGCCAAAGAAGGCGTAGATTATAGGGGGGTTTTATACGCCGGGGTTATGATTACGGATGCGGGGCCGAAGACCTTAGAGTTTAATGTGCGTTTCGGAGACCCTGAAACCCAAGCAATCCTGCCGAGATTAAAATCTGATTTAACTGAGGTAATGTTAGCAGCGAGTGAAGGGAAATTATCACGCCTGCACTCCTTAGAATGGGATAATCGCGCTTGTGTTTGTGTGGTGTGCGCTGCAGGCGGATATCCGGGAGAATATGAAAAAGGAAAAGAAATTTTTGGTTTAGATGAAGTAGCGAAAATGCCAGATGTGGTGGTGTTTCATGCCGGAACGAAACGGTCGAAGGTCAAATATTTCACTAACGGCGGAAGGGTACTAGGCGTGACAGGCTTAGGGGATACCATTAAGGAAGCCGTAAATAAAACTTATCAGGCGGTAGAGAAAATTAATTTTGCAGGTATACATTACCGCAAAGATATTGGCCGTAGAGCGCTTTAAACAGGAGGACTTATGCATAAGATTAGCATAATTATGGGAAGCCGGTCGGATTTAGAGATAGTAAAAGAGGCAGTAGATTTGCTCAAAGCATTTAAAGCCGGATTTGAGATAGAGGTATTATCTGCGCACCGCTCTCCCAAAGAGGTGGCGCAATATGTAGAGGCCGCTCCTAAAAAAGGAATTAGGGTTTTTATCGCAGCTGCCGGCGGGGCTGCAGCTTTAGCTGGTGTTATCGCTAGCCATACCACTTTGCCGGTTATTGCTATCCCCATTGAAACCAAGAGCCTAAAAGGCTTGGATTCTTTATTGTCGACAGTACAGATGCCGGCTGGTATACCTGTAGCGTGTATGGCTATCGGAAAAGCCGGCAGTAAAAATGCCGCTCTCTTTGCCTTAGAGATTTTAGCCATTAGTGATAAAAAAATTGCCAAAAAGCTCCTGTGTTATAAAGATGATATGCGTAAAAAAATCAAAAAGATCAAGGTAAAAATATAGTAATGAAAACCGACGTTATCCGTATTAATCTAGAGGCTCCTGAACAGGAAAATATTAAAAAAGCAGGACAGATTATAAAGCAAGGGGGATTAGTAGTAATTCCTACTGAGACAGTTTACGGTATTGCCGCTAATCTTTCGCATAAAAAAGCCATAGAGCGCCTTTGCCAGGTAAAACAAAGGCCAAGAGGAAAATCTTTTTCGCTGCATATATGCGATAAAGAAGAAGTAGAAAAATATGCCAAAGATATTCTTGGTTTTGCCTACCGGCTAATGGAAGAATTTTGGCCGGGGCCCTTGACCTTAGTTTTAAAATCTAAAGATAACGATAGCACTGTAGGTATCCGTATGCCTAACCACCGGGTTGCTTTAGCGATAATCAAAGAGGCAGCTATTCCTGTTGTGTGCCCCTCGGCAAATCTATCAGAAAATCCCGCACCGCATACAGTAAAAGAGGTCTTAAAGGATTTAGACGGCTTAGTAGATTTAATAGTAGATGGCGGAGATATCCCGCCGGGAAAAGAATCCAGCGTAGTTGACGCTACCGGCTTACCTGTCAAGATTCTGCGTGAAGGCGCGCTCAGTAAGGAGAAGATCGAAAAAGTCGCCAATAAAAAAACCGTGCTTTTTGTTTGTACGGGTAATTCCTGCCGTTCGGTAATGGCAGAAGCGCTTTTAAAAAAGGAACTGGAAAAAAGAAACCGTCAGGATATAGATGTCATTTCTGCCGGCATAATGATGGCAGAAGGTTTAGGGGCCACAGAGCAAACCAGGGAGCTTTTACAAAAGGAAGGCATTGATGTCTCCGGGCATATTTCGCGCCGGATGAGCGCAAATATGATTAAGCATTCCGATATTATCTTGGTGATGGAGAAAATTCAGGAAGAAAGAATCTTGCAATTAGTGCCCGAAGCAAGAAATAAACTTTTTTTATTAAAAGAATTTGCTAAAATAGAAGATAATAGCTTGGATATTGCTGATCCTATCGCCAGATCAACAGAGTTCTATGAACAGACTTTTGCCACCATAAAACAAGCCATAACAAGGATAATCGAGGTGCTTTAAAGATGAAAAAAAATAAAAATATAATTATCGCTTCAGATCATCGCGGATTTATCTTAAAAGAAAAATTAAAGGCGTATCTAGAGAAGAAATTGAAATTTTTGGTGGAAGACTTAGGGGTGTCTTGCCGGGAATCTTGTGACTATCCGTTATTGGCATATAAACTGGCAAAAGAAATTTCTAGAGGCGCCTTTAAACAAGGCATATTAATATGTTATAGCGGTATTGGTAATGCTATTGTCGCTAATAAATTTGCCCGGGTACGCGCAGCATTATGTTATAACGTAAGGGCAGCTAAATTATCCCGCCAGCATAATGACAGTAATATTTTGGTTTTGGGAGCAGCCTTTGTCAATGAAAAATTAGCCCAAAGAATTTTAGATGCCTGGTTAAAAACGCAATTTGCAGGCGGTAGACACCAGAGGCGCTTGAATCAAATTAAAAAAATTGAAAGAGAAATAGGGAGGAAGAAAAATTGAAATACCTAAGGAAAGCCGATCCACAGGTTTATTCCGCCGTGATTAATGAACTTAAGCGGCAACAGGATAATTTAGAGCTCATTGCTTCGGAAAATTTTACTTCGTTGGCAGTGTTGGAAGCACAAGGCTCGGTTTTTACCAATAAGTACGCCGAGGGGTATCCTAACGCACGCTGGTACGGCGGCTGCACTAATGTCGACGAGGTGGAAACCATTGCTATTGAGCGGGCAAAAAAATTATTTAAGGCCGAACACGTTAATGTCCAAGCCCATTCAGGGACCCAGGCTAACATGGCAGTTTATTTTAGTGCTTTAAAATTCGGGGATACGGTTTTAGCTATGGATTTAGCTTGCGGAGGGCATCTTACCCATGGCCATCCGCATAATTTTTCCGGTATGTTTTATAATGTCATTACCTACGGGGTGGATAAAAAAACCGAACTTCTTGATTACGATAAGATTATGGATTTAGCCAAAAGGCATAAACCGAAAATGATCTTAGCTGGTGCCTCGGCATACCCCCGAAAGATCGATTTTAAGCAGTTTCGTAAAATCTGCGATAAAGTAGGGGCGTATCTATTCGTAGATATGGCGC
>MHGH01000003.1:33400-45556 GCA_001805465.1 Omnitrophica WOR_2 bacterium RBG_13_41_10 | reverse complement strand
CCGTATGCGGAATTTGTCAGTTCCACTACGCATAAAACTTTACGCGGCCCGCGCGGCGGTTTCCTCATCTGTAGAAAAGAGTTTGCCAAAAAAATCGATGCGCGCATCTTTCCCGGTATCCAGGGTGGCCCTTTAATGCATGTCATCGCAGCTAAAGCAGTGGCTTTTAAAGAGGCAATGACAGCAGGCTTTAAAGTTTATCAAAGGCAGATTGTGAAGAACTCACGGGAACTTGCCCAGGCTTTAGCAAAAAAAGATTTTCGTATTGTTTCCGGAGGAACGGATACCCATCTTATGCTGGTGGATTTGATGGAGAAAGGTATCACCGGAGCCGACGCTTCTAATATTTTAGAGCTAACCAATATTACCGTAAATAAAAACCTTATCCCTTTTGATAAGAAAAGCCCTGCCACCACTAGCGGCATACGTTTAGGCACCGCAGCAGTAACCACACGGGGAATGAAAGAGCCGCAAATGCGCCAGATAGCTCAGCTTATTCATCGGACAATAGAGGCAAGCGATGACCCCAAAGAATTAAAAAAGATTAAAGATGAAGTCATGCATTTAACCAAGAGGTTTCCTCTTTATCCGCAACTTTTAAAATGTCTATGAGTAAAAAAAGTCAAGAGTATAAGCGCCCCAGCTGGGATGAGTATTTTTTGGAGGTGGCTCGTTTAGTCGCAAAAAGAGCTACTTGTCTTAGGCGCCGGGTGGGTGCAGTTTTAGTAAAAGATAAAAAGATTGTTGCCACTGGTTACAACGGCGCACCATCAGGGTTAAAACACTGTATAGATATCGGCTGTATAAGGGAAAAATTAAAGATTCCTTCTGGAGAGCGGCATGAGCTTTGCCGCGGGTTACATGCAGAACAAAATGTAATCTTACAGGCAGCTCTCTATGGCGCAAGTACCAAGGGCAGCACTCTTTACGTTACTAACCAGCCTTGCGTAATCTGCGCCAAGATGTTGATTAATGCCGGCATTAAAGAAATTGTTATATCCGACGGCTATCCTGATAAATTATCCAAGAAATTTTTGAAAGATGCCAAGATAAAAATAACAACTCTGAAATTTTGACTTTTAAGTTTTTAATTTAGAAGAGCGAAGCGACGATGAAATGTCCTCACTGCGGATACAAGGAAGATAAGGTAGTGGATTCGCGCGCCACACAGGAAGAATCAGCTATCAGGCGCAGGCGCGAATGCCTTAAATGCGGCAAGCGCTTTACCACTTATGAATATATCGAAGAGGTCTCTATGATGGTGATAAAAAAAGATGGCCGCAGAGAGCCCTTTGACCGCAAAAAAATCCTTTCCGGGATTATGAAGGCCTGTGAGAAAAGGCCTATTAGTGTAGAAAAAATGGAGGAGTTGGCTACCCAGATTGAGCGCGCTATGCAAAAAAAATCAGATCATGAAATCTCTTCTTCTAAAGTTGGCGAGCTAATTATGGAAAAATTAAAGATGTTGGATGATGTGGCTTACGTAAGGTTTGCTTCTGTCTACCGGCAGTTTAAAGACGTGGGCCAATTTATGGAAGAGTTAAAAGGTATATTAAATAAAGAAAGGAAACAACGCCGAAGCTGACAAAAGGAGAAACCTCTATGATTGAGATGGAATTAAATAAAATCGTGATTAATGAAAAAAGGCACGACCAGCTCATTGTGTTAAAAGAGAAGAACGGGGAAAGGATTTTACCTATCGTTATCGGGTTAAATGAAGCATCAGCTATTAAACTTAAGATTAGCGGTTTTAATCCTCCCCGGCCCCTTACCCATGACTTGCTGCATGCTGCTATCGAGAATTTAGAGGCTAATATAGATAAGATAATCATCGATAAATTGGAAGAGAATACCTTTCATGCTAAACTGGTGATTAAAACTAAATCCGGAGAATCTAAAGTCATTGATGCCCGCCCTTCCGATAGCATCGCCTTGGCAGTGCGTGCGCATGCTCCTATATTTGTCGAAGAAGAAGTAGTCAAGCAATCCGAGATATTTAATAAAGAGAAATAAACAATCCCTCCTCCTATATGAAATCCGATTTTTCTATTCTTAAGAAACAGGGATTATTAAAAGAGGCTTTTAAATTTACTAAAAAGCGTAAAGTAAAACTATATTTAGTAGGCGGAATTTTGCGGGATATATTTCTAGATAGGGATAAGGTGAATTTGGACTTTGATTTTTGCCTAAAAAAAGGCGCGATAAATTTCGGGAAGAAACTTGCGCGGGAAATTAAAGCCGGATTCGTAGTATTGGACAAAGAGCACGGGGCATGCCGTTTAGTAAAAAAGGCAGGAGATAAAATATATACTTTGGATTTTACTGATTTTCGCGATAAGGATTTAAAGGGGGATCTTAGGCATCGCGACTTTACCATTAATTCCATAGCCTTATCCTTAGAGGATGTTTTCGCAAAAAATAATTTAGCAGATGCCTTAATTGACCCTTATAGCGGCAGTAAAGACTTAAAATTAAAAACTATCAGGATGACTAGTTCTAAGGCATTTGACGAAGACCCTTTAAGAATTCTACGGGCTTTTAGTTTAGCGGCAACCTTTGATTTTAAAATTGAGCCAAAGACACTTACCCTGATCAAGAAAAAAAGCCATAAATTAACCGGGGTTTCTTCTGAGCGTATCCGCGATGAGCTCTTTAAGATTTTACAGCGGCCTAATTCCTATAGATATATTGTAGAACTAGATAAGCTCAAGATTTTAAAGAGAATAATCCCCGAGATTGAAATTATGCGCGGGCTTAATCAGGGCCCCTATCATCATTTAGATATCTGGCAGCATAGCTTAGAAACACTTAAGCAGTTAGAGAACGCAGTAGAGGAGTTGGCAGGAGATGAAGAAATTCAAGGTTACTTAAATAAAATTATCTCTGCAGACCGCAGGCGCCTGGCGCTATCAAAATTAGGCGCCATCTTACATGATATCGGTAAACCCGAGGCCATGCGCCATGAAGACGGAAAAATAAAATTTCACGGCCATGAAAAAATAGGATCGGATATCACTGAAGATATTGCCAAGCGCCTTAAACTTTCTAACGATGAATTAAATGTTTTAAGAAAAATAGTCTTTTTACACTTACGCCCCGGATATTTAGCGGATAAAGAAGATGTAACAGCGCGCGCTATCTTTAGGTATTTTCGTGATGCCCAAGATGAGGCAGTAAGTATTCTTTTGGTTTCTTTAGGGGACCAGCGTTCTACCAGAGGCCCCTTAACTACCAAAAAAGGCAGGATGCAGCATGAAAAATTAGTAGTGAGGTTAATCAAAGAATATTTTAATAGGCAAAAGCAGCCTAAATTTGTCCGCATTATTAACGGTGATGAATTGATGAAACACTTTAAATTAGAGGCCTCCCCTTTAATCGGTAAAATCTTAAGAGAAATAGAGGAGTTACAGGCCGTCGGTAAGATTAAAACCAAACAAGAAGCTTTCAAAGTAGCTGCGAAATTTATACATTCGCAATAGGAAAATTTTGCCATTTATGGCGAAGATGAACAAAGGTTGCTCAGTATCAACCACGACAACTCTGGCCTTTGGCCGGATATACATCGGTTGTTACGCTAAGGAAACAAATGCTCAACCGCCAAGAAATTAAAGCATTAATAGAAAAGCAAAATCTGATTAGTGATTACATTGATTTAGAAACACAATTGGCTCCGCACGGCTTTGATCTTACGGTAGGTAGCATCTATGAATTTGACAGTCAGGGGGCGTTAGATTTTTCCAATAAGGAAAGAATAATCCCCGAGGGTAAAGTTATACTTGCTCAAAAGAAAACCCTTAAAGATAAATTTGGCTGGTGGAACTTAAAAAAAGGCGCCTATAGAGTTAGAACTAATGAAACCGTAAATATGCCGGATAATCTAGCGGCCTTGGCTTTTTCCCGAAGTTCTTTGCTAAGAATTGGTGCTTTCACCCAGAATGCTGTTTGGGATGCAGGATTTAAGGGGAAAAGTGAATTTATTTTGGTGATAGAAAACCCTAAAGGCATAATGCTTAAACAAAACGCCAGGATCTCACAAATTGTCTTTATAAAAATAAATAAAACCGATAAGGTTTACAATGGGATTCACGGGGAGTGAAGAAAATGAAAACTTACACAGAATATCTCTGGTTTAATACTAAGGGCCGGCAGGAATTTATCAATATTACAGACCAAGTTCAAGCGGCAATTACCAAAAGCCAGATTAAGGAAGGCCTTTGTTTGGTTAATGCCATGCATATCACCGCAAGTGTTTTCATAAACGATGATGAGTCAGGCCTGCATAGTGATTTTAGCAGTTGGCTGGAGAAACTCGCTCCCTACGGAAAGGATAAATACAAACATAATCTCACCGGCGAAGACAATGCCGATGCCCATTTAAAAAGGACGGTTATGGGTAGAGAAGTAGTAGTTGCCGTAACTAAGGGAAAGTTAGATTTTGGGCCGTGGGAGCAGATTTTCTACGGTGAATTCGACGGCCAGCGCAAGAAAAGAGTGTTGGTGAAGATTATCGGAGAATAATCATGAAAATCAAAGATACGGAAATTAAAATCGTGCAAGGCGATATCACTACCCTTAAAATAGATGCCATTGTTAATGCTGCCAATAATCAATTAGTCATGGGTGGAGGAGTAGCAGGAGCGATAAAGAGAAAAGGCGGAAAAATAATTGAAGAAGAAGCAGTGAAAAAAGGCCCGATTAAGATAGGGGAAGCTATATTTAGCAGCGCCGGCAACTTACCTTCTAAATATGTCATTCATGCTGCTACCATGGGTATGGACTGTAAGACTGATGAAATAAAAATTCGGGATGCCGCAAGAAACACCCTTAAGGTTGCCGAAGAATTAAAGATAAAATCACTTGCCTTTACTGCTTTAGGCTGCGGCGTAGGCGGTTTTGAATATTTAGCCAGTGCCAAGATTATTGCTCAGGAGATACTCAAGCATCTACGCCAAACAAAAAGTTCATTAAAAGAAATTATCTTCTGCCTTTACGATAAAGAGGCCTTTGCTATATTTAATAAAGGGGTAATGGGTTATCTAGAATATGTGACGCAAAAACTTCAGGCAGGGCCTTTTACTACCGTGGATGCGATTATTGAAATTAATGGCGGTATAGTAATTATTAAAAGAAGCAATCCGCCTTTTGGTTGGGCCTTGCCGGGCGGATTTGTGGATTACCGAGAGAGCCTTGAGGATGCAATAACCAGAGAAGCCAAAGAAGAGACCGGTTTAGACTTAGAAGAATTAAGACAGTTTCACACTTATTCTAATCCTACTCGCGACCCGCGTTTTCATACTATCGGTACGGTTTTTATAGCTAAAGGTAAAGGTAAACCCAAAGCAGGGGATGATGCAGCGGGTTTAAATATTGTAAAAATCGAAGAGCTAGAAAAACTCGACTTCGCCTTTGACCACAAAGAAATTATTAAGGACTATATTAAATACAAGCAAGGCTAAATCGGTCCTTTACTTGGGGAGGCCATCTGAAATTGTTCTTTGACAGACGGACGCATAAAGAACCAAAAAAGTATTATAGACCACCCAAGATTAAGAAACCATAATACACCATCCATAATCTGTCCACGCGCAAGATTGATATCCGGATGAGTGAGGACATACACAACTCCTATGGCCCATACGATAATCAGAAAGATACATACACCAAAAAACAGAACACTAAGATAAATAATCAAACGCCGTGCCCAGCTTGTAAGCAATAAAGCCCCTATGCCGCTAATCAGCGCAGGAATGTATAGGAGCAAGCAAATAATAAGCTGTGGCTTTGCTAAATTTACCCCTATACCAGTTATATAAGAATACCCAGCCATTAAAAATGCACCTGTAAAACCGCAGATTCCCCAGATAATTAATAGCACTGCGAATATCGTCACCCCAACCGACCTTTTCTTTTCCATTCTTCCTCTTTTGCTACGATATCAGATCCTTGCCATCAAAGATGGCAAGGATAAATTCGGACATATAAGTTATATCGCCTCACCAATTACAACAGCCTGCTCCATAACTTATGTCCTCATTTATTCTACCACTTCCATTTCAAAATAGTAGAGGAATTCTACAATATCATAACGATTAATTTAGCGGGTCCTGCCTTGGTCGCTTTTATGGTTTCGCTTCCGCGTGCTGAAATTTTTTGCCGTGCACTGCGGTTTATTCGTCGCTACGGGCAGTATGCTTACGCTGAAGCGCGACCTTCGCTCCTCATAAATCCTTGTGCACTCTTGCCAAAAAATTTCTAATGCACGCTCCATCGAAAACGCATAAAATCTTTCAAAGCCTTCACTCAAAGCCAGTCCAAGCCACCCGCTAAAAAATAAACATCCCTATTTCTATTGGGGAAATCTAACGGGGATTTTTAATTTATGCGTGATGAACTAAAAGAGACGAATAGAAATCTAATTGGATTTTAAAATTTTAATTAGGTTCTTGGATGGAATAAAATAAAATTTTCTTCCTTTTTTGACTCTATTAAAAAGACCCTTGTTTTGGATATATGCCAAGTCTTTTCTTGCTGTTTCATAAGTCACGCTATTAATTGTTTGATGTGCTTCTATTGTATATTGGCTATCAGGATTATCAATAGCATGTCTTAATAAGTCTCTTTGCCTTTCATTCAACTCAGGATATTTCTTTAAATGATAGCCTATTCCTACAACCCCTTTCTGTTTATTACGAATATACTCCACCAATATTTTAATTGCCATAATTATAACTTTGATATTAAAAGAAATAAAGTATGTGAGGTCTAAATCATCCATTTCTGTATATAAAAATGCGCGCTTATATTGGGCTGGAGCTTTAATGAATATGCGCGAGATTGTTAGGTATTCCATCATCCAATATTTTTTACTAAGCATATACCAATAAAATAAAGCCCGAGCCGTTCTTCCATTGCCATCATTAAAAGGATGAATGTAGGCAAGGTAAAAATGTAAATTTATTGCTTTTATTACAGGATGAACAAATCTTGATGTCTCGTCTGTATTAGCATAATCATAAAGTATCTTTAACATATCCGCGATCTTTTCAGGTGGAGGAGGGGTATATAAAGTTCCTTCTTCATCTCCTACAATAATTGGCTCATCTGTTAAAGTCCGAAAACGCCCACTCCAATCGGACTTTTCTAATGTGCCCACTGTCATTGAGTTATGCAATTCTAGAAGCATTTGGTCGCTTAAAGGCTTATTAATGAAATCTTTTATTTTTAGAATTGTTTGATAATTATTATATATCATTTGTTCAGCGTGATTTTCTGGTTTTCTGGATGTCCTTAACATTTCTTTAGCGACTATTCTCGTAGTTGATGCCCCTTCAAGTTGACTAGAAGCAATTGCCTCTTCCATTAACGAATTAATCAAAAACCTTTTATGCTCGGGCTTATTAAACGGCGCTTCATTATCTACCAAAATCTGCCCACCAATATATTTATCTATTTCTGAAAGGTTCCTTAGGATTACATCGGTACTCCAATACCTAAATAAACCTGAATCCTTGCTAATTAACTTAGTTTTAACAGTCTTGGATTGCCTTGTCATTTTTAGATAACTCCAAGCTAATTCAGGAGTTATGCCTTCTGGTATTTTCAAATGTTTGAATGTATCCCAATATAAATAGTCTCCATGTTGATCAGTGGTGCTGATAAATTCATTAAATGATTGAAAATCTTTGCTAGAAATTAAACTCACAAAATTATCTTTTATAATCGGAAACCAATCTGGCGCTTTTTCTGGTAACTTCATAATTACCCTCTCTTTTGTATTAGATAATTTCTTTCCCCTAACACTTTCCTATTTTACTTCATTTTTTAAAAATGTCAAATACTATTTTAGTATTTATTAGTATTTAACTAGTATTTAAATTTAAATTATTGAGTTTTACCATAGAAAATGCTCTATTTCTAATACTATTTTAGTATTTATTAGTATTTAACTAGTATTTAAATATATCTATTAATAGAACTAAAATACAACCTTGTGTATATAATAATTATCCACAGAGTTATCCACAGGGTGAGATATGGATTTTTTTTATTGCACTAATAATATGCTAGTTACTAATATGGCTACTTTATTATCACACACCCTATTCTTGACAAGTGTGAGAATTTAAGATAAATTCGCCACTAATTCCCACTCGAATGTTGCATTACGTTCACAATGTCCTGATGATTGGTCTGCCGGCTGTCTTGGTTTGGTTTCGAACAGCATCTTTTGAGATGCGAGCGGCCAAGGTTTACCAGCTAGCATAGAAGTTAGGTGAGAGCGAGTGAGATTCACGAAGCGAGATTTTTCACGGTGGGGAAAATCGAGCGGTGCTGTGAGAAACAAACCAAGACAACACTCGGCCCTATCGGATGGGCCGGTGTGCCGCCTTCTGCGGCAGGCCCCGCTAAATTAGCCTTCGCGTAACTGTTTTTCCGCATCGACGATATCGCGGTTAATTACACGAATAGTTTCTCTAATTCTTTCCCTCAAGATAGAAGAAGTAACCGGGGCATTATAGATTTCTCTTAATATCTGCACTGACATACGAAAATAGCGTATTACTTCACCTTCGTCACTATCAGTATATTGCAGGATTTTCTCAAAACTCGTTCCGCGCAGCCAACATTCCATGGTGTTACTTAAATGAAAATAAGGTTGTTTACTAAAATTGAATATTTTATATTTAGTTTCTTTTTGTTTTATAGTTATATAGGTTTCTTCGCAGGCGCGCCTGATTTTACGGGAGGCCTTAGATAAGCCCAGCATGCGCTGATTTTTCCTTGGCTCAAAGACTACTGCCGCTGCCAAGACCCCAAGCCCAAACTCATCCAGCTGCTCCAGTATGCTTTCATCATAAAGCTCGGATAAAATTAATTCATAACCGTAGACATTTTTAGCAAAGCGGCCTTTATCGGTCAAAGCGCCATTTTTAATGTACCCTAATTCTTTCAGCAAAGATAATTTCGCTTCCAGTAATTGTAGCGCTCTTTTTTGCTCATTTTTACGGGACTGAAAATAATGTAGGGATAAGGGGTAAATCTTAAAAAGTTCTTCTTTATATTTTTCATAAAGATTAAGGATAGTAGCATAGGAAGTATTTAGCTGGCTCCTTACCTCTTCGGGCTTTCCGTAAATAATGCGTTTTACATCCTCTAAATTTATTCTATTGGGATTAATCCTAGAATAGACAAAGCCTTCTTTATCTATTCCGCGCCTACCGGCCCGGCCAGCCATCTGGTAGAAATCCCGGGTTTTTAGGGTTCGCACATAGCGGCCGTAGAATTTCCTTAAGTCATCGAAGATAACCGAGCGGCTGGGCATATTTATCCCTAAAGCAAAAGTTTCGGTGGTAAAAATAACTTTTAACAAACGGCTGGTAAATAATCGCTCGATCACCTCTTTTAGAGTAGGCAGCATTCCGGCATGATGATAAGCCACCCCGCGTTGGATCAAAGGGTACAATTGTTGGGCGGATCTTTCTGTTTTTAGTTCAAAGCGTTCTAGTAAAGAATTACATAATTCGGTAATCTGTATTTTTTCGCGGCTGTCTAAAAAATTATAACTGTATAATTCAAATGCCAAATCTTCAGCCTTTCTTCTGCCAAAGACAAAATATATGCAAGGCAGGCCTTCTTTTTCCCGTAGATAATTAATGAGTGTGCTCAATTTATTAGGATGAGGCCGGTTATATTTTCTTAATTTATCGGTAATCTCATTTTGGCACTGGAAAAGAAAATGCAAAGGCACCGGCCTTTTATCTTCAATCACGGTTTTTATGGGTTTTTTATGTATGGATTCTATCCAACTGGCTAACTCGTCTATATTAGGTATAGTAGCGGAAAGTGCCAGGATCTGCATATGTTTAGGCAGGAATATTAGCGATTCCTCCCAGACTGTCCCGCGTTCAGGGTTATCTATATAATGGACTTCATCAAAAATAACCCAGTGATATCTTTTTAAACTTTCCGGTTCATCCAGAACTTTGTTGCGAAAGATCTCCGTAGTCATAATCAAAACCGGAGCATCTGCATTTAAAGATACATCGCCGGTTAAGATACCGATGTTTGAACCCAACTCATTCTGGAAATCGCGGAATTTTTGGTTGGAGAGGGCTTTGATAGGAGCGGTGTAGATTACTCCGGCTTGTTTTTTCAAGCAGGTTTCTATAACATATTCAGCGATAGCGGTTTTGCCTGCTCCGGTGGGTGCTGAGACCACTACGGAAAGCCCTTGGTTGATGTAATTAATTGCCTCTTCTTGAAAACGGTCGTAGAGCATTTAATGAGCAGATAACTTAGAATTAATCCCCCTGCATTCTTGCAGAATGCAGGAAGGGGGGATAAGTTCGTGCATACGACTTACGCTCACTTCGTTCCGTAAGTCGTGCACTCACTTATTATAATCTAAAATCGTTGATTTATCCATCTAAAAAGGGTAAAATAAAAAACTATGGGTTATGAGGTTGCAATAAATAAGGCCTGGGAGGATTTGATTAAGATAGACGCCCCTAAAAATATCTCTGTTAAATTTTTAGGCGATGAGTATACTATAGATGTAGAGAAACGCCAGGTTCTGTCTTTATCCTGTAATACTGCGGCAAAAGATTTTACGGCAATTTTAATTTTGCATTATATCACTAGTAAATCCAAAGGGTTGCCGCAGCCAAGTGGCGAGTGGCTTACTTTTAGGGAATTAGCAGGCATAGAGGGTTATTATCCTGCGTTTAGAAAAAGGGCAATTGAGCCGATTATCAGAAAATACGGCGCTAACCCCGAATTTATTTTTGAAGCATTAAAACGACTACCGGGAGAGAAGGTTAGCCGTGGGGATGCGGCGGTAGCGCTGGAATTATTTAGAGGAGTAAAAGCCCTGGTAATTCTTTGGAAAGGTGATGAAGAATTTGGGCCAGAAGCAAATTTACTTTTTGATAAAAATATTACTGAAATATTCTGCACTGAAGATATTGTAGTTTTGGCGGGTTTTATTGCCGCGCAATTATAAAGGAGTTTTAAAAAAGTGAAAAAAATAATTACGGGCATCTATTGTATCTTGATAGTGTTATTTTCACTTAATTTTTCTTGGGCCGGTGGCCTTCCTTTTAGCTTGGATTCTTCAGGAAGGGCTAAATTTAGTATTCCTTTTGGCGGGAAATACGATTATTCTAACGTATTAGTAAGAAGGGTAGTCGATGGAGATACCTTGGTATTGGAGAATAACGAACGTGTGCGGCTTATAGGAATAGATACGCCTGAAATACACGAATCCGATAAATTATATAAAGATAGCCAAAGGAGCCAAGAAGGCATTGAAACCATCAAAGCATTAGGGATGCGTGCTTATGCCTTTACCAAGAAACTAGTAGAAGGCCAGCGTGTGCGTTTAGAATTCGATGTAGATAAACACGACAGATACGACAGGTTATTGGTATACGTATATTTAAAAGACGGCACTTTTGTGAATGCCAAGATTGTGGAAGAAGGGTATGCCTCTTTGATGACTATTGCTCCCAATGTCAAATACGCAGACCTTTTTTTGAAATTATACCAAGAGGCGCGCAATAATCGGCGCGGCCTTTGGAAGTAAACCCCGTTAGAAAGGACGGGGTTTTCTAACGGGGTAAACAGTATTATATGAACAAGGGAGGTTTAAGATGTTAAGATTATTGACCGCAGGTGAATCGCATGGAAAAGCAATACTTGCAATTTTAGATGGTATGCCCGCGGGATTAAAATTAGATCTGCAAAAAATAAATCAGGAGTTAAAGCGTAGGCAATCCGGCTTTGGCCGCGGAAAGCGCATGCAGATAGAAAATGATAAAGCCCAGATCCTTTCTGGATTAAAAAAAGGGGTAAGCCTGGGTAGCCCCATTGCTTTATTAATTAAGAATAAAGATTCTAGTATTGAAAAATTAGCTAAAGTAACTTGTCCCCGGCCGGGACATGCGGATTTATCCGGATTATTAAAATACGGCTTTAGCGATATCAGGGAAGTTTTAGAACGTGCCTCAGCCAGAAGCACAGCGGCAACCGTAGGAATGGGTGCGATATGCAAGATGTTTTTGAGCGAATTCAAAATAAAAATCTCTAGCCGCGTTTTATCCATCGCCGGAGAATATACTAAAGAAAGAATGATAGAAAAAATTAACCAGGCCATTA
>MHGH01000003.1:31603-33363 GCA_001805465.1 Omnitrophica WOR_2 bacterium RBG_13_41_10 | reverse complement strand
AGCAGAAGGCGTGCCTGTTGGTTTAGGTAGCTATGTCCAGCCTGACAGGCGCTTAGATGCAAAATTAGCTCAAGCTATCATGTCTATCCCCGGCATCAAAGCCGTTGGGATAGGTTTAGGTTTTGGCTATGCTGATAAATTCGGATCAGAAGTACATGATGCTATTCTTTACTCTAAATCCCAAGGCTATTTTCGTCACACCAATAATGCCGGCGGAATAGAAGGCGGAATATCTAATGGTGAAGATATTATTTTACGCGCCTGCATGAAGCCGATTTCTACCTTGATCAACCCGCTTGAATCAGTAAATATTTCTAGCAAGAAGCCGGCAAAGGCAGCCGTGGAAAGATCCGATATCTGCGTGGTAGAAGCAGCAGGCGTAGTTGCCGAATCAGCCTGCGCCTTTGTCTTACTAGATGCCTTACTGGAAAAATTCGGCAGTGATTCACTTTGCGATATTAAAGAAGGCTACAAAATTTACCTAAAAAGAATCAGTTAGAAAATATCGCTCCTTTCGTCTATTAGTTTAGAAGGGGGGTGATATAGATGAGCGAAGAGCTAAGTTTAAAGGTGGTGCGGCTGCATCGTTTTGACGGCGAATCTAAAACCAAGGCCTTTGTGGATATTTCTCTAGGGGATTTCATCATTAAAGGCCTGCGTGTATTAGAAGGTAAAAAGGGGCTATTCTTAGGAATGCCTCAGGAAAAGGCCAAGGATGGCAAATGGTATAACGCCTTTTATCCTATTACCAAAGAGGCGCGTCAGAGTTTAAGCGATTTAGTTTTGGCTGCATACCAAGAATAGTTAACAGGTTAACAGGGACACCCTTCTAGCTAAAGCAAAGAGTGTCCCCTTGACACTTGAACAGGGGACACTCTTACGATTGGCAGAAAGGGTGTCCCTAAAAATATGATGAATAATATATATTTAGTAGGATTTATGGGAACCGGTAAGACATCCGTAGGCAAGGAATTAGCCAGGATAAAAAAATGGCAGTTTATTGACTTGGATGAATTAATTGAATTAAAGGAAGGAAGGGCCATAACTGATATTTTTGCCAAAAACGGAGAACCCTATTTTCGTAAGGTAGAAAAAGAAATTTTAAAAACTGTCTCCAAGGAGAAAAAATTTGTCTTTGCCTGCGGCGGAGGGATTATTATAGATAAAGAAAATATCAGGCTTATGAAAAAGACCGGTACAATCATATGCCTCACCGCTTCTCCAGAAGTAATATTGAAGAGGACAGCCGGATATATGCACCGGCCTCTTTTGAGTGTCAAAGACCCCCAAAAACAAATTGCGCTATTGTTGAAATTACGCGCTCCTTATTATGCCTTGGCTGATAAAACCATTGACACATCCAAATTATCCGTTAAACAAATCGTACAAAAGATTTTGAAACTAAGAACTATAAACTAAGAACCATGAACCAAACGGAATCCCTGATCGGCTTAAATTTAACTTGCGATATTGGCAGTATACGCCTAAAAAAATTATTAGACTATTTCGATAAGCCCGTAGATATTTTAAAAGCGCCTTTAGAAAAATTAACGGCAGTTGCAGGTATTGGGATAAATATAGCCGCAGGTATTGGGGCTATTCAGGAAAAAGACATAGAGAAAGAAATTAATTTAGCCAGAAAACAAAATATAGAAATTGTCACTATTGAGGAAGCAAGCTATCCTGAAAATCTCAAATATATTCCTGATCCGCCCATTGTTCTCTATATTAAAGGAAACATTTTACAGGAAGATAGGATC
>MHGH01000003.1:16303-31482 GCA_001805465.1 Omnitrophica WOR_2 bacterium RBG_13_41_10 | reverse complement strand
TATCTGATGTTAGCGATATATTACAGGAATTAAATTTAGATCTTATCCTTAACGAGAATTTTACAGAAAAGAGAAAAAACAATGATGCAAAAATAATGCCCAAGAATGAGCTTTGTACGCAAGAGCGCAATTTGTACGATCTGGTATCCGATAGAGCCATATCTTTTGATGAAATCGTAGAAAAGGCAGGTTTAGATTTTACCACTGTCGCCGATATTATTTTACGGCTACAATTAAGAAAATTAATCCGGCAGCTTCCGGGAAAACAATTTATAAGGGCCTCTTAAATGAAAAAGCAAAACTTAGTAATAGTGGAATCCCCGACGAAAGCCAAGACATTAAGTAAAATTTTAGGTAATGATTTTTTAGTAGTCTCTTCCATGGGCCATCTCATAGATTTGCCTCAGAAGAAATTAGGGGTGGATGTGGAGAAGAATTTTCAGCCTTCTTATGTAGTTATCCCCGGCAGGAAAAAAGTACTGGAGCTTCTAAAAAAAGAAGCCAAAGGCAAAAATAAAATATATATGGCTACTGACCCGGACAGGGAAGGTGAAGCTATCGGCTGGCATATTAAGAATCAGATTTTTAAGAATAAAAAAGTTCTTAGGGTAGTTTTTCATGAGATTACGCCATCTGCGTTAAAGAACGCCTTTGTCCAGCCGCGGGATTTTGATTTAAATATGGTGGAGGCACAGGCCGGTAGAAGAATTTTAGATAGGGTAGTGGGGTATTTTTTAAGCCCATTACTTTGGAAAAAAATTGCCCGGGGCTTGAGTGCTGGCAGAGTACAGTCAGTAGCCTTAAGGTTAATCGTAGAAAGAGAACGCCAAATTAATAATTTTATCCCTCAAGAGTATTGGGAGATTGAAGCAGAATTAAAGAAAGTACAGAGTACAGAGTACAGAGTACAGAGCTCTTTTATGGCCAAATTAGTAAAGATATCCGAAGAGAAGGCAGAAATAAAAAATAAACAGCAGGCTGATGATATCGTTTTAGACATCAAAAATAATACTTTCAAGGTTTTGGATATAAATACCAAAGAAAAAAAGCGTTATGCCGACCCCCCTTTTATTACCAGCACATTACAGCAGGAGGCATTTAATAAATTAAGGTTTAATGCTACAAAAACTATGATTGTAGCCCAGCAGCTTTATGAAGGTATAGATATTGGAGATGATAATCCTATCGGCCTTATCACTTACATGCGTACCGATTCTACGCACGTTGCCGAAGAAGCACTAAAAGAAGTAAGGAGCCATATTTTAAAAAAATTCGGGAAGGATTATTTACCCAAAGAGCCCAATACCTACAAATTAAAAAAGCATGCCCAGGCAGCGCATGAAGCTATCCGGCCGACATTTATTGCCAAACCTCCGGAGGGCATTGCTAAATATCTGAATGAGGAGCAATATAAATTATACGAATTAATTTACCGCCGTTTTATTGCCAGTCAGATGACCCCCAGCCGTTACTCCGTTACTACCGTGGATATAGCCGTTGGTAAATACCTGTTTTCTGCTTCTGGTTCCACCCTTATTTTTGACGGCTTTGCTAAAATCTATAATCATAATGAGCTTGATAAAGAAAAAAATGTTATCCCGGCGCTAGAAAAAGATGAAATTTTGGATTTAGTGAATTTATCGCCTTCGCAACATTTCACCAAGCCCCCTGCAAGATACTCCGATAGCTCTCTAGTGAAAAAACTGGAAGAAGAAGGTATTGGCCGGCCCTCTACCTATGCGCCCATAATACAGACCTTGGTGATGCGTGACTATGCGCGGCGCCTGAGGGGTTATTTTTATGCTACGGAGTTAGGTTCTAAAGTCTGCGACCTTTTGGTAAATTATTTTCCTAAGATTATGGACGTAAAGTTTACCGCCCATATGGAGGAAGAGCTTGATGAAGTAGAAGAAGGCAGGCTCAATAATACTACAATATTAGAAGAATTTTACCAGCCTTTTAAGGCCAGCCTGGATTATGCACAGGCGAATATCAAGAAAGAGGTGCTTACTACCAATGAAACCTGCCCGCAGTGCGGTAAGCCTATGGTGATTAAATGGGGCCGCAAGGGTAAATTCTTAAGCTGTTTTGGCTTTCCGCAGTGTAAATTCGCCAAATCCATTACCAGCGGCGTAAAATGTCCTGAGGTTGGTTGCGGCGGAGAGCTGATTGAACGCCGTTCCCGGCGGGGTTTTTTCTTCGGTTGCTCCAATTATCCCAAATGCAATTTTATCTCTAAGAATTTGCCTCAAGACCAAGATAAAGAACCGGCATAAAATATGCAAAGGGAAATCGAAAAATTCATCCGATACCTAGAAATAGAGAAGAATTATTCGCAGCATACTATTTTAAATTATAATTTAGATTTAGAGGATTTTAAGAAATTTATCAGCGACCAAGAGATAGAAAAAATAGATTACCTCACTTTAAGAAAATACCTGGCATTTTTAAAAGAGAAAAACTTAAACAATAGGACCATCGTGCGGCATATCTCTACCTTAAGGTCATTTTTTAAATTCTTAACCCGCGAAGGCTATATCAAGACCAATCCTGCCGCAAGCCTGCTTACTCTAAAAATGGATAAACACCTGCCTTCTTTTTTAACCGAAGGAGAAGTCGCCAAGCTTCTAGAGTCAGCCGTATCTAAAGATGAAAGAGGCCTGCGCGATAGGGCGATACTGGAAACTTTCTATAGTACGGGAATGAGGATATCGGAGCTTGCCGGGTTAAACGGCGAAGATTTAGATATTATCGGCGGCATAGTTAAGGTGATGGGTAAAGGTAAAAAAGAACGCATTGTCCCGATAGGAGAGATAGCTATTGCGGCAATCAGGGCTTATTTAGAAAAAAAAAGAAAACAAACCGAGGCGATTTTTTTAAATAAAAACGGCAAGCGTATTACTACTAGGGGCATCAGGAATATAGTTACAAAATACCTGCGCCTGGCCAGTATAAAACAAGGGGTATCAGCGCATACTCTCAGGCACTCTTTTGCTACCCACCTTTTAAATCGGGGGGCGGACTTACGGTGTGTCCAGGAGTTATTGGGCCATGCTAATCTTTCCACCACGCAAATCTATACCCATTTAACAACCGAAAGGTTAAAAAGCGTATATGATAAGGCGCATCCGCGGGCGTAATTTCTTATGTTTATAATTTATGACTTAATATTTTTAGTTATAGCAATAATTTACCTGCCTGTATATTTATTCAAGAGGAAATTCCATAAAGATTTTTTGCGGCGTTTAGGAATATTGCCTAAGGAGCTAAAATTAAATAGGCCTATTTGGATACATGCGGTAAGCGTGGGTGAGGCCATGGCAATGAGAGGCTTATTAGAAAAACTAAGGGCCAACCTAGCGAATAAGGCATTTGTAATATCTACGGTTACTGTTACCGGAAATAAAATCGCCAAGACATTAGCTAAAAAGTGCGATTTTGTGACTTACCTACCTTTAGACTTAAGTTTTTGTCTAAAGCCTGTGATCAACAGAATAAATCCTTGTCTTTTTATCATTGCCGAAACAGAACTCTGGCCCAATCTCATCTCTTATCTAAAAAGAAAAAACATTCCCATAATTATAGTCAACGGCAGAATTTCCGATAGCTCCTTTAAAGGGTATCGCCTGATAAGCTTTTTCATCAGGCCTTTCTTAAGAAAGGTGAGTCTTTTTTGCGTACAGACCAAGGTTGATGCCCAAAGGTTAATTTCCTTAGGGGTGGATAAAAATAAAATAGAGATAACAGGTAATATGAAGTTTGATATTAAAGATGACAGAGATGATAAAAAAGACCACACAGATGATAAGCTTAAATTAGGGCTTAAATCTAGAGAGAAACTTTTTGTAGCGGGTAGCACCCATCCTGGCGAAGAAGAAATTATTTTAGAGGCCTATAAAGAGCTCCTGGCTAAATTTCCTGATTTAAAACTGCTTATTGCCCCGCGCCATCCTGAACGGGCAGCGCAGATAAATAATTTAATTACTAAATTTGATTTCCTACCGCTTCGAGTTAGTTCTCAAGGGAGCTTAACCAGTCAAGAAGCGAGTAAGCCGGCAGTCTTTATTTTAGATACCATAGGCCAACTTTTATCTTTCTATAACATTGCCGATATTGTTTTCGTAGGGGGTAGCCTGGTGAAAAAAGGCGGGCACAATATTTTGGAACCCGTTTCTTTAGGAAAGCCCGTCATTATCGGAGCGTATATGTTTAATTTTCGTGATATAGCGGATTTATTTTTAGAAAGCCATGCAGTGCTGTTAATAAATAATAAAGAAGAGTTAAAAACAGCACTGACAAAACTTTTAAATAATCCCCAAGAAGCTATGGAGTTAGGCTGGCGGGGCAAAGATTTGATTTTGAATAATCAGGGCGCCACCCAAAGAAATATAAAATATATTATTTCTTACGCCACTTCCTCGTAGTCTGAAATTGCATATACCTTCCCAATAAAAGCCTGGTCTGGGCATCCAAGGCACGATTATCCACTCGGCGATTAAGACGATATTTTTTATCCATTTTACGTCTTTTGGCCCCAGCCCCATCTTTATAAACTTTGCAAGGGCTGAATTTATTCATTGCTTTAGGCTATAATTTAAAGTAAAATAAGCCGTATTATGGAGATAAAAGCAAGGCGTAAGGGCAATATCGTAATACTGGATTTATGCGGCTCTATTGACGTTAATTCCGCCGGCCTGATTGAAGTCGTAGGGCAGTGCCTGCGCGACGGTTATTACGATATTCTTTGTAACTTTGAAGAAGTGGAGCTGGTTGATTATATGGGGATTTCAGTGATAGTGATTGCCTATAAAGAAGTTATGAACAATAACGGCAGGATGAAGTTTAGCGGTATACCCGTGCATCTTAAGGGGGTATTTTCCGTTGCCGGCCTGGATAGGGTTATTGATATTTATGCCACGGAGGAGCTAGCCATAGACAGCTTTAAGGAGGATAAAGTCATAGAAAATATAAAGAAAATGCAGCTGCGCCGCAGATTTAAGCGCCTGCCTATTGATATTAAGATAGAATTGAAGGTCAAGCATAATAAAGAGCTGGAGGAATGTTTAAGGCTGGATGTTTTAAACTTAAGTGCAATCGGCGCGTATATTTACGGCTGTGATAAATTTAAGTTGGGAGATGAGGTTATCTTAAGCCTTAAGCTCCCTCCCAAGCAGCAAGAAATCCAATTGGAAGCAAAGGTGGTCTGGTTACCGGATAAACAGGTGCAACCCCATCACTACCCCGGCATGGGGGTAGAGTTTTCTCATATTTCGCCCTCGGTCCAAGAAAAACTAATCGAATTTATCGAAAGAAACCTGTCGCTATCGTCCACAGATGATTAGTCAGGAGTAACTCATGTCCCTAGATTATTTATATAATTTAGCTACAGATAGAGATAACGGTTTTATTGCCGGCCTATTAAAAGTGTTGCTTTTTATCCTTTCGCTTATATATGGCTTAATAGTTAAGGTATTAATATGGCGTTATAGTATTAACCCTAAGCGCCTAGATTGTAAAGTAATCAGCGTCGGTAATATTACCTTGGGGGGGACAGGCAAGACTGCTCTTGTAGAGTTTATCGCTAAGTTTCTTAAGGAAAAAGGCTTAAAGAGCGCGATATTAAGCAGGGGTTATAAAACACCGGATGAGCCGCTGATGTTAAAACGCAATTTAGGCGATATTCCCGTAATCGTGGATGCAGATAGGGTGCGTGCGGCAGAACGTGCCATAAGTGATTACCAGGTAAAAGCTGTTATTTTAGATGACGGATTTCAACAGTGGCGGATCAAGAAGGATTTAGAGATAGTGGCTATTGACGTCACTTGTCCCTTCGGTAATCAGCATTTGCTGCCCCGGGGAATATTGCGCGAACCTTTATCTGCGCTAAAACGCGCGGATATTTTTATCTTGACTAAAACCAACCTTAATCCGGATTTTCAGGAGATAAAAGACCGGTTAAATTCCCTTAATGCAAAAGCCTTGGTGATAGAATCGATTCATCAGCCGGTAGGGTTTTATGCTCTCACCGACAAAAAAGAGCTATCAAGAATGCAAGATTTAAAAGGGGCAACAGTTGCTTTATTTTGCGGTATCGGAGACCCTGATTCTTTTGAAAGTATGATTATGGGTATGGGGATAAATGTCGGCCTATCCTTTAAATTTGGCGACCACTACAGCTATTTACAACAGGATTTAGATAAAATAGCCCAGGATTCCCAAAAGAAAAATATACACACTATTATTACTACGGAAAAAGATGCAGCCAGGATTTCGCTATTGGGCCTGGACTCCAAGATGTTGCCTATTTTAGTATTAGGTATTGAATTGGCGGTGCCAAAAGATGAAGAAAGATTATTTCACAGATTGGCTGGGTTATTTCCTGCTTAGGCTATTAGGCCCGATATTTAGAAGATTACCTTTCTCAGTTAGCCTTTTTTTTGGAGAAAGGCTAGGTGATTTATTCTATTGTTTTGATTTAAAACACCGTGGTATCGCCTATTCCAATATTAAAGTAGCCTTTGCGGACAAATTATCTCCCCACCAGCTTAAAAAACTCACCCGTCAATTCTACCGTTCATTCGGACAGAATCTTATAGAAATATTTTTTATCCCTTTGATTAATCAGCAATATATGGATAGGTACATTAGTTTTGAGGGGTTGGCGAACATAGAAAAAGCCTTTGGAAAAGGTAAAGGCGTAATTCTTTTAGGGGTGCATGCGGGGAGCTGGGAGCTTACTAATGTGATCTGTGCGCATTTGGGGTTTCCTTTTAGTCTGCTTGTCCGGGACCAGAGGCACCCGCGCATGGATAAATTACTTAACACCTATCGTATACACAGCGGTTATAGATTAATCCAAAGGCAAAATCAGACCCGACAGCTGATTCAGGTACTGAAAAATAATGAAGCCATAGGCATGACTGTTGACCAGGGGGGCAAGATGGGAATTCTGGTAGAATTTTTCGGCAAAGATTCCTCCATGGCGCAGGGCGCAGTAAAATTAGCCTTAAAATACGGCACAACGATAATTCCCTGTTTTTTTAACCGAACCAAAGGACCCTATGTAAATATTATCGTAGGGGAGCCTTTTGAAATTAAAAAAACAACGCAGAAGGACTTAGATATACACCATAACCTCCAACGGTTAGTGCGTATATTCGAAAGTTTTATTTTAAGGTATCCTAAAGAATATTTCTGGGCCTATAAAATATGGAAGTATGCTAAAAAGAAAAAAATCTTAATTTTAAACGATGGGAAAACCGGGCATTTAAGGCAATCCCAAGGGTTAGTTAAAATAATTAAGGAGGAGCTTAGGAATAACGATGCTACAATAGAAGTAGAAACCATTGAGGTAAAATTTAAAAATAAATTTTCCCGTTTTTCCCTGAATATAAGCAGCATTTTAAGCGGTAAATACAGTTGCCAAGGGTGCCTGTGGTGCCTGAATGCTTTCTTAAAAAAAGAAACTTATGATGCTTTGATAAAAATAAAACCCGATTTAGTGATAGCCTGCGGCTCCTCTTTGGCCACGGTTAATTTTATTATAGCAAGAGAAAATTTTGCTAAATCGATTATAATTATGAAGCCTTCTGTTTTAAGCGTAGACAGATTTGATTTAGCGATTATACCTAGGCATGACCAGCCGCCGGTAAGAAAAAATGTTGTAGTGACTGTGGGAGCGCTAAACACAATCAATAAAACTTACTTAGATTCCTGCCTAGATAAGATAGCACCGCAGCTAGAAATAACCAAGTCTCTGGTATTAGGTATCTTAATCGGAGGGGACAGCAAAGATTTTCATTTAAGCCTAGAGCTGATGCAGGAAGTGATTCAGCAGGCCAAGGGCTTTTTAGAAGCGCATGATGCTGAAGTTCTTATTACTACCTCGCGCCGTACCCCAAGTGCAATAACAAGCCTGATAAAGAAAGAATTCGCGGATTATCCCCGATGTAAGCTGCTTATTGTTGCTAATGAAAATAATATTCCGGAAGCAGTAGGCGGGATATTGGCTCTTAGTGAGGTCATTATTGTTTCTCCGGAGAGTATCTCCATGATTTCCGAGGCAGCCTCTAGCGGCCGCTATGTTATTGTTTTAAAGGCTAGAGTCAGCCGAAGGCATAATGATTTTTTAAACCATATGGCCCGGAAAAAATATATTTATCTTTCTTCACCTAGAGATTTATCCATGACGATTGAAGGGGTATGGCAGAGAAAGCCGGAAGTAAAATCGCTGAAAGATAATTTTGCCGTATCAGAGGCAATAAAAAAATTACTATAGAATGAATATATTACAGATATTACCGGAACTTAACGTAGGCGGAGTTGAGACAGGGACGTTGGATCTGGCGAAATATTTAGTGCGCGCAGGCCACAAGGCAATAGTGGTTTCCGCCGGAGGAGATTTGGTTAGGGAGCTAGAATCTTCCGGCGCCGTACACTACCAACTGTCGGTTAATAAAAAATCCTTATTTACTATGATTAAAACAGTTCCCCTGGTGGCCCAGGTAATTAAAAAAGAACAGATTGATATTGTGCATGCCCGTTCCCGGGTTCCTGCCTGGATTGCTTATTTTGCCTGCCGCAAAACCAGATGCGTTTTTATTACTACCTGTCACGGTTATTATAGTAAGCATATTTTTAGTTATGTTATGGGTTGGGCTAAGCGCGTGATTGTCTTAAGTAATGTTATCGCCCGGCATATGATAGAGGATTTTTCTGTTGCGCACGAACGTATACGTCTGATACCGCGCAGCGTAGATTTAGAGAGGTTTAAATATTTAAGCCCGGATAAAAAAAGAAAAAAAGAGTTTAACGTCGGTATGATCGCAAGAATGACCCCTATAAAAGGCCACTTACATTTTATCAAAGCCATGGCCAGGGCCTCAAGGACCATACCGCAACTTAAAATTTGGATTATCGGAGATGCCCCAAGTTCGCGTCAGGGATATAAAGAACAGATACAGGTTTTAGTAAAGAGGCTGGGCCTTTGGCATAATACTCAATTTTTAGGGACCCAAAGAGATATTCCTGCAATTTTAGCACATTTAGATTTGTTGGTGGTGCCTACTACAACACAGGAGGCATTTGGCAGGGTAATCATCGAGGCTCAGGCAGCGGGTGTACCGGTAATAGCCACCAAGGTAGGTGGTATAGTCGATATAATTGAAGAGGGAAAAACCGGCTTATTGGTTTCTCCGGAAGACCATACCGCCATAGCCGAGGCAACCATAAAAATATTTAAAGATCCGGCTCTGGCACGCCGATTGTCCGAGAGCGCCCTGGAGAAAGTAAAAGAAAAATATAATTTGGAACTTATGTTTAAGAGCACTCTTGGGGTTTATAAAGATGCTTTAGAAAATTTTAAGATTTTGATTATTAAATTTAGCTCCTTAGGCGACATTATCTTATCTACTAATGCTATTAAGGCAATCAGGGAGAAATTCCCCTTACCCCATTATAAAATTAGTCTATTGGTAAGCGATGAATGTAAAGAGGTGCTTTTAGGCTGCCCCTATATAGATGAACTGTTAGTGTGCGATTTTAAAAATAAAGATAAAGGATTAAAGGGGTTATTGGGGTTAGGCGCTATTTTAAGGAAAAAATATTTTGATAAGGTAGTTGACCTACAAAATAACCAAAGAAGCCATCTTCTTTCCCGTTTATCTTTAGCCTTAGAGCGTTATGGTTACGATAAAAAATTCGGTTTTTTGCTTAACTACCGCATTAAAGACAAAAAACCCATTATCGACCCTTTGACCCATCAGTTTAGGATATTAAAAATGTTGGGGATAGAATTCGATCGAATTAATTTAGAGCTATGGCCTGCTCTGGGAGATCAGAATTATATAGAAGAATTATTTAGCAGCGAATGGGTAAGTAAAAATCAAAGATTTGTGGGAATAAATATTAGTGCCAGCCGAAAATGGTTAACCAAGAATTGGCCTTTATCTTACATTACCAGATTATGCGAAGAATTATCGCGCCTAGATATGCGCGTAATCATTACCGGATCGGAAAAAGACCTAGATGACGCAAATATTTTAATCAGTTCCTTGAAGTCTGCCAAACCCATCAATGCCTGTGGTAAAACTACGGTCAATCAATTAGCGGCTTTAATCAAAAGGTGCAGCGCCTATATTTCCCCTGATTCAGCTCCTTTACACATTGCAGCAGCGGTAGGCACCCCTTTTATTGGACTGTTTGGGCCGACGGATCCCCGGCGCCACATTGCACCCGTAAAGAACTGCATAGTGATAAAAAAAGATTTGTCCTGCAGCCCCTGCTATAAGCCAAAATGTAAATCCAAAAAGTGTATGCAGATGATAAGTCATCAGGAAGTCTTGGAAGCGCTTGATAAATTATTAGCAAAGTGAGTATGAATATATTATATATCACCAATCACCTTAATGTAGGCGGGATCACTAGCTACGTTTTTACTTTGGCCAGGGGTTTAAGGACAAAGGGCCATAAGGTATATGTTGCATCTAGCGGCGGAGAGCGCCTGGAAGATTTTATCAGGGGGAAGATAGTTTATCTAGCCATACCTATAAAGACAAAATCAGAGGCCAGCCCCAAGATTTTTTTATCGCTAATTAAATTATTGCCGCTGATAAAAAAATACCGTATCGATATTATCCATACCCATACCAGGACTACGCAAATTTTAGGTTGGCTTTTACACCGAACAACAGGGGTAAGGCATATTTCTACCTGTCACGGTTTTTTTAAGAAGAGATTATTTCGCCGGATTTTTCCCGGATGGGGCAATAAAGTAATAGCCATCAGCGAAGCGGTAAAAGACCACTTAATTCTTGACCTTGGCGTCAAAAGCCAAGCAATCACCGTTATCCATAGCGGAGTAGATGTAGAAAAATTCAAAAGTAAAAAGCAAAAAGCAAAAAGTGAAATTAAAAAAGAGCTGGGGTTGGGTAACGGCCCTGTGGTAGGAACAATCGCCCGTTTGTCTTTAGAAAAAGGGCATAGCTATCTTATCGAAGCCATGAAAATCGTCTTAGGAAAAATTCCTAATGCGCAGCTGGTAATTATAGGAGAAGGTAAAACCAAAGAAAACTTGCTTGGCCTGATCAGGAATTTACGATTAGAAAAAAATATTTTTCTTATCCCGACGGTTAATAATACCTGTCAGGCATTAATGGCCATGGATTTATTTGTGTTACCTTCTTTAAAGGAAGGATTAGGCCTAAGCCTGATGGAGGCCATGGCAGCAGCCTTACCGGTTATCGGTTCAGATGTGGGGGGGATCAAAACTTTAATCCGGCATGGATATAACGGTTTATTGGTTAAACCCGCAGATGTCCAAGGGCTTGCCGCCAGTATAATAGAATTATTAGAGGATTCTGGCAAGGCGCAATCTCTAGCTGCTTATGGGTGCAGTTTTATTAGCGATGAGTTCCGCCAAGAAAAAATGATTGAAGAAACCGAGAGGTTTTATCAGCAATGCTTAAACCAAAAATAAATGCCAAGCGCATCCTTATTTTTAATGTCAATTGGCTAGGGGATGTTTTATTTTCTACCCCCTGTATCAGGAATATACGCCATAATTATCCAGATAGTTATATCGCCTGTATTATACCCAGCCGTTGTTACTTAGTTTTAAAAGACAATCCTTATCTTGATGAAATAATAATCTACGATGAAAAAGACAGGCACAAAGGCACCTTAGCAAAATTCGCTTTCGTTAAATTTTTAAGACATAAAAAATTTGATACCGCATTTATTTTGCACCGTTCCTTTACCCGGGCACTGATCTGCCGGCTTGCCAGGGTCCCTAAGATAATAGGATATTATACCAAGAAGCGCTCTTTATTTTTGTCTGAGAAAATTACACCCCCTTTAAAAAATTCCTGCCACCGCATCGATTATTATTTAGGAATTATTGAAAAGGCAGGCCTAAGGGTTGAGGATAGGGCCTTAGATTTTTTTACCAGCGAAGACGATAAAAAAATTATCCATGATTTCTTGCGTCAGCAGGCGATAGATGAAAAAGATTTCTTAGTAGGGATAAATCCCGGGGGTAATTGGCTGCCTAAGCGTTGGCCTAGGGAATATTGGGCGATATTGGCAGATCGCTTAATTTGTGATTTTGGCGCTAAAGTGATAATTACCGGCAGCCCCCAAGATATGGCTTTAGTTAAAGATATACAGCATTTAATGAAAGAAAAACCTATTATCGCCTGCAATATTTTTAATTTAAAACAATTTGCCAGCCTTTCTCAAAAGTTAGATTTATTTGTTACTGCCGATACCGGGCCTTTGCATATTGCTAATGCCGTCGGTAGCAAAAAAATAATCGCTATTTTTGGGCCAACCTCTTGCGCAATCACTGGCCCTTACCCGGATAAAAATGTCACTATCATATCAAAAGATATAGGATGTAAAATACCTTGTTATGTGGTGGATTGCAAAGATAATCGGTGCATGAAGGCCGTGACGGTAGATGAAGTTTTAGAGCAGGTAAACCCCGTTAGAAAGGACGGGGTTTTCTAACGGGGTAAAATTATTAAAAAAATAGAATATGCAAAAAATTAATAAAATTCTCTTTATTACTTTAAGCAATATTGGCGATTGCCTATTAAGTTTGCCTGCATTAGATTACTTAAGGGAAAGTTTTGTGGATAGTTTTATAACGGTAATGGCAGGACCCCGCGCAAAAGACATATTTGAAAATAACCCGGCAATACACCAGCTTATTATTTTCGACAAACACTCTGGATTAAAGGAAAAAATAGCATTGTTCCATAAGCTAAAAAGAGAAAAATTTGATGTAGTTGTTGACTTGCGTAATAGTTTCTTTGGGCTCATGCTCCCTGCTAAATTTAAAACTTCGCCTTTCTTGCGTTTGCCAAAATATATCAAACATATGAGCCAGCAACATCTTTACAGGGTAATCTCGGCTCTTGGAAAACCCGCCAGCTCGCTAAAGAATATTCAGAGCAAGTTTTTTTTCTCGCAGGTATCCGATAGAGTAGCCTTAGATAATTTATTGAGCCATAGCGGTATCAATAAGGATAGTAAAATTATCGTGGTATCTGCCGGAGCCAGAAGCCACACCAAGAGGTGGCCCAAAGAGAAATTCGTAAAATTAACATCCCTTTTAATAGAAGACTTAAAGGTAAGGGTTGTTTTAGTCGGCGATAAGAATGATTTAACTGTTAATAAATATATTACCGATAATCTTAAAAACCCCATATTAGATTTAACTGGGTGTACCGATATCGCGCAACTAGCCTGTGTCGTCAAGAAGGCTAACCTTGTTGTCACTAATGATAGCGCAGTTTTACATATGGCCGGTTACCTCAATACCCCGACCGTAGCAATATTTGGCCCCACCGATGAGGGAAAATACGGCCCTTGGTCAGATGTATCCATTGTAATAAAAAAAGATTTGTTTTGCCGGCCCTGCGAAGAGGCACAGTGTAGATTCGCTACGCCAAAGTGTCTGGGAGTGATAAAAGTAGAGGACGTATTAAGAGGGGTAAGGGACATATTGGTACCGAGTACCGAGTACCGAGTACCGAGTATTTTTGCTTTTCAAAGGATATTAATTATACGTACAGACAGAGTCGGAGACGTACTTTTATCTACCCCGGTGATTAAGGCCATAAGAGAAACTTACCCTCAGGCTTATATCGCGATGATGGTTGGCCCCTACGCCAAAGAAATAATAGAAGGCAACCCCTATTTAGATGAAGTAATTATTTATGATAAAGACAACCGGCATAAGGGTTGGTTAAGTTCCGTAAAATTTTCTTTTCTTTTAAGCAAAAGGAAATTTGAATTAGCAGTTATTCTGCATCCGACTAACCGTGTACACCTGGTTACTTTTTTTGCCGGGATCCCCAGGAGGCTCGGTTATGACAGAAAGTTTGGTTTTTTACTTACCGACAGGGTAAAACATACCAAGCAGCTCGGCCAGAAACACGAGTTAGAATATTCTTTAGATTTATTGGGGCATTTGGGTATTAAGGGACAGGATAAGAATATATTTATACCCATAAAAGCCGAATCGGAAAAATGGGTTGAAGATTTATTTGATCAGGAAAAAATAGATAAATTGGATCGGCTTTTGGCTATACATCCGGGCGCCAGTTGTCCTTCTAAGATTTGGCCGCAGGAAAGATTTGCCCAGGCAACTGATAGGTTGATTGATGAGCATGGTTTTAAGGTATTAATTATTGCCGGACCCAAAGATATTGCTTATGCTAAAGTTGTAGCCAGAAATATGCGCCATGCCGTGATTGATTTATCCGGTAAAACTTCTATCAGCCAATTAGCTAGCGTGCTTAAAAGATGCCGGTTGTTTATTTCCAATGATTCCGGGCCGGTGCATATTGCCTCAGCCGTAGGTACGCCGGTAATCTCTATTTTTGGCAGAAATCAAAAAGGCTTAAGCCCCAAGCGTTGGGGGCCCGTCGGTAAAAAAGACCGGGTATTACATAAAGAAGTAGGCTGCATCTACTGCCTTGCCCATAACTGTGTCAAAGAATTCGCCTGTCTAAAGGCAATCACTGTAGAAGACGTAGTGAATGTAGCAGATTCAATTTTGAAAGAATAAGCTAACAGTAAATGGGTAAATGGGGTCAGAATTATTTTTTATCTGACCGCATTTTTAGGAAAAAATAATTCTGACCCCATTTACAAACCAAGACAGGACCCGCTAAAATGAGCACAAAATTAAGTTGATTTAATCCTAGATTTATGCTAAACTCGTAAGTTCGTATGATTAATCTAAACCAGATAAAAACATATTCTATCAGGCAAAGGCACAGCAAGGTGAATAAGGCAGATTTTGCTAAAGCCCCTGCTAAGGGCCAGGGTTTTTCTCAATTTCTTGCCAGCTTACCTAACATATTAAAGGCAAAGGACCTACGCGCCATAGTTGAGGCAATAGTAAAGGCCAAAGATGAGAAAAAAGCAGTTATTTTTATGGCCGGCGCCCATGTGATAAAATGCGGCCTTAATCCGGTTTTGATTGAGTTAGTAAAAAAGAAAGTTATCAACTGTATTTGTTTAAACGGCGCAGGCATAATCCATGATTTTGAGATTGCCTTTCAGGGTGAGACTTCAGAGGACGTAGGGGAAAATTTAAAATCCGGTAAATTCGGCATGGGAAAAGAAACCGCAGAATTTTTAAATCATGCCGTAGAAAAAGGGGTAAG
>MHGH01000003.1:15045-16280 GCA_001805465.1 Omnitrophica WOR_2 bacterium RBG_13_41_10 | reverse complement strand
CCGTAGCCCGAAAAATTGCAGATGCTAAGTTACCTTATAAAAATTTAAGCCTGCTTTATCAGGCTTATAAAAATGAAATTCCTGTTTGCGTATTTGTTGCTATCGGTACAGATATTATTCACCAGCACCCTTCTTTTAATGCCGCCTTGACTGCCGAAGGGAGTCTGAGGGATTTTTACACGCTCACTGAAAGGATAGAGCAATTAAATAACGGCGGGGTAGTTTTAAATTTCGGTTCCGCGGTAATATTGCCGGAGGTGTTTTTAAAGGCATTAAATTTATCCCGCAATTTAGGCAATAAAGTCAAAGACTTCACTACAGCAAATTTCGATATGATCTATCATTATCGGCCGTCGCAAAATATCGTATCCCGTCCGGTTGCATCAGGAGGCAAGGGTTATTATATCGTCGGCCACCATGAAATCATGCTTCCTTTATTGGCCCAAGGCATAATAGAGAAAATATGAAGAACCTAAAAAACATAATCCATAGATTTGGTAAGGCAAAAGTTTTGGTAGTGGGAGACATTATTTTAGATGAGTATGTCTTAGGTAGCGTCGATAGAATATCTCCCGAAGCACCCGTTCCTGTAGTTTGGGCAAACAAGAGGACATTTGTGCCGGGGGGCGCTGCCAATGTGGCCAATAATATCAAGTCACTTGATGCAGGGGTCTATTTGATTGGGGTCGCAGGGAAAGATAAAAATGCCGATGTTTTATTTAGGGAATTGAAGAAAAGGAAAATAAATACAGAAGGTATATTTACTACGCCCAAAAGGCATACTACGGTAAAAACCCGCATTATTGCCGGTCATCAACAAATAGTCAGGTTAGATTGGGAACACACCGATCCTTTAGATAAAGAATTAAACAGTAGAATTATCAAATTTATCCGCCGTAATATTGATAAATTTGACGCGCTGATTATTGAAGATTACGGCAAGGGTGTGATAAATATGCATTTGTTGGAAGAGCTTATTACGTTGGCTAATTCCCGTAAAAAAATCATTACCGTTGATCCTAAAGAAGAACACTTTCAATATTACCACGGGGTTAGCTCTATTACTCCTAATCGTAAGGAATTGGAGAACGCCATCAGAAACCTGAAAATTAAAGATACCTCCAACAAACTTAAATTAAATAACGATCAGCTCTTTACAGATAAAGACATAGATACGGCTGCTCGGCAGATTATTAAATACCTCAACCTAGATTCGCTCCTGGTTACTCTAGGCG
>MHGH01000003.1:0-15038 GCA_001805465.1 Omnitrophica WOR_2 bacterium RBG_13_41_10 | reverse complement strand
CATGAAACTATTTGAAAAAAACGGTCGCCTTACCCATATTCCTACAGTAGCTCAGGAAGTATTTGACGTTTCCGGAGCTGGGGATACGGTAATTGCCACTTTTACTTTAGGGCTTTCATCTTCTGCCACGAAATTAGAGGCTGCGCATATTGCCAATTTTGCCGCAGGCATTGTTGTAGGAAAGGTCGGCACCGCGGTAACCACCAGAAAAGAATTATTGGAAAGGTTAAAATAACTAATGAATGTGATTGGTATTATTCCCGCCAGGTACTCTTCCAGCCGTTTTCAAGGTAAGGTCTTAGCAGATATCTTAGGTAAGCCTATGATTCAACATGTCTGGGAGCGGGCAAAACAGGCATTTCTTCTGGATGATTTGATTATTGCCTGCGACGATGAACGGGTAGCCGACGTAACCAAAGGATTCGGGGCCAATATTGTTTTAACTGCCAAGGGGCATCTCTCGGGGACAGATAGAATTATCGAAGTAATTAATCCCATAGACGTCAAAATAGTAATTAATATACAGGCCGATGAGCCTTTGATTAACCCGATAATGATTGATAATGTAGCTCAGGCCTTGTTGGATGATCAGGCGCTAGCTATGGCAACGCTCGTAAAAAAAATCGAAGACCTTTCTGATTTAAGCGATCCCCACGTAGTTAAGGTGGTGGTGGATAAAAATAATTTTGCCTTATATTTTTCGCGCGCGGCAATTCCTTTTAGGGCGCAGAATTCAGAAATTGATTGCCCGGTATATTATAAACATATCGGTTTGTACGGATATACTAAAGACTTTCTTTTTACCTATAAGAATATACCTCTTTCCAACCTAGAAAGGACAGAGGCCTTAGAGCAACTAAGGGTATTAGAGGAGGGTTTTCGCATAAAAGTTATCGAGACAAAATATGATACTATAGGTGTAGATACACCCGAAGACCTGGAAAAGGTAAAGGAAATTTTAGCAAAGGAAAAATATCATGCGGCTAGTTAATGTTGGGAATATAAAGATAGGCCAAGGCAACCCTTTAGTTTTAATTGCCGGGCCTTGCGTGATTGAGTCAGAGGCCAGCTGCCTTGAGGCTGCCAAAAAACTTAAAGATATAACCCATAAGCTGAATATCCCTTTTATTTTTAAATCCAGTTTTGATAAGGCAAACAGGTTATCGTTAGATTCTTACCGCGGCCCGGGCTTAAGGCGGGGATTAGAGATTTTAGAAAAAGTAAAACAAAAATTAAAGGTGCCGATTTTAAGCGACATACACTGTCAAAAAGAAGTTGATGCCGCAAAAAAAGTTTTAGATATCGTCCAGATACCGGCTTTCTTATGCCGTCAGACCGATATTGTCATCGCTGCGGCTAAAACAGGTAAAATCGTAAATATTAAAAAAGGGCAATTCTTAGCCCCGCAGGATATATTGCCGATAATCCGTAAAATAGAGTCTACCGGCAATAAAAAGATTTTAATTACCGAAAGAGGAGTTTCCTTCGGATACAATAATTTAGTTTCTGATTTAAGGAGCCTTGCTATTATGCGGGAGTTCGGGTATCCGGTTATTTATGATGCCACGCACAGTATTCAACTTCCCGGCGGGAGAGGCAGCTGTTCCGGGGGAGGGCGCGAATTCGTAGCCGGTTTGTCACGGGCAGCAGTAGCCTTTGGTTGCGACGGATTATTTCTGGAGGTTCACCCCCAACCGGATAAAGCTCTTTGCGATGCGGCAAATATGATTAGCCTGACAGAATTAGAGAAGCTCTTAAAACAGATTAAAAAAATAGAGGGGATTCTATTATGAAGATAAATGTTTTAAAAAGGGCAAGGGAAGTCTTGGATATCGAATCCTTGGCAATCAAGGCCTTAAAACCCCGGATAGGAAAAAATTTTCAGAAGGCTTTAAATTTAATGCTTAAGGCCAAGGCCAGGGTAGTAGTGAGCGGTATGGGAAAGACCGGTATTATTGCCCAAAAATTTTCTGCTACCCTTGCCTCTACGGGAACCCCGAGTTTATTCCTGCATACTGCCGAGGCCGTCCACGGAGACCTGGGCAAGGTTATCAGCGACGATGTGGTTATTATTGTTTCTAATAGTGGCGTAGGGGAGGAGATTAAACAATTGCTGCCGCTCTTAAAAAAAATCGGCACCAAGATTATTGCCTTAACCGGAAATGCCAAGTCTTTACTTAGCCAGTATAGCGATGTGGTTTTAGATGTAGCAGTGAAAAGAGAGGCCTGCCCTTTGGGATTAGCTCCTACTGCCTCTACTACTGCTACTTTAGCTATGGCCGATGCCTTGGCAGTTTGTTTGTTGGAATCAAAGGGTTTTAAAGAAAAAGATTTTGCCTTTTATCATCCCGGCGGTTTATTAGGTAAAAAACTGCTTTTGAAGGTGGAAGATATTATGCGCACCGGCCAAGCCAACCCCATTATCCGTGAAGACAAAAGAGTTTCTCAGGCCTTGCTGAAGATTACCCAGGCCAGGGCAGGTTCGGCGACCGTAGTGGATAAGAGCGGTAAATTAAAAGGCATATTTACCGACGGAGACCTGCGCCGGCATTTAAGGATAGACAGGGATTTGCCTAAACGTAAGATCAAAGAGGTAATGACCAAAAATCCTACGGTAGCCAGAAAAGAGATGCTGGCTTATGAAGCCATGCGCATCTTAAAAGAAAAAAAGATTGACGAGATGCCGGTGGTGGATAAAAATAATCGGCCTGTAGGGCTTTTGGATGTACAGGATTTGTTGAAGGCAGGGTTAGTCTAAATGCAAGAGCACTTATTAGAGAAATTAAAAAAGATTAAACTCTTATTATTGGATGTGGATGGAGTTTTAACCGACGGCAGAATAATCTACGATTCTAAAGGACGGGACTCTAAATTTTTTGACGTGCATGACGGAATGGGAGTTTACCTTTTATACAAGGCAGGGATAAAAACCATATTGATTACCGCTAAGGGCTCGCAGGCAATCAGGCCGCGGGCTCGTGATATGCGGGTAGAAGCGGTATTTGAAAATATTTCTCCTAAGACCGCGGTTTTAGATAAGATCTTAAAGAGGTATAAAGTAACTTCCGAAGAATTATGTTTCGTAGGGGATGACTTTGTGGATTTATGCCTGATGAAAAAAGTAGGCTTTCCCGTTGCAGTATTTAATGCCTGCCCAGAAATCAAGCAAGTCAGTAACTATATTACTGTCAGGGAAGGCGGCAGGGGTGCGGTGCGGGAAGTGGCGGAATTAATACTCAAGGCCCAGGGCAAGTGGGAAAAAGCTTTAAAAGATTACGATGCTTAAAAAATACAGCCTATTTTTTATTTTGCTCTTTACAGCTTTTTTTAGCGTAGATTTATACGCGCAAGCCGTGCAACAGGATTCAGACCAGCAGATTAATGATTTTTCTCTGGCAGGCTTCGGAGACAAAGGCAAAAAGACCTGGGATCTTTCAGCCAAATCCGCAGATATTTTTCCGGATGTAGTAAAACTCAAAGATATTATTGGGAATCTCTACAGAGAACAGGAAGATATTCAGCTTACTGCTGATAGGGGAGCTTTTGACAAAGTCAATAATCAGGTGCACCTGGAACAGAACGTAATTATCACTACCACCTCCGGAGCAAAACTTACTACAGACTCTTTAGACTGGGATAGAAAAAATCAGCTAGTTACAACTGACGATATAGTTAATATTGAGCGGGAAGGTATTATCACTATTGCGCAGGGTGCTAAGGGTGAACCGAGCCTCAATAAGGTTACCTTAGATAAAGATGTAACCGTAAAAATTAATCCTTCGGAAAAAAACAGCCAGCCGCAGGAGATAGAAAAAAACAGAATTATTATTACTTGCGACGGGCCATTGCAGGTAGATTACGAAAAAAACCTGGCTAAGTTTAATGATAACGTAAAAGTGGAAAATAACGAATCTACTATTTATAGCGATACCATGGAAGTTTATTTTACTATATCAGACAAAGCCAAAACTATAAAAGATAACGCTGCCGCAGGAATGAGCAATAAAATAGATAAGATTGTTGCCAAAGGCCACGTGAGGATTATGCGCGGCGACAACGTCTCTTACAGCGATGAAGCGGTTTATTCGGCTACCGATAAAAAGATTACGCTTTTAGGTAAACCCCGGTTGGTAATCTATTCTACGGAGGATATGAATGCGGCTTTTAGAAATTAAAGGCCTTTGTAAATCCTACGACGGCAGGCAAATAGTTAAAGAGGTAGACCTGGTAGTCAAGCGCGCAGAGATTGTTGGCCTATTAGGCCCTAACGGCGCAGGCAAAACTACTACTTTCTATATGATCGTAGGGATTGTCCCGCCTAACCGCGGAAGAATCATATTTGATAACGTAGATATTACAGATCTGCCTATTCATGAGCGCGCGCGTTACGGCATAGGGTATCTGGCGCAGGAGCCGTCTGTTTTCAGAAAACTGACGGTGAAGGAAAATATACTGGCAATATTAGAGACATTGCCGATAGCCAAAGAAGAAAGAAAGCGTAGGCTAGAAAGCCTGCTGGAAGAGTTAAATATTTCTTATTTAGCCAATAATAAGGCCTATACCTTATCAGGCGGAGAAAGAAGGCGCCTGGAGATTACCCGGGCATTAGTGACTAATCCGTCTTTCATACTTTTGGATGAGCCTTTTTCCGGCATTGACCCTATTGTAGTCAACGAAGCCCAGGAGATTATTAAAGAATTAAAAGATAAAGGATTGGGTATATTATTAACCGACCATAACGTCAGAGAAACATTGTCTATAACCGATAGGGCATATTTAGTGGCGCAAGGCCAGATTCTTATCTCTGGCACAGCCGATGAACTAATCAATAATCCTAAGGCCAGAGAAATATACTTAGGCGAAAAGTTCAGAATGTAATTTAAGGGATTGATGAAAACAGAAATAAAAAAGTTAGACGCAACAAAAAGAGAAATCAACATTGAGGTAAGCGGAGATATCGTAAAAAATAAATTTGAAGATATTTTTAAGAAGATCGGCCAGGAGGCCAAGGTGCCGGGTTTTCGTCCCGGTAATGTTCCTCGCGATATCCTGGAAAAAAGGTTTTTAGCAGATGCACATCAAGAGGTATTAAAGGAGCTAATCCCGGATGTCTATAATCAGGCTATCGAGAAAGAAACGCTCGATGTCATAGATTTACCGGCCATAAGCGAGGTTAAGCTAGATAGAGAAACCCTTTCTTTTAAGGCTACAGTGGAAGTGGCCCCTGAGATTAAAATCAAAAATTATAAAGGCTTAAAAGTAAATTATAAAAAAATAGAGGTAACAGCCGATGATCTTAAGCGCAATATGGATTCCTTAAAGGAAGCACACAGGGTTGATTCTCTGGATGATAATTTTGCTAAGGGCCTAGGGTATCCCAATGTATCCCAGTTACAAGAAGCGGTCCAACGACAGCTATTTATTCAAAAAGAGAACCAAGAGCGCCAGAGAATCGAAGCAGATATTATTGAGGGTATCATTAAAGACCTAGATTTTAAACTGCCGCAATCATTAATCGCGCGCCACTTAAAAGAGATGGTAAAACAAGCTAAGGTGGACTTGGCTTTGCGGGGGCTACCCAAAGAAGAGATTGATAAACAAGAAGCTACTTTAGAAAAAGAATTAACTCCCCAGGCAGAAAAACAAGTGAGGGTTTATTTAGTCTTAGCTGAAATCGCCAAAAAAGAAAATATTGCTTTGGATGATCACATGACTCACAAAGTAATGGAATTTTTATTAAAGCAAGCTGACTGGCAGGAATGATCTTAAAAAAGAAACCATAATACGGAGGTGGATAATGGGTACAAAGATGCAGACGCTAGTGCCAATGGTAATTGAACAGACCAGCCGCGGTTATGAACGGGCTTACGATATTTACTCCCGTTTATTAAAAGACCGGATTATTTTTATCGGTGCACCCATTGATGATATTATAGCTAACCTGATTGTTGCGCAGATGTTATTTTTGCAGATGGAAGACGTAAATAAAGATATTAATATCTATATCAATTCTCCTGGAGGTTCAGTAACAGCAGGATTAGCCATATATGATACTATACAGTTCGTGAAGCCCGATGTCGCCACTTACTGCGTAGGGCAAGCTACCAGTATGGGGGCACTTCTTTTGTGCGCCGGCACCAAAGGAAAACGTTTTACCCTGCCTAACTCCCGGGTAATGATTCATCAGCCCTGGGGTGGTATTCAGGGAGCAGCTGAAGATATATCACGCCATGCCAAAGAAATATTAGAAATGCGCGACCTAATTAATAAGATTTTATCGATGCATACGGGCCAATCCCTAGATAAGATTCAGAAGGATACCGACCGTGATTATTTTATGTCTGCCGAGGAAGCTAAAGAATATGGCCTAGTGGATGAAGTAATTGCCGTAAAGAAAAAATAAAGAAAGGAGTTTAAAAAAAATGAGAAAGAATTATCTATTGACGCCCGGCCCTACGCCTCTTCCGCCGAAGGTTTGCCAGGCAATGGCTCAACCCATTATTCATCATCGCACACCCCAGTTTCAGGCAATATTAAAAGAAACCACAGAGGGGCTAAAATATGTTTTTTGTACAAAGTGTGATGTCTTTATTCTTGCCTCTTCAGGTACAGGGGCTATGGAAGCAGCAGTAGTTAACCTATTATCTATGCAAGATACTGCTTTAACGGTTCAAGGCGGAAAATTCGGAGAGAGATGGACACAGATCTGCAAAAGTTACGGCATCAATACAGAAATTATTGATGTAGTCTGGGGCCAAGCAGTTAACCCTAAAGATATAGAAAAGAAACTTAAAGAAAACCCTAAAATAAAAGCGGTTTTTGCCACACTTTGTGAAACCTCTACCGGTGTAGTTTGCGATATTGAAGCCATCGGCAGGGTAGTCAAAAATAGCGATGCCGTATTGGTGGTGGATGCTATCAGCGGATTGGGGGCAATTCCTTTGTTAACGGATGACTGGTCAGTGGATATGGTAGTTTGCGGTTCGCAAAAAGGGCTGATGTTGCCTCCGGGGCTGGCTTTTATTTCTGTTTCTGCCAAAGCCTGGAGCAAAGTCAAAGAAGCCAAAAGCCCCAGGTACTATTTTGATCTAATCGCTGCTAAATCTGCCTTAGATCAAACCGACACCCCTTTTACTCCGGCGATAAGTTTAGTGATAGCGCTGAAGGAAGCCTTAAAAATGATGAAGCAAGACGGATTAGAAAATATATTTGCCAGGCACAAAAAGATGGCGGATGCTACGCGTTCGGCAATGCAGGCCTTAGGTTTAGAATTATTTGCACCTACTGCCGGTTCTGATGTGGTAACTGCGGTCAAGGTACCGCAGGGTATCGACGGAGAAAAGCTGGTCAAGACCATGCGCGATGTTTATGGTGTGACCATTGCCGGAGGCCAGTCAGAGCTGAAAGGTAAAGTGTTTAGAATCGCCCATATGGGTTATATTGAAGAATCAGATATTATATTAGGTATTGCCTGTCTAGAAAAAGTTTTGGCACAAATGGGATATAAATTTAATTTAGGCACAGGGGTCGCGGCAGCCGAGGAAGTATTTTTGAAATAATAATTAATAATAAGGAGAGATTATGAAGATACTAGTCAGCGATCCTTTGTCAGAGGAAGGATTAAAGATCTTAAAAGAAGTTAAGGAATTTCAGGTTGATGTCAAGACTGACCTAAAGCCTGATGCCTTAAAAGAGATCATTAAAAATTATGATGCCTTGATCGTCAGGAGTGCCACCAAGGTGACCAAAGAAATCATTGATGCTGCCGGGTCCTTAAAAGTTATCGGCCGGGCAGGGGTGGGCCTGGATAATGTAGATTTGGAAGCGGCAACACAAAAGGGTATTATCGTGATGAATACGCCGGCGGGAAACACTATTTCTACTGCCGAGCATACGGTAAGTATGATTTTGGCGCTGTCCAGGAATATTCCTCAGGCAAATGCCTCTACAAAAACCGGGGAATGGAAACGTTCCAAATTTATGGGTGTAGAGCTTTACAATAAAACATTGGGAATCGTAGGATTTGGCCGCATAGGTTCGGAAGTAGCAAAACGCGCTCTTTCTTTTGGGATGAGGGTAATAGCCTATGACCCGTTTTTATCCAAAGAAGTAGCGGAGAGTATAGGTGTTGAGGTGATAGAATTAAAAGAATTATTTACCAGGTCTGATTATATAACTGTGCATACTCCGCTTACTGAAGAGACCAAGCATATGATATCGGCTAAGGAATTTAGTTTGATGAAGAAGGGTGTGCGTATTATCAATTGTGCCAGAGGCGGTATTATTGATGAGCAGGCATTGGTAGAAGCCATCAAAGAAGGCAAGGTAATGGGTGCGGCTTTGGATGTTTTTGAAAAAGAGCCGTTATCTAGCGATAACCCCCTACTTAAATTAGATAATGTCATCATTACCCCCCACCTGGGGGCATCCACCGAGGAGGCCCAGGTAAATGTAGCTATAGAGGTGGTAGAAATTGTCCGCGATGCGCTTTTAGGTAAAGGCATACGTAATGCCGCCAATTACCCGTGCCTAGAAGCAGAGGTATGTAAAGTATTAGAGCCTTACATAGCTTTATCGGAAAAAATGGGATTATTCACCAGCCAATTAGCAGCGGGTAGATTCCAGGAGCTAAATATTACTTACAGCGGAGAAATCAATCAATATGATTTAGCACCGCTTACCTTTGCTTTAGTAAAAGGAGTGCTATCGCCGATTTTAAAAGAAACCGTAAACTTTATTAATTCTTTAGCCCTGGCCAAAGAAAGGGGGATCAATATCAAAGAAGCAAAATCCTCCAAGGCAGGTGAATTTGTTAATCTGGTGCAGCTAGAGGTCAAGACCGATAAGGAATCCCGAAAAGTCGCTGGTACCCTTTCCGCCAATAAAAAGCCGCGCATCGTAAAAATCGATGAATACTATGTGGAGGCCTCTCCCGAAGGAGACATGGTAGTGCTGCAGAATTGGGATAAACCTGGGATTATCGGTAATTTAGGCACATTATTAGCTAAGCACAATATAAATATTGCTTCTATGACTTTTGGCCGTCAGGCGCCGGGTGAAAAAGCTATCAGCGTATTTAATGTAGACAGCCCAATTTCCGCAGAGCTTATGGAGAAAATAAAAAAGACGGAAAATGTCCTTTCGGTAAAGGGGATAAGGATATGATTAATAAGTACAGAGTACAGGGTACAGAGTACAGGGCTTTAACTCAAAACTTAAAGTTTTACATTTTAAGTTTTAGTTTTGCGCTTTGCGCTTTAAGTTTTGCGTTGAACAGTTATGCCGAAGAAATTACCATTCTCTATACCGGCGAAACCCATGCCATGATTTATCATTGCAACTGCCCTTATGAGCCGGACGGCGGAATAGCCCGCAGAGTGACTTTGATTAAAAAATTGAAAACAGAAAATCCTAATACGTTACTTTTAGATTCAGGAGGTTTTTTTGCCGGCGGTCAGATGGATGAATACAGCCAGAACACGCAGCTAGATACCCAGCGTACATTAGTTCAGTTAAAAGCCATGGAATTGATGAAATACGATGCTTTGGCAATTGGTGATGATGAATTTAATTTTGGCGAAGATTTCCTTTCGCAAGATATAAGCAAGAGCACCTTAAGTTTTGTTTCCGCAAATATTAAATTAGATAAGGTTAGGCCATACCTTATAAAAGAATTCAATGGTATCAAAGTCGGTATCATCGGCTTAACTAATATGGCTGCTAAGGATAAATCTGCCGCGGTAATAGTTACAGAACCGAAGGTGGCATTAGAGAATGCCTTAAAAGAACTGCAAAAAGCTAAAGCTGATATTGTGATATTACTCAGTCATTTAGGCGAAAATAATGATTTAAAATTGATAGAAGAGGTACCGGGCATAGATGTGCTTATTGTCGGCCACAGCCGGATAAAAGATGCGCCTTCGGAAAAAATAGGCTCTACCTTAATTTTAAGGCCCTCCTGGCAGGGCCGGCGTTTAAACAGGGCCTCTTTAGAGATAGAAAACAAAAAGATTATCGATTCAAAAACAGAAGAGATCCGTCTTTCCGATGAGATAAGCCAGGATCCGGATATCCTTGCTATATTGCCGGTTTGTTTTTCCGATGCTAATTGCAAGAAAGAAGGATTTATCGGCTCCTGCCAAGAGCCGGGCACCTTACAGGCTAAATGTAATTTTACCCCGGCAAACCCCGTTAACCTTTTAGTTATTACGCCAAAGGTTTGCCAGGCCTGCAATACCCAGACCTTGGTGAATCACCTGAAAATTCACTTTCCGGGTTTGGCGGTTTCCTATCTTTATTATCCCGGTAGAGAAGCTGCTAAAAAGATTAAAGCATTCAAACTGGAAACCTTACCGGCATATATTTTGGGTAAAGAAATAGAAAAAGAAGCTGTCTTCGCTAATTTTAAAACAAATATGGAGGCCCGAGGGGATGCCTATGTCTTAAAAAACACTTTTACTGGCCTGTCTTATTATTTAAAGCGAAAAACGATACCGCAAAAATTTGATCTATTTATCAGTTTATTTAATAAAGATACCCCTATATTACTAGAGACGGTCAGAGAATTTAATCCGGAAATACATTTTTTAGTAGTCCAACAACAAGATAATTTTGAGGCAGCCGGCGGATACCTTGAGACGGAGGAATGCCTGCGTTCAGTATGCCTGCGTAAATATTACCCTGCCACTTTCTGGCAGTATCTAGAATGCCGCAGTAAAAATATCAATAGCAGCTGGTGGGATGATTGTCTAAAAGACCAAGCCATGCAGGATACTATTAAAACCTGTGCCCGCAGCCCCGAGGCAAAAGAGCTCCTACGAGATAATATTGCTTTAAACAAAGAATTAAGTATTATGTTTGGGCCGACTTATTTAATAGATAATCAGGAGATATTTAGCGGCGTGCCGTCGAAAGAAGAATTAAAAAAAATACTCAAGAGGTGACCAGATGACGAAAAAACCCAAAATATATATTATTGACGTTACCAACCGCGACGGAGTCCAGACCTCTCGTATCTGCCTTTCCAAGTTAGAAAAGACTATGATTAATATGTACCTCAATGATATGGGTGTATTTCAATCAGAGTTTGGTTTTCCGGTTACGCACCATGAGACTAACTACCTAAATGCTAATTTAGAATTGGCTAAAAGAGCGGGGTTATCTCTACGTTTAGGAGGCTGGCTTCGCGCCACTAAGGATGATGTAAAGGTAGCCTTTAAGCAAGTGCCGCAACTTAAACATCTAAACCTTTCTATCTCTACCTCCGACCAGATGATTACGCATAAATTCAAAGGCAAGCTTGATCATCAGTCGGTAATCAAGGAGATGATGGAAGCAGTAAAGGAAGCGCGTAAGTTAGGGGCGGAATCTATAGGCGTGAATGCTGAAGATGCCTCCCGCAGCAGGATGGATTATCTTACAGAGTTTAGCTTACAGGCCAAGGAAGCCGGGGCAGACCGGATACGCTATTGCGATACTCTCGGTTGCGATACGCCTTTTACTATTTATGAGCGTATTAAGATTATTGCCGGCGCAGTCAAAATTCCCGTCGAGATTCATTGCCACAATGATTTAGGGATGGTGGTGGCAAATTCTATCGCCGGGGCAAAAGCAGCTATTGATTGCGGCGTCGATACCTTTATCAATACCTGCGTTAACGGCATGGGTGAACGCTCAGGTAATGCCGATATCGTCTCGGTAATACTAGCAATAAAATATGGCAGCGGCCTTACCGGTTACTGCCTCGATGAAAAAATAAATCTTAAGATGGCCTGGAAAATCTGTAAGTACGCCTCATACGCCTTTGGCGTACCCATACCTATTAATCAACCCGGGGTGGGCGCAAATGCCTTTGCACATGAGTCAGGTATACATGCTGACGGTGCCTTGAAAGACAGGAGAAATTATGAGCTTTATGATTTTGAAGAATTGGGCAGGGGGGATCCGGAAATAATCGAGACAGGGCGTAAGATTACCGCCGGTGAATATTCAGGTATAAAGGGTTTTAGGAATGTCTACGATAAGTTAGAAGTGGCATTTGCCGATGATAAAGAGGCAAGCGAAATCTTAGAGCTTGCCCGTTATGCCAATGTCCACAATCAAAAACCGCTAGTGGATGATGAACTCAGGTTTATCGCCAGGTATCCGGATATCGCCCGTAAAATTTTTACCATGGCGCCTTAAAGGGCACTCTTTATGAATATAGTTATTGTCGGTATACAATGGGGAGACGAAGGCAAAGGCAAGATAATCGATATATTATCTAAAAAAGTAGATTATATTGTGCGTTATCAAGGCGGCAGTAATGCCGGGCATACTGTGGTAGTAGAAGATAAGGAATACATTTTTCACCTTATACCTTCGGGTATTTTGCATAAGGGCAAGATCTGTTGTATCGGTAACGGTGTGGTGATAGACTGCGCGGCATTGATTAAAGAAATAAACGGTTTAGAGTCCTCTGGCGTACATATCGGCAATCGTTTAAAAATATCTTCCTTGGCGCATGTAATTTTTCCCTACCATAAGATTCTCGATGAATTACGCGAGGCAAAGAGAAGCAAGAAAATCGGCACCACTAAAAGAGGAATCGGCCCTTGTTATGCCGATAAGATTAACCGCTGCGGGATCAGGATGGTTGATCTTTTAAATCCCCGTATTTTAAGAGAAAAATTGAAGGATAACTTAGATGAGAAACGCCAAATACTGGAAAAAGTTTATGGCCACCCCGGGTTTAAATTCCAGAGCATTTATAAAGAATATTTGCATTACGGCAAAACCCTCTCTAAATACATCTCTAACACCCACCTTTTATTAAATAAAGTAATAGGGCAGGATAAAGATGTTCTTTTTGAAGGAGCGCAAGGGACATTCTTAGATATCGATTTTGGAACCTATCCTTTTGTTACTTCCTCCTCAGCTACCGCAGGAGGAGCCTGTATCGGCACTGGAGTTGCTCCCATAAAATTAAATAAGATTATAGGGGTAGCAAAGGCCTATACTACCAGAGTAGGTGAAGGGCCGTTTCCTGCTCAATTTACACCGGCCTTTGATAAATTTATCAGGGAAAAGGGCAATGAATTCGGCGCAACTACCGGACGGCCGCGCAGGTGCGGTTGGTTTGATCTGGTAATGGTGAGAGAAGCGGTAATTTTAAACGGCATATCGGAACTGGCAGTAATGAAATTAGATGTACTGGATGGCTTAAAAACAATAAAGATATGCACAGCCTATAAATATAAAGGAAAGCTATTTAAAGAATTCCCTCATGATTTAGAAGTGCTGGAGAATGCCAGGACCGTATATAAAGAGATGCCGGGTTGGGAGGATTCTGTTAGTAATGTTAGGCACTTCAAAGACTTACCGGCCAACGCCAAGAATTATTTATCGGAATTAGAAGATTCTCTTGGGGTGGGTGTTTCTATAGTTTCAGTCGGCTCCTCAAGGGAAGAGACCATTTTTAGATAGCTTAAAACTTCTTGACTAAATTTGGTGATTGTGTTATAGTTCAAACTTGTCTATGAACATAATAGGAGGAAATATGAAAATCTCAATATTAAGTAAAATTACCCTGATCACGTTACTATGTTTAGGATTAGCCGGCTGTACCTTTATTTTTCAAAAAGGCAGGCGTTCGGATGTGCAAAAAATCGAAGAGTTGTCCCGCCAAATAGATGAATTAAGCCAGGCAAGGGGCCTCTTGGAAAGCAAGCTTAACCAGGAAATTCTGGATAAACAAGTAAAGTTACAGATGATGGAAAAGGGTTTGGTGATTACGGTTGTGGGAGATGTTTTATTTGACTCCGGGAAAGCCAAGATTAAATCCGAAGGATATGCGATTTTAGATAAAGTTTCCGGTGTTTTAAAAGAAGATGTCCCCCAGTTAAATGTCGGTATTGAAGGCCATACCGATAATGTGCCAATACAGTATTCTTCTTGGAAATCAAACTGGGAATTATCCACTGCGCGCGCCTTAAGCGTTTTACATTATCTCGTTGATAAAGATGGGATTTCTCCTGAGCGCGTATCTGCTATCGGTTACGGTGAATATAGCCCCGTAGCCTCAAATGACACCAGAGAGGACCGTAAGTTAAATCGCAGAGTAGAAATTGTAATTTTGCCGCAACTTACCAAGGCCAAAGACGCAAAGAAGGTCGAGCAGAAAACTCTCAAAGAACCAGTAGAAAACCTAAAGTAATAGATGGCTAATCTTTTAGAGAAGCTAGGGGGCGGTATTCATATGGAAGAGAACTTAAAGAATAGGGTTATTTTGATATTGGTGATATTAACTGCCATATTTTTTATTAGTACGGTAGGTTCCTGCGCTAGGGCGAATCACAATAAAGCTGCTTTCGACAAAGAAATGAGATTGCGTTTAGATTCCGAAGAAAAATTAAATAAATTTTTGCAGGAAAAAACAGCGTTAGAGAATAAAGCTAATACCGCTACCCAGGAATTAGAGAAAGAAAAAGCAGCGCACCAAGCCACAAAAGATGACTTAAAACAAGAAGATCTGGTAAATGAGAGCCTGCAGGATGAGCTTCTGAAGGTAAATAAACTTAAAGAGGCTTTAGAGAAGAGCCTAAGAGAAGCGCTGGCAGCCAATAAGGCAGCAAAACAGAAAAAATGATATAAAAAGAGGTGGGCAAGGAGCAAAAGCTTTTTAAAGAAAAGGGGATACCGTCCCCTTTTTTATTGCTAAAAGGGGGTAGTAAGATGACAGTCGCACGCAGAAAAAAAATGAAAATTAAGAAGACTCGCCGGATATCATCAAAAATAGTAAAAAGGATTTCTCGTCCACGAAAAAAAATTTTGGCCTCTATGCCAACAAAAGAAGAAGTTTTCGGGACACAGCAGGTAATGATAGAGAAGGCAAAGTTTTCTCATGCCGAAATAGCCCGGCCTTATAGGCCTATTCCCCAAGACTTGCCCGCTGGTTACGGTGAGGATAAAATTATACTACAGGTGCGCGATCCCTGGTGGATATACGCCTATTGGGAGGTTACTTCGGGCGCCTTGGATAAGTTAAGAGGACGGTTAGG
>MHGH01000002.1:7369-7477 GCA_001805465.1 Omnitrophica WOR_2 bacterium RBG_13_41_10 | reverse complement strand
TATTTACAAATAGAACGCCGGGGACTATGGAAGGGTCAACTAAATGGTCTCCGCTCCATTTTCTTCTATTATCTTCGATTACTGCTTTGGGCGCTCCACCCAAAGCAG
>MHGH01000002.1:6619-7354 GCA_001805465.1 Omnitrophica WOR_2 bacterium RBG_13_41_10 | reverse complement strand
GGTACCCTTCATTAAAACCCACAAACAAATCCGGACTATCGTTCATATAGGGCCCCTGGAATACTTCTTCCTGATCGTAAACATTTTTCACTACCATAGTTCCGGTTTCAGGGTCAGCTAATTGTTTTAGCTCCCGCCTTATCTTGTCTTTTAAATCCCTGACTTCTTTTGCACTGACGGTTCCATAATATTCCCTGCCGATTCTGTTTAAGTAGATCCCGCCAAATCCTAAAGCGTATGCCTTGGTCTTAGACCAATCCACATCTTCAAAAAATTCTTTGCCTTCATTTCTTCCTTCCTTCAAAGCAAGATACCCATTTTCGAAAAGCCAGCGGTTAAGATTGATGGATCTCCGAAAAGAATTAAACCCATGGTCGGATAATATAATCAGGGTAGTGTCTTTGCCAAGATTCTTTGATACTTCACCGATAATCCGGTCAATTCTTTCATAATACTTGGGAATAATCTCGCTATATAAAGAACTCTTTTCATGAAGCGGATGCCGCGTATCTAAATAACGCCAAAACATATGCTGAACTGCATCCAGGGTGTCAAAGTAAAAAAAGAACAACCCTGCCTTAAATTCTTTTAATGCCTCATCCAGTATCTTTGCCCTGTCGTTTAAAATGTCATCCGCTTCTTCTAAAAAAACTTCCTCATCTAATACGCCTTCTGTCAAAGCCCAGGTATCATGCGGCATGCCCTGGGTGTGAAAAAGGCCTATTTTCTTTGCTA
>MHGH01000002.1:5059-6219 GCA_001805465.1 Omnitrophica WOR_2 bacterium RBG_13_41_10 | reverse complement strand
ATATTAGAAATTTCATTCAAACTTAAATAAGGAAGATGATTGGCAGGGTTACGCATAATAAAGTCAAATATGCCGTGCCCTCCGGGATTTAAGCCGGTTACAAAACTCGCCCAGGCCACGACTGACTCAGAAGGATTGGAGGTTGCTAATCGGGAGTAGGCGCCTGTTGTTCTTAGGTTAGAGAGGTGAGGAAGCTTTCCTTCCTGCATTAGTTGTTCCGCTATCCGAGGGTCCATAGCGTCTATGCCTAAAATTATGACCTTATTCCCTGTTTCCGGCCTATGCATTATTATCCCTCCTATAATAAGAGCGACTAATAAAATAAAACAAACCCAGAAGAATTTCTTTATAAAATTATAAAAGAACTTAAAAAATACGGCAAATAATCCGGATAACCCTAAGATAATACCCCATAAGAATGGAATGTTTTGCAAAAAAACAAAGCCTGAACCAGGATCAACGTAACTAAGGATTAAGCGCATCTTAACAAATCATCCCGATAGCACAAATCTCGGTATCGTTTTCAAGAATAAACCTGCCCAAGTTATTAAATCCCTCAAAGCGCTCAACTGCCACAGGATTTTTAGTATCAATAGCGACTTCGGCAACATCGGTTTGTTCTAAATTGCCCTGCCTGGATCCGGGCTCCAAGCTCGCGATATCCCAAACGCTCATTATTTGGCTGATACGGGCAGTTGTTTTTTGAGTTAAACTTTTAAAAGTAAAACTTTTATTGATGTCCAAAGCCTGCACACAAAAAATCTTGGCTACGATATTTCTGTCTACCCTGGGTAATTCCGGCTTACAGATAATCTGGCCGCGTCCCAGGTCAGCCATATCATCAAGTATTAAACCAACGCTTTCCGGGGCATAAGCAGAATGCCTGTTTTTATCGAAAACCATTATTCTTTTTATCCTGCTTATCTTGTTCAGGGGAAGAATAGCGACCCTTTCTCCTTTTCTCACTCTTCCAGAAATAATCTTTCCAACAGCCACCTTTTTTTTGTTTATGCCATAGATATCCTGTATGGGTAAACGAAAGGGCCCTTTATCTTTAATCTTAAAGCGGGTATTTATTGCGTCTGCGAGCGTCAATCCTTTATACCAGGCCATATTTTTAGACATTTTCCAAAGATTATCTCCTTGATTTGCTGATAGGG
>MHGH01000002.1:2681-4953 GCA_001805465.1 Omnitrophica WOR_2 bacterium RBG_13_41_10 | reverse complement strand
CAAAACTACGATAACCTGCTCAATCCCCAGGAATTTCAGAATAAAGGCGTGCCTCTTGGTTTGCTGTTCTATGGATTTATTTATATCTACAACCAGTATGGCGGTATCGGCGTAAGAGCTCCCGCAAAGCATATTTTTAATCAATTCCTGGTGTCCGGGAACATCGATAAAGACGAATTCCCTGCCCTTTTTAGTCCTACAGAACGCCTGAGTCGTATCTATGGTTAATTGATTCGTTCTTTCCTCTTCGAGGCTGTCTAATAAATAGGCGAACTCAAAATTATGTTTTAATCTTTGGCAGGTATCTGCAATCTCTTTAGTCGCCCCTTGAGAAAGCGCTCCTGCCTCATACAGGAATCTGCCAATCAAAGTAGATTTCCCTGAATCGACATCGCCTGTTACTACTACATTAAGGAAATTTCTCATTTTCAATGCATCCTCTAATCTTGATATACTGGGCTTATGTACTATTGAACATATCCTAAAGACCTCAATCTTTCTTTTGTTTTTTCATCCAAAATAAGCTTAGATTTAACTGTAGGAGGTTTTGATTGTTTTAAAAAAGCGTGTAGTTTCTGTTCGAATAAGGCAAATTGCTCCTTTTCTACAGAAGCCAAGTTATTTAGTTCTCCGGGGTCTTCTTTCAAGTTATAAAATTCATATGTGTTATTACCGCCTATAATGTGGCTGAATATTAACTTCCGGTCTCGATTCCTTATAGACATCCTTATGCATTCTCCGGAAAAACCTGCCACGCCGAGACTAAAAATGAAGCGTTCTTTTTCTTCTTCTTTACCTAAAATAAAAGGCAACAGGCTAATGCCCTGCGTATCTTGCTTTAAAGGTATGCCACAAATATCTAAAATAGTCGGTAAGATATCTATGCTGCCAGCGAGTGTATCTACTTTTTTATTCTTGGGAAGTAAATGAGGATTTTTAAGAATGAGAGGTATTCGTGTACCGACATCATATACATCTCCATGAGAAATAGTGCCGTGCTCCATCAGGTCTTCTCCATGGTCGGAGGTTAAAATGATAATAGTATCAGAATCAAGACCGAGCTTCTTTATTTTGGTTAAAAAATCCCCCGTATGAAAGTCACAATACCTGATTTCGCCATCGTATTGCGAAATAATATAATCTAAATCCTCCTGATCCCACGGGATTTTTTCTTTAACGGCATATTTACTAAGTTTATCAAATAAAATGTTATCTAAAATTTTATCTTTAAACCTCCCCCTATAAGAGCCTGCATACATCTTATTAAAAGGTTCCGGAGGAGAAAAGGGATCATGAACAGTATAACAATGCATTAATACGAAAAATGGTTTTTTCTTCTCAGTCTCCAGCCAATTCAAAGCTAACCTATTAATATCTTTTATATCCCCCCAATTGACTTCTTTATAAATATCAAAACCTTGCGAAAAACCAAAAATTTGACTCGTAAAAGCGCCTCCTGTAAAAGCAGCCGTAACGTAACCCTTTCCTTTCAGAATCTCTGCTAATGTAACCTCCTCGTCACTTAACATGTGCCCTCGCGACAAATACCAAACACCGTGCGAAAGAGGGATTTTAGAGGTAAGGATGGAAGGAAGGGAAGCAAAAGTAAACGCGCCTTGACTGAAGGTATTATTAAATAAAACCCCTCCCTGGGCAAACTTATCGATATTCGGACTGGTATTTCTCAAATATCCATAACATCCCAAATGGTCTGCTCTGAGGCAGTCAATAATGATAAGGATAATGTTTGGTTTCTTATGCAAACGAGAAAAATGAAATGCTGCAAATATAAAAATTACAAAAATCGCGATTATCTTATAGTAAATTTTGTTAATCTTCATTTTCTCAAGATATAATCTTACATATACCCTAGCGACCTTAACTTCTGCATCATATATTCCTTTTCTTTGTCCTGGGCACGGCCGGAACGTTCGGAAATTCTGGTGTCCTCAAGCTCTTTTATGATTTTATCAATGCTGTCGGCGCGGGATTCTATCGGTTGGCAGCAGCACTCACATCCGATACTGCGGTATCTCTTATTCTTTTTAGCAAAATAGAGGTTGACGACGGGCAGTTTTTCTTTTTTTATATACCTCCAAATATCAATCTCCCGCCAATGGAGCAAAGGATGGATTCTCAGGTGGGCACCAGTTTTGGATTCGGTCTTATAATATTCTGCCCACATCTCCAATGGCTGGTTTTGATAATCCCAGATAAATTCTTTATCGCGCGGCGAAAAGTACCTCTCCTTTGCCCTTATCGCATGCTCATC
>MHGH01000002.1:916-2653 GCA_001805465.1 Omnitrophica WOR_2 bacterium RBG_13_41_10 | reverse complement strand
AGGTTATGCTTCCTGATTATTTGTTTTAGGGCTTCGGTTTTTAATGCAGCACAACAATTGAACCTTCCATTTTCAGGAGACATTTTTTCTTTTAAGGCCTTATCGTTCCTGGCGATAATGAGCTTAAGATTCCATTTCCTGGCATATTTCTCCCGGAAGTCATATATCTGCCTGAATTTAAAGGTTGTATCAATGTGTATGACCGGGATAGAGACATCACCTAAAAATGCCTTCCTTGTCAAATGAACCAAGGCAGTAGAATCCTTGCCCATGCTCCATAGCATTGCCAAATTATGCCTGTATTCCCAATAGGCCTCACGGATGATATAGATGCTTTTACTTTCCAGTTCATTCAAATAAGAATCGTTTTTCATCTTCGTAACAAGATTCTTAAACTTAATATGATGACCGCTAACCCCACCAATATACCTAACAAGCGTTTAGGCAATTTCCTGCAAATAAAGGCGGCCAAGGGTGCAGCAACAATTCCGCCGATGGCAAGCGCAAGCACAATGTCCCAACGAAATTTTTCAGGGCCTATAAGGGCTAAAAACGTTGCGGCAATGGCTATGGTGATGAAAAATTCTGCGAGATTAACAGAACCCACTGCTTTATCAGGTTCGGTTCCAGTTAATACCAGGCTGGGGGTACAAATAGGGCCCCACCCTCCACCACCCATTGCATCAATAAATGCTGCAAAAAATCCCAGGGTTCTGAGCCTGCTGGGCGGGTATGTTTTTATTTCCGTATTTATCTTCCCGCGCCTAAACAAGAATCTGTAAAAAATGAGCCCGCCCATACTCATAAGTATAAAACCAACCACTAATTTTATAGGCTTAGAGGGTAATGTTACTAGACCACAAGCGCCCAAGATACCGCCAATAATCCCAGATGAAATCAGCGGACGTAACAAATCCTTTCTAACGTTACCTAATTTAAAATGCGATATACCTGAAACAAAAGTGGTAAAAAGCTCGGAAGTATGGGCACTTGCGCTTGCGAGTGCTGGAGGGATACCAAATGAAATAAGTAAAGTAGACGAAGTCACGCCATATCCCATACCTAAAGCCCCATCAATAATCTGGGCCAAAAACCCTATCACGCCCACTTCTAGCACAGATAAGTTAATCATCATTTTTTTTCAACAAAGCATTCATGCATCCGAATAATATACATAGATATATGTATTGATTAGGCCAATAAAAGAGTTCATACGCTCCCATATTTACCAGCAATCCTATAATGGCGGATAATACAATAACTAATCGCTGTCTATTGGAAGACCCGTCTTCCAGTATAATTATTTTCTTCAATGTTTTTCTGATGACCGAAGAGACAAATATCACAAAACCCGCAAAACCCATAAATCCTGTCTCTGCTATAAGAGTTAAGTACATATTATCGGCAATCATAAATTCTTGGGGGACACTTACCTGGCCTGTATAATATTGGTTAAACAAGATTCTGAAATGCTGGAACCCCAAACCGACTAAAGGATGGTCTTTGAACATTTTGAAAGTCATCAATATCCTTTGGAACCTGTAATCAGAGAACGCCGTAGTCTCGCCGATAAAAAATAATTGTTTAAACCCTAGCCTATTAAGCGGATTATGCAAAAATGCAGAAATTAAAATAAACAAAAAAAGAATAGCAAAAGATATGAGTAGCAAATTACGTTTTTTATTGATATATAAAATAAATAGCATCATCGCGATGAATCCCCCAAAAACCCCCCTT
>MHGH01000002.1:0-869 GCA_001805465.1 Omnitrophica WOR_2 bacterium RBG_13_41_10 | reverse complement strand
AGCCGGTATCCTAAAAGATAATTTATCCTGCCGAATCAATAATAAATTAAACGGAAGTCCTGCGATCAGATAAGATCCTAACGGCGGGTTATGGTACTGCGTCGAGATAGCGCGCATAATTCCAAACTTATATTTTTCATAAAAATGGTTTGGTATAAAATGCTCATAAATAAAGTTAACCCCTGTTAAAGAATCCAAGAGGCCTATGTACGCGACCAAGATGCTGCATATACAAATGACTTTTGCTAAGGAATTGAATTGTTTAATGGCAAGGCTTTCTGAAAAAATATAATAAATACAAAACATGGGTATGGCCAAATCCAGATAGGTCTTGAAAGCGGTAGCTTTCTGCTGAGCAAAAAAAACATTTATCCCTAAGGCTGCCAGAAATACCCACAAAGGGTAATCGCTTAACTTAAAGATAGCAAAACGCTTTTTCGCAAAAAGACCTAGGGAAATGAGGCCCAGAAAAATATATGTGAAAGAATCGTATTTTTGTTGAATAGGCGCAGGAAAAAATGAAATCCAGATAATCAAAGCAATAACAAAATACATATTGGAATTTTTTAAAGTTACCCGAAGAGAAAGCATTGTTTAAGAACCACTCCAAATCTGATCTTGCGAAAGGTGCAGAGGGCAAGCTAAACAACCATCAGGAAATTTATTTTTTAAAAAATAGCTTCTGATACTTTGGGCTGCTTTTCCGTTCCAGATTTCCATAAAATTATTGCTGTTTAAATTACCCAATATCTGCTTCGCATGACAACAAAACCTGACATCACCATTTAGGTCTATTAACACGCGCTCCCAGGGATAGTTACAACGGGGGCCTCGTTGGACAACAGATAAATCTTCTTTTAAAATTTCAC
>MHGH01000001.1:50249-64718 GCA_001805465.1 Omnitrophica WOR_2 bacterium RBG_13_41_10 | reverse complement strand
CCAGTTGGTATTGGTAGTGTTTAAGGTATTGGATACCACTGTGCCGCCTACAGGGGTAAAGCTTACTGCGGTAGGCGCAGTGGGTGCAACAATATCGTATTTCCACGGGCCAGATGACCAAGTAGCAGAGGTAGTCTCTACTCCATTACCATTATAAGAACGCACATAGAGATAATATTGAGTCTCGCCTGATACAGTAGGAGTAATGTTACCTGTAGTCCAATCAGTTTTATCTACTGCATTCCAGCTGTAAGGAGCAGTTGTAGTCCAGACATAACCATAAGAGTCAATACCGCCTATGCTCCAAGTAAGGTCATTCTGAAAATTGAATGCAGTATTATACCAAGTATTTATTACTTTTTGAGAAGCGCTCGCCTCTGACACATCCGGTTCAGGTGACAGAGTATATCTGGGGTTATTAGAAGCATCAGCCCAAGAATAACTCCAGGATACACCATCCGTCTTATAGGAAGCAACGCGGTAATAATACTTAGTATTTGCCGTGAGTGAAGTATCGTCAGCGGAATTGCTATTCTGGGCTAGCGTCCAGGAACAGGGAATCGAAGGTGACGCACAGGAAGTACAGGAACTGCCGGAACAGGAAGCCCAAGCAGAACCATTAATTGAGCGGTTAATTTCAAATCCATACTCATCGCTACTACTATCTGCCCAGTTAATACGATGCTTATTTGCTTCAGGCGGCGTGGCTTGAATCAGGCAATCTGAAGGAGCAGTGGGAACGGCATCAGAATAAACTACCGTAATATCCGTAACATCCCGCTCATTAGCAACATCGGGATTTACAGCTGCGGCGGCATTAGTATCATCCAAGGTTGCCCTCAACCATAAATAGCGGCCTAATAAACCACCGTAACTACTGCCAAAACTAACTGCCGAGCCCCGCGTAACTTCATTTACCGAACCCCCGGTAGTAAAACTTACCGAGCCTACGGGAGCATAACGGTATTCTAATTTTACTGTCCCTTTATTCGCCGTAGTCCAGTCCATCACCAAAGATTTAATCTGCTTCTCTGCATCTAAGTCAATCAGCCGGGAGTAATATCCTTTCTGGGCCGGGGTCTTCAACGGAGCGTATTGGATATTTGCAATAGAATTACCGCCACTATCAGCCCCACCTATCACATAAAGATAGCCGTTGTAGGCCACAGAGTCGTGGTCGTATCTGGCAGTAGAAAAAGTATTACCCCAAACCCAGCTGCCCAGAGTGCCATCGGCATTTATGGGTGCATAGAATATATCATCGTAAACGTTTCTATCTTCACTGTCTTTACCACCGATGACATAAAGATAGCCGTCTGCTGCCACTGCGCTATGGTTAGATATTCCTAAAGGAAGATAGGTAGTGCTGCTCCAGTTGCCTACAGCATGAGTTGTGGCATCTATAGAGGCGTAGCGGACGTCGGCAAGATAATTCTCGTCCTCATCTATGCCGCCAATGACATAGAGATAGCCGTTGTAGGCGACAGAGTCGTGAAAGGATATTGCCTTAGGAAGAGAAGTAGCATAACTCCAAGGACTGCCTAGTGAGCCATTGCTGTTAATGGAAACGTATTGGACAGTAGAAATAGAATTGCTACCCGACTCAAAAACACCAGTATTCCCGCCGATGACATAAAGATAGTCGTTATAGGCTACTGCAGCAAACCGTCGCCTTGCTGTAGTAAGAGAAGTGGTATAACTCCAAGTAGGGCCTACTGAGCCGTCGCTGTTAATGAGAGCGTATTCCACACTACTGTAAAGGCTGCTGGTGTCCCATCCCCCCAACACATAGAGATAGCCGTTGTAGACGACAGAGGCGTGGTTACATCTGTTATCATTAAACACAGAGCTATTATTATGACTACCCAGAGTTCCGTTGCTATTGATGGAAGCTATATCAACCCAATCTCGCGGCGCAAGATAATTTCCCCCTGTAACATAAAGATAACCGTTGTAAGCGACAGCGGCGATACTACTAGTTGAGGAAACAAGAGAAGTAGTAGTATTCCAGCTGCCTAATGTCCCGCCGCGCTTAATAATGGGAGCATATTCCACAGTAGAAGAATAAGTACCGTCAACTATTCCTCCAGTCACATAAAGATAGCCGTTGTAGGCCACAGAGGAATGGAACCTCCTTGGTAGTAATAAAGAATTTGTTGATACCCAACTGCCAAGAGCGCCGCTGCTCTGTATAGGAGCGTAATCGACCCTACCAGTAGTGCTACCACCATCTATCAGATAAAGATAACCGTTGTAAGCCACTGCAAAATTACCCGTTGTTGAGGCAAGAGGAAGATCCGTAGTAGCGAACCAAGTAGCACCGAGGGAGCCATCAGTATTAATAGAATTGTAATAAACGTCATTGCTACTTGTCCCGCCGAGGACATAAAGATAGCCGTTGTAGGCCACAGAGGCGTTCTGGGATAGTGATTCTGGCAAAGTCGTGGTTGGTAGCCAACTCTCTACTGTACCGTTGGCGTTAATAGGAGCGTATTCTACGCTGGAAAGCGTACCACCAGTCACATAAAGATAGCCGTTGTAGGCCACAGAGGAATGCAGCCTCCTTGCTACCACTAAAGGACTTGTTGGTAGCCAACTGCCAATAGTGCCATCGTAATATATAGGAGCGTATTCCACGTTACTAATAGCGTTGGTGCCATTCCATCCTCCCATCACATAGAGATAGCCATTGTAGGCCACAGAGGCAGGGCTATATCTTCCCGTCGTAAGAGAGGTAGTGGAGGACCAACTGCCTAAACTACCGTCGGCATTGATAGGAGCGTATTCGATGCTACTAAAGGTTATATCGGAAACACCAGCATAACCACCAATGACATAGAGATAGCCGTTGTAGGCCACAGAGGAATGTAAAGATCTTATTGTAGGAAAAGAAGAAATAATTGCCCAGCTGCCCAGCGCGCCTTGAATATCGTTAATAGAAGCATATTGGACAGTAGATATAACAAAAGCACCACTACCACCAATGACATAAAGATAGCCGTTATAGGCCACAGAGGAATGTAAACCCCTTGCCGTAGTAAGAAAGGTAGCGGCCTGCCAACTGCCTAAACTACCGTTACTGTTGATGGGAGCGCATTGGACGCTGCTTAAATAACTACTGCCATCCCATCCGCCCATCACATAAAGATAGCCATTGTAGGCAACAGAGGCGTAGTATGCCCTTAATCCAGAAAGAGTAGTGGTTGTTGTCCAGGTGCCGATGGAGCCGTCGCTAGATATGGAGGCATATTCCACACTGGAGGTTTCGCTTGTTGGACTTGCTTCATAGCTCGTATCTCCACCGATCACATAAAGATAGCCATTGTAGGCCACAGAGGAATGAGCAGACCGTGGAGTAGTAAAAGAGTTAGGGCTGGTTACCCAGCTACCAATTGAGCCATCAGCATTAACAGGAGCATATTCCACGCTGGTGAGAGTGTCAGTGCCGTCATAACCACCTGTCACATAAAGATAGCCATTGTAGGCAACAGAGTCTAATTGTGTTCTTGCCGTAGTAAGAGAAGTAGTGGTCCACCAGGCACCCAATGAGCCGTCAACGCTGCTAATAGAAGCGTATTGGATATTGCTCATAAAAAAACCGTCCTTATCAGTCCCGCCCATCACATAGAGATAGCCATTGTAGGCCACAGAGTTATGGCTATATCTTGCCGCAGCAAAAGAAGTAGTGGTCCACCAGGCACCCAATGAGCCGTCAACGCTGCTAATAGAAGCGTATTGGACGCTGCTATAACTACTGCCGTCATAACCACCTGTCACATAAAGATAGCCATTGTAGGCTACAGAGGCAGCTCTAGACCTTGCTGTGGGAAGAGATAAAGCGTAACTCCAAGTACTGCCAACCGCTCCTCCTATTGCCTTTTCGCGGGTAATCTGGTCAGCAGTAGAAGAAGAAATCATCCCTTCATTATTACCCGCAGACCAAAACTCTGCAGTTGTGCTTATTTCTATCGAAGGGTCTATGCTGATGGGATAAATTAAATCTTTGTATCCTTTAACCGCCAGTGTCAGTTTCTTTTCTTCCAGCTTATAACTGGCAATATCCTTATTCTCTTTGCCATTGGCCTCTCTGACTATTGGCAGAGGAATCTGATATAAAAGCTGGTCCTTAGCAGCATTTTGCCTTGCCTTTTCAATCAACTGCGCGCTCTTCTCATCACTGATCTGGATATTGCCCGAGAGATATTGCTCTGGCCCATAAATAGCGATTGCGCCGTCGGGCTGAAGTTTTGCTTCCAAGTATTGGCCTAGTTCTAATAACCAGCTTAAATTAAAACGCTCTAAATCTTTTGCCTTGGCTACCAAAATATCTTCCCTTATGCCTTCAGCCAAAGGCGTATAAACCAGGCTTATCTTCTTTTTTAGATGATTATAAACAATGCGGTTATTCTTAACTTTTGCCGGCGCAAATTGCTTAAAGAACTCAGCCGCCATTCCTATTCCGAATGCAGAGTCATCGCGCTTAAACCAGAGCCGCAGCGCATCCTCGGCAAAGGTTGCCTCAAACTTCATTTGTCCGAGATTATTTTCTTTATCAAGGCTGGGCTTATCTTCTTCAGAAAAACTCTTATAAATGTAGGCCTTATTTTCTTGGGTAATTTTTCCTTCTGCTGCCTCCGGCAAAAACTTCTCGGCAAAAGCCAATAAATCCTCTCTTGTTTTAATCTCTAACTTGCTCACAAGAGAACCTGTAGGCTTAGGAGACAACTCATTAACGCTGGCAAAGGTTCCTAAGAAAACTAAGCCGCTTATTGCCAGTCCTGTAATTCCTAATATTATGGATTTAAGTGCTCGTTTCATCTTGCGTTCCTTTATTGCACCTTTTCTCCAACTTTTTCTGCGATCACTGCCGGTACCACCAGCCCTTTACTATCTAACGAACGGCTGGGGCCTAAATCTAGAATAACACCTTTTTTTTGCCAGTCAATACCGTTTTCTGAAATAGCATAAAGAATTCTCCAATTCGTTCCTTGTGCCCAATACCATAAAGTATAAAGCCCGCCTGAGTAGGTCGCTGAGCCGCAAAGCAGATTATTGGAGTCCGGCTCTATATTACTTCCTCTATCCAAAGCTAAACCCTGTTTTATCCAATTTATTCCGTCGGCTGAAGTAGCGCGCATAATCCGCCAAGCGCGAGGCGTGGTGCCGCCAAAACCAGCATAATACATCACGTAGATACTGCCTTGCTTAATTACCACCGGCGTATGCACATAATCAGAATCTAAGGCGCCTGCTGTGCCCATCGCTAAGACCGGCTGTCTCTCTTTAAAAATGACACCGTCTGCGGATACCGCATAGCCAATGCGCCAATAATTTCCGTCATAAGCCGCATAATACATCTTATAAAGGCCTTCTTCTTTGAGCACATAAGGATAAAGAATATGCACAGAATCAAAAGTACCTGTTGTTCCTAAATTAAGGCAAACCCCCTGTTTCAGCCAATTTATGCCGTCCACCGATATCGCCCTTAAAATCCGCCAGTTATTTCCGTCGTAGCCGCCGTAATACATCACGTAGCCGTTCTTTTCTTTCACCACACCTTGGCTAAAAGCATGTGCCGAATCTAAAGTTCCGGCTGGCCCTAAATCAATCGCCAGGCGCCTCTCTCCTTCTTTTTTATTTTCACTCAAAGTGGTAGAAAAGATACGCCAATTTGGAGCGCCGCCATTACCGGAATAGAATATCTTATAAGAAACTTTCGCGCTTTTCTCTACTTCAGCCCCTATTTTGCTAGTATATATAGAGGAAAGAGAAATGCATAATATCCCCACCAATAATATAGTGACACTCTTTAGTTTTTCCATAGTTCCCACGCCTGCTTTTGCTGATTCTGGTCACTGATAATACCGGGTAGGCCATCCGGCAAATTCACTATGTCATTTCTTTCTCTGGCTATATTTTTATTTTGCCGGTGTTCACTGGCGTTCTTAATAGCTGTATTCCTGAGCATAAAAAGCGCTAAACTTAAACCAATCATCAGGCCTGAACCTATGCCAATTAATGCCCGCGGGCTCATTTTTTTTTGCTCTATGATTTCTTCGGCCTGTGCCACGATACCTATCGGTTCTTTCGCTGCTTCTTCTTTAAGAAGCTCCCTATATTTATTCCTTAATATTTCTTTGGCCTCTTGCGACCCTAAAAAAGAAAGCGCAAATGCATAGTCAGTTAATGGATTATCGCTTTGGGTGATATATTCCGGGTAACTGCTAAAACGATACTCCTCTATTGTCTTTACCAGGCCAAGCTTCAAAGGATTTAAATGTATATGGCAGGTTAATTCCAAAAGTGTGGCATCTTTACTCACGGCTTGCATTCCAAAGCGACCTTGTAAAAGATGGCCTTGGCGTTTATATTTGTTATTAAAATAAAGGCTGTAGCTGGTATTAATGGCCTGCATGATTTTGGAAATATTTTTGTCTTTAGTTTCTATCAAAAGATGATAATGGCCAGGCAATAAACAAAAGGCATAAAGGATAAAATTATATTTTTCTTTGCGGCTGCGCAACAGCTCCATAAAATACTCGTAATCCTTATCATCGCGGAAGAGCAGTTCATTATTTCCTGCCTTTGCAGTCGTATAATATACTCCCTGATCTAAATAAACCCGCGGTTCTCTCATTTTACACCTCTTTTTCTATCTTCTAATAGAGAGTATAGCATAAAAACTCCGCTTTTTCAAGTGTCAGACATAAAATTTTGGTGTCAAACAGTTACTGTTCCAGCCGCGAAATCCACTCTTTTACCTCATCTAAATCCGGGGCATTTGGCCGTAACCCTAAGTATTTCTTATAGTTTTCAATTGCCCGCTTGGGATTCTTGTAACAATCATCGTAAAGAATGGCTAAATTATAATAAGTATCCGGATCTTTAGGGTTAAGCTTTAGGGCCTTACGGTATTCATCTAAGGCCATCTCGAAGTTCTTCTCCTTAGTATAAGCCACCCCTAAATTATAATGTAAAAGCGCCTCTTGTATTCTTGCTTTTTCTTTAGAGCCGGTTAAATCTTTCTCTAAGACCATAATCTTTTCCTGTTGCTTCCTGACCTGCACATTTCCTGTAAACTCATTTACCCTAAGCAAGCTTTCATTTTCTGCTTTTAACTTTTGCAAATCCCCTCTCTTTACTTGCAGCTCTTTTTCTAAATCATTATTTTTAGCGATACGTTTTTTTAATTCAGCGCTTAATTTTTCTATGGCCTCATCCAATTCTTTCTGTTTCTTTAGATAATTAAAACTTTCGCTTTTTAATTGTTCGTTTTCTTTACGCAAGGCTTCTTGCGATAAATTTAATGTTGAAAGTTCTTCTTGTAATTTCTTTTTAAAGCTGGAGCTTTCTTCTGTGCTTTCGGATAGTTGTTTATTCTTATTATAGGTATTTAAAAAGAGCCAGCTTATGCCTACGGCATATAAAATCACTAGCAAAAAAATAATAATAAGCAAAGCCTTACGGGCCATTTATTTTCCTGTTAAAGTACCCCCCTCTCCACTAATAATCTTGGGGGTAATACAAATTATTAATTCATTCCTGCGCGGTTCGCTTAACGGCCCTATTTCCAGCTTTCCAAACAGCCACCCTAATAGAGGTATTTTAGATAATACCGGTAGCTCGCTCCTGTCTTCGGTCCTTTTTTCCTTTATCAACCCGGCAATCATAATGGTAGTGCCGTCTTTTACCCTTACCGTAGTCTCTGCTTCTGCAGTCTCTACAATCGGTACCTGTGTACCGGAAGTAGTGGTTAAAGTTTCTCTTACCGAAGAAACTTCCGGTTTTATCTTCATAGTGATAAAGCCGTCTTTAGAAATTTTAGGGGAAACATTTAATTTTACCCCTACATCAATAAAGCTTACGGACTCTGCGGTAGTAGTAGAAGACTCTGCCTGGCTGACTGTAGCGGTAATAAATGCCTCTTTGGAACCTACTAAAATTTTCGCCTCTTCGTTATCTACTACGGCGATATGCGGACGGGACAGAATCTCGGTCTTACCGTAGGTCTGTAAGAGTTGAAAAACAGCATTAAATTTATCTTGGGGAATGCTGCCTATAGAAATCTCCTGGCGCACTGCATCTGTTGCCAATCCCAAAGGAAACTTACCTTTAAAATCAAGGTCGTAAAAGCTTTTGAATAACTTCTCCCAATCTATGCCTCTTTTAAACCTATCATATAAAGAAAGCTGCCAGATCTCTGTTTGAATGAGCACCTGTAAGGATGGCTCATCAAACTCTGTTACCATCTTACTCATCTCTTTTACTTTATCCGGCAGGTCAGTAACAATAACTTTGTTGGTGCGCTTATCTACCTGCACTGTCAAGGAAGTGCTGCTTGCTAACTTAGTAAGTTTTGCCTCTACATCTTCAGCTTTGGCATAATTTAAATCAAATACTTTAGTAACTAACGGCCGGTCAAGCTCTTCGGTTACCTTTTGCATTTCTTTGATATTTTCCGGACTATCTATCAAAATCACTGTGCCGCTAGCTTCATCAACAATTACTCTGCCTATTGCGCTTTTTAAATTATTTAAAGCAGCCAGTATATCTTTGGGTTTGGCATATTTCAGTTTAAAGCTTAACACCTGGGCTTTCTCTTGATATTTTTCACCGTAAAGGGCCTGGTATTCGCTAGCCGTCATGATATTAATGATACCGCCTTTTCTGTCGCTAGCTAAATCATTACTAGTAATAATTATATCCAGCGCATCTTCAAAAGAAACATTATTGATAAATAAGTTAATCCGGCCGGTGACATTTTTTGTCGGCACAATATTTAGACCTGTCTTAGTGGCAAGCAGTTTAAAGACTTCGAGAATATCCACCCCTTTTAGGTCTAACGAAATCAATTCACTCTTTACTGCCTGTTCTCCTTCGGGTTTTGCTTCTTCGGCAGAAATATTCCAAGCACATAATATAAAAGTTGTGATAATTAGTAATATTTTGATTTTAAATTTTAAATTTTTCATTTTTTCCAGCATCCAGTATCCAGCATCTAGAATCCAGAACTATTCTTCCCTCAAGCCCTTAGGTTCTTTTTTTAAAACCACATCTCTGGGTTCTAATTCAGCAGAACGAATAAAGTCTCCGGAGACAATATGCGGCGTAAGCAAAATAACTAATTCTGTTGTCTCAGGATTACTGGTGCTACCTATTGTTTTATTGCCAAAGAATATCCCGATGATAGGAATCTTGGCTAAAAAGGGAAGCTCTGACTTGGCCTCTTCTTCTCTTTTTTTAGTCAGGCCAGCGAGCATCACCATTGCCCCGTCTTTGACCTTTATCACAGTTTCTGCTTCTGAAGTAGTGACGATAGGAACACGGCTGCCTAAGGAAGTGGTAATATATTCTCTTACCGAAGAAACTTCCGGCCTGATTTTCATAGTGATAAAACCGTCGCGGGAAATATTTGGGGTTACGTTAAGTTTTACCCCCACGTCAACATATTCAATGGACTCCGCAGTAGTAGTGGCACTGGTGGCGGTGCTTAAAGTCTGGGTAATATAGGCCTCCCGGGCTCCTACTAAAATTTTTGCTTCCTGATTATTTAAGGCAGTAATGCGCGGCTGCGAGAGAATGTTGGTGCGGCCATACCCCTCTAAGAACTGTAGTACGGCATTGTAATCATCTGTTGCTACTGTCCCCACGCTTACTTCCTGCCGGCTTCCGGTAAGCCCTAATGAGAATGTCCCTTTAAAATCCAGGTCATTCAGGCCTCTAAATATTTTTTCCCAGCTCACTCCCCTTTGAAATTGCTTATTTAAGGTAAGCTCAATAATCTGTGCGTCAATAAGCACCTGGGAGGGCTCTTCATCAAAGGCCCTGACCATGCGTTTTATCCTCATCATTTTATCCGGCAGATCCGCAATCATCACCTTATTAGTTCGCTCATCAATAGCCACTTCACCGGGGCCGGTGGTCAGGATTTTGGATACCTGGACTTCCAGGTCTTTGGCCTTGGCGTATTTTAGACCGAAAACTTCGGTTTCCGGCGGCTGGTCTAATTGTTTAACCATGGTCTGCATCAGATCTAATTTTTCCGGAATATCTATCAATATCACCGTAGCAGTAGATTCATCAACAATAATTTTTCCTATATCAGACTTAAGCTGGCTTAAGGTATTAAAAACATTTGCCGGCTTTGCGTAATTTAATTTAAGGGTAGCCATCTGGCGCTTTTCTTCGTATCTTTTGCCGTAAATCCTATAAAACTGCTCTGCGGTCATAATGTTAATGATACTGCCTTTTCTTTCTGCGGCAAGATTATAGGTAACCAGAATAATATCTAATACGTCCTCAAAACAGACGTTGTTTAAAAAAAGATTGACTCTTCCCTTTACTCCCGGCTGGGGCACTATGGTTAGTCCGGTTTTAACGGACAAAAGCTTAAGCAGCTCAATAACTTCCACTCCCCTTAAATCCAAGGAGATTCTTTCAGTACTGCTGCCAATGCAGGGCGTTTTCTCTTCGGCAATGGCAATAGTAAAAGTACAGAGTACAGAGTACAGAGTACAGAGTACAAGTAAAAAGTTAAAAGTTTTTTTCACATCAACTCCATCTCTTGGCCTTCAAAACTCAAAATAGTTCTATCTTTTAAAATCTGTTTTATCTTTATTTTTCCGTTGACTTTTAATATTTCATCCCCCTGATTGAGAATCCAGGTCTTATTCTCTTGCTTATCCTCAATCATTACCTGTGGTTTACTAGACCAGATAATCCCTACTAATCTTAAATTATTGATTAAAGAAGCAAATGTTTCCTTTGCACTATCCGGTTCTTGTTTCTTAAGAGGCACAAAATGAAAAATGTCCCTTTTCTTAATCTCACCTAAATAATCGTTGAGCGCCAAATTGTTACTCACTAAAGCCGTTGCATTTTTAGCTTGTTTTATCCGCTGACCAACATTCAGCATATCTAAGTTAGGCTTGGCCTTTATAAAATCAAAAATTAAGTATGCGCTAAAAAGCGAAGAGGTAACGATTAATAATTTATTTATAGACCGTAAATTAAACAAGCGCTCTATCTTTTGGCTGCTGATTCCTATCCTTATATTTCTTATTGCTTTAAATTTGTTTTTTATTGCTTGAAAACTAAAACGCAGCTTTCTAGAATTTCGTGGCGGCTTTGCCATAGCCGGATTCTCAATTAATTTTAATAATTTTTCTTCCGGTGTAATATTTTCTGGCATTTTATTTTATTTCTTTATTGATTAAATCGCGTATTAATGTGCCGCCAACTATGGGCTTATTTTCCATTGCCAATGACTTTAAGGCATTGTGGCAGAGCATAGAAATTCTACGCGGATAGCCTTGGGTAGAGCGGTATATTTCGGCCATGGCATCAGCGCTAAACAAAGAAACCCCTCCGTTATAGCCGGCCTGCTTGAGCCTAAAACCTATCATCTCTTTGGTTTCTTCTTCATCTAAAGGGTTAATGATATATTTCAAGCTGATTCTATCCATAAGGTTTTTTATTTCGCGTAGGCGCGGCAAGAGTTCCAATTGGCCAAGCAGCACCACCTGTAATAATTTATATTCGTTAGTTTCATAATTTAAAAGAATCCTTAAAACCTCCAAAGATAAGGCGTTTAATTTCTGCGCCTCATCAATTAAAAGCACAATAGTTTTGTTCTCTTCGGCTCCTTTTAAAAAAAGGTATTTTTTTATGGCTTCTTTGTAATCTAACAGATTGGGAGACTGTTTCACCAATTCTATCGCGAAGGTACGAATCAGGGATTCCAGAAAGAGTTCTTCTGTATCATAGGTAGGGTCTAAAATCATATGGAAAATTATATCTTCACGTTCCTTTAACATCTGGAAGAGTTTCCTGGAAAGCGTGGTTTTACCGATGCCGATATCACCCAAAATAACACTCAGGCCTCTACGTAAACGAATTTCAATCATAATCCGGGTAATTGCTGCCTGATGTTCCTGAGATTGATAGAAAAAATGCGGGTCAGGGCTGGTAGAAAATGGCTCCTTATCTAATCCTAAGACCTTGAAATAACTCATCTTTCGTCCCTGGTAAAATTAGAAACCTAGATGCCAATCAACTTCTTTCTGATTAAACGCAAGGAATAACCCTCATGGATTAAACCCGTAACTTCTCTTAAGCGCCGTTTAACCAAATTTTTATCATAGAAACGCACATTCCCCTTCTTAAATGACACCGGAAGCAGGCCAAAATCAGTATAATGGTTTACTGTCTGGTAAGTAATTTTATATTTGACAGTGATATCTTTAGCAGAGATTAAGGAATTTTTATTGACTGCCTTTATCATAATGTTCCCTTAAGAGTTACGGTGGTTACCATAACTCTCAGATATACCATATAATCCAGAATTGTCAAGAAAAAGTTTCATTAATGAAACTTTTTCTTGATTCTAAGGCGATAGCCGAAGAATATAATGTGATTCGAAAACAATGGGGACGTTTCTATTTTTTAGACAGCAGCCCTGAATACTGAATAAAAAATAGAAACGTCCCCTTTTTTATTGACCTTTTGTCTCTTCTATATTTATATAATCTTCAAAGCCGATCTTCTCACCCAACTCTTCTTTTACAACGCGGACTCTGTCGGGGACATAAGGATGGGTTTTAAAATATATCTTGGGCTGCAAGGGTTTCCTTTTCTCTATCACCTCTAGGCGTTCTAAAAAATTTATAATCCCGCGGGGGTCATATCCGGCGAGCCTCGTATAGCGCGCTGCCAATTGATCCGCCAGAAGCTCATCCTCTCGGCTGTAGCCTAATATCAATTCGGTAAAAGCGCTATCTGCTGCAGCGCCTACTGCTCCTGACTGGGGTGCGGCGGCAACTAAAATTCTTAAAATTGAATAGCTGTTTAGTGCCTGCAATTTTTTAATACTGTGCCTGGCAACAATATGCCCTATTTCATGGGCTAATACCCCGGCCAGCTCATCATCATTAGCCACTTTATCAATTAATCCTTTATTTACGTAAACAAATCCTCCGGGAAGAGAAACCGCATTTATATCCTCATCATCCAAAACCGTAAAATGATAACTTATATCTTTTCTGTCGCAAACCGCTACGATTTTTTTACCGATATCTTCCAGCCTTTTTTGTATTAAGGGGTCATCTACGTTTTTATATTTTTTTGCCACTTCCCGGCTAATATTGCGGCCCATCTCTACTTCCTGATCCGTACTGTAATAATAAGATTCTTCTTTACCGGTGACAATGTTGTATTCCGGGGAACAGCCGGACAAAAAAGCGCAAAACGCAAAACTCAAAACGCAAAACAAGATGATAAATATATTTATGCCCAATTCCTTGAACATCCGATACAATCTTCTTAAGGGTAAACCTACCACATTATAGAAACATCCTTCTATGCTCCGGATAAAAAATGCGCCCTTACCCTGTATATCAAAGCTGCCGGCTTTGCCTAAAGGTGAAGCCTTGGCAAAATAACTTTTTATTTCTTTATCGGTCAGGCTGTCCATATAAATTTTAGTTTTTTCATAAGCCGTTTTCTGGCGATTTTTATCTTTATCTATAACACAAATACCGGTATAAAGCCGCTGAGGTTTTCTAGATAATCTTTTTAGCGTCTTTTGAGCACCCCTTAAATTTTTTGGCTTGCCGAATATACGGCCGTCTTGGACTACTATAGTATCTGCTGCTATGATAATACCGCTTTTTACCCTTTTTGCTATTGCTTTTGCTTTTCTTAAAGCATTATTTTTGACTAACTGCGCATAAGATAAAGAACCCTTCTTTCTTTCTTCTTTAATTTTACTCGGCAAAACCTTAAATTTAAAGCCCAGCGCCTTAAGAAGTTTCGCCCGAGCACAAGATCCGGAAGCCAAATATATTTTTCTCATATCTTAAAATAGCCGCAAGCGCTTTCACCAGCCAGATACCCGGTAGAAAACGCCGCCTGTAAATTAAACCCGCCGGTATCGGCATCTAGATCTATCATCTCGCCGGCAAAATATAATCCTTTCATAATACGCGACTCCATGGTACGGGGATTAATATCCTTTAAAGACACTCCTCCTCGCGTCACCATGGCAAACTCTAACCCTTCTGATGATATTATATCTAAATGTAAGCCCTTAAGCAATGAGACTAATCTTGCGCGTTCTTCTTTGCCAATTTGACTGGCTTTCTTATCAGCCGGTATGTTAACTATTCCAAGCGCCACCTCTATTAGACTAACCGGCAGCAAACTCTTTAGCATGTTCTTGAGCGTTTTTTTGGAATTCGATTTAAACTCTCTTAACAGCCGCGCATCAAGCTGTTCGCGAGATAATCCTGGTTTTAAGTCTATCTCTAGAGAAATATTTTTGCTTTTTTCTAACCAATCTAATATTTGTCCACTTAAGGATAAAACTAAAGGCCCGGAGATACCTCCCCCAGTAAACAATAATTCCCCTATTTCCGAAATTAATTGTTTTTCACCGCTAGAAAACTTCAGGCGGATATTTTTTAAGGCCAG
>MHGH01000001.1:35016-50225 GCA_001805465.1 Omnitrophica WOR_2 bacterium RBG_13_41_10 | reverse complement strand
TACATCCTTTATCTTATTTTTATAGAGAAATGTAACTTTATTTTTTATAAGCTCTTGGGTCAATATTTTTACGATGCTGGATGACCTATCGCTTACCGGAAAAACGCGCAGCTGCCTTTCTACCTTTACTTTTAGGCCGCGCTTTTGGAAAAATTGCATCAAATCTAGATTAAAAAACTTGCGGAAGGCATCTCTTAGGAATGCGCCGTTTTTGGAAAATCTTTGTAAGAAGGAATTTAAATCGCCGGCATTGGTAAGATTACAACGGCCCTTGCCGCTTAAAAGCAGCTTTTTACCGGGGTAAGGATTTTTTTCTATGAGGATTACTTCTTGGCCGAGTGCGCTTGCACGAATCGCTGCCATCATTCCGGCAGGCCCTGCGCCTACTACTATTATTATTTTGTGCATCTATTAACGGCTGCACTCAATTTAAATACCAAAATCTGCTATTTTGAATATTGAATTAAGCCGCACGCCTTCTTTTTCCAGGTTTTCCTTTGCGCCTTCGCATCTGTCTACAATAACAACCGCTTTTACTATTTTTGCTCCTATGGCACTTAATACATGTTTTGCTTCAATTAATGCCTCACCCGTAGTAGCCACATCATCCACTAACACTACCCTCTCTTCCTTCTTTAAAGCCGGGCCTTCTATATGCCGGTTCATACCGTGAGTTTTAGGAGTTTTTCTGACGATAAAAGTCTTCAAGGGGTTTTTATTGATATAGCTTAATACGGCCAACGCCCCTACAATAGGATCTGCTCCTAATGTCGGACCGCCAATAGCATCAATATTATCGCTCTTTATCATATCTAAAATTAAGCTGGCTATCAAATATGCACCCTCGGCATCTAAAGTAATCAATCTTCCGTCAAGATAATAATTGCTGGCCTTGCCAGAGGATAAAACAAACTTGCCCCTTTTGAAGGCCCTTTGCTTTAATAACACCAACAACCTCTTTTTTAGTTCTTGCGTATTTTCTCTTTTCATTGCAGTTTTATTCTACTATTCCCCAAGCCCCTTGTCAATTCTATTGTTCGGCCAGTAAATGGGGTCAGCAGTAAATGGGGTCAGAATTATTTTTTCATCTGACCGCATTTTTAGGAAAAAAATAATTCTGACCCCATTTACATGTTACATGTGGAAGGATTGACAAACCCTGATTTAATTGCTATCATTGATAAGCTATGTTACAGAGCCTGTTAAAAACAATAGCAGAGATTATTTATCCGGCCACCTGCAATGCCTGCAAAACTAAACTTAAAAACAGGGCTGCGATAGATAATTTTATCTGCCTAGAATGCTGGCAAAAGGCCAAAAGGAACCTGCCCCCTTTTTGCTACCGCTGCGGCAGGCACCTAAACGCGAATAATCTTACGAAGAATATCTGCCCATCCTGCGTAAAAAGAGAGCATTATTTTGACCGTGCCTTCAGCCCCTGTGCCTATGAAGGCATAATGAAAAAATTAATTTATGAATTTAAGTATAATAATAAGGATTATCTGGGCTTACCTTTAAGCAAATTTATGATTAATTTTATTAAGGAATACAGCCTGCCCATAGAACTTATGGATTTTATCATTCCTATACCATTACATAAAATGAGGCTACGCGAAAGAGAATTCAACCAGGCTCAACTTTTAAGTAATTATATTGCCGCAGAATTTAAGAGAATTATATTACCTAGCGCCTTAAAGCGTATCCGTAATACCAAAAGCCAGACGGAGTTGTCAGATAAAGAGCGCCTATCAAATATTAGAGAGAGTTTCTTTGTAGATGACGGGCATGATATGAAAAATAAAAACATCCTTTTGGTAGACGATGTCTTTACTACGGGCGCCACTACTTCAGAGGCTGCTTTTACTTTAAAAGAGGCCGGAGCAAATATTGTTTTTGTCCTGACCTTAGCTAATTAATATATGAAAATTTTAAGAAATTATTTTTTGAGAGAATTTATCGGGCCGCTCTTTTTGGCCTTATGCGTGCTTACCTTTATTATGATTTTAGGTAACATGGTGAGAATAGCAAATCTGGTAATAAATAAAGGCGTGGATATCTTTAGCGTAGGAAAATTATTCATGTTTATGCTACCTGCCTTGCTTACCTATACCATTCCCATCGCAGCCTTAGCTGCAGTATTACTGTCTTTGGGTAGACTCTCTAGCGATAATGAAATAGTGGCGATAAAGGCAAGCGGAATAAACTTATTTACCCTGATATTGCCGCTTTTAATCGTGGGTTTAATATTAAGCCTGGTCTTGGTGATATTCAACGATGCGGTTGTGCCTTATGCGCACTTTGCCATGCGTAAGACCTTAGTAGAAGTAGGAATAAAAAATCCTACGGCATACTTAGAACCGGGGATATTTATTGATTCTTTTGAAAAATATATCATCTTTATTTACCGTATTGAAGATAATAAACTTTATAACGTGCGTATCTATGAGCCGCAGGGAGAGGGTAAACCCACCCGCACCATTGTGGCAAAACGGGGGGAATTTATCTCTATACCGGAAAAGAACATGGTAAAATTTAAACTGATAGACGGCACCTCTGATGAACCGGACCCGGAAAACCCTATTAATTTCTTCAAACTAAATTTTAAGACTTATTTTATGAATTTAAATGTGACCAAAGCCCAGAATAAAGACGATGTGGGAAAAAAAGCCAAGGATATGACTATAGCGGAGTTAAAACAGGAAATCACTAAGCTAAAAGAAGACAATATTGACCCGGCACCTCTGATTACGGAAATCCATACAAAATTAGCCATAGCATTTTCTGCATTAATATTTATACTCATCAGTATACCTTTAGCGATCATCACCCGCCGGAGGGAAAAATCCATAAATCTGGGTATTGCTATCTTAATCGTAGGATTATATTATCTTCTTTTGATAGGCGCCCAAGGATTAAGCTTGCACGGGACGATTAACCCGTCAATTGCCATGTGGCTGCCGAATATCATCTTCGCAATATTAGGGGCGTTTCTTACCTATAGGCTATGCGCATATTAGACCGTTATATACTAAAATCCGTATTAAGCGTATTCTTTAGCTGTTTCTTTTCCTTCCTTTTCCTATATATTATTATTGACGTGTTTGCTAATTTAGACGATATCTTAAAACAGCATGTGGGCATGGATATTTTACGGCCGTATTATCTTTCCTACATCCCGGTAATCTTCGTGCAACTTGCCCCTATCGCCTGTATCCTGGCGACCTTATATACTTTCGGAAAATTAAACCGCGATAATGAAATCATTGCCATGCGCTCATCGGGCCTGAGTATCTTACAGATATCTAAAACCGTGATTATATTCAGTATCCTTATCAGTGTCGCCGTATTTTTCGTAAACGATAGGTTCGTCCCGGACTCCTGGAGCCTGAATCAAAAGATGCGGGATAGAATGGGAATGGATGCAACAAAGGTAATGGAAAAAGAAGCTGTGAAAAACCTCTCGATGTACGGCTTAAAAAACCGGCTTTTTTTCATCAATAAATTTATCATCCCGACAAATACCATGGAGGGCATCGTCGTCCTTGAGCACAACCAACATCAAAGCCTTACCAGCAAAATAGTTGCCGCCAAAGGCATCTACAAGGATGGGCTCTGGAGATTTTATCAGGCGATTACTTATGATTTTGACGAAAACGGGCAGATCAAACAGGAGCCGCGCTATTTGGAAGAAGAAATCATGCCTATATCCGAAACCCCACGGGAATTCTTAAACCAAAGGAAGAATCCGGAATTTATGAATATCAGCCAGATTAGCGATTATATCTGGAGATTATCTAAAAGCGGCGCCAGCACAGCTTTGAGGAACCTCAGGGTTGACCTTTACCAACGATATTTCATGCCCATTACTAGCCTGATTATGGTGCTTATTGGCATACCTTTTTCCTTAAGGATGAAAAAACGCGCAACCGGATTATCTGCAATGGGCCTGGCAATGACGATAGGATTCTTATATTATGTTTTCAATGCAGTCTGTATTGCTTTGGGTAAAGCCGGTGTCCTGGAACCTCTGATAGCAGTTTCTCTAAGCCACTTAGTCGTATTTTCCCTTAGCCTATACTTGATATTCGAACAGCCTTAATAATTAAATATATATCCGCGGAATACGGTTTCCCAGTCCGCAGACGATTTCATAAGGAATAGTCCCGGCCAATTGCGCTAATTCTTCCACGGTAATTCTTTTTCTTCCTTGAAAACCAATAAGCACTACTTCATCCCCTATTTTTACGGGAAAATCATTTACATCTACCATCATCTGGTCCATACATATCCGGCCGCTGATACGAAAACGCCTCCCCCTTATTAAAACCGGTGCGCGGTTGGATAAATTACGCGGGTAGCCATCACCGTAACCAATGGGTAAAGTTACGATAGTAGCCTTTCTTTTGGTAACATAGGTATGCCCGTAACTTATTCCGTATTTATACGGGACTTTTTTGTAATAGATAACTTTAGTCTTAAGGGCTAATACCGGTTTTAAATTTATATCCAGGCCTCTTTTAGGATAGAGGCCGTAGATTACTAAACCGGGCCTGACCATATTAAAATGGCTCTCTTTATAATTAATCACCCCCAAACTATTTGCCGCATGAATTAAAGGAATATGTATGCCTGCTTCTTTTAGCTGCGCTAGCAGATTCTTAAATATCTTGATCTGATAAAGAGTAAACTCTCTATTTATATCCGCACAGGCAATATGGGTAAATACCCCCTCTATATCTAAAAATTTTAATTTATGGATTTTTTTGATAAATCCAAAGGCATCCTTATGTAAAATACCCAGCCTACCCATCCCGGTATCTACCTTGATATGCACTTTAATAATTTTCTTCCTTTTACGGGCAGCGTTATTTAGGAAAATAGCAAAATCATCGGTGCAGACAGTGGGGGTGAGGCTAGAATCAAATAAAGGCCCGATATCTTTTTCTAGCAAAAGCCCTAATATTAGAATGGGGGTATTTATTCTTTCTCTACGCAGGCACAGGCCTTCATCAATAGAAGCAACCCCTAAATAGTCTACCCCGCAAGAGATTAACTTTCTGGATACTTTAACCAAACCATGGCCGTAGGCATCGGCCTTCACGCAGACCATGATTTTAGTATGGGGGATAAGCAGCCTTTTTATCTGCTGAAAGTTGTGTTCCAAGTTTCCTAAGTTAACCTCTGCCCAGGTAGGCCGGTAACCGGTATATTTGGCAGACATCTTCTTCATTGTTCCTTATTTTACTATTATTATCTTGAGATGTCAATTCAGTTGGTTAACCTGGAAACTATCTTAAATATATGTTATACTTACTATTAGAGATAATTAAAGAGTAGGTGTATCCTTAAATCTACTGATAAAGGCAAACTGCGAGTAATCGTAGGACGTCCCGATTGTAAGATCGGGACTCCGACCAGAGCGTCGGAGCAAAGCGACAGTGCTTGACATCTTTGATGTCAAGCAGGCTGCGTTGTCAAAGAGAGAAGATAAAACCCTAGAGGCTTGCCTTTGGGGTTTTTTTATCTATAAAGGGGGGTGGAAAAGATGTTTGAATATATTATACTCGTTCATAACAATAGTGAGATAAGAAGTATGTTATATGAAATCCTCACTGATTTAGGATACCGGGTAACTACTGTCCTTAACAATACGGGCCTGTTGGATACATTAAAAAACGAAAGGCCTGACTATATAATTATAAACCAAGCTGCCGCTGGCTCAGAGCTAGAGGAAACATTAAAAGAAATTAGGCTGATAGATGAAAATATAAAAATTATTATCTTGGATCCCGATAAAAACGTATTTCAGATAGTCCGTGATATTCTTAAGGTCTTGAAAGAAAAAGAACATTCTGCATCAACCTTTAAAGAGCCAAAAAAAGTGCATTTAAAATCAAGCATCCTGATAGTTGATGATGAAAAAGAGTGCACGGAAATGCTTAAAAACTATTTTATAAGAAGGGGCTGTAGCGTGGATACTGCCTTATCGGGAGAAGAAGCAATAATGAAAGTAAAAAATAGCAAGCCCGATATCGTATTACTCGATATCAAAATGACGGGGATTGACGGGATAATTGTTTTAAAAACCATCAAAGATATTGATAAATCTATAATGGTAATTATGACTAGTGTAATCTCAGATGAGCAAGTTATTAAAGAAGCTATGAAATTGGGCGCAAATGGCTATTTAGTCAAGCCCTTTAACTTTGCTAAATTAGAAACAACGATATTAAATCCAGAGCCATAGGCCCCTAGCTTCTTATCTGACATTCTTTAGGGTAAAGATAGACTGGCTTTACCTTAAAAGAATCGCTATTTTCCCTATCCCTGATTCTTTCCTTTGCCAGCTCAACAATATGAAAAACCTGCGGATACCAATAGTCCTTATCTAAAATAACCGCCTTCTTTCTGCTTTTTAAAATATCCTCTTTATATAAATCAACAGCATCCCCTAAGATTACGCAGTTATCTTTTATTTTTTTTAAAAATTCTTTCTCATTCAACAGCATGTAAGGCGATATTCTTTTAAAAACTTTATTTTTGACTTGATAGATGCTGGTATAAATCAACCCTCTTTTTGCATCTACTGCAGGCATAATATAGGATTCTAGTGATTGGGCGTTTTTAGCTAATATGTCTAAGGTAGCTATGCCTAATACCGGCTTATTTAAGGGCCAGCTCAACCCCTTTATGGTAGCTACACCAATGCGTATACCGGTAAAGGACCCGGGCCCCAGGCCGCAGGCAAAATAGTCGATATCGGATACCTTCCAACCCAAGCTATCAAGTGCCCTCTTAATGGTCTGGATAATTAACGTAGAGAGCAGCCTAGATACCTCTAATTTATATTCATAGACTTTTGTATTATCTGATAGGCCCAGGCATAAAAATTTTGTGCTGGTGTCAATAGCCAATATTTTCATTATACTTCATTTTACTATCATTAAGTCGGCCTGTCAATCTCCAGATCTTTAAAATATTGCACATTACCTATAAAAAATGATATAATCTTATCTATGTTTGAATATATCATACTGGCGCATAATAATACCGAAACCCGCAGCATTCTCTATGAGATACTCTCTGATTTGGGCTATAGGGTGACTACGGTATTGACCCCTGGCGAACTCATGGGGATTGTAAAAAAAGAGAAGCCCTATTTTATTCTCGTGGACCCTACGGTATTTGACATAGCTAATCAGGCGGTTAAAGAAAAAATTGAAGCCATTGATAAAAATATCAAGTTTATCATTTTAGAAGAAAACGAAAATAGAGTCCAGTCTATCCAAGGTATTATTAAAATACTCAGAGAAAAGCCCGCTTCCTTGCCAATCAAAGAAGAAACTACGCTTAATATTAATGTCTTGGCAGTGGATGATGAAAAAGACTGCAGGGAATTAATTGAAAAGTATCTTTCCAGAAAAGGCTATAATGTAAATACCGCCTCTTCCGGAGAAGAAGCAATAGCGAAAGTAAAGGCCAATAAACCCAATGTCGTTTTTTTAGATATCCGCCTTCCGGGAATGGACGGTTTAATCGCCTTAAAAACCATAAAAGATATGGATAAGTCTATAGGGGTAATTATGACCTCTGCCTTGGGAGAAGAAAGGGTTATCAAAGAAGCCATGGAATTAGGGGCTGACGGTTACCTGGTTAAACCCTTCAATATGTCGAAATTAGAAACTACCATTCTTTGCAATGTCCTGCATAAATGCCTTGAGTAAATCTTGATAACGCCTGCCGTAAGCAGAAAACCTTAATAATCTCTTTTTTTCATTTTTTATGATAAGCTCTATCTTTAGATATTCGCCTGGTAAGTAACCTTTTAACCTATCTGCCCATTCTATCAATACCAAACCGCCTGCCTCTAAATATTCTTCATATCCTAATGCCAGAATTTCCCGCGGGTTGGCTAACCTATATAGATCAAAGTGATAAAACGGTAGCCTCCCTTTTTTATATTCGCGGATTAAGACAAAGGTAGGGCTAATAATATCTTTCTTATCTATGCCTAAACCCGATGCTATCCCTTTAGCTAAAACGGTCTTGCCTGAGCCTAACTGGCCAAATAAACAAACGATATCGCCTTTTTTTAATTTTTTAGCTAAGGCCTTGCCTATTTTTAAAGTAGCCTGCCTGGCATTTGAGATTATCTGCATAATTTAAAAATGCCGGAATCCTTTTATTTTTAATATTTTATCCTTACCTTTTTTATCCACTAACCTTAAGCCATATTTTTGCTCTACGATTTCTCCGATAGGCCAAAAAGGAAATTTTTTCTTCATAGCATTAAGTTTCCGCGCTTCGTCTAGAGGCAAAGTAAAAAGCAATTCAAAGTCTTCTCCTGCGTAAAGAGCATCGTCGATACCAGAGGCCTGTCTTGCCAAAGGAATTAACTCTTCGTATAAAAAGGCTCCAGCGCAGCTTTGTTTTAGGATATGCGCTAAATCCTGAATGAGGCCGTCAGAAATATCAATCATAGAATTTAACTTAAAGTTTTTTACTAAGAACCTGGCTTCTTTGATGCGAGGCGTAAACTCAAGGTGTTTTCCTTTTATAGACCCGCCTAATTTTCCGCTGACAAAAATTATATCCCCCTTTTTTGCGCCCTTTCTTAAAACTAAAGCTTTCTTTTCTACCGTCCCTAAGACACTGGTATCAATAAATAACTGCTTGGCTCGACTTATGTCTCCACCTACAATATTTACTTGATATTTTTTCGCTAAATCAAAAATCCCCCGGGATATTTCCTCTATTTTTCTTAAAGATGATTTTTTAGGTAACCCAATAGTTACTAATGCATAACGCGCTTTACCAGCGCAGGCAGCAATATCGCTTAAGCTAGTGGCAAGGGACTTTCTACCTACTAGATACGGTAGAGTTTTTCCGCTAAAATCTATGCCTTCGATTATTGTGTCGCAGGTAAACAAAAGGTAATTATCCCGGTTAAACTCTAAAACCGCGCAGTCATCGCCGCTGCCTACAATTACCGAGGAATCAGTCTTCAGCTGTTTTCTAAACCTTTCGATTAAACCAAATTCACCGATTTTAGTTATTGGTATATTCATACGACCATCAGGGACACCCTTTCAGCCAAAGCTAAGGGTGTCCCTAAAAATATTCTTAATTATTTTCCTAATATTCTTAAAATACGGCGGGCGGATGATGCCCTTATCGGTAATTATAGCCGTGATTAATGCATTATCGGTAACATCAAAGGCAGGGTTAAATACTTTGATATTTTTTTCTGCGATAGGGAGCTTAAAAAATAGCTCCGTTACTTCTCTTTCGCTACGTTGTTCAATAGGAATACTTTTACCTGACTTTATGGAAAGGTCAAAAGTAGATGCGGGTGCAGCTACAAAAAAAGGCACCTTATGATAGCGGCTTAATACGGCTAAATTATAGGTGCCTATCTTGTTGGCGCTGTCTCCATTTGCCGCTATTCTGTCGGCCCCGGTAATTACTTTAGTAATTTTGCCCTGCCTCATCAGGGTTGCTGCCATATTATCGCAGATAAGCGTAACATCGATACCATTCTTCTTTAGTTCCCAGGTGGTCAGGCGGCTACCTTGCAACATTGGCCTAGTTTCGCAGGCATAAACTTTGATTCTCTTTTTTTCTTCTTTAGCGCGATAAACCACCCCTAAGGCAGTGCCATAATCTATGGTAGCTAAAATACCGGCGTTACAGATAGTTAATATCGTATCTTTATCTTTAATTAATTTAGCTCCGTAATAGCCTATTCTACGGCAAGTAACTCTATCTTCTTCTATTATCTTTTGCGCTTCTTTGAATAAAATCTCTTTTATTCTGGGGATGGCCTTGTCCTTATTGATTGTGGCGGCACGATGCATCCTTTCCAAGCCCCAGAAAAGGTTTCTTGCCGTAGGACGCGAGGTCCCTAAAAATGAAATTGCCTTTTCTAATTCTTTTTTAAATTGTTTGAAATCTTTTGTTTTGCTATCTCTAATGCCCAAATAAACCCCCAAAGCCGCTGCTGCACCTAATGCCGGTGCCCCCCTTATCCGCATCAGCTTTATGGCCTGCCAGAGAGATTTTAAATCTTTGATATAAAGATACTCTAACCTTTGCGGTAATTTTGTCTGGTCAATAATTTTAACGGCATCGCGCTGCCATGCTATGGTCCGGATATGCATAAATTTCTCCTCTCTACAAACCAATTATTTTGGCTAAAATACTCTTTTTGGTTTTTATCGCTGCATTAGAACAGGCCTCCTGGCAGCAAAAACAAGCAATGCATTTTTTATAATTAAAGGCAATTCCTTTTTTCTGCATACTTATAGCCTTAGTAGGACAGGCCTTAATACAGCTAGCGCACTTGGTACAATTATCACGCTCAACACAAGGATAATACTTTATCAGCTTCTTAGCTAATTCTACAACCGGCTGAGGAATGCGGTATTTAAGGGAAGTGGCGGGCAGCTTAAAAAGCCTTTGTATTACATTTTCTAAGCGCTCCCCTTTTAATTCAATAGCCTTAATGTCGCTTATACCTAATCCCCTCTTTGCAGCTTCTTTGGTAGTTAAAATTTCATCGGCTTTTAAACCCATAATTACGGATAGAATACTATCCAAAGCAACGCAATCTTGGCCTGCAAATAATAGCCCGGTATGGCGCGGCTTACCGCTGGTTCCCGGCCCGTCTCCTTCCAGAGAAATAATTCCGTCAATAACAGTTAATGCCGGCTTTACCTCTTCTAAAATATCCACTAACATTTTAGAAAAATCCTCTCGTTTAAAATATTGTTTATGCAGCTCCGTCTTATAGGTACCGCAAACCAAACCAAAAAGATTTTTAATGGCTCCTGAAAAAACGGTAAAGCTATGTGTCTTAAATTTAGGGACCGAAACAAGGTAATCGCAATGGTCAAGCCAGGTAGTTAAGGGAAATTTTTTACGCCAGCGCCTTTTGTCAAAATTCACTAACTCTACACCTTCTTCATCACAAATTTGTTTCATCCCGGATCTGCGGTAAACTCCTTCTAAGTTCTCTATTTGGTTGCCCCAAACATTGGGCCCATCGCCTAGATAAATATGGCACTGAATTTCTTTTAAAAGCTTCACTACTGCCCGCACAACTTCCGGATGAGTATCTACTGCCGTTTCAGGCTCGATAGCCAATAAGAGATTGGGCTTGACCAATACCTTACTCTGGGGTTTAATGAAACTATTGATACCTCCGATTAAATCTAGGGCTTTTTTGGTAGCCTGAAAAACCCTTTGCTGATCATAATCTTGACATTTTACAATAGAAATAATACTTTTCATTTTAGTTTAAAAAAGGCCTTGGCGTTCTGTGTAGTAATTTTAGCTACTTCTTCGCCTGTAGTATTTTTAATCTTTGCTATCTCCCCAGCCAAGCGCTTTACCCAAAACGGCTCATTTCTCTTACCGCGCAATCCCTCCGGAGGCAAATATGGAGCATCTGTCTCTAAAAAAATTCTATCCAGAGGGGTTTTTTCCACCAAATCCCTTAAATTTTGCGCTTTCTTATAGGTAATGTTACAGGTATAGGAAACAAAAAAGCCTAAATCCAGAATTTCTTTTAAAAACTTTTCATCTGCGGAAAAACAGTGTATCACTGCCTGTATGGGCATAGCTTCTTTTAGAACTTTTAAAACATCGCTTTCTGCCTGACGGTTATGGATAACAACAGGTAATCCTAAATCTTTGGCCAGTTTTACCAGATCTAAAAAAAGAGACTTTTGATTTTCTGTTTTAGAATAATTCCTGTAATAATCCAGGCCTATTTCTCCTATAGCTACGACTTTTGGATTATCTGCCAATTCCTTTAAAATATCTATTTGTTTTTCTCCCGCCTTATCTGCTTCATGGGGATGAATACCTACGCTAGCATAAATAAAATCATATTCATTAGCTAATTCTACTGACTTCCTAGAGCCCTTTATACTTGAACCGATATTAATAATATAACTTAGGCCCTCTTTTCTTGCTCGTTGGATAACTTCCTGCCTGTCATGGTCAAATTCGGGAAAATCCAGATGGCAATGCGTGTCTATGTAGTCCATGGGGATTATTCTATACGAGGAAATAGAGGTTTGCCTTTTTTAATTGCATCTTTACCTATCTGTTCTAGAATAGACTTAGCAGTATTTGGCATAAAAGGCGAAATTTCATCGGCAACTTTTCTTATCACCTCAATCAATACGCATATAAATTCTTTCAGTTCTTCGGCCTTGTTTTCCTTTAGCAAATTCCAAGGCTTAGTATCTTCTATATATTTATTCGCCATATTAATTAGCTCCCAGATTTTCTCTAATGCTAAGTTAAAATCTAGATTTGACATACAGAGATTAATATCACCTGAAAATCCATCTAATTTTTGTTTCCATTTTTTATCTAAAATATCGCCGTAAGGGACGTATCCATTAAAATACTTCTCTACCATTGTTAGTGTCCTATAAACAAGGTTACCTAAATCGTTGGCAAGGTCACTGTTGATACGCTTAATTAAAGCGTCTTCGGAAAAATCACCATCTTCTCCAAAACTAATTTCTCTGAGTAAAAAATACCTTAAGGCATCTGCATCATATCTAGTTAATAATTCTACGGGATCAACCAAAATACCCTTACTTTTACTTATTTTTTCTCCTTTGATATTAATGAAACCGTGCACAAAAATTTTTCTGGGCAATTCAATATCAACAGCCAATAAGATTGCCAACCAAACCACTCCATGAAACCATAAAATATCCTTGCCGATTAAATGGATATCTGCTGGCCAATATTTTCTAAATTTTTCTTTAGGATATTCTAAAACAGAAACATAATTTATCAAAGCATCGAACCAAACAAAAATTATATGTCTTTTATCTATAGAAAGGGGGATCCCCCAGTTAAAGCTAGACCGAGAAATGCTTAAGTCTCTGATTCCCTCTTTTATCCTATTAATAATCTCATCTCTTCTTGTTTGCGGCTGAATAAAATCTTTATTGTCTCGAATATACTCAAGAATCCTCTCTTGGTATTTACTCATTTTGAAGAAATAACTTTCTTCTTGTATTTTTTCTACTTTCTTATTGTGTATAGGGCAAAAACCATCTTCTAAGTCTTTCTCGGGATAAAAATTTTCACAATCAACACAGTATAATCCTTCATATAGCCCTTTATAAATATCGCCTTTTTCATAAATTTTTTTAAATAAATCTTGGACAATTTCTATATGTTGACTTTGAGTAGTCCTTACAAATTTATCATAAGATATATTTAACTTCTCCCAAAGGTCAATAAATTTCTGGGACATTCTTTCAACAAACTCTTGAGGTTTTTCGTTTGATTTTAAGGCGTATCTTTGTATCTTTTGCCCATGTTCATCTGTACCTGTGGAAAAAAATACATCATCACCGATCTTTCGATGCCATCTTGCAATAACATCAGCACAAACTTTCTCATAAACATGCCCGATATGCGGTGGAGCCGAGGGATAATCGATTGCTGTTGTAATATAAAATTTTTTTCTCATACCGGCTTATAATTGACCTGGATCTGCCTGCCGTCCTCTAATTCTATGGTTGCCGTGCGTTTAAACACGTTTACGCTTAAGACCTTGCCTTTACCTTCCGGAATATGGACGCGTTCACCCTCCCGTGGCAGGCCCTTGGAAAGCGCCTTATATACTTCGTATTCAAAATACAGGCAGCACATCAGCCTTCCGCATAAACCGGAAATCTTTGGCGGGTTTAAATGCAGGCCTTCTTCTTTGGCCATCTTAATAGTTACGGGTTCAAAATCTTTTAAAAATCGCGCGCAACAAAGCTCTCTGCCGCAGGGGCCAAAACCTCCGATTAACTTTGCTTCGTCTCTGACGCCGATCTGCCTTAATTCTATCCGGGCCTTAAAAATCTTAGCCAGGTCTTTTACTAAATTGCGAAAGTCAATCCTATCGGGAGCGGTAAAGTAAAAGATAATCTTGGTGCGGTCAAAGGAATATTCTGCCCGCACTAATTTCATCTCTAATTTATGCTCGTCTATCTTTTTTATACAGCTGATAAATGCCTCTTTGGCCTTGAGCCGATTTTCTTCGATCTGCTTTAGATCTACCTGCGTAGCCATACGCAGTATTTTTTTTAGCGGCTCCTTGGATTCAGTACCCAATATTGCATCTTTGGGAGAAATGATCTGTCCGTAATCTAGGCCGCGATCGTGCTCCACAATAACATAGGTGCCTTCTTTTACCTCTAAATCAACGGATTTATAAAAATAGGTTTGCCCGGAATCCCGCAATCTTACTAAAATCATTTTTTCCATAATTCCGCCTTTAAATTAGACAGCAATAGCTTAACATTTATATTCTCTTGTAAGTATAAAGACGAATCAGAAACCGCCTTGAGCATTTCATCTAAACTAAAAGAGGTATAACGATGGGTAAGGCGCAATATATCAGTTTTACGGTCCAAATTAATCAGCTCTAGAGGTAGAAGGCCTACGCGGAGTAAATAAATATCTCTAATCCAACCGGCTAAGATATTCAGAATTAAAGGCAAATCATTTTTATTTTCAAGAAAATTGCCGTAATCAGTATTGGCAGGGCCTGTAAATTCATCGATAATCCTGTTTTTCCTGGTAAATATATCCGTATCCTTTAACTTTAAGGCTGCACCGATTCTCCCTTCGGAAAAATAAGCCAAAAAATGGCTTAAGGCGCCATCTAAGGCATAATCACTCTCTAACATCTCTTGAAGGGCCTTTCTTTTTAAGGGATGAAATCTGATTACCTTGCAACGGGAAACAATGGTTTTCAATAGAAGGTTGGGTTTTGCGGTGATGAGAATAATCAGGGTATTGCCTAAGGGCTCTTCTAATATTTTAAGAAGGGCGCCGGAGGCCTCGGCAGTAAGCAAGTGGGCGTCATTAATAATAAATACTTTAACTTTTGCTTCATAGGCTTTCAGGTTAACATCTTTTTTAAGTTCGCGCGCGAACTCTATCTTAATGGCGCCTGAATCTGCGGGAACAATAAAATGCACGTCGGGATGCTCTCTTTTATCAATCTTTAAACAGGAAGGGCAACTATCACAGGCATCCATTTGTTTATTAAGGCAATTTACTGCCTTAGCTAATACGCAAGATGCCAGATATTTTCCTATTCCTTCTTCGCCTGTAAATAAATAAGCGCCCCGCAAAGTAGCTGTCTTTAAATATCCCTGAATCAGCCCAACAGCCGC
>MHGH01000001.1:2451-35003 GCA_001805465.1 Omnitrophica WOR_2 bacterium RBG_13_41_10 | reverse complement strand
ATATCGCGAAATGTCATAGCAATCTTAAAATCAGCTTTCTGATGTTCTCTTGGGTTTTATTTTTATCGTCGGCGACTTTAACTATTCTAATCCTTTTGGGCTCAAGATGGGCCAGTTTTAGATACCCGCATCTGACGCGTAAATGATATGCCAAAGACCTTTTTTCAATGCGGTCTTTGCTGCGGCCGCATAGTGCCAGCCCTTTTTTTAAGGGTAGGCTTAAGAATATGGTTAAATCCGGTTTTATGCCTTGTGTGGCAAAACGTCCGACAGCTTTTATAAATTTAATATTTTCACCTAAGCCATATCCCTGATAGGCAATCGTAGAATCCAAAAATCTATCGCATATCACAATCTTGCTTCTAGAGAGCGCCGGCTTAATAATCTCATTTACCAATTGCGCTCGCGCTGCCATATAAAGCAACAACTCACATTTAGGTGACATAGAGGCATTTTGCGAATCCAATAATATCTTTCTAATTTTTTCGCTGATCTGTGTTGTGCCGGGCTCGCGTAGATAAATTACCTTGTAACCTTTATTTTTAAGAAATAGATAAAGTAATCTTGACTGCGTACTTTTGCCGCATCCTTCGGAACCTTCAAAAGTGATAAACTTTCCTTTCATTACTCAATCTCCGTAAAAGTTACACTCGAGCCTGTGTCCATAGTTAAATATTTGAATTTTGTTTTTATTTCTTCTCTTATGGCATCTGACTTCTGAAAATCTTTATTTTTTCTTGCCCCTTCTCTTTCCGCTACCATCTTAAGTATATCCGACGGCAAGGTTTTTTTAGGTTTGGGCTTTAATCCAAATATCTCAAAAAGACTCTCTAATTTTGCCTTGGCGTAACCAAATGCTTCTTTCTTATCGGAGGATATAAAAGAAGAAACTAAATCCGCTAATTCAAACAAAGAAGCTAATGCTAAAGGAGTATTAAAGTCTTCATCCATTGCCGCTTCAAACTTAGCTACTATGTTGTCTACTTTTATCTTATTATTCTCTAAAGTAACCGGCCTATTTTTATTTTCTATCCAGTTGTTTATGCTGTCAAAAACATTATCAAAATTCTTCTTTTGTTTCTTGTACTCTTCTATCCTTGTTTCATTATAATCTATGGGATGAGAATAGTGGGCGGATAAAAATAACAACTTTAAAATATCGGCATCATGATATTTACTAATAAAATCTTTAATAGTCAAAAAATTTCCTAAGGATTTAGACATTTTTTGGCCGTTTATAGTAAGCAGGCCATGGTGTATCCAATATCTAGCGAAAGGCTTACCGGTTAAGGCCTCACCTTGAGCAATTTCATTTTCATGATGGGGAAATATTAAATCTCTTCCGCCCGCATGAATATCCAGGGTATCTGTTTTTAAGAACTTTTGACTCATTACCGAACATTCAATATGCCAACCCGGCCTGCCCTTTCCCCAGGGGCTTTCCCAATAAGGCTCATCCGGTCGAGAGACTTTCCAAAGCGCAAAATCTAAAGGATCTTGTTTTGTTTCATCCGGTTCTTTCCTGGCGCCATTTAGCATCTCATCAATACTTTGGCCGGATAATTTTCCGTAATCTTTAAATTTACGTACATTAAAATAAACTCCTGTGTTCGTAGTATAGGCATAACCTTTCTCAATTAATTTTGTAATATATGAAACCATATCCGCTATATTCTCAGTAGCTCTAGGCTCACTATCAGCTTTATCTATTTCCAAGGCCGCTAAATCTTCATAATACCCGGCGATATACTTTTCTACTAATGAGCGCCAATCCAGATTAAGCTCTTTGGCGCGGTTTATAATCTTATCGTCTATATCGGTAATATTACGCACAAAATTGACTTTAAAGTGCCTGTATTTTAAATAACGCCTGATTACCTCAAAGATATAAAGGCTCCTGGCATGGCCGATATGGCAGTCATCATAAACCGTGACACCGCAGGTATAGATATTTGCTTTAAAGGTACTGGCAGGAGTGAATTCTTCTTTTTTGCGGGTAAGTGAATTGTATATGTGAATGGGCATTTGGAATTTTAACGTTTCTCCAGTTTATCAATCCGCTTTTCTAATTCTTCAATATTCTGCATAATGGGGTCAAGTATATGGATATGGTCAAGGCTAACATCAATTTTTTTACCTTCCTGCTTGGTAATCCGCCCCGGGACTCCCACCACAGTAGAATTCGGCGGGACATCTTTAATAACTACGGCATTAGCGCCTATATAGGAATTATCTCCTATGGTTATATTCCCTAATACCTTCGCCCCAGTTCCAACAACTACATTATTACCGAGGGTGGGGTGGCGTTTGCCTTTTTCCAGGCCCGTTCCGCCTAAAGTTACACCTTGATACAAAAGCACATCATCGCCGATAATGGCGGTCTCGCCAATTACTACGCCCATCCCATGGTCGATAAAAAAGCGCTTGCCGATTTTTGCGCCCGGATGTATTTCAATGCCGGTAATAAAACGCGATATCTGGCTGATCAGGCGCGCGAGAAGAAAAAAATGTATCCTGTATAAAAAATGCGCAACGCGATGGCTGATTAAGGCATGTAAACCCTGATAAAGTAATATTATCTCTAAAAAACTCCTTGCTGCCGGGTCTCTTTTTTGGGCCGCTTTAATGTCCCGATAGAAAAATAAAGAAATGAATAAGATTTTCAAAAGAAATAAAATTATCAGCGCACCTATTATCTTTATAATGAGAATTTCCATTTAGTCCTCCCTAGGAACTATACTTACTATTGCATAAGAGGCGATCGCCTCAATCTTACCGATCTCACCCATTCCTTCGCTAGTCTTGGCTTTTATATTCACTCTATCTTCGGGAATCTCCAGTATAGCGGAAATCTTCCTTCTCATTTCTTTTTCAAAAGGCAACATCTTGGGTTCCTCAGCCACTATTATCGTATCCACATTATTCACCGTATATTTTTTTTCCCTTACCAAATCTGCCACGGCTTTTAATAATTCCTTGCTATCTATCCCCTGATATTTAGGGTCGGTATCGGGAAAAAGCTGGCCTATATCACCTCCTCCTATCGCACCTAACAAGGCATCGCATACAGCATGTAAAAGCACATCCCCATCAGAATGTCCTAATAATCCTTTAACATAAGGAATCTGGGCTCCCCCTATAAATAAAGGCCGCCCCTGGACTAAACGGTGTATATCGTAACCTATGCCTACTCTGTATTGCATTTCTTTATAATTGCCTCAGCAACAACTAAATCTTCAGGCGTAGTTATTTTTATATTTTTATATGAGCCGGCTACAATATTTATCTTTTCCCCGAGTTTTTCCACTAAACTAGCATCATCGGTAACTTTATTCCTGCCGTATTTATTATAAGCTTCTATAATTAAATCTTTTTTAAAAACCTGCGGTGTTTGCGCTTCCCAAAGGTTTTCCCTTTTTAAGGTTTTCTTTACTATGCCTGCGGCCTGCGGCCTGCGGCCTGCGGCCTGTTTAATCGTCGCCTTCACCGGTACGCCTAAAATAGCCGCTCCTGATTTTTGCGCTTCGCTGATTACCGAAGTTACCATACTGCTGGTAAAAAAAGGCCGCGCTGCATCATGTATGAGGACTAAATCCGCACAGCTATCTACTTGCGCCAGGCCCTTTAGTACGGAATCTTGCCGAAGCTTTCCTCCTAATACAACAGCTTTTATTTTCTTTATGCGGTATCTTTTTAGGAGGCTTAAAATATTTTTTAAGGATTTTGCATTTACTACCAGGATAATATCTTTTATTTGAGGATGCCTACTTAATATTTCAAGGGAATATACAATAATAGGCTTACGATTAATCTCAAGCAGCGGCTTTGCCGTATTTGACTTCATCCTCATCCCTAAGCCGGCTGCCAGAACTATCGCGCTGACATACATGCTATTTTTCTATTTTTGTAAAAATCATCCTGCCGGCCGGCGTCTGTAGAACAGAAGTAACTGCTACCCTGACCTCTTGGCCGATAAGACGGCGCGCATCTTCTACTACTACCATGGTTCCGTCATCCAGATAACCTATGGCCTGATTATGCTCCTTGCCTTCGCGGATTAACTTTACCCGCATTTCTTCACCCGGAATGACCACCGGCTTTAAGGCATTGGCTAATTCGTTGATATTAAGCACCTTAATACCTTGGAGGCTGGCTATACGATTTAAATTAAAATCTACGGTTAATATCTTGGCCTCTAATAATTTTGCCAACTTTACCAGCTTCGCATCTACCTCGGGGGTTTCGGGAAATTCTTCTTCGTGTAAAGTAATATCTTGGCCTGCTTCTTTTTGCACGATATGCAGAATTTCTAATCCTCGACGGCCCCTCTGGCGTTTTAAAGGATCCGTAGAATCGGCTATCTGCTGTAATTCCTTAAGCACAAAACGCGGGATGACAATTTTACCTTCCAAGAACTTCGTCTTGTAAATATCTACGATGCGGCCGTCGATAATAACGCTGGTATCCAATAATACCATCTCTTCTATTTGATCCTGCCGGCGCAGCCTGACATAAGGAATAATAATATTAAATTCGTCTTTGCCTCTTAGGCCTATTGCCATACCCAAATAGCAAAAAATGAAAGTTAGGATACCTCGGATCGAAGACAAGATTTCTTGCGGTATAGGCGCAAGACTAACGGCATCGGTAACGAGCTTTGCCATAATCAGGCCTAAGATAAGGCCGAAGACTGCGCTAGAGAGGCCCCTTACAGAGACTTTACGCATTCCAATTTCTGTCAATATCAGTATTAACGCTGCGCCCAAACCCAGTAGAATACCTAAGGGCCCCTTGTTGTAAGGATCCATTATCCCATAACCTATAACCATACCGACGATACTAAAAAGAATACGCGCTAATAATAAATTCATCTTGCCCCCCTTAATAATAAAATATCCAGCGCCTCTTTTAAATGAGAAACCGGCACTAACTCTATGGTATTTTTTTTATATTCTAAACCTTTATAATTATTTTTTGGCAATATGCAGTGCTTGAATCCTAAGTTTGCTGCTTCGTTGACCCGCAAGACTGTCTGCGATATGCTTCTAATTTCACCTGCCAAGCCCACCTCCCCTAAAACTAAAGTATCTGCCAGGACAAACTGATCGCGGAAGGCCGAGGCAATAGCTACCGCTACTGCCAAATCCGCTGCCGGATCCTCTATCCTGATGCCCCCGGCAACATTGACAAATATATCTTCTATCTCTAACGATAAACCTATCCTCTTTTCCAAAACAGCAATTAACAACGCCAAGCGGTTATAATCAAAGCCTTCGGCCCGGCGGCGGGCATAGCCAAAACTAGACTTACTCACTAATGCCTGAATTTCTACCAGAAGCGGACGGCTACCTTCTAAAACAGATGCCACCACTGACCCGGAGACATCCTTGGGCCTTTCGGAAAGAAAAATTTCCGAAGGATTTTTTACTTCTTTGAGGCCGCTAGAATCCATTTCAAATACGCCGATTTCGTTGGTAGAGCCGAATCTATTTTTCACGGCGCGTAAAATCCTATACATGGAGAACCTATCTCCCTCAAAATAAAGTACGGTATCTACAATATGCTCTAAGACCCGGGGTCCGGCAATAGTCCCTTCCTTGGTAACATGGCCGATAATAAAAATAGAGATACCGGTGGTCTTGGCTAACTGCGTAAGTATTCCGGCACATTCTCTTACCTGGCTGACGCTTCCGGCAGATGAACTTATAGAGGGCTCAAATATCACCTGAATAGAATCAATAATGATGACGTCCGGTTTTAATTTATTGGCATATTCTATAATCAGCGATAAATCCGTCTGATTGACGATGTATAAACTTCCCTGCTCGGCCTGCGTGCCTAAGCGCTTAGCCCTTAATTTTGTCTGGGCTGCAGATTCCTCCCCGCTGACATAAAGGACTGTCGAGCCTTCTTTGGTTAATTGATTGGACACCTGTAAGGATATCGTAGATTTTCCTATACCCGGGTCTCCGCCGATTAATATTACTGAACCCGCTACGATGCCGCCCCCTAAAACCCTGTCCAATTCTGATATCCTGGTTTTAAGACGATCGGCCTCCTTGATTTCAATTTCTTTTAATAATACCGGTTCATCTTTATATAAAGAAGCCCGTTCTTTTACCTTGCCGGAAGTAGGCATGGTGTAATTCTCTTCGGCAAAGGAATTCCAACTATTACAATCAGGGCATCTGCCTAACCATTTCGGCGATTGATACCCGCAATTCTGACAGGCAAATACGGTTTTGGTTTTCATTGCAACCTTATGACTTATAATTATTGTTTTGTAACCGGCTTCTCTTTGGCCTTCCGGAAGAGTTTCCAGGGGTGTTGCCTCAAATCCGCCACCAAGGCTTCTAAGTCGTTGTAGATAGCATCGTCGTAAAGGAGTTTTCCTATAGTGCCTTCCTTGTTTTTAATCTTAACGATACTCTCATCAATATCACTGGCTATATTTTTCGCTAATTTTGCTATCTCATGAGTAGCGATAGGCTCCTCTCCTGTTATGGGTTGGTCAGTTACCAGGTGCGCATAATCTTTTCCGGGTATGATCTCAACGTATTTTTCTCCTAGCAAGCCAAGGGTGTTTATCCAAACCGTAGAATCAATAGGGACCTTAACTTCTCTTCTGATCCAGCCGGTAATCTGGACTTTGGTTTTATTTTCCTGAGGGTTAAAAATAAAATTTATCTCTTTTACCTGCCCTACGTCTACTCCGGAAAATCTCACCGGTGCCCCTACCTTAACGCCATTGATAAAATCAAAAAGAAAATTAATCCGGCGTCCCGAAGCCCAGGCTTTAAAGTCCCCGATAAGTAAAATAAAGGTCCCTAAAATTACCAGACCCGTAAAAACAAAAATCCCTACCTTTAATTCTAGTTTTGTTTTACCGAACAGCATCTTAAGACCTCCATTTATTGTATTTAAATTAGACTAATCATGATCCAGGGCTTCAGTAATCGGCCCTTTGGCTAAACCATTTATAAATTGGTGCACTACAGGATGAGTAGTATTCTGAATTTCTTGGGGCGTGCCTTCGGCGATAATCTTGCCCTGGTACATCATCGCGATTTTATCGGCTATGCTATAGGCGCTTTTCATATCATGCGTAACCACGATAGAGGTAACCTTTAATTTATCATGCATGGTTTTTATAAGTTCGTTTATACTGTCGGCGGTAATGGGGTCGACTCCCGTTGTCGGCTCATCATAAAATATGATTTCCGGCTCTATGCATATTGCCCTTGCCAAGGCCACCCTTTTTTTCATGCCGCCGCTTATTTCAGAAGGCGTAAGATTTTCTATGCCGCACAGGCCCACCACGCATAAGGCACTCTCCACTTTCTCCAACAATTCTTTGTTGCTGACGTGGTTATGCTCGATAAGGTTAAACCCTACGTTTTCTCCGACGGTCATAGAATCAAAAAGCGCCCCTCCCTGAAAAACCATCCCCATTTTTAAACGTATCTTATCCATCTCGTTATTGGTTAATTTGGTAATATCCTGCCCGTTAATAATAATTTTGCCGCTATCCGGCTTTAATATGCCTTCAATGTGTTTTAATAATACGCTTTTACCGCAGCCGGAACGGCCGATAATAACGCAGGTCTGGCCCTTCTCTATGTTCAGGCTCAAATTATCCAAGACCTTACGCGTATTAAAGAATTTGGTTAAATTTTGTATCTCTATGGCATGCATAAAAACTCCGAATTATATTTTAAGGCATCGCAAAATAGAATAAAGCCGTAAAGAAGCAGTCAGCAGCAATAATTAAAATAAAAGTTGTCACTACCGACTTGGTGGTAGCCCTTCCTACGCCTTCTGCGCCGCCTTCTACATTAAAGCCTTCGTAACAGCTGACTAAGGCGATAATCATCCCAAAGAACACCGTCTTAAATAGCCCGGTAAATAAGTCTTTCAATAAAAGGGCATCAAAAGTAATGTGCAGGTACATACTGCTGGATATGCCTAATTTATGAACGCAGATGAGATACCCGCCGAATATACCGATGATATCCGCATAAATCGTCAACAAAGGAAGCATCAGGCTTAAGGCAAGAAGCCGAGGGACTACTAGATACCTGATGGGATTAGAGGCCAAGGTTTCTAAGGCATCTATCTGTTCGGTAACCTGCATAGAGCCTATCTCTGCGGTAATTGCTGCACCCACCCGTCCTGCTACTACTAATGCAGTTATAATCGGCCCCAGTTCCCTTACTAACGATAAGGCCACAATACTGGCAATATACATTTCAGAACCCAACCGCTGCATCATATAAGCAATCTGTAAGGCCATAATCACACCGATAAAGAAAGCGGTCAATAAAACTATCGGCATGCTGTCTACGCCGACTTTCTTCATTTGGTCAAAGATAGACCTTCTTTTATAAGGGCCCACCAGCGCCCAATAAAATGCCTGGCCGGCTAAATTAGCCAACCCCCCCACAAAAGATAACAATGCCAATAGTTTTTGGCCTATATCTATCAGGAAGTTTATCATTGTTCAAAAGCAAGCTCCAGGTTCTTACGTATTACTTTGACTCGAGAGCCATCTTTAAAATTCTTAGCTATTATTTCGGAAGCCAAGGAATCTTCTAAGAATCTTTGAATAGTCCTTTTTAAGGGCCTGGCTCCAAATATGGGGTCAAAACCTTTTTCTACCAGAAACTCTTTGGCCTCTTGGTTGACCTCTAAAGAGATGTTATGTTCTTTTAACCTCTCTGCTACAAAACCTATCTCTATATCAATAATCTTGATTAAATCTTCTTTATTGAGCGGCCTAAAAACTATGGTGTCATCTATGCGGTTTAAGAACTCCGGCTTAAAAGTCCTCTTTACTTCTTCCAATAACTTTTCCTTCATCTCTTGATAGCTAACTTCTTCCTTCTGGGTCTTAAACCCTAAGGAGCCGGTTTTACGGATTAATTCTGCGCCGACATTAGAGGTCATAATTATTACCGTATTTCTAAAATCTACTTTTCTGCCGAAGCTATCGGTAAGGCGGCCCTCTTCAAATACCTGTAAGAGAATATTAAAAACATCGGGGTGGGCTTTTTCGATTTCATCTAAGAGAATCACCGAATAAGGCCGGCGCCTGACTCTCTCGGTAAGCTGTCCTCCTTCTTCATAACCCACATATCCCGGCGGAGCACCGATAAGGCGGGAAACATTAAATTTTTCCATATACTCCGACATATCTAACTGCAAAAGCGCATCCTCATCCCCGAACATAAATTCTGCCAATGCCCGGGCAAGAAGAGATTTACCTACTCCTGTCGGCCCTAAAAATATAAAGGAGCCTATTGGCCTTTTAGGGTCCTTGATTCCTGCGCGCGAGCGCCTGACAGCATGGGCAATAGCCAAGATAGCTTCCTCTTGGCCCACTACGCGCTTATGCAACCCTTCCTCTATCTTCAATAACTTTTCGCTCTCTGCCTCCTCTAATCTAAAGATAGGAATGCCGGTCCATTGCGATACGATTTTTGCGATCTCTTCTTCGCCGACTTCCGGCCGCATCTTGTCTTTAGCCACTGCCCATTGTTTATTCAGTTCTTCTAATTCCTGGCGTACCTGCCTTTCTTGATCCCTTAGGCTAGCAGCCTTCTCAAAGTCCTGCGATTTAATATAGGCCTCTTTTTCTTTTCTTAAGGCCTCTACTTTTTCTTCGAGCTTCTTAATGTCCGGCGGAACAACCAAAACATTAAGCCTGGCGCGTGAGCCGGCTTCATCCATCAAATCAATGGCTTTATCCGGAAGGTACCTGCCTGTAATATAGCGGTCTGATAATTTTGCCGCTGCCTCTAGCGCCTCATCGCGAAACACCACGCGATGATGGGCTTCATATTTATCGCGCAGGCCTTTGAGTATATCGATGGTCTCATTAACCGACGGAGGCTCTACCATAATGGTCTGGAAACGGCGCTCTAATGCCGCATCCTTTTCAATATGCTTCCTGTATTCATCCAGGGTAGTGGCGCCTATACACTGCATCTCTCCGCGTGAGAGTGCCGGCTTTAAAATATTAGAGGCATCAATTGCCCCTTCCGCAGCCCCTGCGCCCACTAAGGTATGCAATTCATCAATAAAAATAATTACATCACGAGAACGTTTTATCTCTTCCATCACTGCTTTTATTCTCTCTTCAAATTGGCCGCGGTATTTTGTCCCGGCAACCATCAGGGCCAAATCTAAAACAACAATGCGCTTGTTTCTTAATACCTCCGGAACATTATTTGCTATAATTGCCTGAGCCAGGCCTTCGACAATAGCGGTTTTGCCAACACCCGCTTCACCCAAAAGAACCGGATTATTCTTGGTGCGCCTGCTTAAGGTCTGGATTACCCTCTCTATTTCCCCGTGCCTTCCGATTACCGGGTCAAGCTGATTTTCATTGGCCAATGCGGTTAAATCACGGCCAAAGGCATCTAAGGCCGGGGTTTTGGTTTTTACCTGCTGTTGGTTTTGGCCAAAACCCGGAACACCGGAACCTAAAACCTCCAATACCTCATTCCTCACCCTGGCTAAATCCAGCCCTAAATTCAATAATACCTGCGAGGCTACTCCCTCTCCTTCTTTAATCAGGCCTAATAAAAGATGTTCGGTGCCGATATAATTATGGCCTAAAGAGCGCGCTTCTTCCGCCGCTAATTCCAGGGCTTTTTTTGCGCGAGGGGTAAAAGGAATATCGCCGATAATCTGAGTGGTAGGCCCGGGTTGAACTAATTTTTCGATTTCTAGGCGAATATTCTCTAACGATATACCCATCTTCTCTAATACCGCAGCAGCTACCCCTTCTCCTTCGCGGATCAGCCCCAATAATATATGCTCGGTTCCGATATAATCATGATTAAAACGGCGAGCTTCTTCTTTGGCTAAGATAATTACTTTTCTGGCACGCTCGGTAAACCTGTTGAACATTTTTCCTCCTCAAGAAAATCGTCTTCGGCGATGACTTTCAGCGATTTTCGCAGTGGTATGGGAAAGTGTTTTATGCTTTCCTGTACCATAAAATGACTGAGATAACTTATGGAGCTTAAGCGAACATAAATTATAGCGAAGCGTCTACGAATTAATCCCCCCTTCTTGCTTTCGCAAGAAAGCAGGGGGGATAAGTTCGGCCGTACAACTTATGTTCACTTTATTCCATAAGTTGTGGCCTCACTTATATGGCTAATTTTTTTCTGATTAACTCCGCTCTTTTAAAATCCCTTTCGTTACTGGAAAGTTTCTTATTTTCAATCTTTTGCAGATGCGCCGGCTGTATCAGGATAAATAATTCATTTAATGTCTTGCGGCCTATATTTTTAATCATTTCCAAATCGCATCCTAATCTTACCATGGATAATAAATCTATGGTTTCCTGGCTGGAGATGATATGGGCACTCTTTAATAAAGCAAAGCTGCGGTTAACCCTGTCTTCAAGCAATAATCTATTTTCTGATAATAAAGCTTGCCTGGCCTGGTTTTCTTGTTCTACAATCTGGCGGATCAGGCCGTTTATGTTTTCAATAATCTCTTCCTCGCTGTGGCCTAAGGAAACCTGGTTGGAAACCTGGAAAAAATTTCCGTGGGCCTGCGTGCCTTCTCCGTAAAGCCCCCGGGTGTTAAAACTTAACTTGGCAATAGCTGCCAAGACACGGTTGATCTGGTTTGTCATCACTAATGCCGGTAAATGCAGCATCACCGAACCGCGCATCCCGGTGCCGGCATTGGTCGGGCAGGCAGTAAGATACCCTAAATCTGCTAGAAAGGCAAAAGATAATTCTTTAGAAAGAGCGCTATCAATCTTATTAATAATATTCCAGGCCTCAAAAAGATTCAGGCCCGATTGCATTACCTGCATCCGGATATGGTCTTCTTCATTAATCATAATCGCGATGGTCTCTTCTTCATCGATTACTACGGCTTTATGGTCGGACTTCTGGGCAAGCTCTAAAGACATCATGTGCCGCTCAATCAAGAATTGCTTATCTATGCTATCAAGGTCCATTAATCTAAAGGTGGTAGTATTTTTTAGTTCAGCGGTTTTAGCTACGGCTTCCTCAACGCTCAGGAGCACATTTTCACTCTGCTTTTTATTTGCCCAATGCGGAAAAGGCACCTTGTCTAAGTTCCTGGCCAGGCGGATACGGCTGGAGATAACAATATCAGAGTTCGGCCCTGTGCTTTTAAGCCATTCGCTGGTACGGTTTACTAAATCAGCCAGTTGCATATTAAAATTTTACTCCTTCTTTTCCAATCTTCTAATCTGATCGCGAATCCTTGCTGCCTCTTCAAACTCTTCCATTTCAACCGCTCTTTGTAATTCACTACGCAGGCTCTCTAAATCCATTTTTTTATCAGTACTTACAGCAACCTTAAACGGAGACTTACCGACGTGCAAATTAGAACCGTGTATTTTCTTTAATAAAGGGGCCAGGTACCTCTTAAAAGTGGTGTAACATTCGCTGCAGCCTAAGCGCCCTATTTTTTTAAAGTCTGTGTAACCTAAGCCGCAGTTTGGGCATTTAAGAGATACTGCCACTTCTTTCTTGGCATTGGGCTTCTCAAATTCCGTCAGGCCCGCCAAAAGATCGCTTAAACCAAACTGCTGCTCCATCTGCGCGCTCTTTTGATGCGCGCACTCTTCACAAAGATGCAGCTCATTCATCTGATCGTCGATAATCTCTGTCAAATGCACGGTTGCCGGATTTTTAGCGCAAATATCGCATAACATCGGTTAATACCTCACTCCCTCTTTCTTGGTGAGCTCCCTGAATTTCTTGTTTAAACTCAAGGTCAGTTTTCCGGGCTTACCACTGCCAATAGCCCTTCCGTCAACTTTTACCACCGGTATAATCTCTGCGGCTGTGCCGGTTAAAAAACACTCATCGGATATGTAAACCTCATGACGGGTGATTACGTGTTCATGCACCAAGATTCTATTCTTTCGGGCTAACTCTAGGACTGCATCACGGGTAATTCCCCTTAAGGTCCCCATACACTGAGGGGGAGTATAAAGCTCATTGCGCTTGACAATAAAGATATTATCTCCAGTGCACTCTGCCACATAACCTAAAGAATCCAGCATTATTGCTTCATCGCATCCGGCATTTATAGCCTCTATTTTAGCCAAGATATTATTCAGGTAGTTTAAGGATTTTATCTGCGGATTCAAGGCCTCAGGAAGATTCCTCACCGTCGGTACGGTAACAATCTCCAGGCCCTGCCTATAAAGCTTCTCAGGATAAAGGGCTATTCTGTCGGCGATAATAATAATGGTAGCATTTCCTGCACATTTACGCGGGTCTAAGCCCAGATCCCCTTCTCCCCTTGTCACCACCAGCCTGATATAGGCATCTTTGAGGTTATTTTCTTTTAAAGTCAGAATAACGGCTTTTATTAACTGCTCACGAGCTAAAGGAACCTTGAGCATAATGCTGTGCGCTGACTCATAGAGCCTATCGATATGTTCTCTTAATTTAAAAACTAGGCGGTTATAGGCACGTATACCTTCAAAAACACCGTCACCGTATAAAAGGCCGTGATCAAATACAGAAATCTTGGCATTATTCTTATCATAAAATTTTCCGTTAATGTAGACCTTCATTACATCCTCCTTAATTTACCAGGACACCGTCCTTCAAATGATAAATTTTATCCGCATTTTTTGCCAACTCTAAATTATGCGTGACTAAAACTATGGCCATCTGGCTTTCTAGGTTTATCTTTTTTATTAAAGAGATTATACCATCCCCGGTTTTAGAATCAAGGTTTCCCGTAGGCTCATCGCAAAGAAACAGGCCCGGATTGTTTATCAAGCCGCGCGCTATCGCGACCCTCTGTTTTTCCCCTCCGGATAATTGACTGGGAAAATACTCCACCCTCTTGGTTAATCCTACTTCTTCCAAAAGCCCTAATGCGCGTTTTTTTAGCTCTGTACTCTGTACTCTGTACTCTGTACTTATTAACGCCGGCATCAACACATTCTCCAAAACCGTAAATTCCGATAAGAGATGATAAAACTGAAAAACAAAGCCTATGCGTTTATTTCTTAGCCTGCAAAGCGAAGCATCGCTAAGCTGCGCTATCTGTTGGCCTTCAAAAATAACCTTACCCTGCGTAGGATTATCTAATCCTCCCAGTATATGCAAAAGCGTAGACTTACCCGCTCCGGATGGGCCGACGATAGCGATGAATTTACCTTTTTCTATTTTTAAATTTATGCCTTTTAATACCGCAACCTGCTTATTGCCGTTGCCGTAAACTCTGTGTATATTACTGGCTTCTAACATTTATTCGTATCTTAATGCCTCCACCGGCTTAAGGCCAGCGGCTTTAGCTGCCGGATAAATAGTGGAAATTAAGGTGATAAATATTGCTACGATAACAATCAAGGCAATATCCGGCCAAAGCTCAATAGAAACAGGCAGCCTATCGATGTAATATATGTCCGGAGGCAATTTTATAAATTGGTATTTTTTCAGCAAGCCGCATAAGACGATGCCTCCTGCGGCGCCTAAAATAGTGCCCAGGGAGCCGATGATTAATCCGACATAAACAAACATTGCTTTTATCCTTGCACTGCTCATCCCGATAGATTTTAATATGCCGATGTCTTTGGTCTTTTCCATTACCATTACTACCAAGGTACTGATGATATTAAAGGAAGCGACCAGGATTATCAATGTCAAGATGATAAACATGGTCAATTTTTCCAGCTTCAAGGCAGCGAAAAAATTAGTGTTTATTTCCATCCAGGTCTTTAAATTAAACTTAAAACCCAGGGTCTTGGCTAGCTCATCTTTTATTTTATCGGCCAGGTATATATTATCCAATTTGACCGCTATGGCGCTAGTGCGTTCGCCAAGGCCTAAAATATCCTGGGCGGTCTTTAGATTAGTAAATATCAGGTTCATATCGTAATCATACATTCCGGAATTAAAGATTCCTACTATCTTTAAATTATTCAACTTAGTAAACGGCGAATAAATAGCAAGATTGGTATTCAGGCCTAATCCTAAATAAAGGGCAAGCTCTCTTCCGATAATTACCCCGCCCTCCTCTAGGTTATTGAGATTACCCTGGATTAGATATTGCTTTATCTTGGTAACCCCAGATTCGCTAGTTGGGTCAATACCTTTTAAGCCTACGGCAAAAACCCTATTTTCCTGCTTGATTAAAGTTTGCCCTTGAGCATAGGGGCTGATACTTTTGATATGGGGATTTTTCGTTATTATGTTTACTATGTTATCGTATTCTTTTTTATCTATGCCGTTATAACCGGCAATGGTAATATGCGAATAGTTGCCCACGATTTTTTCTCTTAAGTCATTGTCGAATCCGGTCATCACCGCAATCACTATAATCAAGGCCGCAACGCCAATAGCTACCCCCAGAATAGAAATCAGGCTAATTAAAGATATGAATTTTTCTTTTCTTTTAGTCAAAAGATAGCGCCAGCTTATAAACAACTCTGCTTTCATTCTATATTTGCGGCCTTAATAAGGGGAACAAAATCACGTCCCTGATCGAAGGCTGATTTGCCAATAGCATGACCAGCCTATCTATTCCCAGGCCTAACCCTCCGGCAGGAGGCATGCCATGCTCCAAAGCCAAAATATAATCTTCATCTACTTCTTTCTTCTCTTCACCGGCTAAATCCTTAATTTCAGCTTGAAAACGTTCCTTTTGTTCCTGAGGGTCATTTAGCTCCGAATAGGCATTGCCTATTTCAATCCCTGCGATAAACAATTCAAATCTCTCCGAAAGCAAGGGATTATCCTTTTTGCTTTTAGCTAAAGGGCACAAATCCGTAAAATAGTCAGTGACAAAAGTAGGGTTTGTCTTCATCTCTTCTTCCAATAGCTCCTCGATTATTTTGGCGACCTGCGAGCGGGTAAGCTTATTCTTTTCTTTGGCGAAACCTTTGGCCTGTAGTTTCTTGATCATCACCGCTGCTTCATCGCAAGGTTGAATGTCAAATTTATCTTTGACTATTTCAGCAAAAGACTTTTTCTCCCAAGGCGTCGCCATATCGACGGGGCTAGCCTGATAATCAAAACTAGTCTTGCCTAATACCTCTTTTGTCACAAAGACAATTAAATCCTGGCATAACTGCATCATATCCTCATAGTCAGCATAAGCAGAATAAACTTCAAGCATGGTAAACTCAGGGTTATGCTTGGTAGACACTCCTTCATTGCGGAAACTGCGGTTGATCTCATAGACCTTATCTAAACCTGCGACTAAAAGGCGTTTTAGATATAGTTCCGGAGCGATCCTTAAATATAAATCTATGCCATACTCATTATGGCGTGTTTTAAAAGGCCGGCCGGCAGCTCCTCCGGGTATAGCGTGCATCATGGGGGTTTCTACTTCTAAAAAACCTCTGTCTTCTAAGAAATTCCTCATGGCTTTGATAATTTTAGCGCGGATGAGGAATACTTTTTTTACTTCTTCGTTGGCAATTAAGTCTAGGTACCTCTGCCGGTAACGCAGCTCTACATCTTTTAGTCCGTGCCATTTCTCCGGTAAGGGCCTGAAGGCCTTGGCCAGAACTACGAAATCTTCTACTTTAACCGTTGCCTCGCCAGTATGGGTCTTAAAAAGCTCTCCCTTGGCTCCTATGATGTCGGCAATATCTATATCACTCAAAATAGCGAATTTATCCTTACCTACAAAATCCTCTCTTATATACAGCTGAATCCTTGCGCTGGCATCTCTTAAATCCAGAAACAAGACTTTGCCGTGCAAACGTTTAGCCATAATCCGGCCGCAGAGAGAAACCCTTTTACCCTCCTGAAAGCCGCTAGTGGCTTCAACAATAGGGGTATTTTCGGCGAAAACCTTATCGTATACCGGTACGCCTTTAGCCTTTAGGGCACTAAACTTGGCCTGTCTTTGTTGGAGAATTTCGTTTAATTCCATAGATTATTAATTATATAGTAGAATTAAAGTTATGTCAACAGTTCGAATGCTCTAATGGAAGCATAAAAGCTTGTTTTGTAGAGCGGGCTTAAGCTAACTTTTGTATTTGAGACAGGCGTTTTATACGCTTAAGCATATTAGGATGGGTGCTTAATAATTCCAGCAATTTATCGCCAAAACCTAAAGCTGCCTTTTTCATTCTTATTTGTGCTAACTCATAAGAATCAATGGTGCCGTTTTTATCCAGGTCCAATTGCTTAAGTTCCCTAATCTCATTTAATGCCTGGGAAGGGTCATTGATAAAGAATGCCTTCAGGCCCTCTACTTCCTTAAGGGATTCTTTATTCATCCGGGCAGAGCCATAGACCAGCTTATAAAGGCTGGAGGCAAGGTTTTGCGCAGGGTTACCTAAGGCTACTGAACCTTTATCGGCAAAATATTCGCGGATACGCGAAGCATACAATACCAACAGGTTGGTGATAAAATAAAAAAGAAACGCTGCCAGGCCTATCAATGCCGTGTTGCCTCCTCTATTGTCGCGCCTGCGGCCATAAAATAAAAAACTCCAGGCGATCCTATACATCACCATCGGAATAACCGACAGCAACATAATAGTCAGCACATCCCTGTTTTTTAAGTGGCTCAATTCATGGCCAAGCACTGCCCTTAATTCATCCTCGTTAAGCAGCTTCAAAATACCTTCGGTAACGCAGACCCTGCCGTCTCGGATACCTCTGCCAAAGGCAAAGGCATTAGGCAGGCTAATCTGGGCAATGCCTATGCGGGGTGTGGGTATTTTTGCGCGTACGGCTAACTCAGCGACTATTTGATGCAGGCGCGGATACTCTTCTTTATTGATGTATCTAACGCGCATACTCCATTCTACAAGCTTTGGCCCGATCATATACTGGATAAACATCATGACCAAGGATATGGCCAGATAAAAATAAAAATCACCGACGTGTAAAAAGGCGCGGCCGATCACTACGATTACCGCGTAGATCAGGCCAAAAAGAATCGTCAACAAAAGCCACATCCTTAATCTTAAAGACCACATTTTGTAAACCTCCTATTGTCCTCTCTGTTAGAATTCCAGCTATTGGGGTTTGCTTGAAGCCTGGGGATTAACTTGAGCTTTTATTATATATTTTAAAACCGGATTGTCAAGGTCATCTGTATTCACATATACGTATTGTTCTACCAAACCCCTGTAGCCCTTAGTATTAAAGGAAACCTCTATGGTAGTAGATTCACCCGGTGAAAGTATCTTTTGTTTTACTTCTGATATGGTACAGCCGCAAGAAGTGCTGACATTTTGTATTGTGAGCATCTGGGAAGTATTATTTTTAAATATAAACTCATGTGTTAATATTGCGTTTTCTTTGGCGCTGCCAAAATCCCAAATGTATTGATCAGGCTCTTCTTGAGCAGCACAACCGGTTGCCATAAATAAAAATAAAATACCTAAGAACAAACGCATTCTTTTCGTTTATCCCCTCCGGATTAAGAATATGCCCAAAGCAAAAAATAGTATAGCCATAATTATCTTGATGGATAAAAGGTGCTTCTTTAAAACCCTGGAAAATTGTTCGGAGGTAACACCCCAAAGGGCAAACAAAAATATTATAGCCAAAGGAAAAATAAACATCAGGTTATAAAGTATAAGGTATCCAAAAGCCTCCATCTTTAAGGGAGCGGTTTTTAAAATAAAGGTTATCGTCGGAAGATAAACCTGCCCGGTACAGACTGCCTCTAAAATTGACACCAGAAACCCGGTAATCAAGGCAGTGAAAACCAAACTATAGACAGGCAGCTTCTGCGTTTTATCTTTAGATTTTCTATAATGTTTACCTATAAGTTTATGTATCTGATTTTTTACTGCCTGCGGCAATTGTAAAGCCAGGCCTGCGCTAGAGCCGGTTTTCCTAAACTTAAAGAAATCATAAAGCGCTAAAATTCCTAAGATAATACAAAAAATCCCGATAGAGATATTAAATATCCTGGCCACTAACCAAAAACTGCTTAAGCGATAAAGAAAAGAGAATATTCCTATTCCTATTAAGATATAGGTTAAAAAAACAATAAAAATAAAAGACAGGCCCGTAACAATTAACTCTCTTTTTCTATAGCCCTGCAAGACTAAAAAGGAAATAAAAAATACTATCACCGTGAAAGCGCAAGGATTAATTCCGTCTATCAGTCCGGCGCTGGCAATAGCCGCCGGAGGAAAACCTTTAAAACGGCTGATTAAATCTATTGCATACGGCTCTTCTTGTGCATGCGATGTCGTGCCTGGCGAATTATTAATTAAGGCCTCTAAATTTTCTCTTAACGGCTCTTTGCTGCTTAAAAGATTTCCATTAAAGTAAAATACCGGCACGGTATCATCAAAATTAGGCGCATATTTTTCCCGCAGGCTCAATAATAACTTATAATTTTCTATGTCGCTGGTATCGCGGTATTCTATGGATATTTTGTCCTTAAATTTTTCGTGTATCTGGGGGATTACTTCGTTTTTGACCTGGGCGCATTTATGGCAGCTTGGCGAATAAAATATAATGAGTTTGGGCGTTGCCGCTTCGGCTATATCAAGAAAATTGCCTTCGGCGATGACTTTCAGCGATTTTCGCAGTGGTATGGGAAAGTGGCTTATACTTTCCTGTACCATGAATAAAGATAATACTAGAAGGAATACAAAAAGAAACTTCTTCATCATTTAATAACTAATTAAAAATCATCTACCGCATTGTTATCAGTAATGCTTATGGCTGTTAAAGGGCCGGGTGAGGCATCGTAATATTTTATCCTTAGTGAGTCTCCTACATTGATATCGTCTAAGGGGATAGCTTCGCTACCCCGGGCAATCTGAATTTTATCAGGCACGAAAATAGTTATTTCGTCATTAAAAATACGCACTGTTAATATCTGCCCCACAGAATCAATCTTTTGGGCCCTGCCCTCTACAACCCGCACCGATAATTGTTCAGCTAAACTTTCCTGCGAATAGCCATAACTAGCGCAAAGCATAATCATTATTAATATACAGAAGACACTAATTCCGATTCTGCTAATAGCGGCCTCCTTAACTTATTTTTGAGAGGTTGACATCATGTAATCAACGACCCTGTCGCTTACCTTATTATTTTTTAGGTAAGTAATGATCTCAGAATTTAGGTTGTAAACCGACTTAGTCCTTTGAATTTCATCGATTATTACCGCATCAGGGGTACCCTGGGAAGCCATATTTGCAATAGAGGTAAGCGGAATATGGCTAGGGTTAGTTGCCTTGGCTCTATCATCCATGCTGCTGCCGACTAAACCGCCGCCGAGCGCTCCTACTACTGCGCCAATTGCTGCACCCTCTAAGCCATGGCCGCTCTGATGCCCGATAATTCCTCCTGCGGTTGCGCCAATCAAACCACCGGCAACCGTACCTGTCTTAGCATCTGGCCCCATTGTTTCACAGCCTGCTATTATAAGAGCCAGGGCTGCAAGTAAAAATAATGTTTTTTTGTACATCTTGCCTCCTTTTTTAACTGATTCGTTTTAATTTTAGCATAATATAAAGAATATTCAATTAAAAAATCTACTCGTCATCCAAATTCCAGACAAAAGCTTTTATGCCTTCTTTGCCTAGCTTGACCTTAAGTTCTTTTACAGCAGAGGCCAGCTGTTTTGCGGCATTTTCCGGTGTGGCGGCATAAAGAAGGTTGTTCCTGCCCGGCCAGATATCATTGCCTAAATGCGTGCCAGAGGTTTCTCCCCGGCCAAAAACTCCCATGACTTTGGTATAATTTTTCAAGTTGCATTTTTCCATCATCTCCATTACTTCCATATCAATTGCTTCATTGTAGGCAATCATTACCATTTTTAACATTATTTCTCACCTCCGGTTAGCTCTGCTTTTCTGTGGAAGATAGCATAAAGTGTAGGCACAAAAAGCATGGTGATTAATGTAGATATTGTTAGCCCCCCGATCATGGTAATACCCAATGGCTGCCAGACCTCAGAACCTTCGCCCCGGGACATTGCCAAAGGCAGGAGCCCGACTAGAGTAGTGATTGTGGTCATTAATACCGGCCTTAATCTTTCTTTTCCCGCTGTAGTTACTGCTTCATACATAGATAAACCCCGGGCGCGCAGGATCTGAATATAGCTTACCAAAACAATAGCGTTATTAACCACGATGCCCATCAACATAATAATCCCTAAAAACGTAATAATGCTCAGGGTTGTATTGGTCAGGACAAAGCCTAAAATTACGCCGATAAAGGTAAAAGGAATGGCGAACATAACGATAAAAGGGTCTAAGAGCGATTCAAATTGCGCGGCCATTACCATATAAACCAAACAGATACCCAGCAATAACAGCATCGTCAGGTCTTTAAATGCCTTTCCTTGTTCTTCTGCCTCGCCTCCGATGTTAATCATGACATCGCTAGGCAGGGTTAATTTACCCAATTCTTTATTGAGGTCCTCGATGATCTTTCCCGAAGACCTCCTGTAGGCATTACATTCTACCTGCACTACCCTTTCTCGGTTTTTGCGGTCAATATCCTGGGGCCCTAGGGTTTCGGAAATTTTGGCGATGTTAGACAATTGAATATGGCCTCTGGAAATTCCTTTCAGCGCCTCTGAATCTGCCAAGGCAATAAAAGAAGTTTTTTCCTGCGGCAGGGGGGCTACGATAGAAAGGTTTTCAATATCCTCTAGTTTTGTGCGCGAAGCCTCCTCAAGCCTGACATAAATATCGTAAGTTTCTCCTTTTTCGCGGTATTTTGTCGCAGTTACCCCCTGAATAAAAGCCCGAAGGGTGTTGGAGATAGTGCCCATGTCCAGGCCCAACGCCGCTGTTTTTTCCCGGTCAACATCAATCCTTAATTCCGGGCGGTTAAACTCGCGCGAGATAGAAGCATCTACTGTTCCGGGGATCTGTTCTAAAATACCTTTTATTTTTTCTGCCAGGGCATCAGTTTCTTCAAATGAGTGCCCGATAATTTCAATTTGAATTGCCTTGCCTCCCCCTCCGGTAATCAGGCGGCCTATGGGGTTACCTGTGGAGACATCGGCCTTGATTACCCCGGGAATATTTTTTATCTTGTTTCTGATAATTTGCCCGACTTCCACAACCGAACGTTTTCTCTTGGTCTTAGCTACCAGTTTTGCTCCGGCAGCGATAGTATGCGAGCCCTGCGCGCCGCCAAAGGCCCTGCCCAAACCCCTGACTGAACCGGTTCTCACATAATAATATTCTGCTTCAGGGATATCCTGAGCAAGCAAGCCTTCAATTCTTTTGGAGACTCTATCGCTTTCTTCAAGCCTCATCCCAACAGCAAGGCTGATATTTATGCGCAGGTCCCCGGTATCTTCTTCAGGAATAAATTCATTGCCGACAAAACGCGTCAGGGTTAAACTAAAGATAAACGCCAAGCTAAAACCGATAATAATGATTTTCTTATGCCCCAGAGACCAGCCAAGCTGTCTGGCATAAAAATCCTCCCAGCCCTTAAACATTTTCTCAGAAAAATCATAGAATTTAATGAATGCCTTATGTGTTTCTTTAATTGTGCTGTTATTAGAATGCATCCATTTTGAACAAAGCATCGGGCTAAAAGTTGCGGCAGTAAAAAGCGATGCCAGAAGCGTGACAATAATAATCACTGCTAATTCTCCGAAGATAACGCCGACAACTCCCGGAATAAATAACATCGGCAGAAAAACCACGACCGTTGTAACAGTAGAGGCGGCGATAGCTAAAAACATTTCTGAGGTGCCAAAAATTGCTGCCTCCTGCGGCCGCTGGCCCCGTTCGAAATGGCGGTAGACATTGTCTACGATAACAATGGCATTATCAACAACCATGCCTGAGGCAATGGCTATGGAAGAAAGGCTGATGGTATTAATAGTTTTGCCGTTTAAAAAAAGATAAATAAAGCTGATCAAAAGCGAAAACGGTATGGTCAAGGCCACAATCATACTCGGGGCGAACTGGCGCAGGAAAAACCAGACCACTAAAATTACTAAAAATATTGCCAGCCACACTGAAGATTTTAATGAATTAAGCGAGGTAATGATATCTTTGGAAGTATCAAAAATAGTAACCACCTTTACATCTGCCGGAAGCGTCTTTTTTAGCTCTTCCATGCGCTTTTTTATCCTTTGCGCAACTTCTACGGTATTGGTGCCGCTTTGCTTCTGCGCCATCATCATCAGGCCCCGCTGTTTGTCAACGCGCACCATGCTTGTGACTTCTTTAAAACTGTCTTCCACGCGCGCTGCATCTTTTAAATAAATAAGCTTTCCTTCGCGCCTGCCTAAAATTACCAAGTTTATTTCTTCGGGAGTAGCGAATTCACCGGGAAGCCGCAGGAGATAATCTGTCATGCCGGTTTTCAAATCTCCCACGGGCTGGGTAATGTTTTCCTGTCTTAAGGCATTTTGAATATCAAGTATGGAGAAACCATACCCTTGGAGTCGAGTCTTGTCTACCCAAATATTAATCTGGCGCTCTAAGCCGCCGCCTTGAATTTGCACTGTCCCCACCCCGGGCAGCTGGCGCAAGGCATCGCCTACTCTTTTATCAATTAAATCATAAAGCTCGGGATACGATTGTGTTGCCGTAAAACCAAAAAATATTATCGGGATATTAGCGGTGTTAAATTTAAAGATGATGGGGTTATCCATTTCATCCGGGATATCCGGCAATAGCCGTTTAGCTAAATCAATGCGGTCGCGGATATCATTAGATGCCTCATCCAAATTTGTCCCCCAAATGAATTTAAGGGTGATCCTAGAAGAACCTTCTGAAGAAGTAGAGGTGATTTTCTCTAACCCCGGGGTTGTGGCAAGCTGGTTCTCCAGCACTTCAGTAACTTTAGTCTCTACGTCTTCCGGGCTTGCGCCGGGGTAGCTGGAGATTACACTGATAGAAGGCGGCTCAATTTCAGGCATGCTATCTATGCCTATCCTGGTAAGGCTGTAAAAAGCCAGCACCAGAATTGCGGAAAAAATCATTAAATTCGTTACCGGCCTTTTAACTCCGAATTCAGGAAAATTCATTCTTTCTCTTCCTCCGTAATTACCTCTGCACCATCATAAAGTCTCTGCTGCCCCATAATCACAACCGGATCCCCTTGGCCAAGGCCATCCCTTACTTCATAATACGGGCCCTGGCGGATACCTAAGGTAATTTTTCTTAAAACCGCCTTTTGATTCTCTATAACATAGACGTATAAATTCGGAACTTTCCCCATAATTGCTTCTTTTAAAATCACCGGCACGTTTTTATGCTCGGCGAGCACCAGGCTTACCTTACTAAACATTCCCGAGCGCAGCTTACCTTGCGGATTATCTATGGTAATTTCAATGGGCGCAGCGCGCGTAGACAAATCTACCACCGGGCTAATCTTGGTTACCCGGCCGCTGAATTCTTCATCCAGATAAGCATCTACCTTAACCCTTGCTTTTTGATCCAAGGCAATTTTTGAATAATATTTTTCCGGGATGTCTAAATCTATTTCTACGCGCCTCATATCAACCACCAAGGCAATGGGCGTTTGCGTGGTGACATTCTCTCCGATATCCACATAAACCCTGCCGATAATTCCGCTAAGCGGGCTTTCTACAGGGGCCTTTTCAAATTTAAAACCGACTTCATCGCGGTCGATATAGGCAACTGTTTCGCCTTTATTGACCAGGCTTCCGTCCTCTTTGACTTTTTCCATAATTTTTCCGTTGACCTTAGGATAAATTACTGCCTCTTCCTGCGCCCTGATATTACCTACATAATCAAGCGTTTCCTCAAGGTCTTTAAATTCAACCTTAGAAACCTCTACCGGGATTATTGCATTTGCGGCCTGCCTTTTTTCCTCTTTTTGGCAGCCTAAAACAGTCAATACCATAAATACTGCTATAATCATCTTGCGTGAACTCGCCATCACTCCTCCAGTTTAATATTGTTCTTGGCTAAGGTTATCCCTTGAGATTTATCCAGATTAATTAAGGCAATATTATAATCAATTAACGCCTTGACATAGTCAAGCTCGGCCTGTGATAATTTATCTTGATAATCCAGCATATCATGAGTAGAAACCTGGCCTGCGGCGTAACGCTCTTTCTGCGCTTCGTAGTTCTGGGCCTCTTTTTCCTTGGAAAGCTTAGCCACATCTACCTGCTGTTTTTGTGTTTTGGCATTTCTCACCTTATCCCTTATTTCCAGAATAATATTCTGCTCTAATCTTTTAAATACAAGTAAGGCCTGGGCTTTCTCTAATTGCCTCTGGTCGTATTTTGCCCGATCTCCACTGCCCCAAGGAAGGCTGAATTTAACCCCGATGCCCCAGTCTGTATAGTCGGGGTTAACTTTTTGGAGGGCACTCTGATAGTCTTTTCCTAATCCGTTTAAGCCAAAACTAGCCACTAGGTCAACGGTAGGAAGCAAGGCGTTCTGGGCAGTTACGATTTTGATATCCCGGCTTTTCAAATCTATCTTCGCAGAGTAGTAATCCGGCCTGTATTCAAAGGCTGCTTTTAGGCTTTGCAGTAAATCTACCTCTTCAACAATAAATGCCGGCTTATCTATCAGTTCAATCTTGGCGTTCCAAACTTGGGGGTCATCAACTAAATTGGTAATGAGTTTAAGGTCATCCTCCGCTCTCTTGACCTGGGCCTCAGCCGTCAGCACTGTTTTTTCTCTCTCTGCTGCAGCTGCTTCTGTTTCTAATAAATCAACGGAACTGATAAGCCCTTTTTGATATCTGGCTTTATTTATCTCCAATAAATGCTGGGCGCGTTCTAAAGATAACTTAGCAATAGCATAGCTTTCAAGATAAAAAATATAGTTGTAATAAGCTATTTTTGCTTTGCTGATAGTATCCATAACCGTATCCTTAAAAGAAGCGCCGGATTGTAATCTATTATTCTGGGCGACTATAATATCCGCTTTATTTACCATTGTGCCAAAGCCTCTAAAAAGCGGCTGGGTGATAGTAATTTTTGGCTCTATGGCATAATAAGGATTAAAGACCTGGTATGTGGAATCACTTTTATATCTCTGATTAAGGATTCCCATCTTATATTCTGTGCCGCTGGTGAACTTACCCGAAACATCGGCGTTGAGATTCATGTCTTGGGTATTAAAAATATCCGCTCCCTGCAAAGTGCTGGATGAAACCTCGTTTGTATCTTGTACCGTATATTCAGCATTAAAGGTCGGCTCAAAATCGGCCTTAGCAATCTTCACCTCGTCTTCTTTTAATTTTGGTTCGATGCGCTTAACCAAAATTTCTGAATTTTGTTTTAAGGCATAAAGCATACAATCCACTAAGCCAATTTTTAAAATCTTGTCCACAGTGCCCGAGGCCATAAAAAGGGCTTTATCTATTTCCCTTGCCCTTTCTTCTGGCTTGCCAGGCTTATCTTTTGCTGTGGCAGAAGAAACAAGGCTAAAGATCAGCCCGATATTTAAACAAAAAATTAACGCCCTTTTAAACATTTTGCCTTAATCAGCATTGTGCTAAATGAGAATTTTCTCTGAGTAAAATCTCCTTTATTTGCAATAGGATACGTAAATAATCCTGCCGGTCAGTCTCAGAGATTTTACCAAATATTTTTATGATCATCCGGTGTTTACCTTCATTGATATTTTTTACTAAATTATCGCCTTTAGCGGTTAATCTTATTTTAATAATCCGGCGGTCTTGGGGGTCGTAGATTCTTGTACAGTGGCCGCTTTTTACCAGGCGCTCGATAATTCCGGTCATGGCTGCCATGGTAACACCCATAAAACGCGCCAGGTCTTTCATCTTGGCTTCCTGCTCCATCTCCAAAAAATGTAAAATCATTATTTGCGGCAGGGTAACCTTTGCTTTATGCAATTCAACGGCCATGCACCGGGTAAATTCTTTCATCATTATGGGCATAATCTCGCCCATTTTACCGGCAAAATGGCTAAGAGAAACTACGGGCATATTTAACCTCCTTAATAGTTAAGTATCTTAACTATTAATACCATTAAATATAACGCAAAAAGCAATTAATGTCAAGAAAAGTTTGGATTTTTTTTACTTGGGGGGTTTAATTCAGGAGTGAGAACAATTTACCTAATTTTTAATAATTTCACTGACGCTCTCCTTTTACAAATACACTATATCTTCAGGATGATAAAGCGAAAGAAATAACAACATATAATCCCTTAGGTGCCTGGTAAGCAGGAAATTGTTTCTAATATGCTCCCGGCCATTTTCTCCTAATTTTTGGGCGTATTCCGGGCTATTAAGCAACTGCTTTATCGCAAAAGCAGCGCCTTCAACTGAACGGCACAATAAACCGGAATATTTGTGTTTTATCTGTAAGGGGATACCGCCGACATTAGAAGCTACAACGGGTTTTGCTTTCCATAGAGCTTCGGCGACCGTTAAACCAAATCCCTCCTTAAGAGATTTCTGAACAATGACATCGGAAACCCTTTGCAGTGCATTCACTTCTATATCGTTGTGTGGTAAAAGCAAAATATGAATATCGCGGTCATTCTTAGCTTTCTCTTTAACTTCCTCAAGCACTTGGAGTCCTTCTGGATCATCCTCGGCGGTACCACCGGCCAAGATCAGCTGGCAATTGATATATTTTTTTACCTGCAAATATGCTTCAATTACGCCTATGGGGTCTTTTAAGCGGTCAAAACGGGATATTTGGGTGATGATTGCTTTGTCTTTTTTAATACCGTATTTTCTTAAGACCGAATTTATTGTTTCTTGGGGTAATTCTTTGTTTTTGTCGCTTAAAGGGTCAATGGATGGAGAAATTAAAAATTGCCTGACGGGTAACTTCCGGGAGAAAGCCGGAGCAGAAAAAACTACAGAATCATACTGAACGATAAAATCCATAAGAAATCCCCAAACTTTCTCATTAGGATTAGATACGTCAACATGGCAACGCCAAAGCCATTTGTTAGCGGCTTTCTTTTTTATCAGAGCTATTGGCTGCGGGTCATGGACAAAAACAATATCTCCGTAGGTATTGACATTTTCTAAATTTTGCTGGCTGGTCTCCATGAATATTTCAAAATCCCTCTGGGTTATCTCTTTGGCCCTGCCGTGCAATGCGTTGTGAAACTTTTTTGTCACTCCAAAAAATTGCTCTCCGCCTTTTATGACGTCCCATCTTGTATCTACGCCTAATTCTCTTAACAGCCCAACCATGCGGTTTAATATTTCGGCAACACCGCCGCCTACGGGCGTAGAATTGATATGTTGAATAACTTTATTTTTAAGTTTTTCTCCAAGTAATTTTAAATCGTCAATAACGGAACTACCCACTATGGGAATATATTCATCTATTCTTTTCATATTAAACGGAAAGCCTTTTTTCTATAAGCTTAATTATTACTCTCCTTAATTCCTCTAAGGTATAGGCATAAGGATCGAGCCTTGAAATCTCCTCTGCCAGTTCTTTATCGCCTATGGAATTTTCTATCCAATTAGAAAAGTCATTGGTTTTTCTTTCCAGGCGCAATCGTGCTTCAAAAATATGGAAGTATATTGAATCAATAGTTATATTACCCAATGTATCTTTAAAATTTTTTAAATCAGAGACAACGTAATTTGTGGGAATTACGAAACTGACTGATTTCATAAAATGGAATTCCGCTCCTTCGCCAGCAAATCTTAGTTTTGCCAGAGCATTGTTCTTTAGATAATCATCCATGGTGGTAACAATCGCTTCGCGAAGGCCGTGAATAGTTGAGTATTGAATGGTATCAATGCTGGCGAGTTTCTCCCCCAATTCCTTTTCGCCAAGAATCTCTGCTACCCAATAGGCAAAGTCATTCGGCGGCTCAGGAGAAAGATACTGATGCTGTTGCAGAAATCTATGGGTATGGTGGTAAATGCAAGAACCGGAAGCCTCTTTTATCAGTCCTACTAATTGGCTTAAGGTAGAGGCCCTTAAACCGGTTAGCTCAGTCAGGTGCAATCTTGTATAAAATCTAAATGGCTCTTTAGCCTTTATTAATTCTGCCATATCTTACTTATGCTTAAGATCAAAAATTAGCCTTAAGAGTTCGGTTACCTCCTCCGTATTTTTTAAATAATATCGGGCTCCTGGACTGGCCTTTTCTCCCACAAATATTGTCAGGCCTTTCTTCTTTAGCGCCTTAAAGGCATCTTCATCGGTAGTATCATCTCCGATATAAATAGGCAAAATATTATTATTTTCTAACAAAAATTGTTGCCTAGACAACAGCCACAAGACAATTTTACCTTTATCCCACATTACGGGAGGCCTTATCTCATAAACTTTTTTACCGGAATTAATCTTTATTTTATTGCGGACAATATAAGGATCAGTTATTTCAGCTAATATCTTTAAGAACTCTTGAATATCCTGTTTATCTACCAGGCGATAATGGACGCTTAAGGTCAATCCCTTGTTTTCTATTAAAACCCCCTTAATTTTGGAAAACCTGCCAACCGCATCTTTATATATATCCCTGATAATAGACTTGAATCTCGGGGAAAGCCTGCTCTCAAATTTAATCTTTGGGCCTTCTATTTCCAGGCCATGATTACCGGCATAAATAATACTTTTAATCCCTACAAGGGCCTTTATATCGCTAAGCGACCTACCACTGATAATAGCTACCTTACAGTTAGGATTGTTAGATAGCCTGCCCAATAAATCTTTTTTTTCTTTAGAAATTACCGCCTTATCGGGGGTTTGCGCAATTGGGGTTAAAGTTCCATCATAGTCCAAAAAAAGAAACACAAACTTGTCAGTTAATATGTCTTTTAATTTATTCCGATGAGAAAATAAATATTCCATCTAAACTTTCTTTAATGCCGTAAGTTCTGTAATGATATTACCTGCCCAGCGATAGACATTATTTTCGCTGATAATTTTACGCATATTCTCCATGCGCTTTTCCTTCTCTTCCGAAGGCATTTCTAGAGCCAACTTAATACTATCAGCAAATTCTTCTATGGAATATGGATTAATCTGAATGGCATCGGTTAATTCTCGCGCCGCACCGGTAAATTGGCTTAAAATCAGGCTTCCGGATAAATCTTTCTTGGCTGCCACATACTCTTTGGCAACCAGATTCATACCGTCATGCAGAGAACTGACAATACACAGATCAGCCAGCATATAATAAGGCTCTATCTCGTCTTGAGAAAAATGGCGCTTTAGATATATTATCGGTTTCCAATCACCGTCAAGATATTTCCAGTTTTTCTTTTCCACCAATTCATCTATCTCGCCTATGAGGTCATGATAGCGCTTTATATGCGTTCGGCTGGGAGCGGCAAGCTGAATAAAGACAAATTTTTTCTTGTACTCGGGATATTTTTCTAAAAACCTGTCGACGGCCAATACCCTCTCGATTATGCCCTTGGTGTAATCAATTCTATCTACGCCTAATCCCACTATTTTATCTTTTAGATCGTATTCTTTCTTTAGCTTCTCTATCTCCCTGATCGGTTCAACCTTAAAACTGCCTTCGCTTATATGGCCGTCAACGCTTATAGGAAAAGCCCTGACAAATGTCTCTTTATCGAAACGGATGATGCTAAATTTCTCAGTATCAACGCGCGACTCAAGAAGCCTATTGGCAGTATCTAAGAAATTATTGCAATGATTCTGAACATGAAATCCGATTAAATCACAGCCCAACATTCCATCGAGAATTTCCTGACGATACGGACATATGGAGAAATTTTCCGGATTGGGCCAAGGGATATGCCAAAACAAGGCAATGGTTGCATCGGGTCGCTTCTCTTTAATCATCTTAGCAAGTAATGTAAAGTGGTAATCCTGAATAAAGATAAACGGAGGCTTAGCCGGTAATTCTTCAAGGAGAGTATCGGCAAACTTCTGATTCACTTTTTTATACATCTGCCAATCTGACTCTCGAAAGATCGGCCGCGTATGTGTATTGTGACATAACGGCCATAGGCCTTCGTTAGCAAATCCGTAATAATATCCATCTTCTTCCTCTTTCGTTAACCACGCTCTTTTAAGAATATAGCGATTATCTTTAGGAGGTACGCCTAATTTATCTTTCGAATTAACAAATTTCTTATCCGCATTGCCGCTGCCATGGGCAATCCATGTTCCTCCGCAGGCGCACAAAACAGGATGTATAGCGGTAACCACGCCGCTTGCGGGCCTAATGCATTTAGTCACGCCGGTAGATTCATCTAGAACATGCATATACGGTTCACGGTTCGAAACTACAAATAATGCGTTATCCCCTAGTTTAGCACGAACTAAATCCCTTAACTTGGATTCCGTCCATACTTCTTCTTTCTGCAACCGTACAGAAGCTTCATCAGAAATTGTCCTTCGGGCAACCCGTAAACTTAATGCTACCTGCTCTACTTCACTGGCAAGCTTGCCGAGTTCTCCTTTTTCTTTTATAGGATGGCTTTCGTCTATCTCGCCCCTTTGAAAATGGCTAAACCATTGCGTAAGCCGGCGCACAGGAAGGATAAAAATCTGCCTTTGGATTAAAACAGCAGTGATTGCTATGAGCGATATCAAGATAATTAATGTTGTGCTTATCCTCCTCCATAAATCGGCTAAGGTAGTGAAGAGATAAGAGGTATCATATATGACTTCTACTACGCCCAAAATATTATTCTCATCATCTAATACCGGCAAGGTGTAGCTATATACCGAATAATCCCCAAATATTTCAATTGCACCCCTGGCACTTTGGGTATTTAGGATTTCTTTGATATATGTCTTTTCTTTCTGCCCCCAATCAGAGATTCGTTCAGTAATAGCTAAAATCAGGCCTTCCTTATCGTAGATTACGCAACCCTGCATCCTCTCCCTCTTTTGGAAGCTTTCTACAAGGCGCTTGGCTGACTTAAGGTCATTGTTAATAAGCGAATATCTTGCCGACAATTCAACGCTTTCCGCCACAGCCCTGGCCTTCCTTTTCAGGTCATCCATTAGTTTTTCTTCTTCATAGCGGACCTGTACGATTCCGAATATAGTGAATGCCACGGCAATAATGATTAAAATCGGCAAAATAAACAATAAAATACGCTTCATTTTATCCTTTCTCCCTCACCATCACTAAAAGCATCTTAAAACGCTCTATCGCTTTTAAGGCATGCGGCTTATTTGCTGGCATAATTATAATCTCTCCCTCTCCTAAAAGATGCGGCTTTCCTTCGATAATTACTTCTGCTTTACCGTCAAAATTATATACTAATGCATCAAAAGGAGCGGTATGCTCACTCAATCCCTGTCCTTTATCAAATGCAAACAGCGTAACCGTTCCTTTTTCGTTCTTAATAATCTCTTTGCTTACGATAGCACTATTCTGATAGCTTACTAAATCTACGAGCTTTCTTACTTCTCCTATTATATTTACTATTGTCATTCGCTAAAATTTACCAGTTGTATTCGGGGACGACCCTTCGGTAATCCCGCTTATGTAGTGATTTTGTCAAATTCCTCGATACTGATAGCAGGGAAGCTGGTAAAGGTTATACCGGTCAGCTTGTTTAAGGCAATGGATGCCTTCATCACGTCTGCAACATCCGGAAAATCCGTTATCAGCACGATGTCATATTTGCCCAGAAGCGCGTACATTGAATTTACTTTACCCCCGGATTTTGCTATCAGATCAAATGCCT
>MHGH01000001.1:126-2439 GCA_001805465.1 Omnitrophica WOR_2 bacterium RBG_13_41_10 | reverse complement strand
CGGCTGAGATGCCTTTTATCGCCTCCTGCGAATACTTTCCGTACATAAAAAATTTTGTCATGAACACCTCCTTTTTGTTTTTATTATACTCCAAATAAAAACCCTCTGCAATATAGTTTATCACAGAGGGTTAAGAAGTCAATGGCTCCCCTTGGATCTTCTCAACGAACTTTCCCTATTATTCTACCTAATACAATTCACGGTTGCAAGAAGAAAGATTTATAGGCACCGCCCCGCAGGTGCGGGGCTACCGTATCTCCCATTCGCCCCGCTTGGGAGCGGGGCGAATGGGGCACGGGAGATGTGGGAGCCCCGCCAAAGGCGGGGCGCCTAAAGAATCATTGTTCCTTTAAAATAATTTCTAATTTCGTCGCTTAGAGGGAGCTATCTTTGAAGGAGCCTTATCTCTAGGGATAAGGCTTTTTTCTTTTATATTTTGAGAAACTGCTTGGTTTGCGGCCGCCCGCGCCCGGCCGCAAACCCCGCTCTCTTCAAGAGGGGCAGGATTTTTAATCTTGTTTCGTAAGATTATTTATTTGGATAAAAATATTTCTTGACATTATATCTTATATTGAGTACAATTGTACTCAAATAGGAGCTAGTATGTTGGAGAGTCTTTACATTTCAAAATCAAGAATAAGACAAGACCTGCTTACCCTTTTCTTCACTAACCCATCTCAAAAATATTACCTAAGAGAGCTTCAGCGACTATTAGGTTATTCTGCCGGAAGTATTCGCAGAGAACTCTTAAGATTTCAAAAAGATAATTTGTTTAATACCAATAAAGTCGGAAACCTCCTCTTCTATTCCATAAATACTAGCCATCCTCTTTTTAAAGAACTAAAAAGCATTGTTTCTAAGACAGTTGGCGTGGAAGGAAGCCTAAAAAAAGCCTTGTCTTCTATAAATGGCATAAAAATTGCCTTTATCTATGGCTCATTTGCTTCCAAGAAAGAGAAGTCCGCCAGCGATATAGACCTTATGATAATCGGTAATCCAAATACATCTAGCCTCAACGAAAAGATCGCTGAATTAGAAAAAAGGCTCAAAAGAGAAATAAACCCCACTATTTATTCTCTACAAGAATTTAAAACAAAGAAAAAATCAAAAAGGGGTTTTATAATGGATTTATTAAAAAATCCTAAAATAATGTTGGTAGGCAAAGAAAATGATCTATAAAGAATCAAAAGAAAAACTCCTAAAAGAAAATTTAATAAAAAGGTGCCCTATTGATCATAGGGGTATATTGAATCTGGTAAAGCGTGCCTACATTGACATTAAAACTGCCAAAAGAAACTTGGACGAAGACGAAGAATGTGCTTTTAACTATGCTTATAACGCAATGTTACGCTCAGGCTTGGCGCTTATGTTTAGCGAAGGCTTTAGGCCCGATATAAAGGATAAACATCTAACGGTTGTCAGGTTTGTGGGTTCAATTTTAGGAGATGAATTTAAAAAGCTTATCAATGATTACGACTTTATGAGGAAAAAAAGGAATAGGTTTATTTATGAACCAGATATCCCTTGTTCAATAAAAGAAGCGAAAGATGCACTTAAAACCGCCGAAGAATTTGTGGATAAAATTTACAAACTAATTAGAGAAAAGTTACCACAAAAAGAATTTAACTTCAGAAAATGACAAATGCCGCAATATATACCCGCGTTTCTACTGATAACCAAGCCGAAGTCGAATTTAACTCCTGACAAGCGCAAGAAGAAAAGATTAAATCTTTTATAAATAGCCAAGAAAATCTTTTTGTTTTTAAGGTGTATAGTGATGCTGGCTTTACCGGTGTTAATTTAGAACGCCCAGCGTTTCAGAATATGCTACGCGATATCCAAGAAAATAAAATCAATGTGGTTACTGTTTATAAGATAGACCGGCTCACGCGCTCACCAAAAGATTTTTATGCCCTAATGGAGATTTTCGAGCAACATAAGGTAGATTTTATCTCCATTACCGAGAGGTTTGACACGTCTACCCCATCCGGCCGCTTGCTTCGTAACATTATGCTTACCTTTGCCCAGTTTGAGAGAGAGCTAACCAGCGAAAGAACGAGAGATAAGCTTTTAGAGCGGGCGCACAAAGGAATGTGGAATGGTGGCAACGTGCCTTTTGGTTATAAGGTAGTGGATAAGCGGCTGATGCCAGATGGACAAAAACTAACTGAGATTTTTGCGATTTTTGCAGAAAGTGGCTCTTTGGCTAAAACCTATAAACTATTAAAAGACAAACAAATACTTAATAATAAAGACTTACCTTTTAGCAAAGCCCATTTGCAAAGCATATTAAGAAATCCTATCTATATCGGT
>MHGH01000001.1:0-114 GCA_001805465.1 Omnitrophica WOR_2 bacterium RBG_13_41_10 | reverse complement strand
CTCTGCGATGAGGTCAGAACTTATTTTAAAGAATCAAAGATCCTTTAGGCACCGCGCCTGTCGGCGCTCCCACATCTCCCGTGCCCCATTCGCCCCGCTTGGGAGCGGGGCTCA